>NZ_JBVHDT010000020.1:0-140355 GCF_055563235.1 Streptomyces sp. NPDC003248 | reverse complement strand
AGCGCATGGGAGAGTCCTTCCGCCAGGGCCGAGCAGCTGGCGTCTCGTCAGCTGAACCGACTCGGGCCCCGACGTGATCCACCGTCAGCCAGCACCCGGACCGCCACCACTCCAGGCGCTCAGGTGGGTGAACACCGTTCCGCTGCACGGCGGCGAGCCGCTCCGCGCCGGGACTCCGCCGCCCAGTGCCTCCGCCGACGGTCCATCAGAACGGGCGACCACCGGACCGGCCGGAGCCGCCCGCCCGGAGCCGCGCCGGCCGCAGCGCGGGCGCCGGTGCGCGCCGGGACGGCGGCGTTCCCGCCGCCCGGTGGTCGCCCCGCCATCCCGCCCGGTGGCCGG
Organism: Streptomyces sp. NPDC003248; assembly: GCF_055563235.1. Classification (NCBI taxonomy): domain Bacteria; kingdom Bacillati; phylum Actinomycetota; class Actinomycetes; order Kitasatosporales; family Streptomycetaceae; genus Streptomyces; species Streptomyces sp. NPDC003248. The sequence continues at coordinate 140,013 of NZ_JBVHDT010000020.1, read as the reverse complement.
CCCGCCATCCCGCCCGGTGGTCGCCCTGCCACCCCGCCCGGTGGCCGGCCCGTGATCCCCTGCGCAGTCGCCCCACCGTCTCGTACGAAGTCGCCTCGTCACCCCGTGCGTGATCGCCGGACCCCGGTGCAGGCAGTCGATGTGATTGGCCCCGGCCCGCGTGGTTACTCCGTTCCCATGAAGGACGACAGGCCGCTCGCTCCGGCGATCGGGGCATCGAGCGGAACGCCGCCCCCCAGTGCACAGGCGGCCCTGCGCGGGAGGCCGACCCGGCCGGGGACGGCGGCCGGCGCCGGCCGCCCGGTCGGTTAACCCGCCCGTCGCGCGTGGCGTGCGCGGTCGGCCCGGCCGACGGAGGGTGGGGAGAGCTGTGCCCGCGAGGACGGTCGACCGTTCGATACGTCGTGCGAACGCCTGTTGCACAGCGAGCTGTGCGGGAAGTCGGCAGTTTTACGTACGCGTCCGCGGCCGAGTGGCCCAGGACGCCGAGGAGGACATGGATGAGCGAGCCCAATCCGGTGAAGAAGGCGGTGCGCAAGGTGGCGGAGAGCGTGCGGGGAGACGGGCAGGGGCCGGAAGAGGGTGTCCCCGGCAAGCCGGCGCCCGAGTCGCCGTCCGTCGCCGAGCCGACGGAGCCCCGCGAGCCGCTGCCGCCGAAGCCGGACCAGACCGGCCCCGACACCGTGTCGCCGACGGGGCAGCCGACGGGCGCCGAGCAGGCGCGGATGGCGCAGTCCGGCAGCTACCTGACCAACGCCCAGGGCACCCGGCTGTACGACACCGACCACTCGCTCAAGGCCGGGCCGCGCGGTCCCGTGCTGTTGCAGGACCACCACCTGCGCGAGAAGATCATGCACTTCGACCACGAGCGCATCCCGGAGCGCGTGGTCCACGCCCGCGGCGCGGCGGCGCACGGCGTCTTCCGCAGCTACGGCACGGCCGCGGCCGTGACGAAGGCGGCGTTCCTCGCGGAGGACGAGGAGACGCCGGTGTTCGTGCGCTTCTCGACGGTGCTGGGGTCGCGGGGCTCGTCCGACACCGTGCGCGACACCCGCGGCTTCGCGACGAAGTTCTACACCAGCGAGGGTGTCTTCGACCTGGTCGGCAACAACATCCCCGTCTTCTTCATCCAGGACGCGATCAAGTTCCCCGACGTCATCCACGCCGGCAAACCGCACCCGGACCGGGAGATCCCGCAGGCGCAGAGCGCCCACGACACGTTCTGGGACTTCGTCACCCTGCACACCGAGGCCACCCACCACACCCTGTGGAACATGTCCGACCGGGGCATCCCCCGCTCGTTCCGGACGATGGAGGGCTTCGGCGTCCACACGTTCCGCCTGGTCAACGCCGAGGGCGCCACGACGCTGGTGAAGTTCCACTGGAAGCCCAAGCTGGGCGTGCACTCCCTGGTGTGGGAGGAGGCGCAGATCATCAACGGCGTCGACCCCGACTTCCACCGCCGGGACCTCGCCGACGCCATCGAGGCGGGTGCGTACCCCCAGTGGGAGCTGGGCATCCAGACGTTCCCCGACACCCCGGAGCAGACCTTCGAGGGCATCGACCTGCTGGACCCGACCAACATCGTGCCCGAGGAGCTCGCCCCGGTACAGCCGATCGGCCTGCTCACCCTCGACCGCAACCCCTCGAACTTCTTCGCCGAGACGGAACAGGTCGCCTTCCACGTCGGCCACCTCGTCCCCGGCATCGACGTCACCGACGACCCGCTGCTGGCGGGACGTCTCTTCTCCTACCTGGACACCCAGATCACGCGGCTGGGCGGCCCGAACTTCCCGCAGCTCCCCATCAACCGGCCGCACGCGCCCGTCAACGACATGCTCCGCGACGGCATGCACCAGACCGCCGTCCACCGGGGCGTCGCCCCGTACCGCCCCAACTCGCTGGACGGGGGCTGCCCCTTCACCGCCGGCGCGGACACGGGCGCCTTCATCGAGACGCCCGTGCGGATCCCGGAGGCCACCAAGGTGCGCGAGGCCCCCGAGTCGTTCGACGACCACTTCAGCCAGCCCCGGCGCTTCTGGCTGAGCATGAGCCCCGTGGAGCGCGAGCACATCATCGGCGCCTACACCTTCGAGCTCGGCAAGTGCTACGAGCAGGCGATCAAGGAGCGGGCCCTGGAGGTCCTCGCCAACATCGACCCGCAGCTGTGCGAGCAGGTCGCGAACGGCCTCGGCCTGCCGGCGCCGAAGCCCACCGTGCCCCTCGCGGACGTCGAGCCCAGCCCGGCGCTGTCCCAGGTCGGCCGCACCTGGCCCACCGACGGCCGCGTCATCGGGATCGTCACCGGGGCGGACGGCGACCTCGACGGCGTGAGCGCCGTGCGCGAGGCCGTGCTGGGAGCGGGGATGGTCCCCCTCGTCGTCGCGCCGACCGGGGGCAAGCTGGGGGCGGACGGCGGTGCGCTGACGGTCCAGCGCACGTACGCCACCGCCCGGTCGGTCGAATTCGACGGCCTGCTGGTCGTCGGCACCCCCGCCGCGGGCAGCGACGCGTTCGGCGCCCGTGACGCCAAGGCCGCCCCGGCCCCCGGCGGACCGGACACCGTCGATCCCCGGGTCGCCCTGCTCCTGGCGGAGGCCTTCCGGCACGGCAAGGCCATCGGCGCGTGGGCGGGCGGCGCGGCCGCCCTCGAAGCGGCCGGAGTGCCCACCGGCGCGCCCGGTGTCGTGGTCGCCGACAGCGGCACCGGCGCGCTCGAGCAGCTGACCGGCCTGCTCGGCTCGCACCGGGTCTGGGAACGGTTCCCCACCACCGTCTGAGACGGACGGCCGCCGCTCCTCCCGGTGCCCCGGCCCCGGGAGGAGCGCTGTGATCACCGGGCCCCGGCGCGCTGAGCCGCCGGGGCCCGCCGCGGCACCGGGGCATCCGGAGTGCGGGCCGGTACGGAAGTACACCAGCGCGACTGTGCGACAGTACGACGGGTACGGCAGTACGACTGTGCGACAGTACGACGGGTACGGCAGTGCGACGGGTAGGGCAGCAAGACGGGTGCGGCAGCAAGACGTGTACCGGAGCGCGACGTGTACGGGAGCAGGACGCCTACCGGGGTACGACTCCACCGCGGACGCGAGTCGAGGAGGCAGGGACGTGACGGAGCCCGGGAACACGGAGGCCGGGAAGACGGAAGCCGGCCGGGAGGACTCCTCGCGCGAGCTCTCCGACCGGCTCGCCGCCCTGGGCACCGGCGCCTACCTCGTGGACGACAAGGGCTGCATCGTCGCCGTGAACGCGGCGGCCGAACGCCTGCTGGCCCGCCCCGCCGCGGAACTCCTGGGACACGACGCGCACGATCTGCTCCACCGCACCTCCCGAGGGGAGCCGATGGCGAGGTCCCAGTGCGGCATGCGGCCGATGTTCCACGCCGGCGGGACGGCCCAGGCCGAGCGGGACTGGTTCGAACGGGGGGACGGCTCCCTGCTGACCATCTCCTGGACGATCACCCCGTACGACCTCGGCGGCGGACAGCGGGGCACCCTGGTGCTCTTCCACCCGTCCGACGGCGCCGGCACCGCACGGGACCGGGCCGACGACTCCCTGCCGCCGTTCGAACGCCTGGCCCTGCTGGCCGAGACCACCACCCGGCTCACCTCCACGCTCGATGTCGACGAGGCGCTGGACCGCCTGGTCACGCTGGTGGTGCCCCTGCTCGCGGACTGGGCCGTCATCGACCTGATCACCGAGCGCGACGAGGTGCGGCGGGCCGTCGTCGTCCACCACGAGGAGGGGGCCCTGGTGCCTCACGAGGAGCTCCAGGGACCGATGCCGCCCGTGCCCGAGGAGTCCCCGATGCCGCTCTCCCGGGCGCTGCGCGGGGTCGCCTCCGCCCTGGCCGGCCCCCGCACCTACCAGGGCCCGCCCGACTCCGGCATCGCCGTCGAACAGCGCCGGCTGTTCGAGGCCACCGGCATCCACTCGGCGGTCATCGCCCCCATCCGCAGCACCCGCGAGGTGCTGGGGGCGCTCACCCTGGGCCGCTCCGAGAGACCGGCCGGGTTCACGACCGCCGACCTCGCGCTGCTGGAGGACATCGCGCGCCGGGCCGGCCTCGCCGTGGACAACGCGCGCCTCTACCAGCGGCAGCGCGCGGTCGCCGAGACGATGCAACGCCATCTGCTGCCCCAGATGCCGGGGGTACCGGGCGTGGAGATGACCGTCCGCTACCTGCCCGCGCCGGACGCGTCCCACGTCGGGGGCGACTGGTACGACGCCTTCACCCTGTCCGACGGGGCCACCGCCCTGGCCGTCGGCGACGTCGTCGGACACGACCTGGACGCCGCCGCCGGCATGGCCCAGGTGCGCAACATGCTCCGCGCCTACGCCTGGTCCCAGGAGGAACCGCCCAGCCGTATCGTCGAACGGCTGGACGACGCGGTCATGCACATCACCGAGGTCCCCATGGCCACCATGATCTTCGCCCGGATGGCCGAACGGAGCGGCGGGCGGTACGAGCTGGCGTGGACCAACGCCGGCCATCCGCCCCCGCTCCTGGTCACCCGCTCCGGCCTGGCCCGGTACCTCACCGACGGACACGACATCCTCCTGGGCACCGGTGCCCGCCGCAGCCGCCCGGACGCGACGCTCACGCTGCCGCCCGGCTCCACCCTCGTGCTGTACACCGACGGACTGATCGAGTCCCCCCGCCGCTCCCTCGACGAGGGGCTCGACCGGCTCCGCCGGCACGCCGCCTCCCTGGCGCACCGGCCCCTGGAGTCCTTCACCGACCGCCTGCTGGAGCGGACCCGGCCGGCCGACAACGACGACGACGTCGCCGTCCTCGCCCTGCGCACCCCGGGTGAGGCCCCGGAGGGCGCGGCGGGCGGCCGCTGACGTCGCGCCGGCCGCCCGTCCGGTGCCGGCCGGACGGCGGGCGCCCGGCTCACGCCTGCCCGGGGGTCCGGTCGGGGGCGGCCGGATGGATGCCGGGACCCTTGCGGTGTCCGGCCAGGGGCGTGGGGGAGAGGTCGGTGGGCTCCTCGCCCGCCTCCAGCAGGGTGTCCGCGACGCCCACGATCAGGGGGTCGGGCTTGCCCATGGCCTCGTGGTCCTTCGCCGGGTAGTCGCAGCGGTCCAGGAGGCTGCGCATCGCCTCCAGCCGGCCCCGCCGCTTGTCGTTGTTCTTGACCACCGTCCACGGGGCGTGCGGCGTGTCGGTGGCGCGGAACATGTCGACCTTGGCGGCCGTGTAGTCGTCCCACCGGTCGAGCGAGGCCACGTCGGTGGGGGAGAGCTTCCAGCGGCGCACCGGGTCGACCTGGCGGATGGCGAACCGGGTGCGCTGCTCCGCCTGGGACACGGAGAACCAGAACTTCACCAGCAGGATGCCGTCGTCGGTGAGGAGCCGCTCGAACAGCGGGGCCTGGGCGAGGAAGGTGCGGTACTCGTCCTCCGTGCAGAACCCCATCACGCGTTCGACGCCGGCCCGGTTGTACCAGGAGCGGTCGAAGAAGACGATCTCGCCGCGGGCCGGCAGGTGCGCCACGTAGCGCTGGAAGTACCACTGGCCCGCCTCCCGCTCGGTCGGCTTCTCCAGCGCCACGACGCGGGCGCCGCGCGGGTTGAGCCGTTCGGTGAAGCGCTGGATGGTGCCGCCCTTGCCGGCCGCGTCACGGCCCTCGCAGAGCACGACGATCCGCTGACCGGTCTCCTTCACCCAGCGCTGCATCTTGAGCAGCTCGATCTGGAGGATGCGCTTGGTCCGCTCGTACTCGGGCCGGGGCATCTTCCGGTCGTAGGGGTAGTTCTCCCGCCACGTCCGCACGGGGCGTCCGTCGGCGTCGAGGAGGATCGGCTTCTCGGGCCTGCGCTCGTCCACGCTCAGGCCGTCGAGCAGCCCGTCGGGCTCCCCGGCGTCGTCGTGCGGGCCGGCGTTCTCCGGGCCCTGTGGTGTCTCGGCCATCTCCCCATCGTCTCCTCGGCCAGTGCTGACGGTCGCCGGCGACGCGCGCCGGAGTGCGGCTAGAACGGCATGCGGCCGCGCGCCCGCCGTCCCGCGGAGCCGCTGCGTCCGACCGCTCGGGAGCTGGAGCTGAACGGCTTGCTGAACAGCCGCCCCAGCGGGCCGGGCGCCTTCGCTCCGGCCCGCGACCCGGCGCCCAGGGTACGCTGCGCGCCGTTCTGCGGATGGCGCGAGAGGCGGGGCAGGAAGAAGGCCAGCACGGCGAGGACGACACAGGCGGCGATGATGATTCCGATGATCATCGGGATCTCCCGGGGAGTCGGCGGAAGGGCACGTTCTCGGTTCCTGTTGACCGCGTGCCCCCTCCCCCGTCCGGACACACGCGGTCGCTTCCGACGTGACACGGGGGTGCCGTCTTCGGGGTGACTTTCCTGCCTCGGCCGGGTCGAGATCCGCACCGGGCGGCTCCGCCCCGCTCCCGCCCGGGGACCTGTCGGGGCATGAACCATCACGACGACGGCCCCGACCCCGCCCACCGCCGTCCCCCGGGGGTCAGCCGGACCACGGTGGAGGCGCTCGGTTCCCTGTCGAAGGCCCTGGAGACCACCGAGCGGGCCCGCGGCCACCTGTACGCCTTCCACCAGCTGACGGGCGGCGCGGACCTGGAGCTGGACCGGACGGTGGCCCTGCTGCGCGAGGCCGGTCACACCGAGTGGGCCGACCGGGTGCAGCGCGAGATCCTGGGCCGCAACGTCATCCCCGGGCACTGGACGTTCCAGATCGTCGAGGCGTACAACGGCACCTACTACGAACCGTTCCGGAACCTGGAACGGCAGGCCCTCGCCGACCTGGCGGAGGGCCGCGACCACCTGTACGAGGCCGAGATGAAGGAGGCCCGCCGGACCGCGGGCCACCCCGACCACACCGCCGGCCCCGACTGACCGGGGCCCGTGACACGGGGACGGTGCCGTTCGGACGGGGCCGCTCACGGTGCCGCCGGTGATCGGCGTGAACGCGGTGCGCTCGCCGGCTCCGTGGCCGACGTTCAGGCTCGGGGCGACGGCGGCGCGGATCTCCGAGGCGTGGGTGAGGGATGGGGCCGAGGCCGTCCTGCGGGCGCCGCGCCACCCGTACAGCCGTGAACCGCTCGACAGTGTCCCCCGCCAGGGGGAAGCCGACCCTACGGACCCCCCCACGCGTCCGTCACCCGGCCCAGTCCGACGCCTCGCCCAGAAGGCGGCGCACCGCCTCCAGGGCCGGGCCGCGGTCGTCGGGCACCAGCCCGATGCGGGTGCGCCGGTCGAGCAGGTCGGCTTCGTCGAGGGCTCCTTCGTGGCGGACCGCCCAGAGGAGTTCGGCCCCGGTGACGGGGTGGCCCTGCAGGACGGGCGCGGCGAGGCGCGGGTCCCGGGCGCCGAGCGCCTGGACGGCGCCCGCTTCGGTGCCGTAGCGCCGGACGAGACGGCGCGGCGCGGGGATCGTGCGCAGGAGCCGGGCGGGAGCCGCGCCGACCAGTGGCAGGGTGCCCGTGCGGCAGGGGGCCGCGGCGAGGCGGCCCGCCGCGACCGCCGCGTCGACGGCGTCCTCGGCCATCCGCCGGTACGTGGTGAGCTTGCCGCCGACCACCGTGACCACACCGCCGTCCCCGGCGACGACCGCGTGCCGCCGGGAGAGGTCGGCGGTCCCGCCGCCGCCCCCGCCGGGGGCGGTGTCCAGCAGGGGGCGCAGTCCGGCGAAGGCGCCGGCCACGTCCGACCGGTGGACCGGGACGTCCAGCACGGAGCCGAGGACGTCGAGGAGGAAGCCGATGTCCGTCTCGGGAGCGGCCGGGACGTCGGGGAGGCCGCCGTCGACGGGCTCGTCGGTGAGGCCGACGTAGACGCGGCCGTCGCCCTGGGGGAGGACGAGGACGAAGCGGTTGGTCTCGCCGGGGACCGGGATGTGCAGGCCGGCGGGGAGCGCGCCGAGGCGCTCGGAGCGCAGGACGAGGTGGGTGCCCCGGGACGGCCGGACCCGGATGCCGTCGACCAGCCGGCCCGCCCAGACGCCGGAGGCGTTGATCACCGTACGGGCGCGGATCTCGCCCTCCGCGCCGGTGAGTTCGTCGCGGACCAGGGCGCCGGAGCCGGTCAGCCGCAGGGCCCTGACCCGGGTGAGGATCCGTGCGCCGTGGCCGGCGGCGGTGCGGGCGAGGGCGGTCACCAGGCGGGCGTCGTCGGTGACCTTGCCGTCCCAGGACAGCAGCCCGCCGCGCAGCCCTCCGGCGCGTACGGCCGGTGCCAGGAGGCGGGCTTCCGCCGCGGCGAGCCGGCGGGGCGCGGGCAGCGTGGCCCGCGAGGTGCGGGCCGCCAGGCGCAGTGCGTCCCCGGCCCGGAAACCGGCCCAGGCCAGGGCGGCCTGGCCGCGGGAGACCAGCGGGGTGAGGGGCAGGACGAAGGGCTCGGCGCGCACCAGGTGCGGGGCGGTGCGCTCCATGAGCAGTCCCCGCTCCACCGCGCTCTCGTGGGCGACGTCGAACTGCGCGGACGCGAGGTAGCGCAGGCCGCCGTGGATCAGCTTGGAGCTCCAGCGGGAGGTGCCGAACGCGAGGTCGTGGGCGTCGACGGCGGCGACGGTCAGCCCCCGGGCGGCCGCGTCGAGGGCGGCTCCGGCGCCGGTCGCGCCCAGTCCGACGACCAGGACGTCCACCACCGGCCCGCCCACGGCGGCGGCCAGTTCGCGCGAGCGGCGGGCGGCCGACAGCGACGAGGCGGCGGCCGGCGGTGCGGGTGCGGCGGTGCTGCCGGTGGGGCTCATGGCGTCAGGGTCCTCTCCAGGATGGTCCGCAGCTCCGTGAGGAAGGCGGCGGAGTCGAGCTCCGGGTCGTCCTCGTCGGTCATGGTCCGCAGCGACAGGGTGAACGACTGGACCACCAGGAGCAGGGAGCGGGCCTGCCGCTCCGGGTGACCGGGCCGTACCGAGCCGTCGGCGTGGCCCTCCCGCAGGGCGTCGGCGAGCAGCTCCAGCAGCGCCTCCTGGCTGGCCCCGCGCCGGTCGAGGACGTAGGGGAGGAGCAGCTCGGGATCGACGTCGACGATCTTGCGGAAGAGCGGATGGGCGCGGAAGGCGGCCACCCCCGCCACCAGGCCGTCCACCAGCAGCGCCCGGGCCGGCGTGCCCGGGCGGCGCTCCGGCAGGGCGGCCGTGGCCACGCCGATCCACTCACGGGTCATCAGATCGCCGACCAGGGACCGGACGTCGGGCCAGCGCCGGTAGAGGGTCATCCGTGAGACCCCCGCCCGGCGGGCCACGTCGGTGAGGGTCGTACGGCGGACCCCGACGGCCAGGACGCAGTCGCGGACCGCGTCGAGCACCGCGTCGCCGCCCGACTGGTTGTGACGAATAGGCGTCATGTGTCACAGTGTAACGCCCGGTGGGGCCGTGCCGAGACGGCGTCCCGCACACCGACCTGGAGGACGACACCGATGGACATGCTGTGGAGCGGCTGGGGCGACCCCGCCGCGGCGACGCCGCTCCCCGACACGGTGACCGGGCTGCTGCGCGACCTGCTGGGCGTCACACCGCGCGGCACCGGCCCCGTCGCCCTGGAGGAGATCGCCGTCCCCGCCTCCCCGCTCGGCGCCGAGGCGCGCCGCGCCCTGCTGTCCGCCGTCGGCGGGCAGGCGGAGCACGTGCGCACCGACGCCGAGTCCCGCATCCGGCACACGCGCGGCAAGTCCACCTCCGACCTGCTGCGGATCCGGGGCGGCGAGGTCGACGACGTCCCGGCGGCCGTGGTGCTCCCGGCCGGGCACGACGAGGTCCTCGCCGTCCTGCGGGCGTGTGCCGCGCACGGGCTGACGGCCGTGCCGTTCGGCGGCGGCACCTCCGTCGTCGGCGGCCTCGCGCCCGCCCGGCGCGGCGCCGCCGTCGCCCTCGACCTGCGCCGCCTGAACGGCCTGCTCGCCGTCGACCCGGTCTCGCGGACCGCCACGCTCCAGGCCGGACTGCGCGCCCCGCACGCCGAGGCGCTGCTGGCCGGACACGGCTTCACGCTCGGCCACTTCCCCCAGTCCTACGAGTGGGCCACGCTCGGCGGGTTCGCCGCCACCCGCTCCAGCGGACAGGCCTCCGCCGGCTACGGCCGGTTCGACGACATGGTGCTGGGACTGACCCTCGCCACCCCCGAGGGCACCGTCGAGACGGGCCGCGCCCCGCGCTCGGCCGCCGGCCCGGACCTGCGCCAGCTGCTGCTCGGCTCGGAGGGCGCGTTCGGCGTGATCACCTCCGTCACCGTGCGCGTCCGCCCCGTTCCCCACTCCCGCCTCTACGAGGGCTGGCGCTTCCCGTCCTTCCGGGAGGGCGCCGACGCGCTGCGCCGGCTGGCCCAGGACGGGCCCCGGCCGACGGTGCTGCGCCTGTCCGACGAGACCGAGACCCTCGTCGGCCTGGCCCGGCCCGACGCCATCGGCTCCGCCGCCGCGCGGGAGAGCGCGGGATGCCTGGCCGTGGTGGGCTTCGAGGGCACCGCCGAGGACACCGCCCACCGCCGCGACCGGGCGGCGGCGGTGCTGCGCGAGGCCGGCGGAGCGCCGCTGGGGGAGGAGCCCGGCCGGCACTGGGCGCGCGGCCGCTACTCCGCCCCGTACCTGAGGGACGCGCTGCTCGACGCCGGCGCCCTCGCCGAGACCCTGGAGACCGCCGCCTTCTGGTCCCGCCTGCCGGAGCTGTACGCCGCCGTCCGGAACGCCCTGACCTCGGCCCTGACCGACGCGGGCACCCCGCCCCTGGTCATGTGCCACATCTCGCACGTCTACGAGAACGGCGCCTCCCTGTACTTCACGGTCGTCAGCGCGCAGGGCGACGCCCCCCTCGCCCACTGGACCCGCGCCAAGCACGCGGCCAACGACGCGATCCTCGCCGCGGGCGGCACCATCAGCCACCACCACGGCGTGGGCGCCGACCACCGCGACTGGTACGCGCGGGAGGCCGGCCCCCTCGCGGTCGACGCCCTGCGCGCCGTCAAACGACGGCTGGACCCGGCCGGAGTGCTCAACCCCGGAGTCCTGCTGCCCGCGGACTGACAGCCGCCCACCGCCCCCACCACGCGCGCCCCTCACCGCCCGTCCGCCGACAGCCCGGAGGCACTCGATGCGACAGTTCACCGCCGTCGTCAACCCCACCGCAGGCGGAGCCACGGGCGCGGCGGCGCTCCTGGCCGTGGCCCGGCTGCTGCGCGGGGCGGGCGCCGAACTCGACACCGTCTACAGCCGCAGCCTCGCGCACGCCCGGGACCTCGCGCGGGAGGCCGGTGACCGCGGCCGGGTGGTGCTGGCGGTCGGCGGGGACGGCATCGCGGGCGCGATCGGCGGAGCCCTCAGCGGGACCGGCGCGGTCCTGGGACTCGTACCGGCAGGGCGCGGCAACGACTTCGCCCGGGCCCTGCGCCTGCCCACCGGGCCGGACGCCCTGGCCCGCGTGCTGCTCGACGCCGAGCCGCGGCCCGTCGACACCATCGAGGTGCGCTCCGCGGCGCACGACCGCACCGTCGTCCTCGGCAGCGTCTACGCGGGCGTCGACGCCCTCGCCAACCGCCACGCCAACCACGCCCGACTCCTGCGGGGCGCCGCCGCCTACTACGCCGGAGGGCTCCGCGCGGTCGGCACCTGGCGCCCGGCCCAGTACCGGGTGACGGTCGACGGCGTGGAGCACGCGCACCGCGGATACACGGTCGTGGCCGCCAATTCCGGCTTCTACGGCTCGGGCCGCGTCATCGCCCCCGACGCCAGGATCGACGACGGTCTGCTGGAGGTCGTCCTCATCCGGCACGCCCCGCGGCGCCTGTTCTTCGCCCTGATGAACGAACTCAAGTCGGGCACCCACGTCCGCCGCCCCGAGGTGAGCGTCCTGCGCGGGGCGCGGGTCCGCATCGAGGCCGACCGGCGCGTGCCCTACGGCGCCGACGGCGAGGTCGAGGCCGACCTGCCCGTCACCGCCACCGTGCTGCCCGGCGCCCTGCGGACGCTGTGCTGAGCGCACCGACCGGCACCGGCGCGGAGGTGTCAGCGGCGCGCCGGGGGCTGCCACTCCAGCAGCAGGATCGTGGCGTCGTCGCGGAGATCGCTGCCCTGGGAGTCGAGGATGGAGTGGATGAGCCGGCGCAGGGTCTCCGGTCCCGGCTCGCCGGTGGCCGCGGCGCGGATGACGTAGTCGGCGAAGCGCTCCAGGCCCATCAGGGAGCCGTCGTGCATCCGGGCCTCCGTCACCCCGTCCGTGTACAGCAGCACCCGGTCGCCGGGGTCGAGCTGGATGTCCTGGGTGAGGCGGGGCCGCGTCAGCAGGTTCACCAGCCCCATCGGCGGCTCCGCCTCGCCCGTCATGGCATCGGCGAGGAGCTGCTGGTCGCGGATCAACAGAGGCGGGGGATGACCGCAGTTGGCCCACCGCAGCACGCCGGTGCGCAGGTCGAGCTGGGTGAGGACCGCCGTGCAGAACTGGTCCGGCAGCCACTGCGCCAGTGCGTCGTCCACGTTCTCCACCAGCCCCGGCAGGTCCACTCCGGTACGGCGCGCGTTGCGGCAGGCGGCCAGCGCCACCGCGGTGGTCAGCCCCGACGCCAGGTTGTGGCCCATCGCGTCGAAGACGGAGGCGTGCAGCGTGGTCTCGGTCAGCGAGTGGTCGAAGGCGTCGCCGCCGAGTGCGTAGGCGGGTTCCAGGACGGCCGTCGACACGGCGCCGGCGTTGCCGATGGTGCGCGGCGGGAGGAAGGCCCGCAGCATCTCCGACGGCAGCTCCATGCGCTCGGTGCGGGTCCGCCGGACGAAGGTGTCCTTGTACGTCCGCCGCGAGGTGATCATCATGGCGAGGAGCCCGGCCAGCGCCTTGCCGCGGACCAGCGTGGCGGTGGTGAGCGCCGGGGTGTGGACGGCCAGTACGCCCAGCCGCTCCGCCCCGTCCAGCAGGGGGATCCAGGCGGTGACGACGTCCTCGCCCTCGGACTCCTGCACGCGCAGTGACTCGGTGCGGTAGGCCCACCCGGCCAGCGAGCCGTCGATGGGCAGTGCGGACGACACGTCGGTGAGCGGTACGAGGTGACGCTGCTGGAGGTCGGAGAGGTAGACCACGCAGTGGTGCAGTCCCAGAGCCTTGGCGCACCGCGCGACCGCCGTGGACAGGTCGACGGTCAGATTCCGCCGGTCGGCGAGGAACTCCTCCAGAGGTTCCTCCCGAGGCTGAGCCGACACGCCGTCACCACCTCGCCTCCAGGTCATCCCGACAGCAGTCTCACACCGCTCCCGTCCGCGCGCACGCTCGACGGGACGTCCGGGGCGCCGCCGCGCGGACCTGGGGGAACACCACGTCGTCGGGGTCGCGCACGCGGTGCGACGGGGCCCGTCCGCGCCGTCGGCGCGGACGGGCCCCGTCGGGGTGAGGGCGCCCCTTCATGGGCGCTGCTGCTTCATGGGTGCCACCGCATGGGTGCCACCGCATGGGTGCTACTTCACGGAGCGGACGAGCTGGACGGCTCCGGCGCCCAGTGCGGCGGCGATCCCGCCGAAGAGGAACAGCGCGCCGTAGTTGCCGCCGCCGCCGATCGCCAGGAAGGCGGGAGCGACGATCGGGACGAGGGACTGGGGGAGCGCGTTGCCGATGTTCAGCACGCCCATGTCCTTCGCGGACTCCTCGGGGTTGGGCAGCACCGCGGCGGCGAGGGCCATGTCGACGGCGAGGTAGAGGCCCTGGCCGAATCCGAAGACGGCCAGGGAGACGGCGTACAGGGTGAAGGACTGCGCGGTGGCGAGCAGGGCCAGGCTGACGCCCATCACGAGGGACGAGCCCAGCACGTAGGGCTTGCGCCGGCCGGAGCGGTCGGAGAGCTGGCCGCCGAGGACGGAGCCCACGATGGTGGCGGCGACCATGACGACGGTGCCGACGAGCACCTTGTCGGTGACGGCGTCCGCGTCGTAGCCGAGGCGGTCCATCAGGAAGTACACCTGGTAGCTGGTGACGCAGGAGGCGCCGGTGAAGACCAGGAAGCGGCCGGCGAAGTTCCAGGCGAAGTCGGGGTGCCGGCGCGGGTTGACCCAGAAGCTGCGCAGGAAGGTCCGGACCGTGTACGGCGCGAAGGCGCCGGGGCGGGCGGGCCGGTCCTTGATCGTCACGGCGAGCAGGACGACGGTGGCGAGGCCGATGGCGCCGGGCACCAGGAAGGCCAGGGCGAGCGAGTCGCTGAAGACCTGGGCGAGGACCGTGCCGGCGACCATGGCCAGGGAGATGGTGAGGCCGATGACGCCCGAGACACGGGCCTGCTGCCGGGGCGGGATCAGGTCCGGGACGCACGACGTCAGCGCGGCCAGGCAGGCGTTGATGCCGAGCTGGGCGACCGCCCAGCCGAGCATCAGCAGGGGGACGCTGCTGCCGGCGGCGACTATCGTGAGACCCACCAGTCCGGCGGCCATGCCGCCCACCAGCCAGGGGCGCCGGCGCCCGAAGCGGCTGGTGGTGCGGTCCGACAGGGCGCCGAAGACCGGGTTGCCGAGCATCGCCAGCAGCGCGCCCAGCGAGAGGACCTGGCCGAGGGCGGTACCGCGGTCGGCCTCGGGGACGATCTGGCTGACCCGGAGGGCGAGGGTCACCATGACCGGGGTGAGGACGGCGACGTAGGCGCCGAACTGGGCCAGTGCCAGGGCGAGCACCAGCCGTGCGGGTGCTGGGGTCTCGTCGCCGCCCGGCCGAGCCGCGGAGGGATCGGCGGGGGAGACGGAGGGGCCGTCGGCCGGGGCCGGTGTGGCGCCGAGCGGGGCGTCATGGCTCATGGTCATGGCGGTTCTCCATGGGGACGGGGCGGCGCCGTCGCCGCTCCGCCATAGGGAAACAGGAAAACCGAGTAGGTAGTAGGTTTCTCGCGAGTGGCTTGAATCACCCTGCACGGGGCTTGAAACATTCGGTCCGATGGCCCGTGTGACCATCGGTCACCCCACGGGCGCCGGAACAGGCACCGCCCGCCGGGGAGACGGGGTCCGACCTGCTGGGAAGCGGCTGAGGGCGGGCTGTGGACACCCGGGCGCCAGGCTCTAGGGTGACGGGCATGCACACAGAGAGCAGGAGGGGCGCCGACCGGGCGGTTCGCGGGTCGTACGCCGTGGGGGACGAGCGGCGGCTGCGCATCCTGGACACCGCCGTCGAGCACTTCGCCCAACGGGGGTTCCACGCCTCCTCCCTCGCCAGGATCGCCAAGGACGCCGGCCTCACCCAGGGCGGGCTGCTGCACCACTTCCGCAGCAAGGAGGACCTTCTGGTGCAGGTCCTGGAACGCGCCGAGCAGCACGACAGGGAGCGGTTCTTCGCCCGGCCGTCCGAGTCGGCCGCCGCCCACTACCGGACCCTGCTGCACCTGGTCGCCCACAATGCCGCCCGCCCCGGCCGCACCCGTATGTTCAACCTCCTCGCCGCCGAGGCGGGCGACCCCGGACATCCGGCCCACGCGTACTTCGACCGCCGTTACGCCGAACTCGCCTCGATGGCGTCGGACACGCTCCGGCGGGCCGTCGCGCAGGGCGAGCTGAAGCCCGACGTCGACATCCCCGCCGTGATCGACGAGACCGTCGCGGTGATGGACGGGCTCCAGCTCCGCTGGGCGCTCGCACCCCGGGACTTCGACATGGCGGACCGGTTCCGTGCCTACGCCGACCGTCTGCTGCGCGCGATCACCCGTGCGGGGACCGGGCTGCCGGCCACGTAGGGGAGGGGGTGCCGCGGCGCCCGGAAGGAGGAGTGGCGGTGCGGTCCGCCGTTCCGCAGGCACGCTTCGCGGCGGAGGGGGAAGCCGGTCCGTCATGGAGGCAACGACACGCACCCGGCTGTGCGGCCTCGTCCTGCTCCCGCCGGCCCTCGCCCTGATGACGGCGTGCGGAGGCGGCGACCCGGACGGAACCGCCCCGCTCGCCGTGGCGGAAGGCGCCGACGGCCCGGACGGAACCGTCCCCCTCGCCGTGGCGGAAGGCACCGACGGAGCGCCGCCGGCCTTTCTCATCACGACGGAGAACGGACTGCGCCTGCGGCCGGCGGAGGGCGAACGGCTCGCCGTGGACCGGCGCGTCGACCGCCGTGTCACCCACCGGGACGGCACCTGGGTCGTGGACCTGTCCTGCGCCGCGCCCGGGGACCGGAAGGGGCAGGCCGAGGGGGAGGAGGCCTGTCCCCGGATGCCGGAGGTCGACGTCCCGGCCGGCGCGGTGGTCACCGTCCTCGCCCGCAACGCGGGTGTCGAGGCGGTGGGCGTCGACGCCGAGCTGGATCTGAGCACGGTCGACGGCGACGTCACCGTGGCCGGTTCAGGACGCGACGACGCCCGGCTGCGGCTGGCCACGCGCAACGGCTCGGTCGCCGCCACGGCCGTCCGGGGCTTCGAGGTCCAAGCCCACACCGTCAACGGCGACGTGACACTCGGATGCGCCTACGCGCCGGACACCGTCGGCGCGTCCACCACCAACGGCTCGGTCGGCGTCTCGGTGCCCGCCGACGCCCCCGCCTACCGGGTCACCGCCAGGACCGCCAACGGCCGTCCGTCCGTGACCGTCCCGACCGGCGGCGCCGCCGAGGGGCGCAGCATGACCCTCACCACCGTCAACGGCGACGTGACGGCCGCCCGCGGGTGAATCCCGCCGCGGCGGTCGCCCGGACGCGACCGCCGCGGTCGACGCCCGGCACGCCCGGTCCCGTTCCGGCCCCGCTCGCCCGCCCGGTGCGCGGGGCCGCGCGACAGGCCGACCCGGGCCCGCCGCCCGACGGCCGGCCCGTGCGGGGCGGAGACGGGGCGTGCCCCGGAGCGGTGGGCGGGGCGTCTCCCGGCGGGGCGTCGGGCCGGGAGACGCCCCGCGCCTCAGGCGCAGGCCCAGGCGTTCATGCCCTGGAGGGCCGCGAGGCGCCGGGCCACGGCGATCTGCTCCCGCTTCGTCGCCAGGTCCGCGCGGGGCGCGTACTTGAGCCCGCCGGCCGCGACCCAGCTGGACTGCGTGAACTGGAGGCCGCCGTAGTGGCCGTTGCCGGTGTTCGCATGCCAGTCGCCGCCCGACTCGCAGCGCGCGATGGCGTTCCAGTCGGCGTCCGCGGGCGCGGCCGCTCGGGCGCAGGGCGCCGAGAGGACCAGCAGGGTGGCGAGCGGCAGCGTCAGTCCCAGCGCCGAGCGGGCTGCCTTCAGCGGTCCGCGGTCGTGACGCCGCCCGCGTTCGTTGAGTGAAGTCATATCGACTGACAGTAAGGATGGAGTCGCTGCGGGGGCGCTCCGACACTCCCGCGTCCGGACAGTCCCCCCGTCGGCGGTGCCGTGGACGGCCGGACGGGTGACGGTGATCGCCGTGCGGGGGCGAGGGGGCCGGTGATCCCTCGCCGGTGGCCGCAACGGTCCCCGCCGGTCGTCCCGGTCCGCCGGCCGTCGGTCACCCCGGGTCCGCTGGCCGAGGTGGCCTGTCGGGCGCCGAAGGTCCGCCGCTCCCCCCAGGGGTCGAAGGTCCGCCGCTCCCCCCAGGGGTCGAAGGTCCGCCGCTCCCCCCAGGGGTCGAAGGTCCGCCGCTCCCCCCAGGGGCCGAAGGTCCGCCGCCCCCCAGGGGTCGAAGGTCCGTCGGTCCGCCCCCCGCGGAGCCGACGGTCCGTCGTCACTCCCCGGCGGTCGACGGGTCCGGGGGTGCGCCCCAGGGCATCTCCAGCACGGCCCGCAGTTCCGCGACGGACCGTTCGCCTATTCGCTCGGCCAGGACGCGCTCCAGCCCCTCCAGGACGGCCGTCGCCCGCTCATGGGCGCGCCGGCCCTTCGGCGTACGGCGGATCAGCACCTGGCGCGCCGACGCGGGGTGCGGTGCCTGTTCCAGCAGGCCCATGGCGATCAGGGTGTGCGCGGTTTTGTGCGCGGTCTGCCGGGTGACCCCCATGCGCCGCGCCAGCTCGGACACCGTCGTGCCCCGCTCGTCCAGGGCGGCGAACAGCTGCAACTGGGTCGACGACACCTGTTCCGCCCCGGCCGCCTCCAGGGCCGCGAGCAGGGCGTCCTCCAACCATCTGCGTGCCTCGCCCAGCAGTTGCGGCAGGCTGCGGCGTCCGGCGTCCATGAGCTCCTCGGCATCGGAAGGGGAAGGGAAAAGGAAAACGTCAGCGAAGTCTTGCACATCCCCCGACTCGTATGTCAGCCTCACTGACATTCGAGCCGAATCGAGGAGACCCATGACCTTCGAGTACGCGACGCCCTACCGCCGTGCCTCGCAGATTCCCCCAGAGCCGGGCAAGCCGTACTTCATCGAGCGGGGCATGGGTGACCGTGCCCACCTGTTCACGGACCTGTTCACCGTCTACGCGGGCGGGGAGCAGACGGAGAACACGTTCAACTTCTTCACCTGCGAGGGCCCCAAGGGCGACATCATCCCGGCCCACTCCCACCCGGACACCTACGAGGTCTTCTTCATCACCGACGGCGCGGTGCGGCTGTTCGTGGAGGACCTGGAGGGCGAGCAGTACGAAAAGCTGCTGACGGCCGGCGACTTCGGATTCGTACCGAAGAACTGCCCGCACGCCTACCGCATCGAGCGCCACCACAGCCGGATCGTCGGTGTGGCCGCGGGCCCGGGCGGCACGTTCGAGCGGTTCTTCGAGAACCTCGGCACGCCCACCGAGGAACTGGGCCTGCCCCAGAAGCCGTACGTCCCCGAGCCGCAGAAGTTCGGCACCGTGCCCCAGCGGTACGACGTGAACTTCCTCCCCGGCCACAAGTGGCGCACCCATGAGTCCTGAGCCGGACCTGCGGTCCCTGATCGCGGCGCCCCACCCCGACGAGGCCCCGCTGCCGCCCGCCGCGGTCCTCGCCGACGGCGTCCGCCTCCTGCGCGGGGTCCCCTACGCGGACGTCCCGGGTGTCCGCCCGCCGGAGCTGGACCTGTGGCTGCCGGCGGAACGCCCCGGCGGGCCGCCCTCGCCCCTGGTGCTCTTCGTGCACGGCGGCGGCTGGCGCCGGGGCCGGCGCGAGGAGATGGGGTACCGGATGCGCCAGTGGGAGCCCGGCCCGTTCGCCAGGCTCGCCGCCGCGGGCCTGGCGGTCGCCTCCGTGGACTACCGGCTCAGTGGCGAGGCGGTCTTCCCCGCCCAGCTGGACGACCTGGCCGGCGCCCTGCGCTGGCTCGTCCGGCGCGCCCCCGAACTCGGTACGGACACCGGCCGCACCGTGGTGTGGGGCGAGTCGGCCGGCGGGCACCTCGCCTCGATGCTCGCCCTGACCGCGGACGCGCCGCCGGTGCGCGGTGCCGTCGCCTGGTACGCGCCGAGCGACCTCACCCGCTACGGCGACGACCCCCGCACGCCCGAGGCGCTCCTGCTCGGCGGGGCCCCCGCCGACGTGCCCGACCGCGCGCGGGAGGCCAGTCCCGTCACCCACGTCGGCCCGGCCGCTCCGCCCTTCCTCCTGGTGCACGGCGAGAAGGACTCCATGGTCGACTGCGACCACAGCCGTCTGCTCGCCGCCCGCCTCGGCGAGGCCGGGGTCCCGGTGGACCTGTGGACGCTCCCGGGCGCGGACCACGTCTGGTACGGGCTGTCCGACGACGAGGTCGAGGACGTCTTCGCCCGCACGCTGAGCTGGATCCAGCGGCTCGTCGGGTGAACCACGGCCCCGTCCACGCCCCGCCGGCGCCCGCCGCCAGCCGGGCGTGGACGGGGGACCGCGACGCACCCGCCCTCCCCCGGAAGGCACGGCGGGACCGGCCGGCCGCCGTCCGTGGGACGGGCGGAGCCGCGCGGCCGCCCGCACGACTCCGCGCGGGCCGGTCAGAAGCCGTACGCCGCGGCGGGCAGCCCGAGCGGTGCCGGCGGCATCTGCGTCCAGATCGTCTTGCCGGTCGACGTGTAGCGCGTTCCCCAGTGCTCGGTCATCTGCGCCACGAGGAACAGGCCCCTGCCCCCTTCGTCCTCCGTGGCCGCCCTGCGCAGGTGGGGTGAGGTGTGGCCACCGTCCGACACCTCGACGATCAGCCCCCGGTCCCTGATCAGCCGCAGGCGGACGGGGGCACCGCCGTACCTGATCGCGTTGGTGACCAGTTCGCTGACGACGAGTTCGAGGACGAACGACGTCTCGTCCGGCAGGCCCCACCGGGCGAGCTGGTTCCGGGCCAATGACCGGGCCCGGGCGACCTCTTCCGAGTCGGCGGGTATGTCCCACGTCACCACCAGGTCCTCGGCCAGCGCGTGCACGCGCACGAGCAGCAGCGCCGCGTCGTCCTCGGGCGACCGGGACAGCAACGCACCGACGACACCGTCGCAGGCTTGTTGCAGCGGGCCGGACCCGACCTGGGACAGCGTGGCGCACAGGGCGCTGATGCCGGCGTCGATGTCCTGCCGGCGGTTTTCGACGAGCCCGTTGGTGAAGAGAGCCAGCACGCTGCCCTCGGACAGGTCGAACTCGGTGCTCTCGAAGGGGAGGCCGCCCAGGCCCAGCGGTGGTCCGGAGGGAAGGCTCATGAGCTCCGTGCGGCCGTCGGCCGTGACGAGCGCCGGGGGCGGATGACCTGCCCGCGCCATGACGCAGTGCCGGGAGACGGCGTCGTAGACGGCGTAGAGGCAGGTCACGCCCAGCGCCTGGTCCTCGTGCGCGAGGTCCGCCGAGGGCGGTGCCCCGGCGCGGGCCACGAGGTCGTCGAGGCGGGCCAGCAGTTCGCCGGGCTCGAGGTCGAGTGCCGCCAGGGCGGCGACCGTGGTGCGCAGACGGCCCATGGTGGCCGCGGCCCCCAGGCCGTGCCCCGCCACGTCCCCCACGACGAGTCCCACCCGGGCGCCGGAGAGCGGGATCACGTCGTACCAGTCCCCGCCGACGCCGGCCGGTCCCGCCGCGGGCAGGTAACGGTGGGCGATCTCCACTCCTGTCGGCCGGGGCAGGCCGTGCGGCAGCAGGTCGCGTTGCAGCGTCAGCGCGGTGGCGTGTTCGCGTGCGTAGCGGCGCGCGTTGTCCAGGCACACCGCGGTGCGCGAGACCAGCTCCCCGGCGACCGCCATGTCATCGGCGTCGAAGGGACCGCGCGGCGCGGTCCGTACCAGGACGGCCACGCCGAGCACGACGCCTCGCGCCGTCAGCGGTACGACGAGCGCGCCGGTCGCGGGGTCGACGAGCGAGACGGCGTCCGACAGGCAGCGCAGACGCGTGCCGTCCACGGCGTCCGCGACACCGCCCGCCGCCTCGTCGCACGCGCGATGCGCCACTCGCCGCAGCTCCGGGGCGGTGCCGAGGCCGACGGAAGGCGGCTCCTGGCCGCTCAGCACGGGCTCCAGCACCTCCACGGTGACCGCGTCCGCGAACTCGGGAACGACCAGCTCCGCCAGGTCCTCGCCGGTACGCCGGATGTCCAGGGTCGTGCCGATGCCCCCGCTCGCCCGGCTCAGCAGGGACAGACGCCCCCGTGCCGCGTAGCGGTCGGTGATGTCGAGGCCGACCTCGCACACCCCGATCGTCCGTCCGGCGTCGTCGTGCAGACGGAAGTAGGACAGTGACCAGAAGCGCTGACGGTGCGGATCGAGGCGGGTGGCGCTCTGGAAGCGGACGTCGGTCACCGGCTGTCCGGTCCGCAGGACGTCCCGGATGGGCTGCTCCACATCCCGCAGGACCCGGCCATCCGGGGAGAGCAGGACCCCTTCCGGCAGGATCTCCGGCACGCGCAGGCCCGCGGTCTCCTCCAGGCTGATCCCGAACTCCGTCTCGATGGCGTCGTTGATCCACTGCACCCGGGCGTCGGTGTCGTAGACGACCAGCATCACCGGTGACTGGTGGTAGAGCCCGGCCAGCACGGCCCGGTCGACGGTGCGCCGGTGCAGCCGTCCCACGTCCATCGCCACCATCAGCCACAGGTCCCGGGGGAGCGGGCCGAGGCTGAGCGCGACCGGCAGGGCACGGCCGTCACGGTGGCGTATCGACCGGATCCCGTACGCCCCGGTCGGGCCCGGTGCCTCCCGGCCGTCGACCGCGCGCGGCGCCGCTCGGACGAGGTCCGCCCCGAGGACGTCGTCGGCGGTCCGTCCCAGCACCTCCTCCGGCCGGTACCCCAGCAGGGTCTCCGCTTCGGGACTCCAGCCGACGAACCGGAACCGGGCGTCCAGTACGGCCGTCGCCCGCCCGGTCAGGAGGGATCCGGGTCCGAGACCGTGGTCGGGTCCTTGGCCGGGGCGGTGGGAGCTCGCGTGACCTGTCATCGCCGGCTCTCGAGTGTGGTCGGAAGGCCCTCGACCAGTTCACTGTAATGCCGAGCCCTTCGGTCCGCTCGGGTGCGGACGCAGGCGGCCTCCGGGAGCCGGCCGTCACCGCCGTCCGCGCCGTCACCACCGTCCGCCGTCACCACCGTCCGCCGTCCGCGCCGTCCGCCGTCCGGGCCGGTGGGACCGGCCGTGGGGCACTCCGGGCCGCCAGGGCGGCCGTCAGCGGGGCACGGGGCCGGTGTCCGCCGCCACGGCGTGCCGGGCACGCGGGGCGGCGAGGGCCCCGGCACCGAGGAGGGCGGCCGTGGCCACGAGGGCCGTGCCGGACCAGCCGAGCGCGGAGAGCAGCGGGGCGGTGGCGGCCGTGCCCCCTGCGCCGACGGCGAAGTACAGCACGAGGTAGACGCCGGTGAGGCCGCCGGCGCGGTCGGGGTCGAGGGCGACGATCCGGCTCTGGTTGGCCGCCTGGGCGGCGAAGCAGCCGGCGTCGAACAGGGCCAGCCCGAGCACGGTGACCAGCGGGTGGTGCAGACCGGTGGCCAGCAGGGCCGTGCCGGCCGCCGCGACCGCCATCGACGCGGCCATGACCCGGTGCGGCGCGTACCGGTCGGCCAGGCGCCCGGTGAACGGCAGCGCGGCGAACCCCAGGAGTCCGGCCAGCCCGTACAGGCCGATGGCGGTGGCGTCGAGCGCGTAGGGCGGGCGCGCGAGCGCGAGGGCCAGGCCCACCCAGACGACGTTGAAGGCGAAGTACCACAGTCCGCCGGTGAGCACGGCGTGGCGCAGCGGGCGGTGGCGGCGCAGCAGGGGAGCGAGTCCCGCGAGCGCGGCCGGGTAGCCGCCCCGCGCCCGCGGGCGCTCGCGGGGCAGCAGCCGGGCGGTGGCGAGCGCCGCGAGCAGGACGAGGCCGGCGAAGACCAGCAGCATGCGCCGCCACCCGAGGAGGTCGGCGACGGTGCCTCCGGCCCAGCGGCTCAGCAGGATGCCGGCGGACAGCCCGGTGGCGACGGCGGCCATGGCCGTGCCGCGCCGGCCGGGCGCGGCGTACCGGCCCGCGAGGGCACCGCACTGGGCCGCGACCCCGGCCGTGGCGCCGATGAGCAGGTAGGCGGTGAGCAGGACCGCCGCGTGCCGGGCGGTGGCGGCGACGGTGAGGGCCCCGGCGAGGGCGCACAGCTGGACCCCCACCAGCCGGTGCGGGGCGACCCGGTCGGTGAGCGGCAGCAGCAGCGCGAACCCGGCCGTGCAGCCGACGAGGGCGGCCGTCGGCACGAGCCCCGTCACCGTGGCCGACAGGCCGAGGTCGGCCGCCACGTCGGCCAGGGCGGGCTGGAGGGCGTAGTTGTTGGCGATCGCCGTCGCCGCCGTCGCGGCGAGCAGCAGGGTGCCGTGGCGGGGCAGGGCCTGGCCGCTCACGGCCGGTCGGCCTGCGCGCGGATGACCACGTACCGGCACTCGGCGTCGCCGTCGTTGGCGAAGGTGCACGGCGCGGGCTCGCCGAGTTCCACGGTGTCGCCGGGCCCGAGCGTGTGCACGGCGTCTCCCTCGTGGAAGGTCAGGCGGCCCTCCAGGACCCAGACGACCTGCCGGGCGAAGGCGAAGGAGGCCGCCGGGTAGGCCACGCGCGCCCCGGCGGGCAGCCGGATCTCCGCCGTCTCGGCGGGGAAGCCCGGTCCGGTGATCTGGCGCCGCCGGTAGCCGGTGCCGGGATCGCGCCACTCGGCGGTGTCCTCGCGGCGGCGCACGCCCCCCGGGCCGCCGGAGGCCGGCCGCGTCTCGCCCTCGGCGAGCGCCAGCAGGGAGGAGACGCTGAGCCGGAAGGCGGCGGACAGCTTGCCGAGCACGACGGCCGTGGGGCTGCTGTCGCCCCGCTCGATCCGGTTGATCATGGCCCGGGAGACACCGGAGGCCTCGGCGAGCTGGGTGAGGGTCCAGCCCCGGCGCTCCCGCTCGGCGCGGACACGGGCGGCGATCCGCTCCACCAGGGGATCTACTATGTTGGACATGGCGACAATATATGAGAAGGGCGAGGCGGTGCGGGTCCGCCGGGCGTCCGAGGCCGACGGTGAGGCCGTCCGCGCCATCCGCAACCACGCGGTGGCGACCTCCACGGCGCTGTGGACCCAGACCCCGCAGACCCCGGCCGACGCGCGGGCCTGGCTCGCCCCCCACCTCGCGCGCGGCTCGGCGCTCGTGGCCGAGGCCGGCGGCGAGGTCGTCGGCTTCGCGGTCTACGGCCCGTGGCGCCCGCTCGACGGATACCGCGACACCGTCGAGAACTCCGTCTACGTCCGTGAAGGCAGCCAGGGTCTCGGCATCGGCGGCGCGCTGCTGTCCGCGCTGATCGACGCGGCGCGCGACGCGGGCCACCACAGCATGATCGCCGGAATCGAGTCCGGCAACGCGGCGTCGGTCCGGCTGCACGAGCGGTTCGGGTTCACCGAGGTGGGCAGGGTGCCCGAGGCGGGCCGGAAGTTCGGGAAGTGGTTCGACCTCACGCTCATGCAACTGCTGCTGCGGGACTGAGAGCAGGACTGTCCGCACCTCATGGGGCCGGGGGCGGGCGCCTCACGAGGCCGGGGCGCGGCGCACTGCACAAGGCCAGGGGACGGGGCGTTCCGCCGGTCCGGGGCGGCACGTACCATCGGGCTACCCGTGAGTAAGTTCGTGCGTCCACCGGAGGAGCACCGTGGCGGCCCGCATCTTCACCGTGACCCGCAGCATCCTGATCGACGTCCCGCCGCGGACGGCGTACGAGGCGGTCAGCCAACCGGCCGACATGGGCCGGTGGAGCCCGGAGAACCTCGGCACGTCGGAGCGGACGCCCAGGGAGCGGGCGGTGGCGGGGACCAGGTTCGAGGGCCGCAACAAGCGGGGGCCGTTCCGCTGGACCACGCTGTGCACGGTGACGGCGGCCGACCCCGGGCGCCGGTTCGCGTTCCGGGTCCATGCCATCGGGCTGGACCGCCCCCGGCTGCGCGGACCGATCGCCACCTGGGAGTACCGGTTCGAGCCGGAGGGGCAGGGGGTGCGGGTCACGGAGTCCTGGACGGACGACCGGCGGGCCTGGCCGACCGCGGTGGCCCACGCCTTCGACCGGGCGGTGACCGGCGGCCGCACCTTCGCCGACTTCCAGACCCGCAACATCGACGTCACCCTGCGCAACCTGAAGCGGGAACTCGAGGCGGCCGCGCGGCCGTGAGCTGAACGGCGGCGTCGCGCGGGCCCGCACTGGCCGGACCGGCGGACCGGCGCCGGTGGAGCCGGCGGTCAGTGGGCCGGCGCCGGCGGAGTCGCGGGTCAGGGGACCGGCGCCGGTGGAGCGGCGGGCGGTCCGGTCAGGCGGTCAGCTTGGCGCGGACCGCGCCCGCGGTGGCCGCGGGACGGGCGGTGGCCCGCACCGACCGCCGCACCAGCCGGGCCTCTCGCCGGACCTCCCGCGCCGCGTGCCGCCCGCGCCACGCCAGGGACGGGTGGCCGGCGGTGTCCGCGGACGCGATCATCAGTCCGCCCAGCATCGAGGCGTTCTTCAGGAAGTGGATGCGCTGCTGGGCGCGCTCGTCGGCGTCCTCGATCTCCCAGAACCGGTGGGCCGCGAGGGTCGTGGGCACCAGGGTGGCGGCCAGGGCGAACGCGGCCACCCGCGGGACGCGGCCGGTGGCGAGCAGCAGGCCCGCCGCGACCTGCGCCGCCCCGTTGAGCCGCACGACGTCCTCCGTGCGGTCGGGAAGCGCCGTCACCCGTTCGGTGACGGGCCGTACGACGGACTCGGCGACCGGCGCGAGCTGCCCGGGCGCTCGCAGGGAGTGCAGGCCACCCGAGACGAACATCGAGGCCAGCAGGGGGCGGCCCAGCAGACGCAGCAGACTCATGGTCCTCTCCAGACAACGGTTGACCGGACACGGGACAGCGGCCACCGGGTTCCCCGCCGGGGCGCGGCTCATGCGAGGGGCACGCCGTGCCCCTCGGCCGGTGACCGGGCCGGGCCCGCCCCGCCCGCCGCGTCGGACACGTCGGGGCACCGCCGCCGGAACGCGGTGGTGCCGGCGCCAGGATCTCGGCGGATACCGTCGCCAGGATCTCGGCGGAGCCCGTCGCCAGGACCTCGGCGGAGCCCGTCGCCACGACGGGGCGGGTGCCGTCAGGTGGCGGCGTGCGCCGGGCGGGTCTCCCGGCCGCCGGGGTGGCGGTGGCGCCAGGTCCAGAAGACCGCGCACGACACCAGCGCCCATCCGGCCAGTACGAGGAACGGGAACGCGTGCTGGTGCCCGGCGAAGTACACCGCCGTGTGCTGGGCGTTCACCGAGGCGCCGGGCGGCAGCCAGCGGCCGATCAGGCCCAGGGGCGAGGGAAGCAGGGGCCACGACACCGCACCGCCCGACGAGGGATTGCCCAGCAGGACCATCAGCCCCCAGGTCGGCAGCATCGCCCAGCGGCCCACCAGCGTGTTGAACATGGTGAAGACCATCCCGCTCGTGAACAGCGTGAACGCCAGGATCAGCCATGACTCGACGAACGGCAGGTCCAGCGCGCCCAGCAGCCAGTCCACGGTCGCGGCGATGGCGAACCCGCCCAGCAGCGCGTACAGGGCGGTGAAGGCGATGCGCTCGAACGGGGTGAGGGCCCGCGCGTGCACGCTCAGCTGGATCGCGCCGACGAAGCCGATGATCACGGCGGCGAGCGAGATGTAGAAGATCGCCAGTCCTCGCGGGTCGCCCTCCTGGAGGGGGTTGATGTCCCGGACGGTGACGGAGATCCCGGTCTGCCGGCCCACGGCGGGGGCCGTCTCGGCCAGCACCTCGGCCACCGAGGCCCCGGACGCCGCGGAGAGGTCGAGCGTCACCCGGTCGTCCTCCCGCACGTCGAGGATCGCGAAGACCCGCTGCTCCTCCACCGCCGTCCTGGCCTCGGCCGCCGTGTCGTAGACATGCACCTTCACCGCCGCGTTCAGCGACTCCTCCAGCCCGTCGAGGAACCGCCGGCCCACGGCGGCCTGCCCGTAGTCGCGGGTGACCGCGGTGGGGATGGAGCGCGGCGTCGGATCGGCCATGGAGTAGGTGTAGGAGCCGGCGAACAGGGCCGCGGCGGCCGTCAGGATCAGCACGAGCACTGCCGCGGGCAGCAGCGGCGACTCCTTGAGCCGGGCCCGGCGCTGCGCGGGCGTCGGTGACGTACCGTGACCGGGATGTGGCGTATCGGACATACCGGTCACGTTAGCCGTGCGGCTCCCGCGGGTCACTCGGTCGCGGCCCGACCGCTCCTCATCGCCTCCACCAGGCGCGCCAGTGCCTCGAGGACCCACTCCCGGTCCTCTCCGAGGTTCGCCAGCAGGGCGACCTCGGCGGCGAGCTGGCGGGGGAAGAGGTCGTCGACGGCCCGGGCGCCGGCCTCCGTGATGGTGACCAGGGCGGCGCGGCGGTCGGCCGGGTGCGGGGTGCGGGTGACGAAGCCGCGTCGCTCCAGCTTGGCGAGGGTCTTGCTGACGCCCGCGCGGGACAGGCCCAGGTCGGCGGCGAGGCGGCGGGCGATCAGCGGGTCGGTGGCGTGGCGGAGCGGGACGAGCATGTCGACCTCGGGTGCCGTGAGGGGGGCGCCCTCGTAGAGGGGCTCCACGGCTCGGTCGAGCAGGCCGGTGGCGCGTTTGAGGAGCGCCACCAGCTCCATCGGGGAGGTGTCCAGGTCCGGGTTGCCCCGGGCCCACTGTGTGCGGACTTCGGCGGGGGAGGGAGGCATGCGGCTCGGCCTTCCAGGAATTGTTAACTGGTGAACTATCGGCTACCTTTGTGGGCATGGTATCGCCGTCCTCGACCCGACAGCCCTCCTCGCACCGTTCCGCGGAGGCCGACCCGACCGTCCCCGCCCCGCTGCCCCGGCGGGCCGCCGTCGCCCTGGTCGCCGTGCTGGGCGCCCTCACCGCGGTCGCCCCGCTCGCGACCGACATGTACGTCCCCGGCTTCCCCGCCATGGGGGAGGCGCTCGGTACGAGCTCGTCGGCGGTGCAGCTGACGATGACCGCCTTCCTGGCCGGCCTGGTCGTCGGCCAGTTGCTGATCGGCCCGCTGAGCGACGGGCTGGGGCGGCGCCGGCTGCTGCTGTCCGGAGCCGCCGGGTTCGTCCTCTTCTCCGTCGTCTGCGCCGTCGCGCCGGACGTCACCGTGCTCACCGGCGCCCGCTTCCTCCAGGGCGTGGCCGGAGCGGCCGGGATGGTACTCGCCCGCGCCGTGCTCACCGACCGTTTCCACGGTGCCGAACTCCCGCGCTACTTCGCGGTCCTCTCCCAGGTCATGGGCGTCGCCCCGGTCGCCGCACCGGTCCTCGGCGGGGTGGTCCTCGGCCTCTCCACCTGGCGCGCCGTGTTCGCCGTGCTGGCCGTGCTGGGCGCCCTGCTGCTGTTCGCCGTGGTGCGCGCCGTCCCCGAGTCCCTGCCGCCGGAGCGTCGCCACGGCGGCGGCTTCACCAGCACCTTCCGCGCCATGGGCGCCCTGCTCGGCCGCCGCGCCTTCATGGGCTACGTCCTCGTCATCGCCTTCGTGTCGGCGGCGCTGTTCGCCTACATCAGCGGCTCCAGCTTCGTCTTCGAGAGCCTCCACGGGGTCTCCGCGACGACGTACTCCCTGATCTTCGCCACCAACGCGGTGGGCATGCTGCTCAGCGGTGCCGTCTTCTCCCGCCTGGCGGGAAGGCTGCGGCTGAACACCCTCCTCTCGGCCGGCGTCGGTGTCTGCCTGCTGGGCGCGCTGGCCCAGGTCCTGCTGGTCGTGACCGTCGGGGAGACCCTCGCCGGCACGTGGACCACCCTGTTCGTGACCGCCGTCGGCATCGGCCTGGTCTTCCCGGCCGGCATGAGCATCGGCCAGGCGGTGGGCCGGTCGGCCCCGGGAGCGGCTTCCGCGCTCCTGGGCGGGCTCCAGTTCCTCTTCGGAGCGCTGGCCTCCCCCCTGGTCGGTCTGTTCGGGGAGGAGAGCTCCCTCCCGATGGCACTGGTCATGCTGGTCGCCGTGGCCGCCGCCGCGGCCGCCCTGGCCGGTCTCGCCCGGCCCTGGGAGGGGCACGGCGAACCGGACGACTCGGCGATCCGGGCCGCCGGCGGCCCCGGCCGGAACGCGGGCTGACCGACGCGCGCGGATCCCGGCGCGAGGGCAGGGTGCCGGGATGCCGTTGCGGTCGTCGCGACGCCACCGCGGTGCCGCGTGCGGCTGCGGATGCCTCGGCGCGGCCGAGGTGCCGTGCAGCCTCAGCGGCTCCGGATGGCGGTGGTGGCGAAGAACCCGGTGGCGGCGGCGGTGATGAGGGCGCAGACGGAGAACAGAAGCGTGCGTCGCATGGAGAAACCTTTCCTGACGATGACGGATGGGTCCTGCACAACGTCGGCCGGGCCGAAGTCGGTGCGCCGACGGGCCGACGCCACCCGGACGGACGCGACCGTGCGAGGACGGACGCGACCGTGCGGGTACGGGCCCCCGCGCACGCGTGTTCGTCGGGCGGCCGTACGCCGTTGATCGCGTACGGGTGAATACGGGCTGTTCGCCATGGGCCGGAGACGTGCTCCCGGCACTCTGCTGACCGGCGGTGGGGGAACGCGCGAGGCGGACGGAGGGCGCCGTGACGGTCATGAGGAGCACGCGTGACTGACGAACGGGCCGGCGGCGCTCCGGCCGGCCCGGCGGTCCCCGGTCCCCGCCCCGGCGTGGACGACGAGGTCGGGGACGGCGAGGGCCGGGACGGCGAGGTCGGGGACGGCGAGGGCCGGGACGGCGAGGGCCGCGGCGGGCGGGCGAAGCCCCCACGGCACGTCGCCTGCGTGATGGACGGCAACGGCCGCTGGGCGGCACAGCGATCGCTGCCCCGGACGTCGGGCCACCGCGCGGCGGAGACGACGGTGATCGACGTCATCGAGGCGGCGCGCACGGCCGGCGTGGAGTGGCTGACCCTGTACGCCTTCTCCACCGAGAACTGGCGCCGCCCCGGCCACGAGGTCGACTACCTGATGCGACTGGTGCGCCGCGTGGTGCGCAAACACGCTCCGCTGCTGCACGCGCGGGGAATCCGCTGCCGCTTCCTGGGCGTCGCCGACCCCCGTATCCCGGCGCCGCTGACCCGGGACTTCGCGGACCTGGCGACCCTGACCGGCGGGAACCGGGGGATGACCCTGACCGTCGCGTTCGATCACGGCGGACGCAGTGACATCGTCGAGGCGGCACGCGCGCTCATCCGGCGCGGCGTGCCGGCCGACGACGTGACGGAGGACAGCTTCGCCGCCCACCTCCCCCTCCCCGACACACCGGACGTCGACCTCGTCATCCGGACCTCCGGTGAACAGCGCATCTCCAACTTCATGCTGTGGCACGTCGCCTATGCCGAATGGATCTTCCCGGAGGTCCTCTGGCCCGACTTCCGGGCGCCGGACTTCCTGGAGTGCCTGCGGGCCTACCAGCGGCGCCGGCGCCGTTTCGGCGGCGTGGCGCCGCATGGGAACCAGGAACCCCGACCGTGAACGGAGAGGCCATGACCGACCGCACGACGACCGGCGACCCCCACGACGGCGCCACCCCCCGCAGCGAGTCCCACAGCAGCGGGTCCCCCAGCAGCGAGTCCCACGACGAGGAGACCCGCGGCGCCGACTTACCGCTGTTCGGCCCGGGCTCGCAGTTCCACGAGTTCTTCGACGACCCGCGCTGGGCGCTGGCGATGATCCGGGCGACGGTGCTGGAGGCCGCCCACCCGCAGGTCGGCGCGGCGCTGATGGACAGTTCGACGTTCGTCACGCATCCGTGGCGGCGGCTGCGCAACACACTGCTCAGCCTCCAGCGCATGTTCGGCGCCGAGGAGGACGTCCGGCGGCGGGAGGCGGCACGGCTCAACCGGCTGCACGCCCGGCTGAACGGCGTCGACGAGCAGAACCGGCCCTACGACGCCCTGGACCCCGGGGCCCGCGCCTGGGTGGTGGCCACGCTCTTCGAAAGCACCGTCACCATGTGCCGGTTGAGCGGCCAGCCCCTGGAACAGGCCACCATGGACCGGCTTTACACCGAGTTCCGGGCGTTCCACGCGGCCCTCGGCGACGAGTCCGACCGACTGCCCGCCACCGTGCGCGAGTTCTGGCCGTACTACGACCGTGTCGTCGAGGAGGAGCTGGAGAACACGGAGGCCCTGCGCATCATCCTCTACCGGCTCTTCGACCACCTCCCGGCGCCGCCCCTGCTGGGCCACCTGCCGACGCTCTGGGCGGCCGGCCGCGCGCTCGCCGGCCCCGTCGTCGGCGCCATCACCGTGGCGTCCCTCCCGGAGTCCTTCCGCCGGCGGGCGGGGCTGCCCGAGATCCCCGGCGCCCAGACCCTGACCCAGGGCGCCTACCTGACGGTCGGCCTGGCGCGCTTCCTCCCCGACGGCTGGCTCCAGGCCCGAGCCGTGACCGACCTGCTCTCGCTCTCGCCCGACAGCGACGACCCCCGGACCAGGACCCTGGCGGCACTGGGCGAGCGGATGAAACGGGCCGGCGCCCTGCTCAGGCTGATCACGCCGTTCACCGAGCCGGGAGATCCGGCCGGTCCGGCCGAGGACGGCGGACCCGCGCGGCGCACCGCCGAGGAGTTCTTCGACGAGGTGCTCGACCAGACCGGGGACGGCTACCTGGACTGGCCCGACCTGGCGGCCATGGCCCGCGAGATGTCCGGCCGCCTCGACCTGGACGAACCGGAGGAGACCAGGCTCTACGACGCGTACGCCGACTGGTGGCGGGAGCTCCAGGCGGCCCTCGACGGCGACGGCGACGGCCGCGTCAGCCGGCACGAGTACGCGGCCGCCGTTCCGTCCCTCGCCGGTCCCGCCCTGATCAGGGTCGCCGAGGTCCTCTTCGACGTGACCGACGCGGACGGCAACCGGTCCATCGACGCCGACGAGTACCGCGCCCTGTTCCGTACCGCGTTCCGGCGCGAGATGACCGACGCCGACGGCACGTACTCGCGGGGCGCGTTCGTCCAGGACTTCCTCTCCTTCATGTCCGGCCGGCGGCGCTCGACCGACTACGACCCGCTGCTGGCCGAGGCCTGAACCCCGGTGCGGCCGGATGCCCGGCCGCACCGGGCAGGACGCCGCCCTCCCGCGCGACGACGCGGAGGGCGGCTCCATGACCGGCTCCACAGCCGACTCCACCGCCAGTTCCCCGGCCAGTTCCCCGGCCGGCTCGGTGACCGGCTCGGTGACCCGCCCCCGGTGACCGGCTCGGCGGCGGCCGGCCCGGCGCTCCCCGGTCCGTCGTGAAGGCTTCCGGCGAACCGTAACTCCTTCTGCGCACGGCGCCTTTCACTCCCGGCCCGACGAGTGTGACCGCTCCCATTGCGGTGACCGGTCCGGTACGGCGACCCTCTCCTCGCACGATTTTCCGAATAACTGTTATCCAGGGCCCCCTTCGGGATCTCCCCCTGTGACGGACAGCACCGTTCGGCGTCGACGACAGGGAAGCTGCAATGAGTACACGGCACGAGGTGGGGACGGCGGCACTGGTGACCGCTGCCCGAGCGGGCGACACACAGGCCCAGGACGCCCTGGTCGGGATCCATCTGCCGCTGGTCTACAACGTCGTGGGCCGGGCCCTGAACGGGTCGGTGGACGTGGACGACGTGGTGCAGGACACCCTGCTGCGGGCCCTCGGCTCACTGCACGACCTCCGCGACCCGGCCAGCTTCCGGTCCTGGCTGGTGGCCATCACCATGAACCAGGTCCGGCTGTACTGGCGGGACCGGCAGTCCGCCCCGGGCCCCGTCGAGCAGGCCTTCGACGTCGCCGATCCGGGCGCGGACTTCGTGGACCTGACCATGGTGCAGCTCCAGTTGTCGGGCCAGCGCCAGGAGACCGCGAGGGCGACGCGCTGGCTGGAGCCCGACGACCGGGGACTGCTGTCCCTGTGGTGGCTGGAGTGCGCGGGCGAGCTGAGCCGGGCGGAGGTCGCCGCGGCCCTGGGGCTGTCCCCGCAGCACACGGCGGTCCGCGTGCAGCGCATGAAGGCCCAGTTGGAGGCGGCACGCGTGGTCGTGCGGGCACTCGACGCGCAGCCGCCGTGCGAGGAACTGCGCGGCGTGCTCGCCGACTGGGACGGAGTTCCCTCCCCGCTGTGGCGCAAGCGAACGGCCCGGCACGCTCGGGGCTGTGTCCGCTGCTCCGGCCTGTGGAGCGGCTTGATGCCCGCGGAGGGGTTGCTGGCCGGCCTGGCGCTGGTGGCGGTCTCGCCCGCGCTTCTGGCGCGGTTCGGCTCCGGCTCCACCTCCGTCGCCCTCGCCGCGACGGGTTCGGCGCCCCGGCTCGGTGACGACGGGTCCGGTGCCGACGACGAGTCTCGTGCCGACGACGGGTCCGGCGCCGTCGGCGCGGACGGCGCCGAAGAGGCGGTGCGGCTGGACGGCCATCGCGCCCCGGGCCGCCAGGGCCTGTCCCGCGGTGCGGCCCGCCGGCGGCGGCGCACCAGACGGCGCGTGATCGGCGCGGCCGTCGTGGCGGTGTGCGTGGCCGGCGGCGGCCTGTACCACATCGTCACCCGGCCGGATTCCGGGTCCGAGGGAACGACCGCGGCCCAGGTCGCCGACGATTCCCGGGTCACGGGAGGCCCGACCCCCGACGCCGCACGGGAGAGCTCCGCGTCCGCTTCCCCGTCCGCGTCGGCGTCCCCGTCCCCGACGTCGTCGCCGTCGGCATCGGCGTCGCGGAGCGCGAGTGCCTCCCCGAGCCCTCGCCCGTCCACCCGTACGACGGCTGCGGAGGAAGCGACGAAAACGCAGCGGCCGGCGTCGAGCACACCGGAGGCGGAGACGGCCGCCACCGGCACCGCGGCCCAGGTGATCGCCCTGGTCAACGAGGAGCGGGCGGCCGCCGGTTGCGGCCCCGTCAGCGAGAACTCCAAGCTGCGCGCGGCCGCTCAGGGCCACTCCGACGACATGGCCGCCCGCGACTTCTTCGACCACACCAACCCCGACGGGGACGGTCCCGGCGAGCGGATCACGGCCGCGGGCTACCGGTGGTCCACGTACGGGGAGAACATAGCCATGGGCCAGCAGACCGCCGAAGCGGTGATGACCTCCTGGATGAACAGCGAGGGCCACCGCGCGAACATCCTCAACTGCGCCTTCGAGGAGATGGGCGTGGGCATCCACGAGGACGGCGGCGGCCCGTGGTGGACCCAGGTCTTCGGCACCGGGCTCTGACGCGAGCGGACGGCCTCGCGCCCGGTGGGAGCACTTCGGTCGACGATGTTGACTCCACTGCCTGGTGACTGCACATTACTTATCGGTAGAACCATGTGGTAACCGAACATCGCGCCTTCAGGCACTTCAGGCAGTTCAGGTCCGTCACGTACGACACCACCCTTCCCGCACTCCTCTCACGGCCGCGCACGCGTGGGATCCCGCGCACGCGCGGCCGTCGGCACCTTCCTCCGCTCCGAGCCGCCGAACCTCGTGACCAGTACGCCCGCAGGCGTCCCCCTGGCCGGCCGTGTGCCCGCCCGCCCGGCGTCCGCACTCCCGAGAATCGAGAGCACATGCCGAAGCACACCTCCCGTCATGTCATGATCGCGTCAGCAGTCGCCGCCGGCGCGCTGTCCCTCACCCTCACCGGCGCCCAGGCGCACGCCGTCACGCCCCTGGACTACGTCGCCCTCGGCGACAGCTACAGCGCCGGTTCGGGTGTCCTCCCCATCGACCCCTCCAACCTGCTCTGTCTGCGCTCCACGGCGAACTACCCGCACGTCCTCGCCTCCAGAACGGGCGCCCACCTCAAGGACGTGACCTGCGGCGCGGCCGAGACCAAGCACTTCACCCAGGCCCAGTACCCGGGCGTCGCCCCCCAGGTGAACGCCCTCGACGCGGGCACCGACCTGGTGACGCTGACGATCGGGGGCAACGACAACGGCACCTTCATCAACGCCGTGACGGCCTGCGCCACCGCGGGCGTCCTCAGCGCGGGCAAGGGCAGCCCCTGCAAGGACGCCAACGGCACGACCTTCGACGACCAGATCGACACGAACACCTATCCCGCGCTCAAGGCCGCCCTCGGCAGCGTGCGCGCCAAGGCGCCGAACGCGCGCGTCGCGGTCCTGGGCTACCCGTGGATCATGCCGGCCACCGCCGACCCCTCGTGCTTCGCCAAGCTGCCGGTCGCCTCCGGCGACGTGCCCTATCTGCGCGCGCTCCAGGCCCACCTCAACGCGGTCGTCCAGCGGGCCGCCGAGGAGGCGGGCGCCGTCTACGTGGACTTCGCCCGGTCCTCCGACGGCCACGACGCCTGCGCGGACGCCGGCACCCGGTGGATCGAACCCCTGCTCTTCGGCACCAGCGTCGTTCCCGTCCACCCCAACGCCTTCGGGGAGAAGCGCATGGCCGAGGAGGCGATGGCCGCCCTCGGCCTCGGCTGACCGGCGGCCACCCGGCGGTCCGGTCCGTCGTACGTCCCGGCCGCCGCGCGACGGCGCCCGGGACGTACGGCCCGGCCGCCGCGCCGCGGTCAGTACACGACCTCCGGCTTCTCGTAGGGCGTCCACCAACTGGTCAGCCCCCACACGCCCAGGGCGAGCACCGCGACGGCGGCCACGGCCGCCGCCCACGGGCGCGCGCACCACCGCAGAGCCAGCAGCCAGGTGACGATCGGCAGCAGCGCCCCGCCCAGGGCGATCAGGGGGAGGTCGACGTAGAGGACGCTCAGGTCACGGTGCATGTCCTCGAACCCGCCCTCGATGTTGACCCGCGCCTTCGGCGCCCAGGCCAGCACCGAGACCGCGGCGCCCAGCGCCGCCAGCAGCACGGCGGCACATCCCTTGCTCTCTTCCCTCATGATCGTGTCTGACGCGCCGCCCCCCACCACGGTTCCCGGCCGCCCTCCCGGCCCGGCAGTCCCCGCACCGCACCCACGCCGAGCCCCTCCGGCCGGTGCCCACCGGGCCGGAGGGCACCGGCCGTCCCTCGGCGACGGCGGATCAGTCCTCGCCCAGGTACGCCTTGCGCACGCTGTCGTCGTGCAGCAGGTCCGCACCGGTGCCCGACAGGACGATCCGGCCGGTCTCCATGACATGACCCTGGTCGGCCAGGGCGAGGGCGGCGCGGGCGTTCTGCTCGACGAGGAGGATCGTCGTCCCGGCCGCCTTCAGCTCCGCGACCGTGGCCATGATCTTCTTCATCATCAGCGGGGACAGGCCCATCGACGGCTCGTCGAGCATCAGCAGCCGCGGCCGGCACATCAGCGCCCGCCCCATGGCGAGCATCTGCTGCTCGCCGCCGGAGAGCGTGCCCGCCGGCTGGTCCCGGCGCTCGCGCAGCCGCTCGAAGAGGGTGTGGACCCGCTCCAGGTCGTCCGCGACGGCGGGGTCGTTCTTGCGCAGGTAGGCGCCGAGCAGCAGGTTCTCCTCCACCGTCAGCCGGGGGAAGATGTGCCGCCCCTCGGGGGAGTGCGCCAGCCCGAGCGCCACGACGCGGTGCGCGGGCATGCCGGTCAGGTCCCGGCCGGCGAACCGCACCCGCCCCGCCGAGGGCGTCAGCAGCCCGCTGAGGGTGTGCAAGGTGGTGGTCTTCCCGGCGCCGTTGACGCCGATCAGCGTCACCACCTGGCCCTCCTCCACGGTGAAGGAGACGCCCTTGACGGCTTCCACCTTCCCGTAGGCGACCCGCAGGTCCTCCACTTCCAGCAGGGCGCTCATACGGTCCTCTCCCGGTCGGTGCCGACGGGGTCGGCGTCGTCGTCGGGCGCGCCGAGATAGGCCTCCACGACGCGTGCGTCGGCCTGTACGTCCGCGGGGGCGCCCTCGGTGAGCTTGGCGCCCTGCACCAGGACCGCCACCCGGTCGCACAGGTTCATGATGAAGCGCATGTCGTGCTCGATGACCAGGACCGCGATGCCCAGGTCCCGGACGGCGTGCACCAGCGCCTCGGTCTCCCGGGTCTCCCGGGGGTTCATGCCCGCGGTGGGCTCGTCCAGCAGCAGCAGCCTCGGTTCGCTCGCCAGCGCCCGGGCGATCTCCAGACGCCGCTGGGCGCCGTAGGGCAGGTTGCGGGCGAGCAGCGGGGCCTCGTCGGGCAGGCCGACGAACTCCAGCAGCTCCCGGGCGCGTTCGCGGGACTCCCGCTCCTCGCGCCGGTAGCGCGGGCCCCGGCCCAGGGCGGCCAGGAAGCCGGCCCGGGTGCGGGTGTGGCGGCCGACGATCACGTTCTCCAGCGCCGACATGTTCGCGAACAGCCGGATGTTCTGGAAGGTGCGGGCCACCCCGGCCCGGGTCACCTCGGCCGGCCTCGGCGGCAGGACGGCGCCGTCGAGCCGCACCTCGCCCTCGGTGGGGACGTACAGGCCGGTCAGACAGTTGAAGAAGGTGGTCTTGCCGGCGCCGTTGGGGCCGATCAGGCCGACGATCTCGTGCGGCCCGACGGTCAGCCCCACGCCGTCGACGGCGGTCAGGCCGCCGAACCGCATGGTGACCCCACGGGCTTCCAGGACGGGTACGGGTGTGGCGGTCATACGGCGTTCGCCTCCGCTGCGGCCGACCGCGCCTCGGCGCGCGCCGCCTGTTCGTGGTGGAACTCCAGCTGGTGCCTGCGGTCGGGGACCAGCCCCTCGGGCCGGAACCGCATCATGAGGACCAGCGCCAGGCCGAACAGCATCATCTGGTACTTGCTGAAGAACTCGAACTTCGCCGGGATCAGATAGAGCAGGGCCGCCCCGACCAGCGGACCGGAGACCGTGCCCATGCCGCCGAGGACCACCGCGGCCAGCAGGAAGGCCGAGTTGGGCGGGGCGGTGTCGGCGAACTTGTAGTTGTCCGGCACGGCGTTGGTCTGAAGGTGTGCCATCACCGTGCCGGCCAGTCCGGCCAGCGAGGCGCCGAGACCGAAGGCGAGCAGCTTGTACCGGAAGCCCTCGATGCCCATCGCGGTGGCGGCCTTCTCGTCCTCCCGCAGCGCGATCCAGGCCCGCCCGATCCGGGAGTCGCCCATCCGCGCGTAGACGAACACCACCAGCGCGACCACCGCCAGCAGCAGCACGTAGTAGTTGGCGAACCGGCCGAACTGGACGCCGAGGACGGTGTGCGGCTCCCCCAGGTCGAAGCCGAACAGCCGCAGGTTCGGCACCGAGTTGATGCCGTTGGGGCCGTTGGTGACCAGCGGGCCGGACGTGCCGTCGAGGTTGTTGACGGTGATGCGGAAGATCTCGCCGAAGCCGAGGGTGACGATGGCGAGGTAGTCGCCGTGCAGCCGCAGCGTCGGCGCGCCGATGACCAGGCCCGCCACCAGCGAGACGGCCATGCCGAGCAGCGCCGTCGCCCAGAACGGCCACGGCCCGACGTCGAGCGTGGAGAACGTCGACCCGGACACCAGGGCGGCGGTGTAGGCGCCGGTGCCGAGGAACGCCACGTACCCCAGGTCGAGCAGCCCCACCAGGCCGACGACGATGTTCAGACCGAGCGCCACCGTCGCGAAGACGAGGATGTTGTCGGCGATCGCCGTGTACTGGTCGCCGGTCTGGGTGAAGGGGAAGACCAGCGCGGCGGCGAACGCGGCCACCGCGACGGCGGTCCGGTTGCGGGCGTTCATCGCCGTGATCCGGCGGGTCAGCCCGGCCGCGGCCAGGGCACGGGTGCCGAACCCGGCGGCCGGCAGGAACGCCAGGAAGTCCTGCGCCGACTCGGTCGTGATGCCGTACGCCAGCACGGACATCGCGGCCAGGAACACCACGGTGATGACGGCGACCTCGAGCGGCCGGGCCAGTGGACGGTCCGGACGCGGGTCCGGGACGGTGTCGTCGGGCAGGGCGTGCGCGCCGGCCGCGAGGAGCAGCACGGCGACGCCGGCCAGCCAGCCGCCCGGTTCCAGGTTGACCGCTCCGCCGAGGGTGACGGCGATGGCGATCACGGTGACCCAGGTCGCGGTGAGCGCGGCCAGGGCGGCGGCGCGCAGCGCCCGCACCGCGCCGGCCGGCGCGACCGGCCGGGCGCCGGGCGCCCGCAGGGCGGCGGCCGCGAACACCGCGGCGGCCACCCCGCACACCAGGGTGACGACCTGGCTGCCGCCGGGATACCCGGTGAGCGTCAGATTGCCGGGGTAGGCGGGGGTCCAGGTCCAGGGCAGGAACGGGGACACGACCGTCAGGGCCGCGCCGAGCACGGTCAGCACCCGGGCGACGGGGACGGGGAGGGGGAGAGCGGGTCTCTGCTTCATCGTCGTCGGCTCCTCACGCCCGGTCCGCCACGCGTTCGCCGAGCAGGCCCTGTGGTCGCACCAGCAGCACCAGGATCAGGATCACGAAGGCCCACACGTCCTTCCACACCGAGCCGCCGAACATGTCCAGCGCGGGCAGGTGCGGCAGCGCGCCGGAGGCCAGCGACTCGGCGACGCCGAGCACCACACCGCCGAGCATCGCGCCCTGGATGTTGCCGATGCCGCCCAGCACCGCGGCGGTGAAGCCCTTCAGGCCGGCGATGAAGCCCATGTTGTAGGAGACCGTGCCGAGCCTGAGGCCCTGGGTCAGGCAGGCCACGGCGGCCAGGGCGGCGCCCACCGCGAACGCGATCACGATGATCCGGTCGGTGTCGATGCCCATCAGCCGCGCGGTCTTCGGGTCCTGCGCGGTCGCCTGCATCGCCCGCCCGGTGCGGGTCCGCCGGACGAACCAGGTCAGCCCGGCCATCGCCGCCGCGGCCACCACGACCGTGAGGACCGCCGCGTACGACACGCTGACCGGGCCGATGTGCAGCGGTTCGCCGGGCAGTTGGGGGAAGGGCACGGGGGCGCTGACGCCCATCGGCCTGCCGGGCAGGGTGAAGAAGTTGAACACGATCTGCTGGAGGAGGAGCGACAGGCCGATCGCGGTGATCAGCGGGGCGAGGCGGGGGGCGGTGCGCAGCGGCCGGTAGGCGAGCCGTTCGGCGGCCACCGCGGCGGAGACGGAGACGAGCACGCCGGCGAGCAGCATCACCGGCAGCGCCGCCCACAGCGGGATCTCGCGCAGCGCCGGTACCCACACGTAGACGAAGAGGGAGCCGAAGCCGCCGAGCATGAAGATCTCGCCGTGCGCGAAGTTGATGATCCGGAGGATGCCGTAGACCATCGTGTAGCCCACGGCGATCAGGCCGTACATGGTGCCGAGGACGAGGCCGTCGGTCAGCAGCTGGAGGAGGTCGGTGAGGGTCACCTCGGGTCCTTCGGTGGTGCGGACGGGGAGGGCGGACCGGTTCCGCTCCGGTCGGTCGGGCGGGCGCCGCGGGGCGCGGCCGGACGGGCGCGGAGCCGGTCCTCGGGTCGGGTCAGGTCAGTCCTCGACGGTGACGACGTCGATGCCGTTGACCCACTTGCCGTCCCGGACGCCGTTGACGCTGATGACCTGGTTGACGCTGTCGCCGAACTCGTCGAAGCCGACCTTGCCGGTGGC
Organism: Streptomyces sp. NPDC003248; assembly: GCF_055563235.1. Taxonomy (NCBI): domain Bacteria; kingdom Bacillati; phylum Actinomycetota; class Actinomycetes; order Kitasatosporales; family Streptomycetaceae; genus Streptomyces; species Streptomyces sp. NPDC003248. Next base: position 99,503 of record NZ_JBVHDT010000020.1, on the reverse strand, counting down.
GCCGTCGAAGGTGACGTCCTGGAGGGCGTCGACGACCTTCGGCCGCAGCTCCGTGACCTTGCCCGCCTTACCGCCGTTCTCCTCCACCGCGGCCTTCACGGCCTGGATGAGCGCGGTGGTGGCGTCGTACACGTAGGCGCCGAAGACGCCGTAGGGCTGCTCGTAACCGGCCGCCTCGTACGCGGAGATGAAGTCCTTCGCCGAGTCCAGCTTGTCGATCGGGGCCCCGTCGGAGTGCGCGTAGGTGCCGTTCGCGGCCGCGGCGCCGGCGATCGACACCAGCTCGTCGTCCTTCACCGCGTCGCCGCCGCCCAGCGGCCCGTCGAACCCGGCCGCGACGAGCTGCTTCTTCAGCGAGCCGGCCTGCGGGTACTCGCCCCCGTAGAACACGCCCTGCGCGCCCGAGGACTTGACGCTGTTGACGACCGCCGCGTAGTCGGACTCGTCGGGGTTGAGCGACTGGTGGACGACGACCTTGCCGCCGAGCTTCTGGTACGCGTCGGTGAAGCTGTCCACGATGCCGACGCCGTAGGTCTTCTTGTCGTCGACCGTCGCCAGCTTCTTGACCTTCAGGTCGTCGAAGAAGTATTCCGCCATCACCGGGGCGGCGACCGCGTCGGTGCTGATGGTGCGGAAGTAGTTGTCGTACTCGCGCCGGGGGGCCGTCTTGTAGTCGGCGCCCTGGGTGAGCGCCGCGGCCGTGTTGGCACCGGAGATCTGCGCCATGCCCGCGTCGCGCAGGGTGGACACCATGGCCGCGGAGACGGAGGAGTTGTAGGCGCCCACCACGCCGATCACGCTCTCGTCGGCGACGAACGCCGCCGCGTTCTGCTGGCCGATGTTCGGCGTCGCCTGGTCGTCCTTGGCGACCAGCTCGAACGTGACACCGGGCACGGTCTTGTCCTGGTTGGCCTTCTTCACGGCCAGTTCCGCCGAGTTCTTCATGCCCAGGCCGACGGCCGCGAGGTCCTTCGACAGCGGCGCGTCGAAGCCGATGGTGACGGTCGTGGTGCCGTCGCCGGACGCGCCGCCGCCGGTCCCCTCGTCACGGGAGCCGCAGGCGGCGAGCAGGAGCGCCGCGGCCAGGACGGACGCGGCGACGGCGACCGGACGACGGCGCCCGGCCCTTCGGGCGGTGCTGGTGGTGTGGGACGTACGGACGTGATGCACAGGTTCCTCCCCGGACGGATCCGCATGCCGCAGCCGAGACGGGCCGCCGTACGGCGGGGCGGGCTGGGCTTCGCGCAGTGGCTGAAACCTAGATCCGCGGCAACGCCCCGCCGCTTGTCCTGGCGGCAGATTTCCGGGGCCGCCGATTGTCCGGCAGGACAACGGGCGGTAGCGCCCGCGTCATGTGACAAGTCACTTGCGCACCGGATGAATTGACTGATCGTCAGGGACGGGTCGGGGGCCGGAGCGCGGCGCGCAGCTCCAGCATGGTGATCAGCCGCTGCTCCGGGTCGTCGAGGTCGATGCCGGTCAGGGCCACGGCGCGGCGGATGCGGTAGCGCAGGGTGTTGGGGTGGACGTGCATCCGCTGCGCCACCGACCGCACGTCACCGAAGGCGTCCAGATAGCCCAGCAGCGAGGCGCACAGCTCCGAGCCGTGCTTGCGGTCGTGCGCCAGCAGCGGCTCCAGCGCGGGGTCCCGGATGTCCGGGTGCGCCCGCAGCAGTTCCAGGACCCGGCTCAGCACGACCGACGCGCGGGCGTCCTGGTACGTCGCCACCTCGCGGCCCGGGTCGTGCGCCACGACGTCCAGGATGCGGTCCGCCTCGGCGCGGGCGGCCGGGGCGTCGGCCAGCCGCCGCGGCGCGGACACCGCCGCCTGCACCGGGGTGCCCAGATGCCGGCGCAGCGTCGTGACGAGGTCCGTCGTCCAGCCCGCCGGAGTGGCCCGGCCGGCCGGGGCGGGAGCGTCCGCCGGGTGCGGCGCCGCGTCCGGCACCAGCACGTACAGACGGCCGTCCAGCCGGGTCGCCACCGCGGTGCGCCGGTGCGCGGCCGCGTGCAGCGCGATCGTGTCCACCGCACGGGTCCGGCGCAGCTCCGCCTCGGGGCCGCCGTCACCGGCGGGCTCGTTCAGCTCGACCGCGATGACCGTGGCGCAGGTGCGGGCCGCGATGCCCAGGTGCCCGGCGAGCGACGTGGCCGGCAGCCGGCCCACCAGCAGCCCCGCCGCCAGTTCCTGGCGCACCCCGCCGTCGGAGCCCGCGCCGCCCGGCTGCCGGATCAGCATCAGCGCGGCCAGCCGGGCCGCGCCGCGCAGCGCCTGCAACGCCCCCTCGGTGAGCGGTGCGCCGGCCTCCTGCACCCAGATCGTGCCCAGCAGGCGCCCGCCCGCCGTGATGCCGGCCGCGAGCCGCCGCCGTGTCCCCAGATCGGGCCGGGCCCCCACCTCCACGACCTCCTCGGTGCGCAGCCGCTGGTAGACCCCCGCCTCGTGCAGCACCTCCAGGTACGACGGCGGGCAGGACTGCCCGAGGATGGACAGCCGCCGCACCTCGTCGACCTGGCCGTCGGAGCGGGAGTAGGCCAGGACCCGGTGCGCCGGATCCTCCACGGAGACCGCGCCGCCGGTCAGCGCCGCCAGGGTCTGCACCAGCGAGAACAGGTCCCCGTGCGCCGACGCCCGCCCCAGGCCCGGCGCCTGCCGCACGCTGTCCACGACGGTCCGCGCCACCGAGTCGACCCGCTCCCACCGCACGTCGTCCCGCACCCCCAGGAGCGCGGTCCCCGACTCGGCGGCCGCCTGCCGCAGCGCCTCCACCGCGTCCGCGTCCGTCCCGGCCCGTACGGCGACGGCGGTGGCCCCCGACCGGGCCGCCGCGATCAGCGGCCGCAGCGCCGCCCGGCCGCGCGCCCCGATGAGCAGCACCAGGCAGTCGCGGTGCTCCGGCTCCGGCTCGCCGTCCGGTTCGGCGATGACCACCCCGGCCACCACCCGGTCCAGGCCGTGCGGCGCGGCGAGCAGATCGGCCAGGGGCCCGGACAGGGCGGGCAGCACCTGGCCCAGCAGAACGGCGGAGCCGGCGGGGGAGACCGACGGTGAGGGGCGCGGGGGCCGGGGGCCGGCGGACATCGAAGGCGTTCTCCGAACTGAACGGGACAGGGTGTGTCCCGGAACCTAGGCCGCGCACGGTACGGCGGTCCTTGTCGGCTCGGACGAAACGTGAGGGGAGCGGGTTGTGCGCGCGGCCAAGGCGCGGCGCGCCACGGCACGGACCGCCCTCGCGGGCGGCGGGGGCGGTTTCCGGCCGCGTCGGCGGTCGCGTCACGGCCGTTCACAGGTGTACTGCCGGGGTGCGTCCGGCTGGTGTCGTGTCCTGCCCTGCCGGGTACGTCCGGCCCCGGCTTCGCCGTGGGGCCTCGGCTGTGCGGTGGGGCCCCGGATGTGCCGTCCGGTTCCGGCGGCCTCGCCCGGCCTCGTGCGGCCCCGTGCCGCACGGCCCCGGCCGTGCCGCCCGGCCCCGTACGGCTGTGCGCGGCCGTGCGCGGCCGTGCTGCCGGGGCGCGCACGGCCGCGGCCGTCCCGGACCTGTCCTCGGGGGCGGGCGCCGTCCTGCCGGCCCGCGCCGTCGTCAGGTCTGTTCGGAGCGGTGGGCGAGGGCGACCGCGGCCACCGCCGCCAGGCCGAAGACGGCGCACAGCGCCCAGACCGCGGTGTAGCCGCCCTCGCTGGGCGTGGCCCCGCCGAGGGGCGTCGCCGAGGCGAGCAGGGAGGCGATGGCACCGCCCGCGACCGCGCCGCCGACGGTCTTGACGTTGTTGTACAGCGCGGAGGCGACCCCCGTGCGGTCCACGGGTGTGGCCTCGACGATGACCGTGGGCATGGCGCCGAGCGCCGCGCCGGTGCCCGTCCCGCACAGCAGCAGGGCGGCCACGACCTGCCAGAGCGCGTCGTGCAGGACCGCCAGGGCCACGAACCCGGCGGTCATCAGGGAGAACGCGGCGATCAGGGTGGGGCGGTAGCCGAGGCGCCGGGCGATCAGGGCGGTGCAGCTCGAGGTGGCGAGAGCGGCGAGCGTGGCGGGCAGGCCGACCAGGGAGATGGCCAGGGCGTTCAGACCGAAGCCGTAGCCGTCGGTGCCGGCGTCGGCGGCGAGGAACGTGGCGTTCGGGGACTGACTGCCGAAGTACAGGACACCGAAGAAGAACGAGGTCAGGTAGAAGGGCGCCACGGCGCGTCCGCGCAGGGCACGCAGGTCCACCAGCGGGTCCTCGGTGCGCAGTTCGACCCGCACCCAGACACCGGCCAGGACCGCGCAGGCCAGCAGCGGCAGCAGGACCTGCGCCGAGAGCCAGCCGCCGTGCTCGGCGCGCGACACCCCCGCGAGCAGGGTGACCAGCGCGGCGCCGAGCAGGCACGCGCCGGGCCAGTCGGGGCCGCCGGCCGTGCGCGGCACGCTCTCGGGGATGCGCCAGAACGCCACGGGCACGCACGCCAGCGCGAGGAGCGCGGGCACGAGCAGCACCAGCCGGAGGTCGGCCACCGCCTGGCTGATCGCGCCCATCGCGACGGCGCCGATCAGGCTGCCGAGGGTGAGGGCGCCGACCAGGCGGGCGATGGCGGCCCGGGCCTGCTCGACCGGGAGCCGGTTCCTGACGAGCGCGATCTCCAGCGGGAGCAGCGCGACGAGCGCTCCCTGGAGGACGCGGGCGAGCAGCAGCGTGGTGAAGTCCGGGGCCAGGGCGAGCAGCAGGGTGCCGGCCGCGACCGAGACGAGGGCGACGCGCAGCATCCGGCGGTGGCCGTGGAGGTCGCCGAGCCGGCCGAAGACCGGCACGAGGACCGCTCCGGAGAGCAGCTGCACGGAGATCACCCAGTTGACGGCGGAGTCGCCGACGCCGTGGTGGTCGCCGAGGTCGGGCAGCAGGGGGGCGATGCCGGTCTGGAGGAACCCGCTCATGAGCTCGAACAGGACGAGCAGCCCCACGACCGTCCGGGCGGAGGCCGCGGGCCCGGCGGGAGGCGCCGCCGCCGGTCCGCCCGGTGCGGCGGCGGTGTCGGTCACGCGCCCTCCCCGGAGGTGGTCGCGGCCGCGGCGGTGGCCGGCGGGGCGGACGGGAGCGCGGTGGCACCGGGGCCGGTGGGGGCGGGTCCGGTGGGGTCGGCGGCTGTCCCCGCCGCTTGCAGGGCCAGTCGCCGGGCGGCGAGGGTGGCCAGCAGCAGCGCCTGGTCGGGCAGCACGCCGTCGTCGTACACGGCCTGCGGCGAGTGGTTGACGGGCGCGGTGGCCGGATCGCGGTCGGGCGGGCAGGCGCCGACGGCGAGGAAGGCGCCGGGGACCTGTTGCAGCACGAAGGAGAAGTCCTCCGACCCGGAGACGGGCCGGGGGGCTTCGAAGACGCGGGTGGGCCCGAACAGGTCGAGCGCCGTCCCGAGCGCGAACGCCGCCTCGGCGGGCGGGTTGACCGTGGCCGGGTACTGGCGGCCGTAGTCGACGCGCACGTCGACGTCGTGGGCGGCGGCCACACCCCGCAGCGTGCGCTCCACCAGGGCCTGGACCTGGTCCCGGACGGCCTCCGAGTAGGTCCGGACGGTGGCGCTGAACTCGGCGGTGCCGGGCACCACGTTGCGGGCGGTGCCCGCGTGGAAGACACCCACGGTGATCACCGCCGGGTCGTGCACGTCGATCTCGCGGGCGAGCCGGGTCTGGAGCGCGGTGACCATGTCGCAGGCGGCGACGACCGGGTCACGGGTCAGGTGCGGCATGGATCCGTGGCCGCCGCGGCCGGTGACGGTGACGTCGAAGGTGTCGCTGGCGGCCAGCAGGGTGCCGGGGCGCGTGGCGACGATGCCCTTGGGGACCTGGGTGGAGAACACGTGCAGGCCGTAGGCCGCGACGACGCGGGAGCCGGCCGCGTCCAGGACCCCCTCCTCGATCATGATCCGGGCCCCGCCGTCGCCCTCCTCGCCGGGCTGGAACATGAAGACCACGTCGCCCGCCAGCTCCTCGCGGCGCGCGGCCAGCAGGCGGGCCGCACCCACGAGCCCGGCGGTGTGCAGGTCGTGGCCGCAGGCGTGCATGATCCCGGGGTTCTCGGAGGCGTACGGCAGACCGGTGTCCTCGGTGACCGGCAGCGCGTCCATGTCGGCGCGCAGCAGCACGGCGGGACCGGGCCGCCCGCCGCGCAGGACGGCCGTGACGGAACTCAGCCCCCGGCCGGTCGTGATCTCCAGGGGCAGGCCGTCCAGGGCTTCGAGGACCTTGCCCTGTGTACGGGGAAGGTCCAGGCCGAGTTCGGGATCACGGTGCAGACGGCGGCGCAGGTCGGTCAGCTCGTCGGCGAGGGCGGTGGCGTCAGCGTGCTGGAACATGGCGTGTATCGTGCGCTCACCGTCCGCACGCTCGGCCGGCAACGCAGTGATGAGGCAATTCACCGAGATCATTCGCAGGAATCGGCCACGACCGGCTCATGGGCCGCTCGGACCCGGCAGGAGAAGGGGACGGTGTGCTCGACGAGATCGACTACCTGCTGATCACCGCCCTCCAGCACGAGCCCCGGGCCGACTGGCGGCGGATCGGCGCCCTGCTGGACGTGGACGCCACGACGGCGGCGCGGCGCTGGGCCCGTCTCACCGACGCGGGACTGGCCTGGCTCGGCTGTCATCCGTCCCCGGCCGCCACGGGAGAGCTGATCGTGGCGTTCATCGAGGTCGACTGCGAGCCCGGCCGGCTGCACACGGTCTGCGAGCAACTGGTCGACGACGCCGCCCTGTTCAACATCGAACACGCCACGGGCTCCCGCGACCTCCTGCTGACGGCGGTGTTCCGCAGCCAGACCCGACTGGCCCGCTACGTCGGCTTCCGCCTGGGAACGCTGCCGGGCATCGCCGCGACCCGCACCCAGATCGCGACCGCCCTGCACACCGAGGGCAGCCGATGGCGTCTGGACCGGCTGAAGGAGAGCGGCAGACCGGACGGCCAGCGGGCCCGCCCCGCCGCCCCCGCCGCGACCCTCGGCCCGGCCGACCTCGACCTCGTCCTGCTGCTCGGGGAGGACTGCCGGCAGAGCGTCAGCCGCCTCGCCGAACGAAGCGGCCTGAGTGCCGCCACCGTACGGCGGCGGCTGGCGAGGCTGGAGGCGGCGAACGCCATCGCGTACCGCTGCGAGGCGGCGCGCTCGGTATCGGGCTGGCCGGTGAGCGCCACCGTGTGGGGCGCCGTCCCGGCGGCCGAGACGGCGCGCGTCACGGCGCAGCTCTCCGGCATGCGGGAGACACGGCTGTGCGCCACGCTGACCGGCCCGCACAATCTGCTGTTCACGGTGTGGCTGCGGTCGGTGGGCGACATCCAGCCGTTCGAGGCGGCGCTCGTGCAGCGCTTCCCCGACCTCACCATCGCCGACCGGGCGGTCACCCTGTGGCGGCTCAAGCACGCCGGGCACATCCTCGACCCGGAGGGGCGGCGGCTGCGGACCGTCCCGTTCACCGGGATGTGGAACGACGGCGACACGAGCGCCGCCGAGACGGCGCTGCTGGACCGGCTGCGCAGGGCGGGCGGCACACCGGCCTGACACGGTCTGACAGCCGGGGGTCGCCCGGCACCGCCCGGCACCGACCGGCGCGAGCCGCACCCGGCGCGACGCGGCCGCCACGCCACGTGGACCGGGAGGGAGGTGCGGACCGGGAAGGCGGGCCCGGAGGGAGGAGCGGGCCGGGAGGGAGGTGCGGGCCGGGAGGGCGGATCGGTCAGGAATCGAGAAGCAGCCCGCGCCGTGCCCCACCTAGCATTTCCGCGGACGGAACCGGGCGAGCCGGGGCGAGGCCGCGACGACGGCCCCGCCCGACAGAGGAGAAGACCACGATGAGCAAGGCCACGACGGCGAACCAGCAGTCGCCCGTGCCGCACGCCGCCGACAGCCACGAACTGATCCGCGTCCACGGGGCGCGCGAGAACAACCTCAAGGGCGTCGACGTCGAGATCCCCAAACGCCGGCTGACGGTGTTCACCGGTGTCTCCGGCTCCGGTAAGAGCTCGCTGGTGTTCGACACGATCGCCGCCGAGTCCCAGCGGCTGATCAACGAGACCTACAGCGCCTTCGTCCAGGGCTTCATGCCCACGCCGGCGCGGCCCGAGGTCGACGTCCTCGAAGGGCTGACGACCGCGATCATCGTCGACCAGCAGCGGCTGGGCGCCGACCCCCGCTCCACGGTCGGCACGGTCACCGACGCCAACGCGATGCTGCGCATCCTCTTCAGCCGGCTCGGCACGCCGCACATCGGCCCGCCCGGCGCGTACTCCTTCAACGTCGCCTCGGTCTCCGCGAGCGGCGGGTACACGGTCGACCGCGGATCCGAGAAGACCAGGACCGAGAAGGTGACCTTCAGCCGGACCGGCGGCATGTGCACGCACTGCGAAGGCCGGGGAACGGTCACCGACATCGACCTCACCCAGCTCTTCGACGACTCCAAGTCGCTCTCGGAGGACCCGTTCACCATCCCCACCTACACCGGGGACGGCTGGGTGGTGCGGGTCATCACCGAGTCGGGCTTCTTCGACCCGCGCAAGCCGATCCGCGAGTACACCAAGAGGGAGCGGCACGACTTCCTCTACCGCGAGCCGACCAAGGTGAAGATCAACGGCGTCAACCTCACCTACGAGGGGCTGATCCCCAAGCTCCAGAAGTCGATGCTATCCAAGGACCGGGAGGCGATGCAGCCGCACATCCGGGCGTTCGTGGACCGGGCGGTGACCTTCGCCGACTGCCCCGAGTGCGACGGCACCCGGCTGAGCGGACTCGCCCGCTCGTCGCGGATCGGAGAGCTCAACATCGCCGACGCCTGCGCCCTCCAGATCAGCGACCTGGCCGACTGGATCCGCGGCCTGTCGGACCCGTCGGTGGCGCCGCTGCTCGCGGCGCTCCAGCACACCCTCGACTCGTTCACGGAGATCGGCCTCGGCTACCTCTCGCTGGACCGCCCGTCGGGCACGCTGTCGGGCGGCGAGGCGCAGCGGGTGAAGATGATCCGCCACCTCGGGTCCTCGCTCACCGACGTCACCTACGTCTTCGACGAGCCCACCATCGGCCTGCACCCGCACGACATCCAGCGGATGAACGACCTGCTGCTGCGCCTGCGGGACAAGGGCAACACGGTGCTCGTCGTGGAGCACAAGCCGGAGGCGATCGCCATCGCCGACCACGTGGTGGACCTCGGGCCCGGGGCCGGAACGGCGGGCGGCACGGTCTGCTTCGAGGGCACCGTCGAAGGGCTGCGGGCGAGCGGCACGGTCACCGGCCGCCACCTCGACGACCGGGCCGCGCTGAAGAAGACGGTGCGTGAGCCCACCGGCGCGCTGGAGATCCGCGGCGCGTCGACGCACAACCTGCGCGACGTCGACGTCGACATCCCGCTCGGCGTGCTGTGCGTGGTCACGGGCGTGGCCGGTTCGGGCAAGAGCTCGCTCGTCCGCGGCTCCGTCCCGGCCTCGGCGGGCGTGGTCTCGGTGGACCAGGCCCCGATCCGCGGCTCGCGCCGCTCCAACCCGGCAACGTACACCGGGCTCCTCGACCCGATCCGCAAGGCGTTCGCCAAGGCCAACGGCGTGAAGCCGGCGCTGTTCAGCGCCAACTCCGAGGGCGCCTGCCCGAACTGCAACGGCGCCGGCGTCATCTACACCGACCTGGCGATGATGGCCGGCGTCGCCACCACCTGCGAGGAGTGCGACGGGAGGCGGTTCCAGGCCTCGGTGCTGGAGTACCGCCTCGGCGGCCGCGACATCGGCGAGGTGCTGGCGATGCCGGTGACGGAGGCGGAGGAGTTCTTCGCCACCGGCGAGGCGCGCACCCCGGCCGCGCACCGCGTCCTCGGACGGCTCGCCGACGTCGGGCTCGGCTACCTCACCCTCGGCCAGCCGCTCACCACGCTGTCCGGCGGCGAGCGGCAGCGGCTCAAGCTGGCCACGCACATGGGCGAGAAGGGCGGCGTCTACGTCCTCGACGAGCCGACCACCGGCCTCCACCTCGCCGACGTCGAGCAGTTGCTCGGCCTGCTGGACCGGCTGGTCGACTCGGGCAAGTCGGTCGTCGTCATCGAACACCACCAGGCGGTCATGGCACACGCGGACTGGATCATCGACCTCGGTCCCGGCGCCGGCCACGACGGCGGCCGGATCGTCTTCGAGGGAACCCCCGCCGACCTCGTCGCCGCCCGCTCCACCCTCACCGGCGAGCACCTCGCGGCCTACGTGGGCGCCTGACCGGGGCGCCCGCGAAGGCGGGGGGAGGGCAGGGTGTCCGCGGCCCCGCCGCCCACCCGTCGTGTGTGGCAAGATCGCGTGGGTGACCAGCAGACCCGCCGCGGCTCCGAACCTGCGCACCCTCGCGCTGCTGCGCCGCGTCCGCGACCGCATCGACCGGGAGTACGCGCAGCCGCTGGACGTCGAGGCACTGGCCCGCGGCGTGAACATGTCGGCGGGCCATCTCAGCCGCGAGTTCCGCCTCGCCTACGGGGAATCGCCGTACTCCTACCTGATGACGCGCCGGATCGAACGGGCGATGGCGTTGCTGCGCCGGGGTGAACTCAGCGTCACCGAGGTCTGCTTCGCGGTCGGCTGCGCGTCGCTGGGCACCTTCAGCACGCGCTTCAGCGAACTGGTCGGCATGTCCCCCGGCGCCTACCGGCGCCTGGCGGCGAGCGGGACGGAAGGCATCCCGTCGTGCGTGGCGAAACAGGTGACCAGACCGGTCAGGAACCGTCAGGCGCGGTCGTCGGACCGCACCTGACGCTGCCGCCCCGGAACGCGGCACCGTGCCGAGTCCCGGTGGATCGGGACCCGGCACGGTGGCGGCCGCTGTGGAGCGGCTGCCCGGGCCGCCGGCGCGACGTGAAGGCGGCCCGGGACGATGGGGTGGGACACCGACGGCCGCGGGTGTGGGACACCGACGGCCGGCGGCTCAGCCGTTCAGCGTCGATGAGGGCCTTGGTGACGTCCTCGGTGGAGGCGGTGCCGCCGACGTCCCGGGTGGGGACGCCCGCGGCCGTGGTGGCCTCGATGGCCCGGTGCAGACGGACCGCCTGCTCGGGAAGCCCGAAGTGCTCCAGCATCAGCGCGGCACTGCCCACCGCGCCGATCGGATTTGCCGGGCCCTGCCCGGCGATGTCCGGGGCGGAACCGTGGACGGGCTCGAACATGCCGGGGAAGCGGCGCTCGGGGTTGAAGGTTGGCGCTGGCGGCCAGACCGAGGCTGCCGGCCAGGGCGCTGCCGAGGCCGGAGAGGATGTCCGCGCTGAGGTTGGAGGCCACGACGACGGTCCTCGGGCCGGGGAAGAGGCGCCGGCTCGCGCTGCGCTTCTGGGCGAAGGCCTCGCCCCGGTCGTTGAGGATCACCGCGCCGACGGTCCAGAGCTCCCCGCCCGCGGGCACGGGTACGCCGACGCCCGCGTCCACCGCGAGCCGCTGATCGTCTCTCGGCATGGGCGTCAGCTCAGGCGGGACGCCACGGGCCCGGAGCAGAGGATGGACAAGGGGCCCGGCCGCTGCCGGACCCCTTCACATCCTGTGGCGGGACAGGACCCGGCGCCGGGCTCTCGAGGTGAGAGCCCGGCGCCCGGGATCCGTGTCAGCCGCGGACGATGTTCTCGGCCTGGGGGCCCTTCTGGCCCTGGGTCACGTCGAAGGTGACCGTCTCCCCCTCGACCAGCTCCCGGTAGCCGTTGCCGGAGATGTTGGAGTAGTGCGCGAAGACGTCCGGCCCGCCGCCGTCCTGGGCGATGAATCCGAAGCCCTTCTCGGCGTTGAACCACTTCACGGTGCCGCTGGCCATGCTGTTGTGTCCTTCGTTCTCGCCGGTCACCCGGCTGGAGTGGAATGTGGGAGCCTTCCACGAGCATGGGCGGCGTCCCAGAACCCTTCCTACCCCACGGGTCACCGAATTATCCGATCTTTCTGCACGAGGTCTTCTTCGTGTTGCGCGCGACGTACGCCGGCCGGTGCACGGCCGCCGCCGGGACCCGCGTGCGGCGCCCGCCACGGGAGGTCGGTCGCCCCGCCCGTGTACGCCCTCGCCGCTCCGCCAACTGCCCTGCGCCGGGCCGCTGTTCATGTACACCCGACGCGACGATTCCTATGCAGCGCACAGGTTGTTGCCAGCCTCCCTTTAATCACCGACGAAATTGTCGACGATGTGAATCACACCACCCACGGACACAAGCCGCGCACCCCGGGAACCCACCGCTCACGCCGTTGGTTCATGAACAAGGCCCTGCTCGCCGGCGGCGTCTCCGCCGTCGCGGTCATGGGCGGCTACGCCGCCACCACGGCCGGCGCCGAGACGACGTCGACGACCGACGCGACCGCGAGCGCGTCGCCGTCGGGCCCGCCGGCCGGCGGCGGCTTCGGCCAGACGATCGCCTACGACGACTTCGTCGGCGTCACCACGGACGGCACCGTCGTCGACGACCTGTACGCGATCCACTCCACCGGCGTCTCCACCACCCCGGTGATCCGCGCCGCGCAGGCCTTCGTCGACTCGCTCACCGACGACCAGAAGTCGGCCACGCTCTTCGACGTCGACGCCGACCAGTGGCTGGACTGGACCAACGTCGACTCCAACGACCGTGAGGGCGTCGCCCTGCGCGACCTCACCGAGAAGCAGTACGCGCTCGCCCTGAAGCTGCTCAAGGCCTCGCTGTCGGCTCGCGGCCTGAAGCAGGCCAACAGCATCCGCAAGCTCAACCACTTCCTCGGCGAGTACTCGGGCGACACCTCCAAGGCGCTCAACGAGGACGCCTACTGGTTCACCGTCATGGGCACCCCGTCGGCGAAGGACGCCTGGGGCTTCCAGTTCGAGGGCCACCACCTCGTCATCAACTACTTCGTCCTCGGCGACCAGGTCGTGATGACCCCGACCTTCATGGGCTCCGAGCCGACGAAGATCACCTACGACGGTGTGGACTACCACCTCTTCCGCGAGGAGACCGCCGCCGGCCTCAAGCTCCTGCGCTCGCTGGACAGCACTCAGCTCGCCACCGCGCTCTCCACCGCCGCGAAGACCGGCGCCGACCTGATCGCCGGAGCCGGCCAGGACAACGCCGTCATCCCGTACGCGGGCCTCAAGGGCTCCGAGCTGAACCGCCGGCAGCAGCAGCTGCTGCTCGACCTGGTCGAGGTGTACGTCGGCTACCAGGACGAGGGCCACGCGCGGGTGCGGCTGCGGGAGATCGAGAAGCACCTCGACGACACGTACTTCTACTGGATCGGCGAGTACGAGGACGACTCGGCGTTCTACTACCGCGTCCACAGCCCGGTCGTGCTGATCGAATACGACGCCGAGTCCCCGCTCGCGTACCACGAGGACGAGGACGGCAGCTCGGCCTCGGCCACGCCGTCCGCCTCCGCCTCGCCCTCCACCTCGGCGAGCCCGGGCGGCGCCCCCGGCGGCGGCGGTCCCGGCGGAACCCCCACCCAGCAGCACATCCACACCATCATCCGCACCCCCAACGGCAACGACTACGGCGTGGACCTGCTCAAGCTCCACCTGGCGACCGACCACTGACGGTCGCTCCGCCGCCCGCGCCACCTCGGGCGCCCCGGCTCCGGCCGGGGCGCCCGTCGGCGTCCGGCCGGGCGCCCCGCCCCCAGCCCTCACCCGCCGAGGTTCTCCTGATGCAGGAGCCGCGGTGCGGAGACATGGCCGTCGCGGAGGACCGAGGCTAACGTCACCCACATGACGGCCGAGGGCGGGGCGGGAGACGGCGACGTGCTGACCGGCGGCACGGTCAACGCGGGTGCGGTGTTCCGCCGTGGCGGACTGGTGGACCGGCCCGCGCCACGCACCGCGCGCGCCCTCCACGCCCACCTCCTGGCGCTCGGGGAGCACGGCTTCGACGCGGCTCCGAGGCCGGTCCGGCTCACCCCGGACGGCCGTGAACAGTTGACCTACGTCCGGGAACGGCCGCCCGTCCCTCGACCCCGCCTCCGCGGCGGCCCTCTGCCCCGCCGGGCTGCACGCCCCGACACGGCTGCGGATCCTCGCCGACAGCTACGGCCTCTCCCCGCAGGAGCGCGCCGAACTGCCCGCGGTCGTCGAACAGGTGACCGCTTCCTGTCGGGCCTTCGTCGCCGACCGCGTGGCGGCGGGTGACCCCGTCTACACCCGGATGCTGTCCGAGCGCGGCGGCCGGCGACGCTGGGACCGTGTGCAGGAATGGCTCCGGGCGCACCGCGACGGGTTCACGGCCGCCCTGCTGGACTGACCGTTCGCCCGTACGGTGCGGGGTCGGTCAGCGGGCGGCCGAGTGGCTGCCCAGGCGGACCGGGGCGTCGGTGCGGGACGTGATGTCCTCGACGGTGACGCCCGGAGCCGTCTCGACCAGGGCGAGGCCGTCGGCGGTGACGTCCAGGACGCCCAGGTCGGTGATGACGCGGTGCACGCACCGCTCGCCCGTGAGCGGCAGGGTGCAGTCCTTCAGGATCTTCGGGCTGCCGTCCTTGGCGGTGTGCTCCATCAGGACGATGACCCGGCGGGCGCCGTGCACGAGGTCCATGGCGCCGCCCATGCCCTTGACCATCTTCCCCGGGATCATCCAGTTGGCCAGGTCGCCGGCGGCCGACACCTGCATGGCGCCGAGGACCGCGGTGTCGATGTGGCCGCCGCGGATCATGCCGAAGGAGAGCGCGGAATCGAAGAAGGAGGCGCCCGGCAGGACCGTCACGGTCTCCTTGCCGGCGTTGATCAGGTCCGGGTCGACCTGGTCCTCGGTGGGGTACGGGCCGGTGCCCAGGATGCCGTTCTCGGAGTGCAGCACCACGTGGACCCCGGGCGGGAGGTGGCCGGGGATCAGGGTCGGCAGGCCGATGCCCAGGTTGACGTAGGAGCCGTCGGTGAGCTCGGCGGCGGCGCGGGCCGCCATCTGGTCGCGGGTCCAGGCCATCAGGAACGCACCGTCCCTCGGGTCGAAGATGCGGAAACAGTGAGGCGCTCGATCCGCTTGTCGGCGGCCTCCTCGGCGCTGAGCCGGACGACCCTCTGCACGTAGATGCCGGGCAGGTGCACCTCGTCGGGGCGCAGCTCGCCCGGTTCGACGAGTTCCTCGACCTCGGCGACGGTGACGCGGCCGGCCATCGCGGCGAGGGGGTTGAAGTTGGCGGCCGCGAGGCGGAAGCACAGGTTGCCGTGGCGGTCGCCGCGCCAGGCCCGTACGAGGGCGAAGTCGGTGGTGATGCCCTCCTCCAGCACATGCGGGCGGCCCGCGAAGTCGCGGGTCTCCTTGGGCGGGGAGGCCACGGCGACGGACCCGTCGGAGGCGTAGCGCCAGGGCAGACCGCCCTGAGCGACCTGGGTGCCGACGCCCGCCGGGGTGTAGAAGGCGGGGATGCCGGCGCCGCCGGCGCGCAGGCGTTCGGCGAGCGTGCCCTGGGGGGTGAGCTCGACCTCCAGTTCCCCGGAGAGGTACTGGCGGGCGAACTCCTTGTTCTCGCCCACGTAGGAGCCGGTGACGCGGGCGATGCGGCCGGCGGCGAGCAGGACGCCGAGGCCGCGGCCGTCCACGCCGCAGTTGTTGGAGACGACCCGCAGACCGGTCGCCCCCTGGGTGTGCAGGGCACGGATCAGTGCCTCGGGTACGCCGCTGAGGCCGAAGCCGCCGACGGCCAGTGACGCGCCGTCGGGGATGTCGGCGACGGCCTCGGCGGCGCTGCCGCGGACCTTGTTCACAGGGGGAGTCCTTTCAGGTGATGGCGCCGGGCAGCACGGCGGACCAGCCGCCGTCCACGACGAGGTTGGCGCCCGTGATGTACGCGGCCTCGTCGGAGGCCAGGAACACGGCCGCGTTGACGACGTCGTCGGCCGCGCCGAGCCGCCCCAGCGGGATGTGCCGGGCGATGGAGCGCATCGGGTGGTCGTCGGCGAGGAGGTTGCCGCGGGAGCCGTCGGTGTCGATCATTCCGGGGCTGACGCAGTTGACCCGGATGCCGTGCGGGGCACCCTCCGCGGCGAGCTGGCGGGTCAGCGCGATCACCGCGCCCTTGGAGGCGGTGTGCGCGGTGCGCGCGTTGGTGAGCGAGCCGGTCAGCCCGGCCGTCGAGCCGACGGTGAGGACGCAGCCGCGGGCGGCGACGAGGTGCGGCCAGGCCGCGCGCACGGTCAGCCACACCGAGTCCAGCTCGGCGCGCATCGTGAACGCGAAATCCTCGTACGGCTGGCTGTCGATCGCCCCGAAGCGGACGGCGCCGGCGTTGGCGTAGACGACGTCGACGCCGCCGAACGCGTCGACGGCCTCCGCCACCCAGGAGCGGACGGAGTCCTCGTCGGTGACGTCCAGCGGGCCGGGGGTGAGGGCGGTGCCGCCCTCGCGGGCGATGAGCCGCTGCGTCTCGACCGCCTCCTCGTGCAGCAGGTCGCCGCCGACGACGAGCGCGCCCTCGGCCGCGAACCGCAGCGCCGCCGCCCGGCCCTGGCCGCGCGCGGTGCCGGAGACCAGCGCGACCTTCCCTTCGAGCCGCTTCATCCGGTCACCTCCGCGCGCAGGGCGTCGGAGACGGACTTGACGCCGCCGTGCGCGGTGAGCCCGCCGTCCACGGGGATCTCGGCGCCGGTGACGAACGACGCCTCGTCGGAGAGCAGGAAGACGACCAGGCCGGTGACCTCGTCGACGGTGCCGGTGCGGCCCAGCGGGGTCTCACGGACGTTGGCCTCGCGGAAGGCCGGGGCGGCGGAAGCGGTCATGTCGGTCTCGATGTAGCCGGGGTGGACGGTGTTGACGCGGATGCCGCGCGGGCCGAGCTCCAGGGCGGCGGTCCGCGACAGGCCGCGCAGCGCCCACTTGCTGGTGGTGTACGCGACCGGGTAGTGGGCGGTGAGGGCCGCCGAGGAGCCCACGTTCACCACGGAGGCGCCGGCGGGCATGAGGGGCGCGAGGTGCTGGATGCCCAGCAGGGGGCCGGTGACGTTGACCGCGTGGACGCGCGCCATGTCCTCGGGGCGCACGTCGCCGAGGCGGGCGCGCCAGGTGACGCCCGCGTTGTTCACCAGGCCGTGCACCTCCCCGTACGCCTCGCGCAGGTCGGCGGCGAGGCCGGCCCAGTCCCGCTCGCTGGTGACGTCGAGCCGGCGGCAGCCGTCCCCGGGGTCGACGTCGGTGGCGATGACACGGGCGCCCTCCCGGGTGAGCGCCTCGGCCTCGGCGGCGCCCTGGCCGCGGGCCGCGCCGGTGACCACCACGACCTTGCCCAGGAGCCGCTTGGGGTGCGGGGCGGTCACGGCCGCTCCCGCGAGCGGCGCCGGCCGGCCGGCAGCGGCACGGGCTCGACACCGGGGACGACGGTGTTGGTGAGCGTGCCGATGCCCTCGACGGTGAGGGAGACGGTGTCGCCGGGCTTCAGCGGCGGCGGGGACTGCTCGCCGCGCAGGCCCCACAGCTCGGCCAGGCAGCCGCCGTTGCCGCAGGTGCCGGAGCCGAGCACGTCACCCGGCACGACGCGGGTGCCGCGCGAGGCGTAGGCGACCATCTCCTCGAAGGTCCAGCTCATGTTGGACAGCAGGTCCTCGCCGACCACCTCGCCGTTGATCTCGGCGGTCAGCGCCAGGCGCAGGAAGCCGTCGGCGTCCCGGTGCGGTTCCAGCTCGTCGGCCGTGACCAGGCAGGGGCCGAGGGTGGTGGCGGTGTCCTTGCCCTTGCAGGGGCCGAGGCCGACCTTCATCTCGGCGGACTGGAGGTCGCGGGCGGACCAGTCGTTGAAGACGGTGTAGCCGACGATGTGGTCCCGGGCCGCCGCGGGGGTCAGGTCGCGGCCCTCGCGGCCGATGACGACGCCCACCTCCAGCTCGAAGTCGAGCACCGACGAGCCGGGCGGCACCGGGATGTCGTCGAGGTGGCCGTAGACGGCGTGCGGGTTGGTGAAGTAGAAGGTCGGTGCCGCGTACCACTGGTCGGGCACGCCCGCCGCGCCGTCGACGGAGCGGCGTACCCCCTCGACGTGTTCCTCGAAGGTGACGAAGTCCCGGACCGAGGCGGGCTGGAGCGGCGGCAGCAGCCGTACCTGGGAGACGTGCGGGCCCGCGGGCACGTCGAGGGCGGCCGCGCCGGCGGCGAGCAGTCCGGGCAGCCCGTCGGTCTCCGCGAGCAGCGCGGTGAGGGACTGCACGCCGGGCAGCGGGAGGAGCGTGCCGTCCTCCTCGACGACGGCCACGCGGCGGCGCTGCCGGTGCTCGTAGGCGGCGAAACGCATGGTGCGGCTCCTGGGAGGGGGTGGGAGGGGTGACGGAAGGCTTGCGGACCGGGGGCGCGGCGGGCAGTCAGGGCATGACAGGACGCGCCGCGCCCCCGGAGCCGGCGGGGAGGATCAGACCGGCGGGGCGACGAACACGCCGCGGTCGGGGTCGTTGAACGACTCCTTGGCGACGAGCTCGTTCATCGGGTTCGCCGTGCCCCACTGGTCGGTGACCTCGGGCTGGGAGAAGTCGTAGACGTGGGGGTGCCAGGTGTCCTCGTCGAGGAGCTCCAGCTCGGTGGTGTACTCGACGGTGTTGCCGTGCGGGTCGAGGAAGTACGTGAAGGTGTTGTCCCCGGCCATGTGCCGGCCGGGGCCCCAGATCTTCTGGAACCCGGCGCGGATGACCCGGCCGGAACCGCGCATGTACTCGTCGATGCCGCGCATCTCGAACGAGATGTGGTGCAGCGAGGTGTGCGGGCCCTTGGCCAGCGCCATCGAGTGGTGCTGGTTGCTGATCCGCATGAAGTGCATGACCTCGCCCATGTGGGGCGAGCTGAGGGTGTCCGACAGGGCGAAGCCGAGGTGGCGCTCGTACCACTCGCGGGTCCGGTTCAGGTCGGGCGAGTTGAGGACGACGTGCGACAGCTTGACCGGGATCGACTCCTTCTCCTCGATCTTGCGGTGCTGCCGCACCTCCACGTCGGCGGAGACCTCGATGGTGCGTCCGTCGACGTCGAAGAAGCGGAAGCCGTAGCCGCCGCCGGGGGTGTCGACCGTGCCCGGCCGCGAGATCAGCTGCACGCCCCCGGCCAGCAGCCGCTCGGCGAGCGTGTCGACGTCGGCGGCGGACGCGGCGCCGTAGGAGACGAGGTCGAGGCGCTTCTCGTCGGCCTTGCGCAGCCGGACGACGTACTGCTCGGGGGAGCCCTCGGCGGCCAGGAAGGAGATCCCGGAGTCCTCGGCGACCTTGGTCAGGCCCCAGACGCCGGCGTAGAAGTCCAGCTGTTTGTCGTAGTCGGGCACGGCGAGGTCGACGTGCCGCAGGTGGGTGAGCAGGCGCATGGTGTCAGTCCTTCCGGAGGAGGGCGGCCGCGTTGCCGCCCCGTACGGCCTCGACGTCGGCGTCGGACAGCCGCGCGGCGCGCAGGGCGCCGACCGGGTCCTCGCTGCCCATGTCGAAGGGGAAGTCGGAGCCGAGGAGCACCCGGTCGGCGCCGGCGACGCGGACCAGCTCCCGCAGCACGTGCGGGTCGTGGACCAGGGAGTCGAAGTACAGGCGCTTCAGGTAGCTGCTCGGCAGGTGGGCGCAGCCCGCGCCCGCGTCGGAGCGGGCCGACCAGGCGTGGTCGGAGCGGCCGATGTGGGTGGGCAGGTAGCCGCCGCCGTGCGCGGCGATCAGCGTCAGCCCCGGATGCCGATCCAGGACGCCCGAGAAGATCAGGTGGGACAGCGCGACGGCGTTCTCGGTGGGCTGGCCGACGGTGTTGGACAGGTACCACCGGTCCAGGCGCTCGTCGAGCGTGCAGCCGAACGGGTGCAGGAACAGGATCGCCCCGGTCTCCTCCGCCCGCGCCCACAACGGCTCGTAGGCGGGGTCGGACAGCTCCCGGCCCGGGGCGTGGCTGGAGATCTCCACACCCAGCAGCCCCTGCTCCATGGCGTGGTCCAGGGCCGCGACCGCGAGGTCGGGGTGCTGGAGCGGTACGAGCCCGAGCCCGCGCAGCCGGTCGGGGGCGGCGGCGCAGTGCGCGGCGGTGGCCTCGTTCGCCAGCCGGTACACCTTCTCGGCCGTGTCCTCGTCCGCCCAGTAGTGGTAGTGCGACGGGGAGGGGCTGACCAGCTGCACGTCCACGCCCTGCGCGTCCATCGACGCCAGGCGCACGGCGACGTCGGTCAGCTTCGGGATGCGCGCGCCCACCATGGGGCCGTTGACGGCGAGGGCGGCGGGGCCGTTGCGGCGGGCGTCCAGCGCCTTGGCCTCGGCGTGGCCGGGCAGTCCCGCCACGAGCGCCTCGATCTCGGGCAGCAGGACGTGGGCGTGCACGTCCACGGTCGGCGTCGTCACGGCAGCTCCCGGAGCATCGTCATGGTGCGGGCCATCAGGCCCGGGACATCGGCGTCGCGCACCCCGTCCAGCTGCCACTGCCCGATCTGCACGGACGCCTCGACGACCGGCCGGACACGGCTGATCCGCCGCTCGTAGAACGCCTGGAGCAGCGCGTCGTCCCAGGTGTCGGCGCCGGTCAGCAGCTGCGCCAGCACCCACGCGTCCTCCAGGGACAGCGCGGCGCCCTGGGCGAGGGTGGGCGGGCAGCAGTGGGCGGCGTCACCGATCAGCACGACGCGGCCGCGGTGCCAGGAGCCTTCGACCAGCATCCGGTCGAACCAGGTGTAGTTGACCTGCGCGGGATCGGTGATGTGCGCGGTGATCTCCGGCCAGCAACCGCCGTACGCGGAGGCCAGGCGGCGCATCTCGTCGGCGAACGTGTCCGCCGGAATGGCCGCCCGGTCGCGGTTGGCCTCGACGACGTACGCGTAGATCGTGGAGTCGCTGGTGGGGCAGTAGCCGGCGATGTACGCGGGGCCGCCGTAGGCGAGGTCGGTGCGGGTCACCCCGGCCGGGCGGGGCGCGGCGATGCGCCAGATGGCCATCCCGGTCGGCTCGGGCCGGTCCGGGACGCCGATGGCGGCGCGGGTGGCGGAGCCGAGGCCGTCGGCCGCGATCACCAGGTCGTACCGGCCCTCGGTGCCGTCGGTGAAGCGCACGGTCACGCCGTCGGCGTCCTGGTCCAGGGACTCGGCCCGGGTGCCCAGCCGCACGCGGGCGCCGCTGTCCCGGACGGCGTCGATGAGGATGCGCTGGAGCTGCGGGCGCTGCATGCCGACGGTGGCGGGCAGGTCGTCGCCGCCGGTGCGCAGGTCGTCCTGGACGTGCAGGACGGTCCCGTCGGGGGCGGTGATGCCGACGGAGCCGAAGCCGAAGCCGGACGCCTCGACCTGCTTCCACACGCCCAGTTCGCGCAGGACCCGCAGGGCGTTGCCCTGGAGGGTGATGCCGGAGCCCGCGGTGGCGTTCCAGTCGTCCTTCGCCTCGACGAGGTCCACCGTCAGGCCGGCCCGGCGCAGCAGCACCGTCACGGCGTTGCCGGCCGCGCCACCGCCGATCACCAGGACCGTACGGGCATTGCTCATGGGGAACTCCCTTGTTCCTCGGGTTACTTGACGGCGATCGGGTTGACGGGGGAGCCGACGGCCCCGGTGATGGGCAGGGGCGCCGCGGTCAGCCAGAAGTCGTACCGGCCGTCGGCCGCGCAGTCCTCGGCCAGCGCCTCCAGGTCCCACATCTCGCCGATGAGCAGACCGGTGTTGGGGATGACGACCTGGTGCAGCGGCTGGAAGGCGTGCTCGAACTCGTTGGGCCGCACCTCGAAGCCCCAGGTGTCGGTGGCGATCGCGGCGATCTCGGTGCCGTGCAGCCAGCCGGCCGTGGTGAAGGACAGGCCGGGCGCGGGCCCGCCCGCGTAGTCGCCCCAGCCGTCGCGGCGGACGCGGGCGAGCTGCCCGGTGCGCACCAGCACGATGTCGCCCCGGCCGACGGTCACGCCGTGGGCCTCGGCGGTCGCCGTCAGGTGCTCCTCGGTGATCGCGAAGCCGTCCGGCAGCTCACCGTCCTCGCCGACCACCCGGCCCACGTCGAGCAGCACACCGCGCCCGGCGACGTGCGGGGCCATGTGCTCGATGCCGGTGACCAGGTCGCCGTCGGAGGTGACGACCTTCTCTGCCGGACGCCCGTTCCACGCCTTGCCGTGGTCGAAGATGTGCCCGAGCCCGTCCCACTGGGTGGAGCACTGCAACGGCATCGCGATCACGTCGTCGGCGCCGCCGATGCCGTGCGGGAAGCCCTGGTTGCCGAGGGCGGCGTCGGTGCCGGTGTCCAGCATGGTGTGCACCGGGTTGGTGCGCCGGCGCCAGCCCTTCTGCGGGCCGTCCATGTCGAACCGCTGGGAGAGGGAGAAGCTCACCCCGCGCCGGATCAGGGCCGCGCCCTCGCGCCGCTTGGCCGCGTCGAGGAAGTTGAGGGTGCCGAGCACGTCGTCCTCGCCCCAGCGGCCCCAGTTGGAGTACGCCTTCGCGGCGCTCGCGATCGCGCCCTCCGGGTCGTGGCGGTCCAGGGTCACCGCGTCTCCTCCGCCACACAGCGGGTGCGCTGGACGCCGAGCCCGGTGATCGAGCTCTCCATCACGTCGCCGTCGCGCAGCAGCCGGCCCCAGTGCATGCCGTTGCCGGCCGGGGAGCCGGTCAGCACCAGGTCGCCGGGGAGCAGACGGGCGGTCTGGGAGGCGTACGCCACCATGCGCGCCACGTCGAAGATCATGTCCTTGGTGGACTCGTCCTGCATGGTCTCGCCGTTCAGCTTCAGCACCAGCCGCAGGTCGTTCGGTTCGGCGATCGACTCGGTCGGCACGATCCAGGGGCCGAGCGGGGTGAAGCCGGGGGCGTTCTTGCTGCGCAGCCAGTCGGTGCCGATCTGCGGCATGTCCCGGCGGAAGACGGTGGCACGGTCGGTCAGGTCGTTGGCGATCGTGTACCCGGCGACGTACTCCAGCGCCTCCTCCACGGACACCCGGTGGGCGGGCCGGCCGATCACGGCCGCCAGCTCCAGCTCCCAGTCCGGCTTCTCGGCCCAGGCCGGCAGCACGACGTCGTCGCCCGGACCCGTGATCGCGCTCGGCAGGCCGATGAACACGTACGGCAGGTCCTCCGCCGCCCGGCGGTCCATGATCTCCGCGGCCTCGGCGCGCCGCTCGCCCTCGGGCCGGTCGTCGCCGGGGGCGCGGTGGGCCACGTGCAGGTCGATCACGTGCTGCCGGTAGTTGGCGCCCGACTGGAACACCTGGCGCGGCTCGACCGGCGCGTGCACCCGCAGCCCGGCGAGCGGCGTGCGGGGGAGCGAGGTGTCGGCCGCCAGCTCGCGCAGCCGCGGCAGGGTCGTCTCCCAGTCGTCCAGCAGATCCCGGACGGTCAGCGATTCCCCGCCGAAGGGGGTGCGGAGATCGAGTGCCTGGCCGTCCGGGGTGACGAGGGCGGGGAAGGCCGGCCCGTCCGGGGCCGAGAGGGTGCCGAGGGCGAACGGGCCGGCGAAGAGCGCGGACGCGGCTTCAGGTTTCACGAACATGTCCTCCTGATTGCGGTGTGACTAATCTGGACCCCGCACCCGCAATCGGGGAAATAGATTGTGTGGATGGTCGGCATCCACCGCGTTTATTCCTCCTCGATCGGAGCCGTACCGCAAGGGGAGTCCCGTGAACCTGGCCCGCCTGGACCTCAACCTCGTCGTCGCCCTGCGCGCCCTCCTGGAGGAGCGCAACGTCACCCGCGCCGGACAGCGCGTCGGCCTCAGCCAGCCCGCCATGAGCGCCGCCCTCGCCCGCCTCCGCCGCCACTTCGACGACGACCTGCTCGCCCGCGTCGGCGGCCACTACGAACTCACCGCCCTCGGCCAGGTCCTCCTGGACCGCACCTCCACCGCCTACGACGTGCTCGAACGCCTCTTCGCCAGCCAGGCCGACTTCGACCCGGCCACCGAGCGGCGCGAGTTCAAGCTGCTCGCGTCGGACTACGCCGTCGCCGTCTTCGGCACCGAACTCGCCCGCGTCGTGCACGAGGAGGCCCCGGGCATCCGGCTCCGCTTCACCCACACCCCGCCGACCGTCGTCGACGACACCGCCACCCTGCTCAGCGCCACCGACGGCCTGCTGATGCCGCACGGGGTCGTCAGCGACTTCCCGGCCACCGACCTCTACGACGACCGCTGGGTCTTCCTCGTCGCGGACGACCACCCCAGCGTCGACGACCGGCTCACCCGGCAGGACCTGGCGCGGCTGCCGTGGGTCACCTACCAGCGCACCTACGACTCCCCCGCGGTACGCCAGCTCGGCATGCTCGGCATCGAGCCGCGCGTGGAGGTCTCCGTCAGCAGCTTCCAACTGCTGCCGCTGCTGGTCGCCGGCACCCGGCGGATCGCCCTGGTGCAGGCGCGCCTGGCCCGGCTGCTGGCACCGGTCGCCGCCGTGCGCGTCGTGGAGCCGCCCTACGAGGCGGTCCCGCTGCGGGAGGCCCTGTGGTGGCACCCGGTCCACACGCACGACGCCGCCCACATCTGGCTGCGCGAGACGGCCGCGCGGGTGGGGGCGCGGCTGCCTCGGGAGGGGGAGGGGTGAGGGGGCGGCTGGGAGGGACGGCTGAGCGGGGCGGCTGGGGGAGACGGCTGATCGGGGTCGCTGACGGGGGACGGTTCAGGGGAACGGCTGAGCGGGGTCGCTGAGGGACGGTTGAGGGGGACGGCTGAGCGGGGTGGGCGCCGCGTCGTGGGGTGGGCGGCGCGTCGGGGGGCAGCGTCGCCCGGTCGCGGCGGTGCGGCCGTCAGGCGGGCCGGGGCGCGGGGCCCGTGCCCGCCGGGGGAGCGCACCCCATCCACCCGCTGGATCGACGGCATCGGCACTTCGGATCACGCGAGGGCTGGGCAGGCCGCGTCCGCACCCGCATAGTCGTGGCACGTCACCGCGCCCGTACGCCGAGGTCCGAAGGGCCGCCCGTACGCCGAGGTCCGAAGGGCCGTCGCTCCCTCCGCCCCCGGTCCCCGCGCGGCGCCACTCTCCCGCACCGCGCCCTGGAGTGCTGCCATGCCCGCATCCGCCGCCCCGCCCGCCCACGACCAGGGTGACTCCCCGGCCGTCCGCAGCCGGCTGCCCGCCGTGCTGCTGATGGCCGGCAGTTGCCTGCCGATCCTCGGCGCGGTCCTGATCGCCCCCGTCCTGCCCCGCCTCCAGGACCACTTCGCCCACGTCCCCGGCGGCGCGGCCCTCGTCCCGCTCGTCCTCACCGTCCCGGCGCTCTCCCTGGCCGTGCTCGCGCCGTTCGCCGGCGTCCTCGTCGACCGGCTCGGCCGCAAGCGCCTGCTCGTCGCGGCCACCGTCCTGTACGCCCTGTTCGGCACCGCGCCGCTGTGGATCGACTCGCTGTACGGCATCGTGCTCAGCCGCGTCCTGGTGGGCGTCGTCGAAGCGGCCGTCATGACCTGCTGCACCACACTGATCGGCGACTACTGGACCGGACGCGAGCGCGACCGGCTCCTCGCCCTCCAGACGATGTGCGCGTCGGTGTCCGCCACGGTCTTCCTCGTGCTCGGCGGAGCCCTGGGGTCCGCCGGCTGGCGCACGCCCTTCTGGCTGTACGCGGTCGGCCTGCTGCTCGCTCCCGCCATGGCCCGGGCGCTGCCGGCCCCCGCGCCCGCCGCACCGCGTCCGGCGGCCGGCCCCCGGCCCTCCCCCGTCCGGCGCATGGCGGGCATCTGCCTGCTGACCGTCTTCGGCGGGGTCGTCTTCTACGCCGTGCCCGTCGAGATGTCCTTCCTCCTCGACGACCTGGGCGTGGCCTCCACCGGCGTCATCGGGGCCGTCACGGCGCTCGCGAGTGCCGCCACCGTCCTCGGCTCGGTGCTCTTCACCCGGCTCGCCGACCGGTCCGGCCGCCGTCTGCCCGCCCTCTTCCTGCTGTGCGCCGCCGGTTTCCTGCTGATGGGCACGGCCGGCCACCCCGGCCTGCTGGTCGCCGGCGCCGTCGTCAACTGCGTCGGCACGGGGCTGCTCCTGCCGTCGCTGCTGACACTGGCGATGTCCCGACTGGACTTCGCCGACCGGGGACGCGGGACCGGGCTGTGGACGGCGGCGTTCTTCCTCGGCGAGTTCCTCTGCCCGCTGGCCCTCCTCGCCGGCGAGGGCGCCGTGGGCGATCTGGCCTCCTCCGTCGGCCTGCTCGGCCTGCTCACCCTGCTGGTCTCCGCCGCGCTGCTGCCCGCCAGCCGCCGGGCGGCCGAGGTGCCGCGCGGACGGGTTCCCGAGGGGCTCTGACCCGGCGGGCCGCCGGGCCCATCCGCGCCGGAGATCGTCTGTGACGCGGGCCATACCGCAGACGCCTAGCGAACACTAGGTATTGGGGGACATCATCGACACCCGCCGTCGTCGTGCGCCCGGGTGCGACGCCCCGGTCGAGAAGCCGAGAGACGCCCGTGAAACTCCCCGTCCAGCCGGTCGTCCCCGGCTTCCATCCGGACCCCAGCGTCTGCCGCGTGGGCGACGACTACTACCTGGCCTGCTCCAGCTTCGAGTACGCCCCGGGCGTACCGGTCCACCACTCGACCGATCTGCGGACGTGGCGCCGGATCGGCCATGTGCTGGACCGGCCCGCGCAGTTGCCGCTGGAGGGGGTGGACTCCTCGGCCGGCGTCCTGGCGCCGACCCTGCGCCACCACGCGGGCCGCTTCTGGATGGTGACCACCCTGCTGTCCGGTGGCCCACGGAGCTTCCTGGTGACCGCCGACGACCCGGCCGGCCCCTGGTCGGACCCGGTGTGGATCCCCGAGGCCCGGGGCATCGACCCCGACCTCGCCTGGGACGACGACGGGACCTGCCTGCTCACCTGGACCGGCTTCGGCGAAGGGATCGTGCAGGCCGCACTCGATCCGCGGACCGGTGAACTGCTCGGCGAGCCCCGCCGGCTGTGGCAGGGGACGGGCGGGAAGTTCCCCGAGGGCCCCCACCTCTACCGGGTCGGCGCGTACTGGTACCTGCTGCTCGCCGAGGGAGGCACCGAACGCGGACACGCCGTCACCATCGCCCGCGCGCCCTCACCGGCCGGGCCCTTCGAGGCGTGTCCGCACAACCCCCTCCTCACCGCGCGGGGGACCGGCGCTCCCGTCCAGAGCACCGGTCACGCCGATCTCGTCGAACGGCCCGACGGCACCTGGGCGATGGTCTACCTCGGCACGCGGCCGCGGGGCAGCAGCCCCGAATGGCACGTCCTGGGACGCGAGACCTTCGCGGCGGAGGTGAGCTGGAGCGACGGCTGGCCCGCAGTGGCGGGGCCGATCGAGCCCGACGCGCCCGCGGAGGCCGTCGAGGACCTGCCGGACGGGACGCTGCCGTCGGCGTGGGTGGCGCCCGGAGTCTTCCCGGACGCGCTGCTCGGCTGGAGCGACCGGGGCTGGCGGCTCACCGCGGCGGACGGACCCGCCTTCGTGGGCCGCCGCCAGGAGCACCTGCACATGCGGGCGCGGGCCGTGGCCGCCCCGCCCGGGGAACGGCCGGAGGAGGCCACGGGGGCCGGGGGACTGGAACTGCGCATCGACCCACGGCACGCCGTCCGCATCGAGGTACGGGGCTCGCGCGTGCGCGCGCTCGCCCTGATCGGCGGGGCGAGCGTCCTCCTGGGCGAGACCGCCGCCACGCCGGAGACGGTGCTGGAACTGCGCGCCGAGCCGCACAGCGCCCCCACCCCCTTCGGGGTCGCCATGGGACCCGACGAAATCGTGGCCGGAGTGTCCGGACCCGACGGTTTCCACGAACTCGGCCGCCTCGACGGCCGGTACCTGTCGACCGAGGTCGCCGCGGGCATGACGGGCCGGATGATCGGACTGGTGTGCTCGGAGGGCGACATGCTGTTCCGGTCGTTCACCTACAGCGGCGCGGACGACCCGAAGACGCTGTTCGAGGACTGACGCCCGGCGGCGCACGCCGGACCGAACGGGGCTGCGTGCTCGTGAGACGGCTTCGCCGCCCGCGGACCAGCAGCTCGTGAGACGGCCTTGCCGCCCGCGGGCCCGTTCGTGGGACGGCGTCGCCGCCCACGGCAACCGCGCCCCGCGCGGGTCCGGACGACGGCTGCTGCATGACCGGCACCGGTCCGGCCCCGACGGCTGACGGAACGGAGCCGCGCCCTTGCCCGGCCCGCCCCGGCCCGTGGAGTATTCCGTGGCCGGCCGAGGCCGGTGCCTGACAGGCTCTCACCATGACGTCCGAGTTCCGTGCGCTGTCCGGCACCTTCCGCCTGGGCGAGCCGATCGACGCCCGCCCCCTCTTCGGTCCCGAAACGGCGGCGCTCCTCGAGACCCTGCGCGGCCTGCGCCCCGAGGACTGGGGGAGGACCGCGGTCCCGGGCTGGACCGTCCATGACCTCGCCGCCCACCTCCTCGGCGACTACGAGGGCAGCCTCGGCCGCACCCCCGGCGGACATCGGCACGCACGCGGGCCGGGGGAGACGCTCGCGGCGTTCGTCCACCGCACCAACCAGGCGTGGGTCGACCTGTACGCCCAGGACAGTCCCGCCTCGCTCGTCGCCGCGCTGGAGGTGTCCGGGGCCCGCGTCGCCCGTCGGTTCGCCGCCGCCGACCTCCTCGCACCCGCCCTGGGTGTGTCGTGGGCGGGAGCCGATCCGGCGCCGGGATGGCTGGACACCGCCCGGGAGTTCACCGAGTACTGGACGCACCGCCAGCAGATCCGCCATGCCGTCGGTCGCGACACCGACCCGGAACCCCACGCGCTGTCGACGGTCGTGGACACCTTCATGCGGGCCCTGCCCCACACCCTGCGGCATACGACGGCGCCCGTGGGGACCCGGCTCCGCGTGAGCGTCGACGGGCCGGCCGGAGGCAGGTGGACCGTCACCGCCACCCCGGAAGGCTGGTCCCTGGCCGAGCCTGCGGCCGGTCCGCCGGCCGCGTCCGTGCTGCTGGACACGGAGACCGCCTGGCGGCTGTGCACACGCGGCATCGATCCCGCCACCGCCCTGGCACGAGGCCGCGTCGAGGGAGAGCGCCGGCTCGCCGAAGCCGCTTGCCGGATCGTGTCGATCGTCCGCTGAGCACCCTGGGGCCCGCGGACGGGAGGCCCGCTGACGCGCACGCCCTCCTCCACGGCGACGGCGCGTGGAGGAGGGCGGGGGCGAGGGCCGGGTCCGTCCTCGACGGGTGGGCGGCCCCGGCCCGGCGCGGTCAGGTGGCCGGGGCCGGGGCCGTCCGGTTCAGGCGGGCTGGGTCGTCTCCGCCTCGGCCCGGCCGTCCTCGTCCTCGGCCGTCTCCTTCAGGGGCGGGATGAACAGGGAGAGCAGCAGGGCCGCCACGGTGACCAGGGCGCCGAGCCAGAACACCCAGGAGTACCCGGTGTCGTGGTAGAAGGCCGTGCCGTCGACGACAGTGCTGTCGGCGGCGAGTGCGGCGTACGCGCCGGCGGTGACGATGGCGCCGAACAGGCTGATGAGCATGTTGAGCATGCCGCTGCCCAGACCCTGCTCGTCCCGCGAGACCACGCCGACCACGAGCGCGGGCGCACCCGCGACGACCACGCCGGCGCCGAGGTTGGCGACGCAGGAGGTGAGGATGAGTTCGAGTTCGTCGCCGTGGAAGAAGCCGACGAGCGTGTAGCCGACCGCCATCACCACCAGGCCGGCGCACCACACCCTGCGGGTGTCGAAGAAGCGCAGGTAGCGGCTGACGAGCAGGCCGGTGCCGAACATCACCAGGTTCCAGCTCACGCTGACGACGGCGTTGTGCTGGGCCGTCCAGCCCAGGCCGGCGGAGACACCGGGGATGTGCGGGTAGAGGGCGAGCAGGATGGCGAGGCCGGGCATCGTGAAGGCGACCGTCTGGGCGAGGCCGCCCGCGGTGAGCGCCAGGGCAACCGGGCGCCGGCGCAGGACCCGCAGGTCCAGGATGGGGTGGGCGCTGGACCGCTCGACGAACAGGAAGACGACCAGGGCCACGACGCCCGCGCCGAGCCAGCCAAGGGTCCGCGCGTCCGACCAGCCCCAGCTCTGCCCCTGACCGGTGGCGTAGACCACCGCGGTCAGACCGCCGCCGAGGACGACCCCGCCCAGCCAGTCGAAGCCCGAGTCGAAGGCGTGCCGCGGCGTCTCCGGGACCAGCAGCGCGACCAGCGCGAAGGCGACCGCGGTGGCGGCGGCGAGGAACCACAGTGCGCCGCGGTACCCCCAGGTGTCGACCAGCCAGCCCGCCAGGAACGGCGAGACCAGGGCCACCAGGCCGACGCTGCTCCCCATGATGCCGCTGGCCGACTTGACCAGCCGGGGCGGGAAGACGTCCCGCACCGCGGCGAACGACAGGGCGCCGAAGGGGCCGTAGAACCCGGCGATCGCCCGGCCCGCCAGCACCAGCCAGAAGCTCCCGGCCAGGGCGGCGAGGGCCTCGCCGAGAGCGCCCAGCGCCGTCATGGCGAGCATGACGCGCCGCTTGCCGTACAGGTCGCCCAGCTTGATCACGAACGGCGTGAGCAGCGTGGACACCAGGGTCAGCGTCAGTCCGAACCACGCCACCTGGGTGGTGTGGAAGGTCTGGGCGACCCCCGCCATGGCGTTGGCGCCGAGGATCCCGCCCGCGGCCAGCAACTGGGTCGGCCAGGCGAGTGCGATCAGCAGCAGGACGAGGCGGGGGGTCCACCGCCCGTCCGCCCGGGCGCCGGGCGCGAGGTCGAGTTGCGGGCTTGATGACGTCGGCGTCATGCCAGCCCTCCTTTCACGGAGGTGCCGAAGGGAGTGGGAGGCGCGGTGGGGGGTGACGCGGAACAGTGGCCTGCTGTTTACACGGCTCTTACGGGGAGGTGACAGCGTGGCAATACGTCGTCGCGTGACGTCGATGATGACCCGAACACCTAGTGCTCGCTAGGTATCCAGCTTATGACCCACGTCACATAGCGAAGTGACGGGTGGTCGGGCGCCGATCGCCGAAGCGCCCGCCGCCGGTACCGTTCTCCCATGGCGACACCCAGGGGGCCGCGCGGCGGCTATACGACGGGCCGGGCGCGGCGCACGCAGATCCTGGAGGCGGCGTTGCTGCGCTTCGGGCAGGACGGCTACCGCAAGACCTCCCTCGCGCGCGTGGCCCGGGACGCCGAGATCACCGACGCCGGGCTGCTGCACCACTTCCGCGACAAGCAGCAGCTCCTGCTCGCGGTCGTCGAGTACTGGCACGAGCGGGCGGACGTGCGGTGGGAGCGGGTCTCGGACTCCGTCCGCGACGCCTTCCGCTGCCACCTGGAGGACACCGCCGAGACGCTCGCCATGCCCGGCATGGTCGAACTGGCCGTCGTGATCGGCGCCGAGTCCACCGCGCCCGACCATCCGGCCCACGAGCACTTCGCGGGCTGGCAAGAGAAGGGGGTCAGGGAACTCGCCGACCGGCTGCGGGCCGGCAGCCGCAGCGGTGAACTGCGGGCCGACCTGGACCACGAAGGCATCGCCCGCGAGTGCGCGGCCCTGGACGCGGGCCTCCAGCAGCAGTGGCTGGCCGGCGGGCGTTCCTTCGACCTCATCGCCATCATGCGGGACCACCTCGACCGCCTCATGCGCTCCATCTCCTCCGACGGGCAGGGGCTGTAGGGCGGGCTTCGAGCGCCGTGATCCGCCGCGGGAACGGGCGCGGCGATGCGCTTGACATGCTCATGACCGGCGGCCGTCGGAGTGGCGCACCTCACACCCGTGAACGCCTAGTTTTCACTAGGTATTGGCCGCATGATCGAGGCTGCTCATCCAGGCGCCGAGAAAGGCCGTCATGCACCACCACTGGACCGCCCGGGTCGTCAGCCCCCGCCCGACCGGCAGCCCCTCCGCCACGGCGGCCCGCCCGGCCGCCCTGCTGCGCGGGGAGTTCACCGCCCGCGCGGCCGTACGGTCGGCACGGCTCCTGGTCACGGCTCTCGGCGTGTACGAGATGCAGATCAACGGAACCGTCGTCGGCGACCACGTCCTCGCCCCCGGCTGGACGAGCTACCGCCACCGCCACCGCTACCAGTCCTTCGACGTCACCGCCCTGCTCCGCGACGGCCGCAACGCCTGGGGCGCCCACCTGGCCGACGGCTGGTACCGGGGCCTGCTCGGCTTCAACGGCGGCACCCGGGACATCTACGGCGACCGCACCGGCCTCCTGGCCGAACTGCGCATCGAGTACGCCGACGGCACCTGCGAGACCGTCACCACCGGGGAGGACTGGAGCTGGGCCCCCGGCCCCGTCCTCGCCGCCGGACTGTACGAGGGCGAGGAGCACGACGCCCGCCACGAGCGGACGGGATTCGCCGAACCCGGCTTCGACGACCCGGCCTGGGAGCCCGTCGAGATCCTCGACTTCGACACCTCCGTGCTCTTCCCGGCCGACAGCCCGCCGGTGCGCCGCACCGAGTACGTCACCCCCGTCGCCGTCACCACCTCGCCGACCGGCCGCACGATCCTCGACTTCGGCCAGAACCTCGTCGGCCGGCTCCGCATCCGCGTCCGCGGCGAGGCCGGCCGCACGATCACCCTCCGGCACGCCGAGGTGCTCCAGGACGGCGACCTGTGCGTCCGCCCGCTGCGGCACGCCACCGCCACCGACCGCTACACCCTGAGCGGCGCCCCCGACGGCGAGGAGTGGGAGCCCCGCTTCACCTTCCACGGCTTCCGCTACGCCGACGTCGAAGGCTGGCCCGGCGACCTCGACCCCGCCGACGTCACCGCCGTCGTCCTCCACAGCGACCTGCGCCGCACGGGCAGGTTCTCCTGCTCGGACGCCTCCCTGAACCGGCTGCACGAGAACGTCGTATGGGGGATGCGCGGCAACTTCGTCGACGTCCCCACCGACTGCCCGCAGCGCGACGAGCGGCTCGGCTGGACCGGCGACGTCCAGGTCTTCGCCCCCACCGCGTCCTTCCTCTACGACGTCCGCGACTTCCTGCGCTCCTGGCTGCGCGACCTGGCCGCCGACCAGGGCGTCGACGAACGGCGCGTCCCCCCGGTGTTCAGCCCCGACATCCCGGTGATCACGCCCGTGCCGATCCCGCCCGGCAACCCGCCGATGGCCGGCTGGTGCGACGCGGCCGTCGTCGTCCCCTGGGTGCTGTACGAGCGCTACGCCGACACCGAGGTGCTGCGCACCCAGTACCCCTCCATGCGGGCCTGGGTCGACGCCGTCGACCGCATCGCCGGCCCCGGCCGCGTCTGGGGCGAGGGCTTCCAGTTCGGCGACTGGCTGGACCCGACCGCACCCGCCGACGACCCCGGCCGGGCCATGACGTCGTCCGCCCTGGTCGCCACGGCGTACTTCGCCCACTCCGCGCGGCTGCTGGCCCGCACCGCCGAGGTGCTGGACGACAAGGACGGCTCCGCGCACTACCACGCCCTGGCCGACGCGGTCCGCGACGCCTTCCGCGACCGCTTCCACACCGGCGGCGGACGCCTGACGGAGGAGACGCAGACCGCCTACGCCCTCGCGCTCTGCTTCCGTCTCCTGGAGGACGACGCCGAGCGCGCCGAGGCCGGACGCCGCCTCGCCGCCCTGGTGGCCGGCCGCGACCACCGCGTCGGCACCGGCTTCCTCGGCACGCCCCTGGTGTGCGACGCGCTGACCGACACCGGACACGTCGACACCGCCTACCGGCTGCTGACGCAGCGGGAGTGCCCGTCGTGGCTGTACCAGGTCGACATGGGCGCCACCACCGTCTGGGAACGCTGGGACAGCATGCTCCCCGACGGCGACGTCAACCCCGGCGAGATGACCTCCTTCAACCACTACGCGCTCGGCGCGGTCGCCGACTGGATGCACCGCACCGTCGCCGGCCTGGCCCCCGCCGGGCCGGGCTACCGCCGCCTCCTGGTGCGGCCCCGCCCCGGCGGCGGCCTCACCTGGGCCCGCGCCGAGCACGACACGCCGTACGGGCGGGCCGAGACCAGCTGGCGCGTCGAGGGAGGGCGGCTGCTGGTGGACGTACTCGTCCCGCCGGCCGTCACCGCCCTGGTCGACCTCCCCGGCGCGGAACCCGTCGAGGCCGGTCCCGGCCGGCACACCTTCCACTGCCCGCTGCCGGCCGAGCCGCGGCGAGCGCCCCGCCCCACCCCCTCGACGCACGCCTCCCCGGAGCAGCGGTGACCCTCCCGTACCAGGATCCCCGGCACGGCGTCGCGCGGCGCGTGGCCGACCTGCTGCCCCGGATGACCGTCGAGGAGAAGGCCGGACTCCTCTTCCACCACGTCATCGGCATCGGCGAGCGCGACGCGCCCGCCGGACTGACCGCCGAGCAGATGATGTCCGACCATCTGATGTCGCACTTCAACCTGCTCGGCGCGGGCAGCCCGCGCGCGATGGTCCAGCTCCACAACGACCTCCAGGGGGCCGCCGCCGACACCCGGCTCGGCATCCCGGTCACCCTGTCCACCGACCCCCGGCACGCCTTCACGGACAACCCCGGCACGGCCATGCTCGCCGGTCCGTTCTCCCAGTGGCCGGAGTCCCTCGGCCTCGCCGCCGTCGGCGACCCGGACCTGGTGCGCGCGTTCGCGGACACCGTCCGCCGCGAGTACGTCGCCGTCGGACTGCGCGTCGCCCTGCACCCGCAGATCGACCTCGCCACCGAACCGCGGTGGGCCCGGATCCCCGGCACCTTCGGCGAGGACGCCGACCTGACCTCGCGCCTGGTCGCCGCGTACATCGAGGGGCTGCGGGGCCCCGGCGACGGCCTCGGCCCCGACAGCGTCGCCGCGATGGTGAAGCACTTCCCCGGCGGGGGCCCGCAGAAGGACGGCGAGGACCCCCACTTCGCCTACGGCCGCGAACAGGTCTACCCCGGCGGCTTCTTCGACTACCACCTCAAGCCCTTCGAGGCCGCCCTCGCGGCCGGCGCCACCCAGGTCATGCCCTACTACGGCATGCCCGTCGGGACGGAGCACGAGGAGGTCGGCTTCGGCTTCAACCACGGGATCATCACCGGGCTGCTGCGCGAGAAGCTCGGCTTCGACGGCATCGTCTGCACCGACTGGGGCGTGATCACCGACCAGCTCGTCATGGGCGAACCGCATCCCGCCCGCGCCTGGGGCGTGGAGCACCTCTCCCCGGCCGACCGCCTGCTGAAGGCCCTGCACGCGGGCGCCGACCAGATCGGCGGCGAGTCCTGCACCGGCCTGCTCGTGGACCTCGTGCGCACCGGCCGCCTGGAGGAGTCGCGGCTCGACGCCTCCGTGGCGCGGATCCTCGCCGAGAAGTTCCGCCTCGGCCTGTTCGACGACCGGCGCCACGTCGACGCGGACACCGCCGAGGAGATCGTCGGCCGCGCCGACTTCCGCGCCGCCGGCGAGGTCGCCCAGCGCCGCTCGGTCACCCTGCTGAAGAACGGCCCGCTGCCCCTGCCGGGCCGGCCCCGGCTGTACCTGGAAGGCGTCGACGCGGCGACCGCCGCCGACTACGCCGACGTCGTCACCGACCCCGCGGCCGCCGACCTCGCGGTGCTGCGCCTGAGCACCCCGTACGAGCCGCGTCCCGGTCTGTTCGAGTCCTTCTTCCACGCCGGGCGCCTCGACTTCCCGGCCGACCGGCTCAAGGAGATCCTCGCCCTGCTGGACACCGTGCCCACCGTCGTCGCGGTGCACCTGGAGCGCCCGGCCGTCGTCCCGGAGATCGCCGACCGCTGCGCCGCCCTGCTCGGCGTCTACGGCACCGGCGACCGCGCCCTGCTCGACGTCCTGTTCGGGCGGACCGCGCCGGAGGGCCGGCTGCCGTTCACCCTGCCCCGCTCGATGGCCGAGGTCGAGGCCGGACGCCCGGACGCGCCCCGCGACGGCGCCGACCCGCTCTACCCCTTCGGACACGGCCTGGACTACCCGGCCGACGCCTGACCGGCCCTACGCCCACGCGCGCCGCACCCGGGCCCCGGGCTCATGGCCCGGCCCCAGGCCGCGCACAGGCGTCTCCCAGCGGGTCCCGCCATGATCGGCACATGTCTGCTGTCTGCGGGGCCCGCGAGGACGCGGTCCGTGTGCTCATCGTCGACGACGAGCCCGAACTCACCGAGTTGCTCTCCTGGGCGGTCACCGAAGCGGGCTGGCGGCCCTTCCGCGCGGAGGACGGACACAGCGCGCTCACCCTCGCGCGCGGCTGCGCCCCGCACGCCGTCGTCCTCGACTGGATGCTGCCCGACCTCGACGGCGTGCAGGTCCTGCGGCGCCTGCGGTACGAGAACGCCCGGCTGCCCGTCCTCATGCTCACCGCCCGCGACGCCCTGGAACACCGCATCGACGCGCTGTCCGCGGGCGCCGACGACTACGTGACCAAACCCTTCTCCCTGGAGGAGGTCATGCTGCGGCTGCGCGGACTGCTGCGCCGCTCCGGCGTGGAGGAGACGGCGGCGGACGAACCGGTGCGGGTCCTCGGCGACCTCGTACTCGCCGAGAAGACCCGCCAGGTGCAGCGCGGCGGGACACCCGTCTCGCTGACCGCCAAGGAGTTCGACCTGCTCCGCTTCCTGATGAGCCACCCGCGCCAGGTCCTCAGCAAGGCCCAGATCCTCGACCACGTCTGGAACAGCTCCTTCGACAAGGAGGGCAACCTCGTCGAGGTCTACGTCTACGGTCTGCGCGGGAAGATCGACAAGGGGCGGGCCCCGATGATCCACACCGTGCGCGGCGCCGGCTACGTCATCCGGGCGGCGGGGGACGGCGCGTGAGGCTGCGCCCGGCGCGTGGCCTGCCCGTCGCCGCCGGCCTGCGCGGACTGTCCCTGCGCACGCGCCTGGTCCTCTTCACCACCTCGACCCTGGTGGTCGTGTGCACCGCCATGGCGGTGGCCACGGCACTGGTCCAGCGCCACCAGCTCGTCGGGGACATGGACGCGCGCGTGCACGAGGCGGTGGCGCGCATGCAGGGCTGGGTCCAGCACGGCGGGGGAGACGCCTCCGACCTCGGCTTCCTCAACGAGCGCGGCCACCGCACCGGCACCGTCGCGGCCCGGGTCGCCGACGGCGAGGTCACCGCCGCCGAGGTGGTGACCCCGGACGGCCGCCGCACGGCCCTGACCGCCGCCCAGCGCGACGCCCTGGCCGGGCTGCCCGCCGACGGCTCGCCGCACACCCGCACGATCCCCGGCCTCGGCACCTACCGGCTGATCGCCGTCGACGACGACACGGCCTCCCTGGTGGCCGGACTCCCCATGGACGGCGTCCAGGACACGCTGAACTCCCTCGTCGTCACCGAGGCGGTGATCGCCTCCGCCGGACTGACCGGCGCGGCCTGCGTCTGCGCGGTGGGCATACGCCGCCAGCTGCGCCCGCTCGGCCGGGTCGCCGCCACCGCCGTCGAGGTCGCCAGCGCCCCGCTCAGCCGCGGCGAGATCACCCACCTCACCCGTGTCGCCGCCGCGGACACCGACAGCCGTACCGAGGCCGGACGCGTGGGCGCCGCGCTCAACCACCTCATCGACCGCGTCGAGTCCTCCCTGTCCGAGCGCCAGCGCAGCGAGGACCGCATGCGCCGCTTCCTCGCCGACGCCAGCCACGAACTGCGCACCCCCCTCGCCTCCATCGCCGGGTACGCCGAGCTGATGGACCGCGGCGCCGCGCAGGTCGAACCGCACGTGGTGTGGCGCCGGATCTCCGCCCAGTCGACGCGGATGACCGGCCTCGTCGAGGACCTGCTGCTGCTCGCCCGGCTCGACGAGGGACGGCCCCTGGAGAAGGCCGAGGTCAACCTCACGACCCTGGTCGCCGAGGCCGTGTGGGACGCACAGGCCGCCGGCGGCGACCACGTCTGGGAGCTGGCGCTGCGCCTCGACGAGCCGGCCACCGTGACCGGCGACGCGGCCAGGCTCCACCAGGTCGTGGCCAACCTGCTGGCCAACGCCCGAGCGCACACCCCGCCCGGCACGACCGTCACCGTCGCCGTCGAGGCGACGGACACGCACTGCGCGATCCGGGTGCGCGACGACGGCCCCGGCATCCCGCCCGCCCTCCTGCCGTCCGTGTTCGAACGCTTCACCCGCGCGGACGCCTCCCGCTCCCGTGCCACCGGCCAGGGAGGCGGGAGCGGACTGGGCCTGGCCATCGCCGCGGCGATCGCTCAGGCGCACGCAGGGCGCATCGACGTCGAGAGCGAGCCGGGGCGGACGGAGTTCGCCGTCACGCTGCCCCGCACCCCCGCGCCGCCCCGCGTCCCGCCGGCCTCCCCGGCACCCGCGACGCCGGTCTCGGCCCCTTGAGTCCGCGTACGGCCCGTTGAGCCTGGCACGGCCCGTTGGCGTACGGCCCGCACAGCGTTCGCCCCCTGCGTCCACCTTCGCCCCCCGGGCCGGCGCGCGGCCCGCAAATCCTCAGCACCTCCACATAATCCCAGGTCAGTGGGGTCGCGCAGGGTCGTCGTGCGCCCTTTTCCGGCCCCGCGCCGCACGTGGTTCAGCGGGGACTCAGTTCGGTGCAGCAGGGTGATCCGCCAGGGAGCCCACACCGGGTGGGCCCATGGACGAAGGGAGCCGGCGACGATGACCGAGCTCGACACCGGGGACGCCGCGGCACGAGAGACCGGGCCGGAGGCCGGGCGGCCCGCCCACGCGAGCCGCCGCAACTTCATGCGCAAGGTCTTCTTCGCCTCCGGCGCCACCGCGGTCGCGACGATGGGCGGCGCGGGAGCCTGGGCGGCGCTCGCCGACGACACCACCGACGCCACCGCGAGCGCGGTCCCGAGCGGCGCCCCCAGCGGCGGCCCGGGCGGCGGTGCGGGCGGCCCCGGCAACATGACGATCACCGAGGACTTCTTCGGCCTGACGACCGACGGCAAGCGGATCGACGACCTCTTCACCATCCACTCCACCGGCGTCGACACCGCCCCGGTCATCACCGCCGCGAACGCCTTCCTGGCCGGCCTCACCGACGACCAGAAGACCTCCACCCAGTTCACCGTCCACTCCACCGAGTGGCGGATGTGGAGCAACGTCGACTCCTACGAACGCCAGGGCGTCTCCCTCGCCGACCTGACCGACACCCAGAAGGCGCTGGGCACGGCTCTCCTCGAGGCCGCGCTGAGCGCCGACGGCCTGGAGACCACGGAGAAGATCCGCAAGATCAACCAGGCGGCCGGCGAGGCGATCGGCAACACGAACTCGTTCAACGAGGACGCCTACTACTGGACCGTGATGGGCACCCCGTCGGACAGCGAGCCCTGGGGCTTCCAGTTCGACGGCCACCACCTGGTCGTGAACTACTTCGTCCTCGGCGACCAGGTCGTCATGAGCCCCTGCTTCTGGGGCTCCGAGCCGACCTCGATGGAGATCGACGGCGAGACCGTCACCGTGTGCCACGAGGAGGTCGTCGCCGGCCTCGCCTTCATCAACTCCCTCACCACGGCGCAGCAGGCGGTCGCCATCGAGTCCTCGACCAAGTCGAACGAGTCGATGAAGGCGGGCGCCTTCTCCGACAACGCGGTGCAGGAGTACACGGGTCTGCGCTGCAACACCCTCGACGCCGCCCAGAAGACCAAGCTCCTGGGCATCGTCGAGGCCTTCGTCGGACGCGCCAAGGCCGACGCGGCCAAGGTGAGGATGGCG
Source organism: Streptomyces sp. NPDC003248 (assembly GCF_055563235.1). Taxonomy (NCBI): domain Bacteria; kingdom Bacillati; phylum Actinomycetota; class Actinomycetes; order Kitasatosporales; family Streptomycetaceae; genus Streptomyces; species Streptomyces sp. NPDC003248. The sequence goes on along the minus strand of NZ_JBVHDT010000020.1, from coordinate 60,164 downwards.
GAGGTCCGCAAGTACCTCGACGACACCTACGTCACCTGGGCCGGGGGCACCGGCGACGACGACGCCTTCTACGTCCGCGTCCACAGCCCCGTCGTCTGGGTGGAGGTCGACTGCCAGGCCCCGGGCCCGCTGGCCGGCGCCTACGGCGCGCAGCAGGGCGACGGAGCGACCCAGAAGCACGTCCACTCCATCATCCGCACCCCGAACGGCAACGACTACGGCAGGGAGCTGCTGCGGCAGCACTACCTGACCTCGCCGCACCACCGGTGACCGGCTGACGGCGGGCGGCGGGCGGCGGTGCGCCACGCCCGGCGACCTCTGACGACGGCTGCTCCCCGGACCGGGAACCCGGTCCGGGGAGCAGCCGTCGTACGCGTGGTGCGCACGGTCCCCGTGCGCGCGGGCGGGCCTAGCAGGCGTCCGCCGCGAGGGCGCCGGTGAAGGTGTGCAGGCCGGGACCTGCGGTGACCAGCCCGGAGCCGGGTACGTGGACCTCGGCCTCCGTGCCCGGCGGGATCTGCACGGTGAGCGTGAAGCGGTCGCCGTGGCGCTGCCACTCCGAGCGGACCGTGCCGTGCGGGCAGTCGTGGCGGGCCGCCGCCGAGGTGAGCCCGCCGCCCGGCCGCGGGGCGATGACGAACCGGCGGTATCCGGCGGCGTCCGCGCTGGGGGCGTCCGGCAGGCGGATGCCGGCGACGTACTGGTGCAGGAAGGAGATCACCGCCCCCTTGCTGTAGTGGTTGTACGACATCTTGGGGCGCCCCTGCTCGTCGGTGCCCTGCCAGTCCTCCCAGATGGTGGTCGCCCCGCGGTCGATCATGGCGAGCCAGGAGGGGGAGGAGTCCTGGAGGAGCAGCTCGTAGGCGAGGCCGAGATGGCCGTGGTCGGCGAGCACCGGCAGCAGCAGCCCGGTGCTGAGGAAACCGGTGGTCAGGTGGGTGCCGGCGGCGCGGACCAGCGCGGCGAGCCGGTCCGCCACGGGCGCGCGCAGCTCCTCGGGGAGCAGACCGAAGGCGAGGGCGCGGACGAGGCCGGCCTGGGTGTCGGGGGTGACCCGGCCGTCGGCGGTGACGTACTCGCGCTGCCAGGCGGTGCGGGCGCCCTCGGCGAGGCGCCGGTAGCGGGCCTCGTCCTCCCGGTGGCCGAGGAGGGCGGCGGTGCGGGCGAGCAGGCCGGCCGAGCGGTGCAGGTAGGCGGTGGCCACGTCGCCGCGGTCGCGTGAGGGGTCCAGGTCCGGGGCGACGCCGGGTTCGAGCCATTCACCGAAGTGGAAGCCGGTGTCCCACAGGAACTCCTCGTGCGGCGCCGGCCGCGGGCGCGAGGCGGCCCGGTCGGGGTGGCGGCGGGTCGCGGCCTGCCCGGCGGCGTAGTCGACCCAGGCGCGCATGGACGGGTACTGCTCGCGCAGCACGTCCAGGTCGCCGTAGGCGCGGTAGATCTCCCACGGGACGATGACGGCGGCGTCGCCCCAGCCGGCCGATCCGGTGGTACCCCCCTCGAAGGAGGCGCGGCGGGTGGCCTCGTCGGCGGGGTCGGGCACGTAGTTGGGCACCCGGCCGTCGGCCCACTGGTCGGCGGCCAGGTCGCGCAGCCACTTCGCGGTGAATCCGGCGACGTCGTACAGGAAGGCGGCGGTCGGCACGAACACCTGCCAGTCGCCGGTCCAGGCGGCGCGCTCGCGCTGCGGGCAGTCCGTGGGCACGTCGCAGACGTTGCCGCGCAGGCTCCACAGGGCCGCCTCGTGCAGCCGGTCGACGCGTTCGTCGCTGCTGGAGAACCAGCCGGTGCGGGTCAGGTCGCTGTGGACGACGACGCCGGTGACGTCGTCGGCGGTCAGCGGGCCGGGGTGGCCCTCGACGCGGACGTAGCGGAAGCCGTGGGTGGTGTGGCGGGGCTCGAACACCTCGTCCGGGCGGCCGGCGGAGACGACGGTGTCGACCTGTCCGGCCGGGAGGGGGCGGTGGGTGGCGAAGTCGAAGGCGCGGATGTTGTGGGTGGTGACGTCGCCGTCTTCGTCGAGGGCCTCGCCGTGCGTCAGGGTGAGGGCGGTGCCGGCCGGGCCGAGGCAGGTCAGCCGGACCCAGCCGTTGATGTTCTGGCCCAGGTCCACCACGTGGTGCCCGGGGCGCAGCTCGGTCACCGAGACCGGCCGGATCTCCTCGACCCGGCGCACCGGCGGCGCGGTGGGGCCCGTCAGGCGGGTGAAGTCTGCGTACAGCCCGCCGTCGGCGCCCCGCGCCTTGTCCCAGAGGCTGTCGTCGAAGTCCGGTGCGCTCCAGCGCGGCTCGTGCGCGCGCAGGTCGGTGCACTGGCCGTCCATCAGGTCGGCGGTGACGGCGCTCTCGGCGGTGCGCCAGTCGGGGCCGGTGCCGAGCGTCGTGGTGGTGCCGTCGGTGTGCGTCACCACGAGCTGGGCGAGCAGGGCGGTGCGCGTCCCGAAGCCGTCCGCCTCGCGGAGGAAGCCGTGCCGGCCGCGGAACCAGCCGTCGGACAGCACGGCCCCGAGCGCGTTGCCGCCGGCGGTGAGCAGGCCGGTCACGTCGTACGTCTGCACCTGGAGGCGGGAGCGGTAGGCGGTGAAGCCGGGGGTGAGCTCGTCGTCGCCGACGCGGTGGCCGTTGAGGAACAGCTCGTAGACGCCGTGGGCGGTGGCGTAGAGGCGGGCGGAGCGCACCGCGCCGGGGAGCGCGAAGCCGTGGCGGAAGAGGTGGGCCGGGCGCCGGCCGGCCGGGGCGGGCGCCGTCTCCACGGGCTCGATCCAGCGCGCCCGCCAGTCGTCCGGCTCCAGCAGACCGGTCTCCCACCACGACGGCTCCGACCAGTCGCTCTCGCCCAGGTCGGTCCACACCTTCACCTGCCAGTCGGTGCGGGTGGCGGAGGCCGGCGCCGGACCGCCGTAGCGGACGAAGGCGGTGTCCGGGGAGGCGACCCGCCCCGAGTCCCAGTCGCCCGCCCGGACGCGGTAGGCGAGCTGGCGGGTGGCGCCCTGTGGCAGCCGCCACGACAGGCGGGGCCTGCGCACGTGCGTACCGAGGGGGCGGCTGAGGTGTTCCACCCGCAGGCGAGTGGGACGGGGCGAGGGCACGGTCGTTCCTTCCGGTCCGGTGTGGGGGTCAGGCGGTGGCCGGGGCTGCTTCTGCGGAGACGGCCTCTCCGGTGGGGCGGCGCAGCCGGGGGATGGCGAGGGAGACCAGCAGGCCGAGGCCGACGACGGCGGCCATGGCGAGGTAGGCGTTGGTGTAGGCCTGGTCCTGGTAGAAGGCCGTGCCCTGCACCACGGTGGCGTCGGCCGCGAGCACCGTGTACAGCATCTGGCTGGTCAGGGTCAGGAAGACCTGGGTCAGCAGCGAGGACATGCCGTTCGCCGCCGCCTGCTCCTCGGGCGAGACCACCGAGACGATCATGGCCTGCTGGCCGGACATCAGGATGCCGCCGCCCAGCCCCATCACCACGCCGGTGAGCACGATCTGGGTGGCGTCACGGTGGTAGAGGGCGGCCAGCGCCATGCCGCCGGCGAGCAGGACGAGCCCGAGGTACCAGACCGTGCGGGGGCTGACCTTGCGGACCGCGTGGCCGACGCCGACGCCCGCGGCGAAGGTGATCAGTCCGGCGGGGATGCCGACGACGGCGTTGTGGGTCGTGGTCCAGCCCAGCCCGTCGGAGACGTGGGGGATCGCCGGGAACAGGGCGAGGAAGATCAGGACGGACTGCGAGGCGAAGAAGGCGGCCTGCGGCACGGAGGAGCCGATGAGGACGGTGGCCACCGGACGGCGCCGGAGCATGCGCAGGTCCAGGATCGGGGTGGTCACCTTCAGCTCCCAGACCGCGAAGGCGGCGAGCGCGACCGCCCCGGCGGCCAGTGCCAGGAGGAACCCGGTGGAGGACCATCCCCAGTCGCCGCCCTGCCCGAGGGCGAAGACCACGAGCGCCAGACCGCCGCCGAGCAGCACGGCGCCCGGCCAGTCGAGCTTGCCGGCGGCGGCCCGGCGCGGGGTCTCCGGCACGGCCAGCAGCAGGAGCATGGCGGCCACGGTCGAGCCGACCAGGAACCACAGGGCGCCGCGCCAGCCGAAGGCGTCCAGGAGCCAGCCGGACAGCAGGGGCGTGATCAGGCTGAGCACACCGACCGATCCGGCCACGGTGCCCAGGGCGACGGCCACCTTCCGCGGCGGGAACAGGTCGCGGACCGCGGCCAGCACCAGGACGGCGACCGGACCGTACATGCCGCCGATGACGCGGCCGGCGACCATCACCGGGTAGGTCGGGGCGACGACGGTGATCACGTCGCCCACCAGTCCGGCCGCCGCCAGCACGAGCATGACGCGCCGCTTGCCGTACGTCTCGCCGAGGCGCACGGCGAACGGGGTCGCGGCGATGGTGGCCAGCGTGAACGCCAGGCTGAACCAGGCGATCTGCGTGGTGTGGAAGTGCTGGGCGATCTGCGGCTGGGCGTTGGCGGCGACGATCCCCGCCACCACCAGGAGCTGACCGGGCCAGATCAGCGCGGCGAGCCGACGCAGTTCGGGTGCGCTCCACCGCGCGGTGTCGGCGCCGGACGGCGCGGTACCAGCCGGGACGGTACCGGTCGTGCCGGTCTCGGTCGTGCCGGTCTCGGTCGTGCCGGTCCCGGCCGAGGCGGTCCCGGCCGAGCCGGTCCCGGCGGCCGGGAGGACGGACGTCGGCGGCTGCGCCGGGTCGGGCGAAGTGTTCATGATCGCTCCGGGGGGAGGTCGGCGCTTCGTTACGCCGAGGTGTCCGGATGATGATGCGAAGCAAAAACCTAGCGCACTAGGTTTTTGGCCGGTGATCCATGTCACATGCACTTCGCGCAGGTGTGCCCCCTCGGTCCTTCCGGGCGACTCCCGGCTGGCTACGGTGAGGTCCATGAGCAGCAGAACCCGAGCCCCGCGCGGCAGCTACTCGGTCGGTATCGCCCGGCGTCAGAGGATCGTGGAGGCGGCCGCGGAGCGGTTCGCCCAGGAGGGCTACCACCGCACCGCGCTGTCCCGTATCGCCGAGGACGTCGGCATCACCGAAGGCGGCCTGCTGCATCACTTCCGCAGCAAGAAGCATCTGCTTCTGGCCGTGATGGAGCACCGCTTCACCACGGCGGCGGAATGGTGGGCCCGCCTGCCCGACGAGACGACCGGCCCCGACGTGCTGCGCGCCATGGTGGGGGCCACCGAACGCCATGTCGCCGAGCCCGGCCTCATCGAGCTGTTCGTGCTGACCTCCGCCGAGGCCGCCGATCCGACCAGCGCGGCCCACACCCTCTTCGCGGAGCGCTACCAGCGCGCCGTCGAGGAACTCGCCCACCACCTCCGGCTCGGCGTGGACCGCGGCACCCTGCTGGCGGACACCGACTGCACCGCCGTCGCCCGCGAATGCATCGCGGTCAGCGACGGGCTCCAGTTGCAGTGGGTCATCGCCAAGGGCGCCCTGGACCTGGCGGGGGCGGTACGCCTGCACGCCGACCGCATCGCCCGCACCATCACCCCCGGCGGCCACGGCCTGTGAAACGCGACGGCCCCCGTGCCCGTGCGGCACCGGGGCCGTCTGCGGTACGGGGCCTCTGCGGTACGGGGCCGTCTGCGGTACGGGGCCGTCTGCGGTACGGGGCCGTCGTGTGCATGCGCGCCGGGCGACCGTATACGAGTAGGGATCGGCTGCGGGGCCGGATATCGGACGCCTGAGGGGGATCGTGGGCCGTGCGCCCGGGCCGCGCGGGCTCAGGCGAGCGGCGCGTGCCGTTCCGCCGCCCGGCCGAGACGGTCCTCGATGCGTGCCAGAACGCCGATGATCGCGTCCTGTTCGTCCGCGTCCAGGTCGGCGACGACGCTGTCCTCGAGTTCCGCCCAGATCTGTTCGACCTCTTTGCGCAGCGCGAGGCTGGCGGCGGTGGGTTCGACGAGGGTGGCGCGCCGGTCGTTCTCGCAGGGGCGCCGGCGGACGAAGCCCGCGTTCTCCAGTCGCCTGACCGTACGGGTCATGGTGGCGGCGTCCGAGCAGAGCAGTCGCACGAGGTCGGTCTGACGCTGTGGACCGAGATCCCACAGCTGCATCATGACCAGTTCCTGCCCGGGGTGCAGACCCACGCGCCGCAGGAGCTGACCGGCGAGCATCCGGTGGAGGCGGGCCACCCGGAAGATCGCGTGGGTCATGGCCCCCGCCCGGACCGAGGGCGGCATCGCGGCACGGGCCACTTCCTCGGAGGGGGTGGCGGGAGGTGTGGCGCCTGGTTCCTTCGACACGTCGTTTCGGGGCCTTCTCGCGCAGATGACTGACCGGACAGGGAGATCTTACCGCCGCCCGGCGTTGTGTGTCTTGTCAGGAGATTTCCGGTACGTCTCCGGCAGGTGTGAGGTCAAAGTGATCCATGCGACCCGGATGCAGGAATGCGTCGAGGTATTTACCTGTTCGGACAAGTAATGGCGCCTAGGGGCGCCGGACACCTTCTCTCCTCCGAACAGGAACCCACTCATGACCACGGCCTTCACCCCCTTCGACCTCGGCGGCGTCCGTCTGTCCAACCGCGTCGTCATGGCTCCCATGACCCGCGGCCGCGCCTACGGTCCCGGCCAGAGCCCGACCGATCTGATGGCGGCCTACTACGCGCAGCGCGCCGGCGCCGGCCTGATCATCGCCGAGGGAACCCAGCCGTCGGCGATCGGCCAGGGCTACCCGGACACCCCCGGCATCCACTCCGCCGAGCAGATCACCGCCTGGCGCAAGGTCACCGACGCCGTGCACGCCGAGGGCGGCGCGATCTTCCTTCAGCTCATGCACTCCGGACGCATAGGCCACCCGAGCCTGACCGGCCTCACCCCGGTCGGCCCCTCCGCGGTCCGGGCGAAGGGGCAGGTCCACACGCAGGCGGGCCCGCGGGACTTCGTCACCCCGCACGCGCTGACCGAGACGGAGATCGAGGAGACGATCGCCGACTTCGCCACCGCGGCGCGCAACGCGATCGAGGCGGGCTTCGACGGCGTGGAGCTGCACGGCGCCAACGGCTACCTCATCCACCAGTTCCTCGCGCCGAACTCCAACCGGCGCACCGACGCCTTCGGCGGCAGCCCCGAGCGGCGCGTCCGGTTCGCCGTCGAGACGGCACGGGCCGTCGCCGAGGCCATCGGCGCCGAGCGGGTCGGCCTGCGCATCTCGCCCGGCAACCCCTTCAACGACATCGACGAGAGCGACCGGGCGGACATGGAGGCCACCTATACCACCCTCGTCGACGCGCTCGCCCCGCTCGGCCTCGCCTACCTGCACCAGATGGAGGCCCCCGACGTCCGCGACCTGGTCGTGCGGCTGCGCAAGGCGTGGCCGGGCGCCTTCCTCCTCAATCCCTACACCGGCACGGAGCCCACCGGCCCCGACGCCCTGGCGCTCCTCGAGGACGGCACCGCCGACCTGATCGCCTACGGCGCCCTCTTCCTCGCCAACCCCGACCTGCCCGCCCGCCTGGCCGCCGGCGGCCCCTTCAACACCCCCGACCGCGCCACCTCCTTCGGCGGCGACCACCGCGGCTACACCGACTACCCCACCCTGGGCTGACGCCCTCCGCGGGTGCCTTCCGCCCGGGTGGGCATCCGCTCTTCCCTCCGGACAGCGGCGCGGCTGCCCGGCCGCACCGGTGTCCGGGCCGAGGACGTTCCGGTCCGGGTCGGGGAACGCCCTGGTCCGGGTCGGGGCCGCTCCGGTCCTACGAGGGGAGCTGCCCCAGGGCCGCCGGATCGAGGAGCAGCCGAAGGCCGTCGCCGAGCCCCGTGACAGACCCCGCGGCCCGGGCGGCTCCGGCGGCCTCGGGGGTCTCGGGGGTCCCGGGGACCGGGAACGGCCGGTCCTCCACCAGTCCCCGGAACAGCGCGGCGGCCTTCTCCTGGTGGGGGAGCGCCTCCGCGTACCGCTTCAGCCGGACGTACGCGATGCCGAGGTGGGTCAGGGAGGCGGCGAGCAGGGGGCGCGCCCCGGCCGGGGGCGCGGCCGACCGCAGCAGTCCCGGCAGTGCCGCACCGCCTCCCGGCCCGTGGCGGCCGACTCCCGGTGGCGGCCGGCGGCCAGCGCGGCGGCGCCGGCCTCGACCGCCAGCCGGGGGACGGCCCGTAACAGGGGGTACAGGCAGCGTGTCCCGACGTGCGGCCAGCGCTCGGGGGCGGCGGTCGGGAAGGTCACGGCGCGGGCACCGGTCTCACGCCTCCCATCTCCCGCGCCCTCACGGCCCCGCCGTGTCTCCCCGTCAGGGCCGGATGCCGTCGCAGGCGATGGGCAGGTGCCGCGGCCCGCGCAGGACGGCGTTCTGCCGGTACGGCGGCGGGTCCTCCAGCAGGCGGGGGTTCTCCAGTCTGCGGGCCAGCTCCGCCAGGGCGAACTGGGCCTCCAGCCGGGCGAGCGGCGCGCCGAAGCAGCTGTGGATGCCGCTGCCCAGGCCGAGGTGCTGGATGTCCCCGCGGTCCGGGTCGAAGCGGTCCGGGTGCTCGAAGCGCTGCGGGTCGCGGTTGCCGGAGGCCAGCACCAGCCACAGGGAGGCGCCCTTGGGGATGGTCACGCCGCGCACCTCGATGTCGGCGAGGGTGGTGCGCTGCGGCACCAGCTGCACCGGCGGCTCGAAGCGCAGCAGCTCCTCGACCACGGGCACGGCGAGCTGTGGATCCGCGCGCAGCCGCTCCAGGACACCGGGGTTGCGCAGCAGCGTCAGCATGCCGTTGGTGACCAGGTTGACGGTGGTCTCATGGCCCGCGATCAGCAGCAGCGCCGCGGTGCTGAGCAGCTCCATCGTGGTCATCGTGCCGTCCGGGCCCGCGGCCGTGGCCAGCTGGGAGAGCATGTCGTCGCCGGGCTTCTTGCGGCGCTCCTCGATCAGTCCGGACAGGTACATGCCCAGCTGCATACGGGCGTCGTGCGACTCCTTGCCCCGCTGCGTGGGATCCGCGTCCGGGTCGGGGTCCAGGCTCGCGGCGATGGTGTCCGCCCAGCTGTGGAAGCGAGCCTCGTCCTCGCGCGGCACCCCGAGCAGCCGGCAGATCACCGTCACCGGGAACGGGTAGGAGAACTGCTCCACCAAGTCGATCCGGCCGGGGTCGCCGATGCCGTCGATGAGACCGGAGACGATGTCGTGGAGCTCCGCGCGCATCCCGTCGACGCGGCGGGGGGAGTGCGGCGGCCCGAAGGGCCGGTTGGTCATGCGCCGCAGCCGGTCGTGTTCCGGCGGGTCGAGCCGCAGGAAGCTGGGCGGCAGGGCGCTCTGCTCCTCCTGGACCGACTCGGCCAGCGGGTCGTGGGAGGTCGACGCGAGATTGCGGGCGTCGGAGCTGATGCGCGGGTCGTGCAGCAGGCTGCGGATCTCGTAGTAGGTGCTGACGACGTACGGCCCGTCCTCCTCGTGGTGGACCGGCGTCTTCCGCAGCTCCTCGTAGATCGGATACGGATCGGCGCGGTTCGCGTGGTCAAGGATCTGGTGCAGCAGCGATGGCGTCATGGCGGGTCCTCGGGGCCGGGCGGGTCAGTGCGCGGGCGTGAACGTCAGCCGGCGGTCGGCGGGCGCGTATCCGCTGAGCGTCACGGTGGGGCCGTGGCTGGGCACCGACGGGTCGGGGAAGTCGGCGTCCACCGGCCGCTGCCCTTCCGGGTGCCGGTCGACCGTGGGGAACGACGGCGGGAACGGCGCCGTCGTCTCGATCAGCTCCTGGTAGAACGGCAGCCACCGGGCATGGTCGAAGGCGACCGCGCCGATGACGCGCCCCTGGTACCCGTAGACGCCGAGGAACCGGTGGGCCTCCAGCGAGCCCTGCGGGACGACGATCTCCGTCCCCAGCGTGGGCACGCCCACCGACTTGATGTTCACGCCGAACTGCGACGACCAGAAGGCCGGCACCCACATGTGCGGGAGCCGGTCGGAGGACGCGCTGAGCATGTTGTGCGCCGCGATCTCCGCCTGGGCGACGGCGTTGCCCCAGTGCTCCAGGGAGAGGAACTGGTAGCCGAACAGGGGGTGCGGGGAGCGCGCGACGTCCCCCGCGACGTAGATGTCGTCGGTCACTATGCCGCGGATGTCGAAGGCGCGGCAGCCGGCGTCGCAGGCGATGCCGCGGGGGCCCGCCCCCAGCCCGGACCCGGTGAGCCACTCGGTGTTCCGGGTGGCGCCGAGCGAGACGACCACCACGTCCGTCTCCACGGTGGAGCCGTCCGACAGGTGGGCGGCACGCACCCGCCCCGAGGCGTCGCCCTCCAGGGCGGTCACCATCACCCCGCACCGCAGGTCGACGCCGTGCTCGCGCTGGAGCTCGGCGGCGACCGCGCCGACCACCCCGCCGAGCGCGCCGACCAGGGGCGCCGCGCCGCGCTCGGCGACGGTGACGGCGAGGCCGCGCTCACGGCAGGCGGAGGCGATCTCCGAGCCGGTGAACCCGGCGCCGATGACGAGGACCCGCCGGGGGCCGTCGGCGAGCCGCCGGGTGAGCGCCGCGCTGTCGTCCCGGGTCCGCAGCACGAACACCCCGTCGAGTTCCGCCTCGGCCTCCCGCGGCCACGGGCGCGCCCGCACGCCGGTCGCGATCAGCAGCCGGTCGTAGGGCACCTCGTCGCCGTCGGCCAGCCGCACCCGGCGGGCGGCCATGTCCAGGCCGGTGGCCGCGACGCCCAGCCGCCACGTCGCGTCCAGGGCCCGGCGCCGGGGCAGCGCGGTGCGGTCGGCGGCCGCCCTGCCCAGCAGCACCTGCTTGGACAGCGGAGGCCGGTCGTACGGCTCGTAGGGTTCGTCACCGATCATCGTCAGGGATCCGGCGAAGCCCTTGGCGCGGAGCGTCTCGGCGGCCCGCAGGCCCGCCAGCGAGGCGCCGACGACGACGATGCGGCCCTCGCGCCGGAGGCTCTCCAGGGACGCGTCCGCGTTCACCGGGCACCGCCCCCGCCGGTCACCGTCTCGGCCGGCGCGTCCACCGCGTCGACGAGGATGGCCTGGACGGGGCAGGCCGTGGCCGCCTGCGTCACCTTCGCGCGCTGCGCCTCGTCGGGCTCGGGGAGGTAGAGCAGTCCCTCCTCACCGTGCATGGTGAAGACGTCGGGCGCCAGGAACGCGCACTGCGCGTACCCCTGGCAGCGGTTCAAGTCGACGGCAATCCTGACCACGGGACCGGTCCTCTCCGACGGCCCCTGCGACCGTCTGCGACCATCGTGGGCGGACGCGGCGGACGCGGCGACGAGAGGGAGCCCGTCGGAGTGAACGCCGCCCCCGTCATCCGGGGCCCGGCCGCCGCGCGCCGGCGGGCCGCCGCCCCCACAGGATGTGCAGGCTGACGACCAGAGCCCAGCCCGGGAAGACCAGCTCCGACCAGGGCAGGTCCGCACCCGCCACGAGCAGCGTCAGACCCGCGAGAAGGCTGAGGACGACCAGCGGGCGGGGGAAGATCCCGAGGCGGCGACCGATGGTCGAGGAGGTGAGGACGAACACCGCCGCCATCCGCATCGCGTACGTGGTCAGCAGGGCGTAGGCGTAGCGGCGGCCGAACGGCGAGTGCTGCCCGCTCTCGTCGAGCACGGTCGCCGCCGCGGCGGCACTGCCGAACAGGGTGGCGACGAAGACCAGGCCGCTGCCCAGGAACACCGTGGCCACGAACCGGTCCTCGCCGGCGCCGGCCTGCTCGCGCAGGGCGCCCATGAACCACAGGAAGGCGATCCCGGCGAACGGGAGCAGCGCCAGCGCCGTCCGCACGGCGCTCCGCTGCCCGGCGTCGACGGTGATCTCGTCCGCGCCGGCCCCGGCGGGCAGGGCGAGGCGCACCAGCACGATCGCCGTGGCCATCAGGACCGCGAACACCACTCCGGCGATCCCGACGGCCCGGGGCGTCCCGAGGTGCTCCTGTCTCTGCCTCATGGCCCCTCGCTCTCCTGTCCGCACCGTTCTGGTCCAGACAGCAGCAATCCGGCACCGCGCGCCACCGGGGCGCCACCCGGGGCCCTCCGTCCGCCCGGCCGCCCCGTGCGGGGGCCGTGCGGGGGCCGTGCGGGGCCCTGTGAGGCGGTGCGCACCTTGCCTGGGCCGCCCGCCCGGCGCAGGCTGAGGGTATGGCTGCTCACGAGGGCCCGACGCTCATCACGTCCGTGCAGCGAGCCTTTCGCCTGCTGGAGGCCGTGGGCGCGCACGAGAACGGCGCGCCGGCGAAACAGCTGGCGCGGGAGACGGGCCTGCCGCTGGCCACCGCCTACCACCTGCTGCGGACCCTGGTGCACGACGGGTACATCCGCAAGCTGGACGACGGCGGCTTCGTCCTGGGCGACAAGCTCCAGGCGCTGCACAGCAACGGCCGCGGACAGGCGCTGCTCAGCCGCGTCCGCCCCACGCTCGCCGCGCTCCGGGACGAGCTGGCGACCGCCGCCTACCTCACCTTCTACGAGGAGGGCGAGATCCGGGTCGCCGAGATCGTCGACGGCCCCCGGGCGCCCAGGGTCGACCTGTGGGTGGGGTTCGAGGACGCCGGGCACGCCACCGCGCTGGGCAAGGCCGTCCTCCGCGAGATGGACGAGGACTCCCGCACGGAGTACCTCTCGCGCCACCACCTCGCCGACCTCACCCCGCGGACCGTCACCAGCCTTCCGGAACTGCTCCGCCGGCTCGACCTCTCCCCCCTGGCCCCGGCCGTCACGGACATGGAGGAGTACGCCCTCGGCACCGTCTGCGTGGCCGTGCCCGTCTACAGCGGCACCACGCTCGGGTCGCTCGGCGTCTCCCTGCCGGTGGACCGGCTGTCCCGTCTCGACGAGGTCCGGGCCCGGCTGCTGCCCGTGGCGAGCCGTGTGACCAGGAGCCTGTCGCTCACTATCTGAAAAACCACCGCTTGTGGCGCCCGGGCCGAACCCCGTTTCCTGTATTAAGTACGACATATCAGTGCTCGTGTACAGATGAGGACCCCGGACGGAACATGAGTCAGGCGCAAGACCATGGTGACGCCCACCGGCCGATACGGCCGTCCAGAGACCGAGCGGTCCCTCCCCGGGCGGGGGCGTGGCGGAAGGGCGCCGCACAGCTGGCCGCCGGCACGCGCGTGCTGCCCGTTCTGATCATCTCCGTCGTCGTGCTCGTCGACTTCGTCGGCGGAGCGCGCATGATCTGGCTGCCCCTGCTCACGGCCGGACCGGCGCTGGCCGCCGTCACCAACGGGCCCCGCGGAGTGCTCTGCGTCGGTCTCCTCGCCGCGGTGCTGAGCGGCACGCACGGAACCGTCCACGCCGTTCCGGGCCGGGAGGTCCTGGCCGTCCTGTCCGCCGTGGTGGCCGTCACCCTGGCGAGTGCCCTGGCCAGCACGATGCGCGGCCGCCGTGAGCGGGTGCTCGCGGACGTCCGCTCCGTCGCGGAGGCCGCCCAGCACGCGCTCCTCACCCCGGTACCCGAGACGGTCGGCCCGTTCCGGGTGGCCGTCCGCTACAGCGCCGCGGCGGCGGAGGCCCGTATCGGCGGCGATCTCTACGCGCTGGTGCCCACCCCGTACGGGGTCCGACTGATCGTCGGCGACGTGCGCGGCAAGGGGCTGCCGGCGGTGGGGACCGCCGCGCTCGTGCTGGGCGTCTTCCGCGAGGCCGCCTACGACGAGCCCGACCTCCTCGCCGTCGTCGGCAGGATCGAACGGAGCCTGGCGCGCAACCTGGGCAGCGACGACTTCGTCACCGCCGTCGTCGCCGGATACCCGCGGGCAGGGGAGCTGGAGGTGGTGAACTGCGGACACGCCCCTCCGCTGCTGGTCCGCGCCTCCGGCGACGTCATACCGGTCGAGTCCGCCCGTCCGGCGCCGCCGCTGGGCCTGCGCGCCCTGTCCGGACAGGTTCCCACCCTCCAGGTGCTGCCCTTCGCCGACGGGGAGCAGTTGCTGCTCTACACCGACGGGGTCACCGAGGCCCGCGACCACGGCCGTGCGTTCTACCCGCTCGCCGAAGGACTGGCGCGCCACGTGTCCGACGAGCCGGCACGCACGCTCACCGCGCTCCACGACGAACTGCTGACCCACGTGGGCGGCCGGCTGCACGACGACGCTGCGCTGCTGCTCCTGTGCAAGCCGCCCCTCCCGGAGCCCGCCGCGTCGGTACGGGCCGTCCCCGCGTCGGCGTCCGACGCCGGCCGGGCCCCCGCCCCCGTCGCAGGCCCGCACCGCTGACGGGCGGCTGAGCGGCAGGTGCGTCCGGCCGCGCATGCCGCAGCGGAAGGCACCGGATAATGGCGCCGGAGTGTCGGGCCGTGCATGCCGCACGGGACAGGCACCGGAGTGTCGGCCGCGCACACCGCACCCGAAGGACGCGCACACCGCACCCGAAGGACTCGTGCCGCGCACGCCGTACCCGAAGGACCCGTTCCGCGCATGCCGCACCCGAAGGACGCCGGAAGGGTCAGACCGCGCACGCCGCACCGGAGTGCGGCCGGTCCGCCGCACTCCGGTGCGGCGCGCGCTCACATCGAGACGAGTTCGGCCCACCGGGTGACGCCACCGGGGTGGACGTGCATGCCGTGCCGAGTCGCCAGCGCGTGGACGATCGTCTCGCCCCGGCCGTGCTCGTCCGGATCGACCTCCGGGCACGCCGACCCGGCGGCAGGTACGGGTCCCCCGTCGGTGACCTCGATGAGCAGGGTTCCGAGCCCGCCGCCGCGGAACCACGACAGCCGCAGCTCCGCCGGGGGCAGGGCGTGGACGAGCGCGTTGGTGAGCAGCTCCGACACCACCAGGAGTGCTTCGTCGGCCGTCTCCGGGGAGACGTCCCAGTGGGCGAGGACCACTCCCGCGTGCTGCCGTACGGCCGAGACCGCCCCGGTGACGGGCGGGAGTCGCCAGACGTGCTCGACGCCCTCCCGCGTCATCCTGTTGAGCTCTACCGCCATCTGCCGTCCTCCGGTGAGAGCTGTCGGCCGAAACTGGCCTCGACGCGCTGTGCCGGGCCTCGATGCACCGTAGGGAGTGACAAGGAGGCGGTCAATGAACAGCGGTCGCCATTGCCGAACGCCCGCGCCCGGTCCGGCGGCGGGACGCCCGCCGCCACGACCGGCGTACGCCGCGCGGCGGTAATAAGCTCGCATCATGGCCGGACCGGTCCAGTCGATCGAACGGGCGGCGGCGATCCTGCGGCTGCTCGCGGGCGGGCCCCGCCGGCTCGGGCTCGGCGAGGTGGCGGCCTCCCTCGGGCTGGCGAAGGGCACCGCCCACGGCATCCTGCGCACCCTCCAGCACGTCGACTTCGTGGAGCAGGACGCCGCGACCGGGAAGTACCAGCTCGGGGCCGCCCTGCTGCACCTGGGCACCAGTTACCTGGACGTCAACGAACTGCGGTCGCGCTCCATCAACTGGGCCGACGCCCTGGCCGCCCGCAGCGGGGAGGCGGTGCGCCTGGGCACCCCCCTGGAGGGCAGGGTGCTCGTCGTCCACCATGTGTTCCGGCCCGACGACACGCTCCAGACGCTGGACGTGGGCTCACTGCTGCCGCTGCACGCCTCCTCGCTCGGCAAGGTGCTGCTGGCCTTCGGCACCGCACCCCTGGAGCCCGCCGTCGACCTCGGCCTGGAGGCGTACACCCGGCACACGCTGGTCGTCCCGGAACAGCTCACCCGGGCGCTCGCCGAGATCCGCGAACTCGGCTGGGCGGGCGAGGTCCAGGAGATGAGCATGGGGGAGGCCGGCATCGCCGCGCCGATCCGCGGGCACGGCGGCCTCGTCGTGGGCGCCGTCGGGCTGTCCGGCCCGGTCGAGCGGATCTGCGACAGCCAGGGCCGCCCGCGGCCGAGCCTGGTCACCCTGCTGCGCGAGGCCGCACGGGCGATCTCCCGGGACCTGGGTGCCGCTCGCTGGTGACACCACCGCCTCTCGGCATGTCGGAAGGCAGACCGATCATGGTTGAACGGTACGTAATGTCCATCGATCAGGGCACCAACTCCACCCGGTGCATCCTGTTCGACCACCACGGCCGGCTGGTGTCCGTCGCCCAGCGGGAGCACCAGCAGCACTTCCCCCGGCCCGGATGGGTCGAGCACGACGCCGCCGAGATCTGGCGCAACGTGCGGCGCGTGGTGCCCGAGGCGCTGACCGACGGCGGTGTCGGGGCCGAGGAGGTCGCCGCCGTCGGCCTCGCCAACCAGCGGGAGACGACGGTGCTGTGGGACCGGCGGACCGGCACCCCGCTGGGCAGGGCGATCGTCTGGCAGGACACCCGCACGGCATCCCTCGTCGACGACCTGCGACGCCACCCCGGGGACGGCTTCTTCCTCGACCGGTGCGCCCTGCCCCCCTCCACCTACTTCTCGGCGCTGCGCCTGCGCTGGCTGTTCGACCACGACCCCGCGCTGGCCCGGCGCGCCGAGGACGGCGAGGTGCTGTGCGGCACGATGGAGAGCTGGCTGATCTGGAACCTCACCGGCGGCGCGGACGGCGGCCTGCACATCACCGACGCCACCAACGCGAGCCGCACCATGCTGATGAACATCCGCACGCTCGACTGGGACGAGGACCTCCTGGCGTTCTTCGGGGTCCCCCGCGCCGTGCTGCCCGCGATCCGGCCGTCCGCCGAGACCTACGGCGTCGCCCGCTCGGTCCTCCCCGGGGTCCGCATCACGGCCGCCCTCGGCGACCAGCAGGCCGCCCTCTTCGGCCAGACCTGCTTCTCCCCGGGCGAGGCGAAGTGCACGTACGGGACGGGCGGCTTCCTGCTGCTCAACACCGGCACCGACGTCGTACGCTCCCGGAACGGGCTCCTCACGACCGTCGCGTACAAGATCGGGGACCAGCCCCAGGCCTACGCCCTGGAGGGGTCGATCGCCGTCACCGGGGCGCTGGTCCAGTGGTTCCGCGACCGTCTGGGACTGATCAGCAGCGCGCCGGAGATCGAGACCCTCGCGCGCACGGTCGAGGACAACGGCGGCTGCTACATCGTCCCCGCCTTCTCCGGCCTGTTCGCACCCCGCTGGCGCAGCGACGCGCGGGGTGTCATCGTCGGCCTCACCTCGTACATCACCAAGGGGCACCTGGCGCGGGCCGTACTGGAGGCCACCGGCTGGCAGACGCGGGAGGTCGTCGACGCCATGAACGCCGACTTCCCGGTCCCCCTGGAGCGGCTCAAGGTCGACGGCGGCATGACGGCGGACAACCTGCTCATGCAGTTCGTGGCCGACGTGCT
Organism: Streptomyces sp. NPDC003248; assembly: GCF_055563235.1. Lineage (NCBI taxonomy): Bacteria > Bacillati > Actinomycetota > Actinomycetes > Kitasatosporales > Streptomycetaceae > Streptomyces > Streptomyces sp. NPDC003248. The sequence continues at coordinate 43,025 of NZ_JBVHDT010000020.1, read as the reverse complement.
CGACGTGCCCGTGGTACGGCCCATGGTCGCCGAGACGGTCTCCCTCGGCGCCGCCTACGCGGCCGGGCTGGCCGCCGGCTACTGGACCGACCTGGAGGTGCTGCGCCGCAACTGGCACCGGGCCGGCCAGTGGCTGCCGGACATGGACCCCGATCGACGGGAGGCGGAGTACGACAACTGGCGGCGGGCCGTCGAGCGGTCGATCGGGTGGATCAGACCCGCCTGAGGGCACATGGCGAAGGAGCGTCGGCCGGCACCTGCGGGCGGGAACCCGCCGACCGGCTCAGCCGTCGTGTCCGCGCCGGGGAGACCGTCGGCGGGACGCTGTCCGTGCGCCACCGGGACGGCCACCGGGTGGCGAGGGACATCCCCTGGACCTGCGGCCGCGTCCGGCGGCTGTCTGGTCGGCCGAGCCGGCCACCCCCCACCGGCGGGGGCGGAGGCGGCCGATGCGGGTGCCGCCCTCCGCCGGGAGGACGGAGCGGCGCCTGGCGCGCTCGGCGTAGGCCACCCCGCCCGCCGGTCGGACACCGCCGCCACCCGCCCGCCGGTCGGACACCGCCGCCACCCGCCCGCCGGTCGGACACCGCCGTCACCCGCTCGCCGGTCGGACACCGCCGTCACCGCCCGGCGGCCGGCCGGCACCCTCTGTTTCCGTCGGGCCGTCAGGTCCTGCCGTCCCGCCGTGCGTCCGGCTTCGCGAGCGCCCGGAACTCGGACCACTGCACCGCGGGCCGGGACAGACCGCGGCGCTCCAGATACCGGTCGGTGGCCCGCTTCGTCCGCCGGAGCACCCGCAGCGCGTCGCTCGGCCGTCCCGAGCCCATCGGCTGCACCACTGTGGCGGGCACGAGGGACCAGCCCGCACCGGTCCGCTCCAGCTCACCGCGGACGAGCGTGTTCTCCATGCGGTTGAGCCGTTCGTCGTGCCGGTGCACCAGCAGCGACGCCGGGCCGGGCGCCACGGCGCAGTCGGACGGCACCTCCACCGTGAAACCGGCGTCCCCCGGCACCGGACGGGTCCGGGCGAGCACGGGCGCCCCGGACGCGTCGCGGGCGGCGAGGACCGCGGTGGGGTAGCGGGCGAGCTGAGCGGCCCCGGGCAGCGCTCCACCCCCGTCCGGGCCCGGGGACGCGTGCCCGGACGAGGGCGGAGCGAGCGGAGGACGCACGATCACCCGCTCGGGCGTGACGGTGATGAGCAGCCGCAGGTAGTACCAGTCCATCAGCCACCGCAGGGGAGGGGAGAGGTACGACCGGCTGTGCGGCTGCCGCTCGAAGAGCATCCGCCAGTAGTCCTCGGCGCCCTGCGGACCCGTCATGATCTCGTCGGGGCACTCGGCCCGGCCGCCGACGTAGATCTGCGGGGCGTGGTCGAGACCGCTGCCGGTCGGGTCGGACAGGAGCAGCGCGACGCGTCCGTCCCGGCGGACGTTCAGCGCCTTCTGCGCGAACGCCAGGGACGTGGTCAGCAGGAGGGTCCCGTCCGCGCGGCGCGACACCGCCGCCGGCCAGGCCAGTGGGGTGCCGTCCCGGCCGAGCGTGGCGAACTCGCAGGTGCGGTAGGCGTCGAGGACGTCGAGCGGGGCGGAGTCGAGTACGGTCACCGTCCCGCCTCCCCGTTCAGCGGGCCCCGCACGGCGCGGCAGGCCGCGGCGTACCGACGCCTGCCGACGGCCCGCCACAGCAGCCGGCCGGCCAGCGGTGCCTTCCCGAGGAAGTGGGCCCGCTCCTCGGGCGTGGCCTCCTCGAGGAGCGCGCCGAGGGCGAGCATGAGCTTGTTCCGGGGGACGGTCTCCAGCCCGCGGCGTCCGACCGCGTCCCACTCGGCGACGGACAGGTGCTCGGCGACGAGGGGGAGGACCATCCGCTCCTCGTCGTCGAGGTGGCCGAGGAGCACACGGCGGTGCTCGTCCAGCGCCAGGGCGAGTTCCTCCCCGGCGACACAGTCGGCCGTCCGCCGCCACGCGGGCACCCACCCGGTGACGGCCGCCAGACTGTGGTCGATGCGTTCGTGCTGCTCCTCCATCCGCACGATCAGCCCGTCGTCCGCGGCGCGCGCACGCAGCAGTGGCCAGATCAACTCGTCCTCCACGGTGTGGTGGTGGTGCAGACCCGTCAGGTAATCGTCAAGGTACGCCGCGACCTCGGCGGCGCGCACCGTACCGCCGTCCGGTACGGCGCGTACGAGGCGGGGCAGGAGGGCCGACTCACGGCGGAAGACCCGGTGGACCACGACCATCTCGTGGGTGTACGGACGGCCGGTGACGGGGCGTTCGAAAGCCGTACTACTGGGGGACACGCTTGCTTGCTCCAACAACGGTTCGGACAGGGCATGAGGCGCCAAGGGTGCGGCCGGCCTCTTGGCGAACGCTTGGCGCCGCACTTGGCGCCCCGGGCGCCGCCTCGGCCAGGACGTTCACCGTCCGTCGAGGAGGCCGGTCCGCCCCCCGGCGGATGCGTGCGGCGTACTGCGTCTACGAGCCCTGGGCCCGCCGGGCGCCGACGTCGGGGGGCCGGGGGGGCGGGGGGAGGCCGGTCGCCCTCGGGGCCCGAGGCAGCGCGCCGTCCTCGCGCCGCTGCTCGCGGCCGGCCGGGCCGGGAGGCGGCACACGCCCGACCGGCACTGGTCCGGGCCGACGGCGAACCACGCCTGTCGGCCCGGTGGCGGACCGCGCCTGTCGGGCCGGTGGCGGACCGCGCCTGCCGGTCCGACGGCGGACCACGCCTGTCGGCCCGACGGCGGACCACGCCTGTCGGCCCGGCGGTGGACCCTCGCGACGCAGGGCAGCGGCGCCGGCCGGGCCCGGGGCCGGGCACCCGTCCCCGGGGCGTGCGGCCGGGGCCGGCCGCCGGTCAGTCCCGGGCGGCGTCCGTCCGGGGAGCCGCGTGCCGGGCCGCCCGCTCGTACGGCGGCAAAGGCACGGCCACCGTGTCCCGGACGTCGCGCGGCGCCCCGGCGCGGCGGCGGGGGAGCACCGTGCCCAGCCAGCCCAGCAGGAAGCCGAGGGGGATGGTGACGGCCCCGGTGGTGGCGAGGGGCAGCCAGTTGATGTCATGTCCGGGCAGGACAGCGTCGGGCGTGCCCGAGACGAGGCTCGTGGCGGGGAAGAGGAGCAGTACGCCCGCCGTGCCGCCGATCAGGGTCCACAGCAGTCCCGTCCGGTGGAAGCGGGCCCAGAACAGGGAGTAGAGCAGCGCGGGCGCGATCACCGATGCGCCCAGGGACATGGACAGCATGCTCAGCGCGTGCAGGCTGCGGTGCTGGACGGGGATGGCGAGCGCGACGGCCACGACCCCCACGCCCAGCGCGGCGGTACGCGCGGTCCGTATCTCCCGGCGCGGCGTGGCGGGGGTGCCGTCCCGTGGGGTGAACACGTCGTGCGCGAGCGTGCCCGCGCAGGCCAGGATCATCCCGGCGACGGAGGCGAGCAGCGTCAGGAACAGCGCCGTCGTCACGCCGGTGAGGAGCAGGGCCTCCACCAGCGTGCCGCCCTGGCCCAGCGCCGCACGGGCGGCCAGCAGATAGGCGGTGTCGCCCTGGGGGTCGGCGGCCCGGATCGCCGGGCCGCCCACGAGCGCCGCGGCGCCGAACGCGAACACCACGATGATCAGGACCGACAGGGCGACCAGGGAGACCGCCCACGACATGGACCGGCGGACCTGGCGCGCGCTGCGGGCGCCGTACAGCCGCATGGTGATGTGGGGCAGGCAGGCCGCGCCGAGCGCGAGCGTCACGGTGGTCGCGACCATGTCCAGGCGGGGGTGGGACCCCGTGGCGAACTGGAGCCCGGGCCGCAGGTACGCCTCCGGGGCGAGGGAACGTCTCGCCGCGGCGTCCAGCAGGGCGCCGGCGTCGTAGTCGAAGCGGCGCAGCAGCAGCACGCTCACGACCAGACCGGAGCCGATCAGCGCGACCATCTTGAGGACCTGCACGAAGGCGGTGCCCTGCATGCCCCCGATGGCCGCGTAGCTGATCATCAGCAGCCCCAGGGCGACGATGCACCCGGTGCCGGCCACGGACCCTTCGAACCCGAGGAGGAAGGCCACCAGATCTCCGCAGGCGGCCAACTGGACCAGCATCAGGGGCATGAGGGCGATCACGGTGACGACGGCCGTCGTGACGCGCGGGGAGCGGCCCGGCATGCGGCGGGCGAGGGTGTCGCCCATCGTGAAGCGTCCGCTGCCGCGCAGGGGTTCGGCCAGGACGGCCATCAGCAGGGCGAGGGAGACCGAGGTGGCCAGGGCCAGGACGATGCCGTCGTACCCGGCGAGGGCGATGACGCCCCCCGTGCCGAGGACCGTGGCCGCCGAGATGTAGTCACCGGCGATCGCCAGGCCGTTGCGCAGGGGGGAGAACCGGCCGTAACCGGTGTAGAACTCCTCCAGGCTCTCGCTGTCCGGGCCGGAGATCACGCACAGCATGAGCGTGACGGTGACGATCGCGGTGAACGCCATGAGCGCGAGGCTCTGGAGGGAGGTTCCGCCGCTGTTCACCGCGGCTCACCGCCGCGGCCCGCGTCGTCCGCCGGCGCCGGCGGGACATCGCCCCCGCGACGGGCGGCGCGCTCGAACCACCACAGGACGCCCGCCATGAAGGGCAGTTGCGCCAGACCCGCCAGCACGCCCACGGGCGGCCCGTCACCGGTGACGGGCCGGGACATCGGACCGGGCGCCCACGCCGACAGCAGCAGGAACGTCAGGAACGTCCCGCCCGTCAGCACGGCCGCCGTACGACGGGGTCCGCGCAAGGCGGCGTACGGCGGTCCCGCGGGACGCCGTCCGGCATCCGTGGACCGTCCGGTGGGGGCTGCTCTCCAGACCATGCTCGACTCTCTCGTGGCGTCGTTCGGGAGTGTCCGGCCCGCGCGGAAAGCCGGGGCACGGGAAGCCGCGCTCCCCCGGGCGTCCTGGCCGACGACAGCGTCACCGGACGGTGACCGCTGGTGAGTCTGGGGCACGGGGGAGGGCGACGGCGCCCCGAACACGACACCGCGTGCCCCGGGAACAGTCCCGCGCGGACAGATCTGTGCCCTCGCACAACGGCGCCCTCGCACAACGGCGCCCCACCGGGCGGGGGCGTGGGGACCGGGCGGGCCGCCGCACTGCTCCATCCGTGTACAGCAATCACCGCAGTGGCGGTGTGTCGCTGCCGCGCGACGTCGCCTCCGGCTGCGGGCGGCCAGGATGGCGGCGGACGCACGCACGGCGCGGACGAGCCGCGATCACGGGAGAAGCACGCTTTGAGCATCGTCGACGAACCTCAGGGTGCCGCGGCACCAGGGTCCCACTACGAGGACGAGCTGCCGGTCCGGCGCCAACGCCGCGGCGAGGTCGTCGTCAAGTGGCTCAGCACCACGGACCACAAGACGATCGGCACGCTGTACCTCTCGACGTCGTTCATGTTCTTCCTCATCGGCGGCGTGATGGCGCTGGTCATCCGCGCCGAACTGGCCCGGCCGGGCATCCAGATCGTCTCCAACGAGCAGTACAACCAGGCGTTCACGATGCACGGCACCGTGATGCTCCTGATGTTCGCCACCCCGCTGTTCGCCGGATTCACCAACTGGATCATGCCGTTGCAGATCGGCGCGCCCGACGTGGCGTTCCCGCGGCTGAACATCTTCGCCTACTGGCTCTACCTCTTCGGCTCGCTGGTCGCCGTCGGCGGCTTCCTCACTCCGCAGGGCGCGGCCGACTTCGGCTGGTTCGCCTACACCCCGCTGTCGGACACGATCCGCACCCCCAACGTCGGCGCCGATCTGTGGATCATGGGCCTGGCCTTCTCCGGCTTCGGCACGATCCTCGGCGCGGTCAACTTCATCACCACGATCATCTGCATGCGCGCCCCCGGCATGACCATGTTCCGCATGCCGATCTTCACCTGGAACGTCCTGCTGACCAGTGTCCTGGTCCTGCTGGCCTTCCCGGTCCTCGCGGCCGCGCTGTTCGCCCTGGAGGCGGACCGCAAGTTCGGCGCCCACATCTTCGACCCGGCCAACGGCGGCCCGCTGCTGTGGCAGCACCTCTTCTGGTTCTTCGGACACCCGGAGGTGTACATCATCGCCCTGCCGTTCTTCGGCATCATCACGGAAGTCATCCCGGTCTTCAGCCGCAAGCCGATCTTCGGCTACATGGGCCTGGTCGCCGCGACGATCGCGATCGCCGGCCTCTCCGTGACCGTGTGGGCCCACCACATGTACGTCACCGGCGGTGTGCTGCTGCCGTTCTTCGCCTTCATGACGTTCCTCATCGCCGTCCCGACCGGGGTGAAGTTCTTCAACTGGATCGGCACGATGTGGAAGGGCTCGCTGTCCTTCGAGACCCCGATGCTGTGGGCCGCGGGCTTCCTGGTGACGTTCCTCTTCGGCGGTCTGACCGGGGTGATCCTGGCGTCGCCGCCGATGGACTTCCACGTCTCCGACTCGTACTTCGTGGTGGCGCACTTCCACTACGTCGTCTTCGGCACCGTCGTCTTCGCGATGTTCGCCGGCTTCCACTTCTGGTGGCCGAAGTTCACCGGCAAGCTCCTCGACGAGCGCCTCGGCAAGATCACCTTCTGGACGCTGTTCGTCGGCTTCCACGGCACCTTCCTGGTCCAGCACTGGCTGGGCGCCGAGGGCATGCCCCGCCGGTACGCCGACTACCTGGCCGCCGACGGCTTCACCGCACTGAACACGGTCTCCACGATCGGCTCCTTCCTGCTCGGCCTGTCGATGCTTCCGTTCCTCTACAACGTCTGGCGGACCGCCAAGTACGGCAAGCCGGTCGGCGTCGACGACCCGTGGGGCTACGGCCGCTCCCTGGAGTGGGCGACCTCCTGCCCGCCGCCGCGGCACAACTTCCTCACCCTGCCGCGCATCCGCAGCGAATCCCCGGCCTTCGACCTGCACCACCCCGACATGGCGCTGGCCGAGGCCGAAGCCCAGGTCCACTGACGAACGACGAGGGGACGCAGGTGAGCGAGCCGTCGTACCGGCAGGCCGGAGGCACCGGTCTCGGCGAAGAGGTCGAGGGGTACCTCCTGTGGCAGGCCACCATCGCGGAGGCGGAACGACGAGCGCGCGAGTTCGTCCGCCCCCTGGAGTGGACCACCACCGCACAGCGCATCGAGATCGAACAGCACTACGTCACCGACCGGCTCGAACGCGCCCGCGAGGACCTGGAGAGGATCGCGAACCGGTGCGTGTCCCTGCGCGGTGAGTACGAACGGCGCTACCGGACGCTCCGGCTGCGCTGCGTGGGCTGGACGGTCGCCGCGAGCGCCTGCTGCGCCGCCACCGGCGCCCTGTCCCTGCTGTGGCCCCACTGACGCGTGCCCGGGCCCGCCGCCGGTCGGCGCCCGGTGTGCCGCCGGGCAGCGTGAGCCGCGTCGACACCGACGCGTACGCAGTGACGGTGAGTTGACCGGTCCGCGCTCGTCCGCCGCCGCGGGAAGCGTTGTCGGCGGGGGCCCGCCAGAACCCCCGCCGGAGGCCGGCGACTCCCACCCGGGACTCCGGCCGGGGGCAGCAGCGGCGGGAGGAGCACAGCGGTGTCCTCCACGCCCGTGCCGCGTGGACGTAGGCCCGGTGGTGGTCGAGTTCCGGGGACGCCCCGCATCCCGGGGACGGGCATCCCGCCCTCGACGAGGCGATCGCGGAGCAGATCGCGGAGCACGAGCGGTGCCGCGGCGCGGCACCGGGCTCGTCCACGAGCACGACAGGACCGCGGAACGCTGGGACCAGGTCGTCCGGACGGAACGGGGCGACTGACTCCGCGGTGCCCACCCCACAGCGGGGGCCGCACCACGAAGTCAGTCCGAAGTCAGCCCCAACCCCTCCCGTCACCGGGGCGCGGCCCTCGGCCGTCCCGCGGGGCGGCCTGCCCGCTGTAGTGGGCGGATCCGGCCTTCCGGCACTGGAGCTTGACCGTCTGCCCGGCGAACCCGTGGTACTTGAGGTCCTCCCAGTCCGCCCGGCCCGCGACACGACGCACGGCGGGCGTCGCACCGCCAGCGCGCCCGGCACTTCGGGACTGGTGGTTCACGCGGTCCCCGGCGCCCGGTGGCCGACCAGACTCCGACGACCGTTGTCATCCATCCCCACGGAGGTGCCGATGTCCGGCCCAGCGAGAAGAACGGCGGTCCCGTGCCGCCGCACCTGGTCGTCGATCCGACGGACAGCAGTGCGGTCGGTGGTCGTCGCGGGGGTCCTGCTGCTGTCCGCCGCCGGCCTGGCCGTCACACCGGCCGCGGCCGCCGACGCGCCCGTCGTCACGACCCGGTACGGGCAGGTGCAGGGGAAGGCGGACGGGACCGCCACCTCCTACCTCGGCATCCCGTACGCCGCTCCACCGGTCGGCCCCCTGCGCTGGAAGCCGCCCGCTCCCCCCGCGCGCTGGTGGGGAGTCCGGGACGCCGCCACCCCGGGCGACCCCTGCGTGCAGCGCATCCAGTCCAGCCCCTGGGGCAACCTCGCGGGACCCGGCACACCCAGTGAGGACTGCCTGTACCTGAACGTCCACACCCCCACCCAGCGGTCCCTCCACGGGCGACCGGTGATGGTGTGGATCCACGGGGGCGGCTTCACCGTCGGCTCCGGCACGTTCTACGACGGCGGCGACCTGGCCGCCGAGGGCGACGTGGTCGTCGTCACCCTCAACTACCGGCTGGGCGCCTTCGGTTACTTGGCCCACCCGGACCTGGCCCAGGAGTCGCCGCAGGGAACGTCCGGCAACTACGGACTGCTCGACCAGCAGGCCGCCCTGCGCTGGGTCAGGGACAACATCGCGGCGTTCGGCGGCGACCCCGGCAATGTGACGATCTTCGGCGAGTCCGCGGGAGGCGGCAGCGTCTGCCACCACCTGGTCTCGCCCCGCACGACCGGCCTGTTCGACCGGGCCATCGCCCAGTCCGGCTGCGGTTTCCCCCTGCCCACCCAGGAGTCGCAGCAGAACAACGGCCGGACCTGGGCGGACTCCCTGGGCTGCGCGGACGCCGCCTGCCTGCGCTCCAAGAGCGCGGACGAACTGCTCACCGCCTCGGCCGCGCCTACCGCCCGCTGGGTGCCCAACGTCGACGGCAAGGTCCTCCCCCTCCAGGTGCCGGACGCCCTGGAGAGCGGACGCTTCCACCACGTTCCCGTCCTCCAGGGCACCACCGCCGACGAGGGCCGGCTCACGGTGGCGACCACCTACGACCTGGCCGGCCGGCAGCTCACCGCCGCGGGCTACCCGGTCGCGGTCCGCGCGCTCCACGGTGAACGAGCCGACGAGATCCTGGCCCGCTATCCGCTGTCGGACCACGGCACGCCCGCCGAGGCCCTGGGCGCGATCCTCACGGACTCCCAGTTCGCCTGTCTCCAGTCCCGCACCGCACGCCTGATGGCCGAACACACCCGGTCCTACCAGTACGAGTTCGCCGACCGTCACGCCATGGACTACCTGAACCTGCCGATCAGCTTCCCGATCGGCGCTCCCCACGGCTCGGAGATCCGGTACGTCTTCGGCGGCGTCTCGGGCACCCCGGCCCAGAACGCCCTGGCGGACAGCATGCTCGCCTACTGGACCACCTTCGCCAGGACCGGCATCCCGTACGCCGTGAACGCGCCACGCTGGGACCTCTTCCCGCAGGTTCAGGTCCTCGCCCCGGAGGCGATCACCTCGGTGGACACCTTCCCCGAGAACCACCAGTGCGACCTGTGGAACCCGGCCACCTCCTGACGGCCGGTACGGCGGCCCCGCTTCCGCGGCGGGCGCTGAGGCCGGCCGCCTCCGCCGCCCCAGCCGGGGCCGTGCAGGCGGAACCGTCCTGCACGGCGCGGTCGGGCCGCCCCGGCACCGAGACGCCCGACGGCTCGGTGCCGGGACCGCCGTCACTCATGGGGTCGGCTCGCGCCGCATGAAGACGTCCACCGGATCCTCGGCCTCGACGGCGAACCCGTGCCGCTCGTACAGCCGGCGGGCCTGACTGCCCCGCAGCACGTTCAGCCGGACGGGGACACCGTCGCGGTCGCACCGCTCCAGCAGCCCGCGCAGCACGCCCGAACCGATACCGCCGCCCTGGAGACGGGGGGCCAGGTAGAAGTGCTCCAGCCAGTGGGAGTCCGCGGCCGGTCGCAACGCCACGCAGCCGGCGAACGCGCCGCCGACCTCGATCACCCAGGTGTGGGCCGGGTCGAACCCGTCGCGCAGCCGCTGCCGCACCCGCCGCGCGTCGTACCGCCCGAGCCGCTCCAGATCCGCCCGCAGCACCGTCGCCCGCAACTCGGCCACCGCCTCGACGTCCGACGCCGACGCGGGCCGAACACCCCACGCCACCATGATCGTCACACTAACGCCCTGCCCGGCGTTCCGGCGTGCTGTCCGTCAGCCGGCTCAGAGGCCCGCGACCTTGGAAGTGGCCGTCAGTTCGTAGACCAGGGTGACGGTGCGGTGGCCGCCGGGCGGGAGGGGGAGGTCCCAGCGGGCGATGCCGTCGGCGTCGACGGTGTCGGGCGCGGGGGAGCAGGCTTCCTTGCGGAGGCGTACCTGCACCGCCGCGACCTCGGAGACCGGGATCCGCTCCCGCAGGGTGATCACCCGGTCGTCGTGCTCCTCCGGGCCGGAGAAGCGGGACAGGTCCAGCCGGACCGTGCGGGTGAGCACGGTCCGCTGGGTGATGCCGGCGGTGTCGCGGGTCTCCTCGGTGCGGCGGACCACCCGGTGGTCGTCGCAGCTGCCGAAGGCGAGTTCGACGGGGGCGCCGGGGGCGGTGAAGGCCAGCGTGCCGCGTCCGCTGAAGCCGCTGCCCCGGACGAGGTCCACGGGCCCGGCGAGCAGGGCGTGACCGGACCGGTTGTCGAACCGTGCCGTCCGCGTGACCAGCGGGGACAGCTCGGGCGAGCAGGCGTACTCGCTGCGCGCGGCCGTGGTGAAGGAGGAGAGCGGCACACGGTGGGCGCGGCCGTCCGCGGGCACGGAGACCGGCGCGGGGGAGTGCAGCACCCGTACCTCCCCGCCGTCGTCCACGCCCGGCAGGCCGAGCACCGGGGCCGGGCCCAGGTCCGCGATCTCCTCCTCGCGCAGCTCGACGTCGACCGTGCGGCGCTCCTCGGGGGACCGGTCCTCCAGCGTCAGCCGGTCCTGGTCCAGCCGCGGCGGGTCGGTGGCCAGCGACGAGCGGGCCGTCGACAGCGTCAGCCGTACGTCCGACCAGTCCTCGCCGGTGCGCTGCCAGAGCATCGCGTCGGTCTCCAGCGTCAGGGAGTCCCCGTCGAGGACGGCCCGGTAGGCGGGCCGCCACAGCGCGCAGGGCGTGAGGTGGGTCAGACGCAGCCCGACCGGTCCGGCGGCCGCGGTCTCCACGGTCAGCTCGACGTGGCCGACCAGCTCGGCGGGCTCCTCCTCGCTGAGGTCGATGGCCCGCTGCACCTCGGCGCGTTCGACGGCGACGGCGGCCAGCCGGGCCTCCACGGCGCGCAGTCGCTCCCCGTGGGTGTCGCGCTCGGCGTCCACCCGGTCCAGTTCGCGGGCCCAGCGGGCCCCGTCGCTCTCACCGGATCCGGCGCCCTCGCCGATCTCCCGCAGCAGATCGGCGGCGAGCCGGCCCAGCGCGTCGAGGCGGGCGCGCAGCCGGTCCCGCCGCTGCTCCAGGGCGATCCGCTCCTCTTCGAGCGCCGCCGCCCGGTGGCGCAGTGCGGAGTCGTCCTCGGTGGGGGGCTGCGGCCCGCGCGGGGTCCAGGCACGGACGATCCGCACGTCGAGCACGGTCGCCGGGTGGTCGGCGGTCAGCTCGGCGTGGACGGTGCGGTCGACGGCCAGCGCGCTGACCGGTCCGAGACGCAGCCGCTGGACGCCGGCCGCGAGGTCGAGCACGACGGCGCGCTCGACGTGGGCGCGGTCCTCCAGGCAGGTGACGGCGGTGACGGGGAGGGCGATCGGCTTCGGGGCCGTGGACATGGGGTGCGTCAGCTCCTGCGGTTGCCGCCGACCAGGGCCTTGCCGGCCGGGATACGGATCTCGTAGCCGCCGTCGAGGGCGGCGGTGCCGCCGGCGGGCAGGTCCACCCGCCAGACACGGGTGCCCGGCGCGTGGTGCTCCGGCCCCGGGGTGTCCCCGGGTGCCGTCCAGTCGGACCGTTCCTCGATCCGCACGTCCGGTTCGGAGGTGACCGGCACCCGTTCGCGGACCTCGACGGTGACGGGACCCGCGAGCCGGTTGGCCAGCTCCACGTGGACCCGGTGGTCCAGCACGGTGGTGTTGTTGCGCAGGCCCGAGGTCGACTCGTGCAGGTTCGTGCGGCGGGTGACCCGGATGCCCTCGGCCGGCCCGAGCCCCACCCGGCACACACCGCCGGGGGCCAGCGTGGGCAGTGCGGCGGTCAGCAGGAAGTCGTCGTCTACGGTGACCTCCACCGGGCCGGCCAGCAGGGCCTGGCCGGTGGCGTTGGAGAGCACCAGCGTCGCGTACACGGTCTGCTCCACGGACGGTACGCAGAGGTACTCGGTGCGCAGACCGACCGGGATCTCGCCGACGGTGACGGTGTGCCAGGTGCCGTCCGACGGGATGTCGGCGCGCGCGACGGCGTCGAAGCGGTGGTCGAAGGAACCCGCCGACTCGCGGGGCCGCACGGCGTGCCCGGGCAGCGGCAGCGCGGCCACCGACGCGGCGCGGCGGCGGTACTCGGCCCCCACCGGGTCGAAGGGGGAGTCGGGGAACAGCCGGCCCCGGCGGCCGCCCTGCTCGTCGGGGCCGCTCAGGACGAGGGCGCCGTAGTCGAGCTCGGCGCCGCTCGGCTGCGGGGGACCGGCCGCCGGTGCCGGTGCCGGTGCGGCAGGCGGGGGCGGCGCGGCACCGAAGGGAGCCGCGGGCGCCATCGCGGCCGGAGCCGCCAACGGGCCGCCGCCGGCGCGCGCCTTCGCGGCCCGGTGGGGCCGGAGCGGCGGCGGGGGCGCCGCGAGGTCGGGCGTCTCCCCGGCGAAGGGCGCCGGCGGGGCGCCGAACACGCCGCCGGGCACCGGGGGCGCGCCGGCCGGGCCGCCGTAGCCCCGCGGTGCCGACGGCACGGGCGGTGGCGGTGGCGGAACGGGAGCGGACACGGGGCCGCCCGCGGCGGCCACGGGCACGGGAGCGGCACCGGCCACGACGGCGTCGCGCGCGGCGGGCGTCGCGGGGCGGGGGCCCGCCGCGTCGTACCCGGCGAACAGGTCGGCGAGCCCCGCCGGCGGCTCGCGCCAGCCGGACGACGCGGGGGTGGGCTGGCGGCGCCCGATCCGGACCGAGCGGAGCCTCGGCAGGTCGGTGGCGCGCCGCAGGTCGGCGGTGGCCAGGGCGACGCGGACGCCCGTCCAGTCCTCGCCGGTGCGCTGGGCGACCGAGGCGCGCAGCACCAGACGGCCGCCGTTGTCGCCCCGGCGGTGGAAGAGGCGGTAGGCCGGCACCCAGACGGCACCCGGCACCCCGTATTCCAGCTCCAGCTCCACCTCCGTGCCCGCGGTGCCGTCGAGGGCCAGGACGGCGGAGACCGTGGTGTCCACATGGGCCGACGGCGCGTCGGTGGAGGCGCGGGCGAGCCGGTCCAGGGCGACGGTCAGCTCGTGCTCGACGCGGCGCAGCGCCTCCTCCCGTTCGACGAGCCGGCTGTGCAGTCCCGTCAGCCGGTCGTCGACGAAGTCGGCCAGCTCCAGCCACGCGTCGACGGGGGTCCGGCGGTGCGGGTCGTCCTTGCGGCGGGGCGGCGGCACCGGGCGGAGGGCCCTGACCTCCTCGATCAGGCTCAGCTGACGGTCCCGGCGGCCCCGTGCCGCCGCGCACTCGTCCCGCAGCCGTTCCACCTCGCGCCGCAACCCGTCGGGCACGCCGGTGTCGTACGGTTCGGCCTCGACCTCGATGCGGGCCTCGGTGACGCGCACCCCGGGGGCGCCCAGGGCACGGGCCCGCAGGGAGCCCGGGTCCAGCGAGCGGGGCAGTCCCGTGACGCGCACCCGGCCGTCCGCGGGCACGCTGCCGCGGGCCAGGCGGCGGCAGAGCGCGCCCTGCGCGTACACCACCACCGCGTCGAGGGCCGACCCCCACCTCTGTGCCGCCTCGGCCGTCGCCATGTGCTCCACCCCCGCCGTGTCCGTGCTGACCGAAGCCTACGCCCGGACGGCCCGCGCGTCCGCGCCGATTCCGATCTTCCCGCGGCCCGCCCCCGCCCGCTCGGCGGTGACCCGGGCGGGGGTGACCCGGGCGGGGGTGACCCGGGCGGCGGACGCTCCGGCACCAGGGTCACCGCCGTGGCGTCAGCCGAGCAGGAAGACGTCCAGTTCCACGCTGTCGGGCCGGCGTTCCCCCGTCGCGACGAAGAGGCGCTCGTTGATCCATGCCAGCCTGGGGGCGGCGGTGGTCAGGCGCGGGAAGCTGCGGAAGTAGATCCGCTCCGGCGCCACCTCCTCGCCCCGCACGACGGCCGCGATGTCCTCGGCGCTGCCCGAACGGATGCCGGTGTTGTGCACCGCGATCCGCTCGCCCCGGTCCGTCTCCAGGGCGTACTGGGCGTCGAGTTCGGTCAGGGTGGCCGTGCGCAGGACCTGGTGGTCGGCCCCGCCCCGCAGGACCGTGCCGTGCACGTCCGGCCCGTCGAAGCGGCCGCCGGTCAGGGGCACCAGCCGGCGGTGGCCGTCGGGCGCCTCACCGAGGTCGTGCGGGGCGTCGACGCGCACCGACAGGTGGGCGAAGAAGGTGAGGGGCGGGGCCGCGGGGGTCTCGGGTGTCATGGCGTCGTCGTCCTTTCGGTTGACGCGGTCGGCGAAGCCCTCGGGGCCCACCGCGAGCTGCACCGGGTCCACCTCCTGGTCCTTCACCCAGCGGCCGCCGACCATGCCCGTGGGGATGCGGTAGTCGATGGTCGTGGCGTTCTTCACGTACATCTCGTACTGCCGGCCGTCGGCTCGGGTGGCCGCCGGACCGGGGGTCTGCCGGGGCCGTGGCGGCGCGCCGTCCTGCGCGCCACCCACAGCGCCGAGGGGCTGCCGGACCTGCCCGAGGCGCGCTTCGAGCTGCTGCGGGCGCCGTCCTCCTCGGCCGGGGGCTCAGGCCCGGCGCGGCCGCCGCACGGCTGCGGGTGGCGCCGTCCACCGTCAGCAACCTCGTCCGGACGATGTCCGCCGGCCGGCTGGTGGAGCGGGTCCGGCCCGAGCACGACCAGCGGACCGTGGTGCTCACCGCGTCGGGCCGGGCGCTGGAGCTGCTGGAGCGCTACGACCGCGCCGGCACCGCGGCCCTCGTCCGGGTCGTCCGGGAACTGCCCGACGCCGACCGGCCGGCGCCGGACCGGGCACTGCCCGCCCTCGATCGGCCGGTCGCCGCGCTGGCGGCCGCGGACGGCACCGGCGGTGACGCGTCCGCGGGGTGAGCGGGGCGACGGCCCGCCGCGGCTTGTCCGGCCCCGGTGAAGGGGTCGGTCCCGCTCCGGTGAAGTGGTCGGTCCGGCCCCGGTGAAAGCTGTCGGTCCGGCCTGGTGGAGCAGCGTCGTCGGCTAGGTGGAGCAGCCCGTCCGGCCCGGTGGAGCAGCCCGGTCGGCCTGGTGGAGCAGCCCGGTCGGCCTGGTGGAGCAGCCCGGTCGGCCCGCTGGAGCGGTCCTCCGGCCTGGTGGAGCAGCCCGGTCGGCCTGGTGGAGCAGCCCGGTCGGCCTGGTGGAGCAGCCCGGTCGGCCTGGTGGAGCAGCCCGGTCGGCCTGGTGGAGCAGCCCGGTCGGCCCGGTGGAGCCGTCGGTCCGGCCCGGTGGAGCAGCTCGGTCGGACCCCCGTGCGTGCCCGGTGCGGGCGAGGTGGCGGTCCGTTCGTCGGGGCGTCCACGTCAAGGGGGCCGAAAATCCGGTGAACCTGCACACGGCCCTCCCATGGTCCAGGGGGACTTCCGGCAGACGGCGCGAAGGGGGCACGGCCGGCGCGGCGGGCCGGCGATCGCCGGCCGGTCGGCCGCGCGAGGGGGGTGTGGAGGGCGGCGGGACGGGAGACCGTGTGAAGAACACGGCCTCCGCGGGCACCGCGGAACCACACGCGTGAAGCCCGCCGCCGGGAGCGGCCCGTCCGGCGGGCCGGCCGCTGGCCCCTCGCTCCGCGGGCGTGCTTTGATCCGCGTCGTGCAGGGCGCCGCGAACGGTTCCGGACCGTGGGACCGGGCGCACCTGGCACGGGTCAAGCCGTCTGAAGGGAAAACACGCGTGGAAAACCTCGCCTCTCGCATCGAGTCCGCCGAGCTGTCCGACTCCGCCCTGGACAACGTCTCCGGGGGCCTCGGGCTCGGCGCGTTCGCCGGAGTGCACCTGGAGACGCCCGTCGCGGACGTCTGCGCCGACGTCCTGGCCGTCGCCTCGGCGGACGGGGTCGTGTCGGCCGCGAGCGTGCACGTCGCCGCTCTGTGACGACAACGGGCAGGTAGCCAGGAGCCCCGGATCAGGCGATCCGGGGCTCCCGGCCGTCCGGCCCGCGTCCGACCGCGGTGCCCGTCGGCGGCGCGCCTACCTGAACCTGGCCAGAGCCTCCTCCCAGAAGTCCGAGGGGTACGCGAGGGTGCCGGCGGCGATCGCCTCCGTGACCATGTGGTCGACGCCGGGGAGCACGGTGTAGGTGTGCGGGATGCCGTACCGCGTCAGCAGCTTGCTGAAGTTCTCCGTGATCTTCTTGCCGTCCTTGTCGTAGAGCCAGTCGCCGTCGCCGACGAGGAGACGGACCCCGACCCCCGCGGCCTTGATGGCGCGGGCGTTGTGCTCGACGTAGTGATGAGGCCGTACGGAGTCGAACCAGGCGGCCGAGGCCGGGTCGTCGAGCGGGCCGAAGGTGTTGGTCACGTACTGCTTCATGGGCTCGTCCTCGAAGTCGATGACGGCGCCCGCGAGGCTGGAGGCGTGGCCGAACGTCCCGGGGTACTTGAAGGCCAGGCGCAGTGCGCCGAAGCCGCCCGCCGACCAGCCCTCGATGCCCCGGCCCTCCCGGCCGGCGACGGTCCGGTAGGTGGCGTCGACGTGCGGGACCAGGTCCTTGACGATCACGTCCTCCACGGGGCCGCTCAGGACGCCGTCGGCCGCCACGTTGGCGTTCACGTACCAGCCGATCGGCAGGCCCTGGACGCACACGACGATGGTCGGCGGGAGCTTGCCCGCCTTGATCAGACCGTCGACCTGCACCATCAGCCAGTTCTTCGCCTCGCGCTGGTTGCCGTTGCCGCCGTGCAGGAAGTAGATCACCGGGAAGCGCCGGCGCGGTGACCTCGTGTACGCCTCGGGCAGGTAGACGGCGTAACTGGCGTAGGTGCCCCGGCCGCGGGAGGGCGTCGGGAAGACGCGGTACTCGCCGAGCTCGCTGGTGTGGACGCAGGGGTCGACCCAGGCGACGTCCGGGGTGCTCATGGTGATCGGTTCGTAGCCGGGGTCGTAGGTCCCGCCGATGTGGGACGCGAAGTACTCGACGATCCGTGCGGTGTTCGCGGGGGTGATGAGGGCCCGGTAGTCCGCGTCCGCGCGTGCCGCGATCGTCAGGTCGGGGACGTCCGCCGTGCCGCCGTCGCTGACGGCGATGCTCGCGACGTAACCGGTGCCGGTGGCCGTGAGGACGCCGATGTTGTCCGTGTCGAGGACCAGTTCGTCGGCGTGCGCCTTCAGATACCCGATCAGGAGCCTGACGTCCTTCTCCCGCGATGCCCGGGAGGCGTACGTGGCGCTGACGACCGCGTATCCGTAGGCCAGGTAACTGGCGATCGGGGTGGGGAACTTGCTGTCCACGTTGGTGTGGTTGCGCCCGGCGACGTACTCCTCCAGGCCGTACTCGGGAACCCAGACGACCACCGGCGTGGGCGTTCTGGGCGGGGTGGCAGGGGTCTCCGGGCCGACGTCGGCCGGTTTGACGGTGCCCTGGTAGAAGTCGAACCTCAGGTCCGCGCCGCTGGCGACGGCGTAGGAGACGTCCTGGGTGAAGGTCAGGCCGCTGATCACCAGGTCGGCGTCGGTGTCGGTGGTGTCGGCGGCCCTCGCCGGGGCCGCCGACGAGGCGGCCAGCAGGCCGCCCGCACCGAGCAGGCCGGCCGAGGCGGCGGTTCCGGCGAGGCTCATGAAGCCGCGTCGGGCGAGGCCGCCGCCCGTCGGGAGTCCGGTTCGGTCGTCGTGCATTCTTCCTCCTGCTCGCTGGACGGGTGTGGTTCTCGTGCGTGCTCCGGATCAGGCCGCGTCGATGACCACCGCCTTCACCTGCGTCCAGTCCTCCAGGTAGTCCGGACCCATGGAGCGGCCGAAGCCGCTGTGCTTGTAGCCGCCGAAGGGCGCGCCGATCGCCCCGGCCGGTCCGCCGTCGCCAAGGGTGTTGACCGCGACCTGACCGGCCTGCACCCGGCGGGCCAGCCGCACCGCCCGCCCCACGTCCCGCGTCCAGAGGGTGGCGGTGAGGCCGTAGCGGGTGCCGTTGGCGATCGCGACCGCCTCCTCCTCGTCCTCGTAGGTGAGCACCGACAGCACCGGGCCGAAGATCTCCTCCTGGGCGATGCGCATTCCGGGGCGCACCCGGTCGAAGAGCGTCGGTTCGACGAAGTGGCCGTCGTCGTACGGCGCTCCGGTGAGCTTGCCGCCGCCGACGACCACCTCGGCGCCCTCCTCCCGGCCGATCGCCAGGTAGTCCAGCACCCGCCTCTCCTGCCGGGCGTTGATCAGGGGACCCATGTCGACGGGCTGGTGCCACTGCCCCACCCGTACGGCGCGGAAGCCCTCGGCGAGCGCCTCGACCAGCCGGCCGTGGAGGGAGGAGTGGACCAGGACGCGGGAGCCGGCCGCGCAGACCTGGCCACTGTTCAGCACGATGCTGCGCACGATCGCCGGTACGGCGCGGGCGAGGTCGGCGTCGGGCAGCACGATCTGCGGGGACTTGCCGCCCAGTTCCAGCTGGAGCGGGATCAGGTTGCGGGCGCAGGCCTCCATCACGGCGGTGCCGGTGGCGGGGGAGCCGGTGAAGCTCATCTTGCGGATGCCGGGGTGCGCGGGCAGGGCGGCGCCGGCTTCGGAGCCGTAGCCGGTGACGACGTTGAGGACACCGGGCGGGATGCCCGCCTCCAGCGCCAGCCGGGCCAGGTAGAGGGCGGTGAGCGGGGCGTCCTCGGCGGGCTTGAGGACGACGGTGTTGCCGGCGGCGATCGGGGCGGCGGTGTTGAAGACGGTCATGGGGCCTGGCGCGTTCCACGGGATGATCGCGCCCACCACGCCGTACGGCTCGCGCAGTGTCAGGCCCAGGACGTCGGGGGAGCGGGTGGGCAGGGTATCGCCGAGGATCTTGTCGGCCTTGCCCGCGAGATGGGTCAGCCGCGCGGCGATGGGGGAGGGGCCGACGGGGTGGCCGACCTCCATCGCCTCCAAGCGGTTGACGGTGTCGTCGTGCTCGCGCACCGACTCCGCCCAGCGGTACAGGAGTTCGCCGCGTACGGCGGGGCTGGTGTCGCGCCAGGCGGGCAGCGCCGCCTCGGCGGCCCGCACGGCGTCGTCGACGTCTTCGGCCGTGCCGCGCGGGACGCGGGCGAGGAGGGTTCCGGTGGCCGGGTCGACGACGTCGAGGGTGGCCCTGGTCCGGGCGGGGACCCACTCGCCGGCGACGAGGTGGGTGCCGTCCGGCAGGAGGGAGGCGATGTCGAGGGGGGCGGGGGCGGTGGTGGTCATCGAGATCCTTAGGAGAGGCGTCATGCCTGGTCGGCGGCTATCTCGTCGTACCGGTGGCAGGCGACGGCGGTCCCGTGGCGCTCGACGAGTGCGGGCGGGGCCGTCCAGCAGGCGTCCTGGGCGAACGGGCAGCGGGGTGCGAACGCGCAGCCCTCGCTGGTACGGCCGGCGGTCGCCGCCCCGGCCGTCCAGCGCTGCCGCTCGGCCCGGCGGCGGCGCTGGACCACGGGGTCCGGGACCGGTGCGGCGGCCAGCAGCGCGCGTGTGTACGGGTGGGAGGGACGGCCGGCGACCAGGGCCGCCGGACCGCGCTCGACGACCCGGCCGGCGTACAGGACCACGACCGAGTCGCTCAGGTGGCGCACCACGGCCAGGTCGTGGGAGATGAACAGGTAGCTCAGTCCACGGGCGCGCTGGAGCCGGGTCAGCAGGTTGAGCACCTGGGCCTGCACGGACAGGTCCAGCGCGCTGACCGCCTCGTCGCACACGATGAAGTCGGGCTCCATGACCAGCGCCCGGGCGATGGCGATGCGCTGGCGCTGGCCCCCGGAGAAGGACGCCGGATGACGCCGTGCGGCACCGGGGGGGAGCCCCACGTCGTCGAGGGCGCGCACCACCCGCTCCCGGATCTCCTCCGCGGGCAGTCCCAGGTTGTGCCGCAGTGCCTCGCCGAGCGTGTCGCCCACGGTGTGCGCCGGATTCATGGAGCCGTACGGGTCCTGGAAGACCACCTGCATACGGCGGGCCAGCAGCCGGCGGTCCGCGCGGGAGCCGTGGGTGACGTCCGCGCCGTCGAACTCGACGGAGCCGCCCGTCGCGGGGACCAGCCCGAGCACGGCCGAGCCGATGCTCGACTTCCCGGAGCCGGACTCGCCCACGAGGCCCACGGTCTCCCCGCGGCGCACCGTGAGGTCGACGCCGCGCACGGCGTGCACCGTGCCGCCGCGCCTGCCCGACCGCCGGTAGGAGACGTTCAGATCGCGCAGCCGCAGCAGGGCCGTGTCCCGCTCCGGGGCCGCCGTGCCGGTGTGTTCAGTCATGAGCCGCTTCTCCGATCAGCTCTGCGGGCCGGATGCAGCGCGTCGAGCGCTCCGGGGACGTGAGGCGGGAGATGACGACCGGCTTCTCCCGGCAGGCGTCGGTCACCCGCGGGCAGCGGTTCTGGAAGTGGCAGCCGACCGGCCACCGGTTCGGGGGCGGTACGGCGCCTTCCACGGCGGGCAGCGGTTCGCCCGGGACCGCGCGGTGCGGGTCGGAGCTCAGCAGTCCGGCCGTGTAGGGGTGGGCCGGTGCGGTGACCAGCGCGCCGACCTCGGCCTCCTCGACTACCTCCCCGGCGTACATCACCACGGCCCGGTCGCACAGGTCGGCCAGCACCCCCCAGTCGTGGGTGACGAGGATGACGGCGGTGCCGTTCCGCCGCAGGTCGCGCAGCAGGTCCAGGATCTCGGCCTGCACGGTCACGTCCAGCGCGGTGGTCGGCTCGTCGGCGATCACCAGCGCGGGATCCCCGGCCAGCGCGGCGGCGATATCGACCCGTTGGGCCATGCCGCCCGACAACTGGTGCGGGTGACTGGCGGCGACCCGCTCCGGGTCGGGCAGCCGTACCCGTGCGAAGAGTTCGAGCGCCCGCCGCCGGGCCTCCTGGCGCGTGCACCCGGTGTGGACCCGTACCGCCTCCGCGACCTGGGCGCCCGCGGTGAACGACGGGTCCAGGCCGGACAGCGGGTCCTGGGAGATCCAGCCGATACGGCGGCCCCGCACCCGGCGCAGGGCGGCCGCGTCGGCGCGGGCGAGGTCGGCGCCCTCGAAGCGGATGGTGCCCGCCGTGATCTCGCCCCCGGCGGGCACCATGCCCAGCAGGGACGTCGCGGTGACGGTCTTGCCGCAGCCGGACTCGCCGACGATGCCCAGCACCTCACCGGCCCGCAGGTCGAAGGACACGTCGCGGATGACGTCGGTCGGCGTGCCGTCGATGGGCAGCGCCACGGTCAGTCCACGGACCGACAGCAGCGCGTCCACGGCCGGTCCGGCCGCCGCAGTGACCGTCCTGGGCGCTTCGAGCAGTGCCTGACGGGTCGCGCGCCGGCGGGACGGCGGCTTGTCGGCCGGGGGCGAACACCGCTCGGCGAGGGTGTCGCGCAGACCGTCGCCGAGCAGACCGAGCGCCAGGACGAAGCTGATGATCACCGCGCCGGAGGGCACCAGCAGCCAGGGATCGGTGCCGACGTTCTCGGACGCCTCCGCGATCATGTTGCCCCAGCTGGCCCGGGTGGTGCCGAGACCGAGGAAGCCCAGCCCGGTCTCCAGCAGCACGGCGTACGCGCCGTACACGGACGCCTGGACCAGGACGACACCGGTCACCCGCGGCAGCACGTGCCGGCGGACGACGACCGCGTCCCGGACGCCGTTCGCGACGGCGGCACGGACGTACAGCTCCTCTTTGACGCCGAGCGTGGCCGAGCGGACGACCCGGGCGAGCAGGGGCGCCCCGAGCAGGCCGTTGGCGGCCATGGCGGCGCTCTCGTCGTCGGTGAAGACCGAGAGGACCACCAGCAGCACGATGATGACGGGGACGGCGGAGACCAGGTCGGCGCTCTTGAGCACGAACCGGTCGAACCAGCCGCCCCGGTAGCCCGCGACCATGCCCGCCGGGACCCCGAGCGTCAGATACACCGCCAGGGTGATCAGCACGCCGAGGAGGGTGACCTGCCCGCCGTGCATCAGCCGGCTCAGCACGTCCCGGCCCAGCTCCCCGGTGCCCAGCCAGTGCGCGCCGTCGGGCGCGCCGAGCGCGGCGGTGAGGTCCTGCGCGTCGGGGTCGTAGGGGGCCAGCCGGTCCGCCAGGAGCGTGACCAGCAGGACGAGGACGAGGTAGCAGGCCGAGACCAGCGCGGCACGTTTGCGGACGAAGCCCTTGACGAGGCTCTTCATGTCCGCACCTTCGGGTTCAGCATCGCGTACACCACTTCGATCAGCAGGTTGATCAGCATCACGGTCACCGTGAACACCAGGGCGACGCCCTGGACCATGGGGATGTCCTGGGTGGAGGCGGCGGTCACGGCCAGGCCGCCCAGCCCCGGCATGACGAAGAGCGTCTCGGCGAGCACGGTCCCGCCGAACAGGGTCACCACCACCACACCGAGGACGGTCACGACGGGGGCGGCCGCGTTGCGCAGCACGTGCCGGAAGAGGACGGACCGTTCCGGGATGCCGCGGGCCCGCAGCACCCGGACGTAGTCGCGGCCCAGTTGGGTGAGCACGCCGTCGCGGGTCTGTTTGGCCACCGGCGCGGTGGCCGGCACCCCCAGGGTCAGCACCGGGAGCACCAGCGACTGGAACCACTGCACGGGGGACTCGGTGAACGGGACGTACCCGGTGGCCGGGAAGACCGGCAGCTGCACGGCGAACGCCGTCATCAGCACCAGGCCGAACCAGAAGTTCGGCACGGCCAGTCCGACCAGGGCGATGCCGTCCACGGCCCGTCCCGGCCAACCGCCCTTGAGCGCGCTGAGGACGCCGAGCGCCACGCCCGCCACCGCGGCCACCAGGACGGCGCCGCCGATCAGCGAGAGGGTGACCCCGAGGCGGGAGGTGAGCTGGTCGCCGACCGGCACGCCGGAGGTGAGGGAGTAGCCCAGGTCGCCGTGGAAGGCGCCGGTGAGCCAGTCCCAGTAACGGACGGGAAGGGGACGGTCGAGGCCGAGCTGCCGGTCGAGTGCCTCGACCTGGGCGGGGCTCGCGTTCGCGCCGAGGATGGTGCGGCCGGGGTCGCCCGGGACCAGACCGGTGAGGACGAAGGTCAGGGCGGAGACGCCGAACACCACCGGGACGGCGCCGACGAGCCAGCGGAAGAGGATCCGGTGCATGTCACCTCGCTCCTTGCCTACTTGGTGGCGTAGAAGGCCAGCGGGCTGGCGAACGGCGCGCCCGCGCTGACCTTCACCCCGCCGACGCCGGGGCGGACGTAGTAGTTGACCGGGGTGAACGCGACCGGCGCGAACCAGGCGTTCTCCACCAGGTACTCCTGCATTCGCCGGTCCAGGTCCGCCCGCTCCGCGGTGCCGGCCGCGGCGGCCTTCCAGAACAGGTCCTCCAGCTCGGGCGAGCTGGTGCCGAAGCCGTTGAAGACCTTCGAGCCGGGCATGAACAGGTCCAGGCCCTCCAGGTACATCGGCTCCTCGGTGAAGCCGCCCGAGACCGCCGGGTACGTGTGGTTGGTCTGGTTCTCCACGAAGGAGGTGATGCTGGTCAGCGCGGTGACCTTCACCTCGATGCCCACCTCGGCCAGCTGGCCCGCGATCGCCTGCGCCATCGTGTCGAAGCCGACGAACGTGGCGGCCAGGACGGGCAGTTCGAAGCCGTCCGGGTAACCGGCCGCCGCCAGCAGCCGCTTCGCCTTCGCCGGGTCGTGGGCGTAGTGGCCGGCGTACTCCTCGGAGTAGCCGTCCCCGCCCTTGATCACGGTCTGCACGGTGGGCTGCCCGCTCGCGCCGAGCAGGGCCTCGGTCACGGCCTCCCGGTCGATGGCGTAGTTGATCGCCTGTCGCACCCGGACGTCGCCGAGCGGCTCCGACACCTCGCCCGCGCGGTCGATCAGGTTCAGGCCCTGGAGGATCACGGGCAGGCCGACGGTCCCCATGCCGGCGGACTTCGCCTGGGCGGCGGTGGTGTAGTCGCCCTTGTAGACGTCGACCTGCCCGGTCTTCATGGCGTTGACCGCGGTCTGGCCGTTCTGCACGATCCGAATGACGATCTTCTTGTAGTTCTGGCGGGACTTGTCGTAGTACGCGGGGTTGGCGGTGTACGTGTAGTGGTCGCCGGCCACGCTGTCCGAGGGCTGGTAGACGTAGGGGCCGGCGCCCTGGCTCGGTCCCGTCGGTGTCAGGGCCGCCGCGTCCGCGAGACCCTTCGGGCTGATGATCTGGCCGATGCCGTAGGACTGGGTCAGCAGGTAGGGGATGACCGGGTTGGACCTGGCCGTCCTGATGGTCAGGGCCAGCGGCCCGGTGGCCTCGACCGTCATGCCGGTGAGGTAGTGGGCCTGGTTGCCCTGGGCCTTCATGGCGTATTCGAGGGACGCCTCGACCGCCTGGGCCGTCACGGCGGTCCCGTCGGCGAACCGCACCCCGGAGCGGAGGGTGACGGACAACTCCTTGTTGCCGGAGCCCACGTACGTCCAGGACTTCGCCAGGGCCGGCTTCACCTCGCCCTCGGGGGAGAGGTAGAACAGCGACTCGTACGACAGCATCGTGAAGTCGACGAAGCCGAGGTCGATGCTGCCGGGGTTCAGTGACGGCGGTGCCTGCTGCTCGGCGATCGTGAGGGTGCCACCGGGCACCTTGGTGCCGCCGGTGCTCGCGCCGCCGGCGGTGGCGCCGGTGCCGCCGCCGCACGCGGCCAGTGTGAGGGTGAGCGCGGTGCCCAGGGCGGCGAGGCCCGCGCGGGAGGCCCGGAAGGTTCTCGGGGCAGCGTCGTGGGAGGTCATGGTCTCTCCTTGCTCGGAGCTGGGCGGGCGTCGGCGCCGTGCACCGCTGTGGATCCGCCGCGACGGTGGAGCCCGGGGCGGAGGGGGCCACCCGCGCCCGTCGGTGGGGGGCGGGGGCGAGCGGCCCACGGGCCGAGGAGGGGGGGGAGGCGTCCGTCGGGGGAACCGCCGCGCGGTGACGGCCGGGGCCGTGCGGGGCGGGCGGTGACGGATGAGCGGCGACGAACCGGAGGCGCTCCCGCTGCTCGCGAGGTCGTGCTGGAGGTGCTGCCGCACCGGGGGCTGGCCGGTGCGCCGGACGCTGGCGGTCCGGTGCTGCAACCCTGCTGAAACGGGGCGGTGGTGTCTACCGGTCGTACAGGAGGAGAAGGGCGACCGGGACGCAAGATAAGCGTGCGGATCGGGTGTGGATCTTGTGGGTTGCGGCGCCCGCCGCGGGGGACGGCGCGTGCGCGGTGGGGGCTGCGCATACGTCCGGTACGCGGTGGGGGTCGTGCAAGTCCGCAGGTGGTGAGGACCGTGCAGGTCCGCACGTGGTGAGGACCGTAGAAGTCCCGCACGTGGTGAGGGGGCGCGCCCTGGTCGCCGGGCGCGCCCCCTCTGCCGGGGCCGGAACGGTCAGCCCAGCAGGCCGTGCAGCGCGTCCGCCGCCCCGCGCACCAGCTCCGTCCAGCCCAGGAGCGCCTCCCGGGAGTCGACGTAGGTGATAGCCGAGATGCTGACGCCGCCGATGACGCCGCCCTTCGCGTCGCGGACCGGGGCGCCCAGGCAGCGCACGCCGATCTCGTTCTCCTCCTCGTCGAGGGCGAAGCCCTGGGTGCGCACCCGCGCCAGTTCGGCGCGCAGCGTGTCCAGGTCGGTGATGGTGTGCTCGGTGCGGGCCGGCAGCCCCACCCGCCCGATCAGCGCGGTCAGCGCGGCGTCGTCCAGGCCGGACAGGACGCACTTGCCGATCGACGTCGCGTGCAGCGGGAGATGCATGCCCACGCGGGACGCCGTCTGCACCGGCTTCGGACCGGTCACCTTGATGAGACAGGTCGCGGCGTCCCCGGTGCGCACCCCCAGGTGCACGGTGTTGCCGACGCGCCGGCTGAGCACCTCCAGCTCCGCCCGCATGATCTGGTCCTCCTCGCACCCCTGGGTGACCCGGGCGGCGAGGGCCCGCAGCCGGGGGCCGGGGCCGTAGCCGCCGGTGCCGTCGGAGGCCAGGAACGAGGTCGCCACCAGGTTCTGGAGGATGCGGTGCGCACTGGCCTTGGGTACCCCGGCGGCCGCCGCCACCTCACCGAGCCGGTGCGGGTGGCCGGGGGCCACGGCGGCCTCCAGCAGGTTGAGCGCCTTGTCGGTGGCGTTGCCCGCGAGGGAGCTGCGTCCCCCGCGGCCGCCCGCCTGAGAGTCCTCTGAAGTTTCGATCCCGGCCATTGACAGGTCTCCCGTCACACGCTTTCACTGTTGAGCGTTCCGCCACAGGATACGCCATTCTGCGTAGTGGAACGCCCGGGGAGCGGGGCCGGAGGGCTGCCGGCGCCCGCCCCGGAGGATCCCGGGCCGTGAGTGAGAACCCACCGAGAGGACAGCACCGTGGTACAGAAAGTTCACCAGGTGAGCACGACCCCGGAACAGATGGCGGAGATCGAACAGCAGTGGATCGACCCGGTCCGGGAGGACCAGGAACTCACCACGTTCCGGCTCTACCCGCAGCCCTCGCGCGG
The DNA here is from genome assembly GCF_055563235.1 of Streptomyces sp. NPDC003248. NCBI lineage: Bacteria > Bacillati > Actinomycetota > Actinomycetes > Kitasatosporales > Streptomycetaceae > Streptomyces > Streptomyces sp. NPDC003248. The sequence continues at coordinate 16,192 of NZ_JBVHDT010000020.1, read as the reverse complement.
CAGCGCGGACGCCCAGGGCAGCTACCAGCTCTATCTGCCGCCCCAGTACGAGACCGAACCGGAACGGCGGTTCCCCGTCGTCTACTGGCTGCACGGCGGCTTCGGGAACTCCCGCCAGGGTTCCGCAATGGTTGCGCGGATCGACAGGGCCGTCCGCGACGGCGTGATGCCGCCCGCGATCGTCGTCCTCCCGCAGATCCTGCCGATCGGCTGGTACGTCGACTCCAAGGACGGCGCCCGCCCCCTCGCCCAGATCACCGCCTTCGACCTGGTCCACCACGTCGACACCACCTACCGGACCGTCCCCGAGGCCGCCGCCCGCACCGTCGAGGGCTTCTCCATGGGCGGGTTCGGCGCCCTCCACCTCGGCCTGAAGTACCCGAAGGTCTTCGGGAAGGTGTCGGCGGTCGCCCCCGCGATCCTGCGCGACCTGAAGGACGAGCCGGAGGACCGGGTGAACAACACCTACTTCGGCGACCAGGAGTACTACGACCTCTGCCACCCGTGGAGCCTCGTCCTCGCCAACGCCCCGGAACTGCGCCGCACCAGCCGGGTCCGCTTGCTGTCCGGCCGGCTCGACACCCGCCTGGCACCCACCATCCGCGACCTGGACACCCGCTTCACCGACCTCGGCGTACCCCACGACTTCTTCGAGTTCCCGGACGCCGACCACGAGTACCCGGACATCATGGACGGCTACGGCGACCGGTACTTCGCCTGGTGGCGCACCTCCTGACGGACTCCCCTCTCCTCCCGGCCCGCCGCCGCGCGCACCCGCCCGCCCCGCGGCGCGGACCGCTCCCCGGCGTCCCCGGACCTCTCCCTCCCCGCCTCCGAAAGGCACCGGCACCGTGCGACTGACCCCGCTGACCAGCCTGACCCCCGAGCAGACCGACCTCCTCGAGACCGTCGTCGGCCCCGGCGTCGAACCACCGCCGCCGTTCCTCGTCTGGGCGCGCAACATGGAACTCGCCCACTGGGTCGAGAACCTCGGCTCCTACTGCCGCAACCGGTCCCGGTTCCCGCAGCGCCTGCGCGAGCTGAGCGTCCTGATCGCCGCCCGCCACTTCGACAGCCAGGCCGCCTGGAACGCCCACATCCAGCAGGCGGTCGAGGAAGGCGTCCCGGCCGAGTGCCTGGACCGCCTCGCGCGGGGCGAGGACCCCGCCTTCGAGGCCGAGGACGAGCGCGTCTTCCACGCCTTCGCCCACGAGATGCTCCACGACCACTTCGTCACGGACGAGACCTGTGCCGCCGCCCTGGCGCTCTTCGGCGAGGACGGCGTACTGGACCTGATCGGCTGCGTCGGCAGCTTCAGCATGTCCGCGATGATGCTGAACACCTTCCACGTCCCGCTCCGGCCACACCTGCCCCGGCCGTTCCCCGACATCGACGGCTTCCGGCGGGTCCCCGCGGACGACTGACCCCGCCCGCGGAACGCACCCCCGCCCACCGACGGCTCGCATCGACATCGAAAGGGTGTGGCCCGATGCCGCATACCCCCCTGAACGCGCTCGACAGCCTCCTCGACCAGGACGGCACGGAGACCGCGGCGCACCGGTTCGTCCTCGGCGGCGCCTTCGGGGCGGAGCCGCCCGCCGCCTCGGCCGAGCGGCTCACCCACTTCGCCGACGCCGGCGGACTGCTCGTCGAGACCTCCCACAGCTACGCCGGCGGACAGGCCGAGGCGGCGGTCGGCGCGTGGCTGCGCGCCCAGCCCGGCAGGCTCGGGGTGGTCACCAAGGTCGGCCACGACACGACCGGGACGGACGTCCCGCTCAGCCGCGCCACCGTGCACGCACACGTACGGGCCGCGCTGGCCGGCCTCGGCGTCGAGACCATCGACGTCCTCCTCTACCACTGCGACGACCCCGCCCGGCCGGTCGCCGAACTCGCGGACACTCTGGTGAGCCTGGTCGAGGCCGGCCACGCCCGCCGCGTCGGGGTCTCCAACTGGCGGGCGCCGCGACTGGCCGAGCTCGCCGTAGAACTCGCCGCGCGGGCGCACACCCCCGTCGCCAGCTACCAGTTCAGCCTCGCCGAACCCGACCCGGCGCTGCTGGGCGGCAGCCTCCACGCCGACGCCGCCGTGCTCGACGTCGTCCGCGAGCACCGGCTGCCCCTGTTCGGCTGGTCCTCCCAGGCCCGCGGCTACTTCGCGCGCACCGGAGCGCGGGAGCTCAACGGCCGACCGGACCCGTACGACACCGAGGACAACCGTGCCCGCCGGCGCCGCTGCCGGGAGCTCGCGCAACGGCTCGGCACCCGGCCCGAGACGGTGGCCCTCGCCTGGACCCTGCACCACCCCGGGATCTGGCCGTCGATCGGCCCGAGGACGACCGGGCAGACCGACCGCTCGCTCCAGGCGCGCCGCCTCACCCTGACCGCCGAGCAGGTCCACTGGCTCCGGCACGGCCGGTGAACGCCGCACACCCGCCCGGGACCGGACCACTGCCGCCGCGCACCGGCCGCCGGATCTCCGCGAAGGCCGCCGTCTGCGGGGTGTTCGTCGCCGCGAACTTCATGGCGATCATGGACACCACGATCGTCAACGTGGCCCTCCCGGCCATCGGCCGCGACCTCGCCGTGGACGCCTCCGGCCTCAGCTCCGTCAACGTCGGCTACCTGGTGGCCCTAGCCGTCTTCATCCCCGTCTCCGGCTGGCTCGGCAACCGCTTCGGCACCCGGCGCACCGCGCTCGCCGCGCTGCTGCTGTTCACCGCGGCCTCCGGTCTGTGCGCCACGGCAGGCACCCTCGCGGCGCTCACCGGCTACCGCGTCCTCCAGGGCGTCGGCGGCGGACTGCTCGCCCCCGTCGGCATGACCATGATGCTGCGGGCCTTCCCCGTGGCCGTACGGCTGCGCGCGCAGCGGTACGTCATGCTGCCGACCGCCGTCGCCCCCGCCCTCGGACCGGTGCTGGGCGGCTGGCTCGTGGACACCGCCACCTGGCACTGGGTCTTCCTCGTCAACCTGCCCGTCGGAGTGCTCGCGCTGCTCTTCGGCCTGTGCTGCCTGCCCGACTTCCCCGGCCCGGGCGCGCCCCGCTTCGACCTCCCCGGATTCGTCCTGGCGGGCGGCGGACTCGCGGCGGTCCTGTACGCCCTGACCGCCGCCCCTGACCGGGGCTGGGGGAGCGGACAGGTGCTGGTCCCGCTGGTGGGCGGGGTCCTGGCACTCGCCGTGACGGTGCCCTGGGAGCTGCGGGCCCGACACCCCATGATCGATCTGCGGGTCGCCGGGGACCAGCTCTTCCGCAGGACCCAGCTGGTCCTGCTCCCCACCGGCGCCGCCTTCATGGGCGCCCTGTACCTGTACCCCCAGTTCCTCCAGACCGGTCTGGGCCACGACGCCCTGCACTCGGGCCTGGCCACCTTCCCGGAGGCGCTCGGCATGCTGACCTCCTCACAGGTCGTCCCCCGGCTCCACGACACGGTCGGCCCTCGCCGGCTGATGGTCGCGGGCGGTGCCGGGGCCGCGCTGGTCATGGCCTTCATGGCGACCTTCACGCAGACCACGCCCGCCTTCGTGCCGTACCCGTCGATGTACCTGCTCGGTCTCAGCGTCGGCTTGCTCTTCGCGAGCGCCCAGAACGCCGCCTTCGTCACGATCCCGCCCGCCCGGACGGCCGACGCCACCACCCTGCTGGGCATGCAGCGGCAGACCGCCGCGGCCTTCGGCGTGGCCCTGGCCGGAACGCTCTCGGCGGCCCTCGGCGCCGGCGGCACCCTCGCCTTCCGCGCCGGCTTCCTGACCCTGGCCGCGTTGTGCCTGGGCGCCTCGCTGCTGGCGCTGCGCGTCAGCGACCGCCGGGTCCGGGACGGGTACCGCGCGGCCGGCCCGCACCCCGCTCCCGATGAGTCCGCGCGCCTGGGACCGGCAGGCGGCCCGTGACGCCCCCCTTGCCCGGCCCGCGGTCCTGAACACCCCGCTCCCGATGAGTCCGCGCGCCTGGGACCGGCAGGCGGCCCGTGACGCCCCCCGCCCGGCCCGCGGTCCTGAACACCCCGCCCCCCCACGGCGGGGCGTTCAGGACACTCAGCCACTCTGGGCACTCAGCCGCTCAGCACCTTCGGCCGCTCAGGGCGCCCAGGGCGCCGCGAGCACCCAACTGCTGTCGGCGGTCAGGGTCTGCGGGCGGTCGAAGCCGCCCACCGCACCGTTCCCGGAGGCGATGTACACATCCGACGCGTGGTGCCTCAGGTAGGAGCCGGGGAAGTTGAGCGATTCGAAGGTGACGCCGGTCCCGCCGAGCCCGGGACGGGCGCAGAACGTGGCGTCCTCGCGGAACAGCGCCGATCCGTCGTCGGAGGCGAGCCGCACCCGGCTGTCGGCGTGCCGCAGGAACCGGCCGGGGTAGTTCACGGACTCGAACGAGTAGCAGGACGAGTCGGCGAGCCCGCGCCGCAGCGTGTACGTCGCGTCCTGCTTGAGCAGATCGCCGCTGCCCGCGTCGACGACCTCGGTGAAGGCCAGGCTGTCGGCGTGCCGAAGGTAGCGGTCCGTGTACCCCCAGGTGGTGACCCGCAACGACTGCCGCACGTCCGTGGGCAGCAGCACGGAGCTGCGCCACAGCGCCGGCTCGCCGACGTTCCACGTGGCGTCGGCGGCGAAGGACGACGCGGTGTCCCAGGCGTTCGGGCCGCCGCTGCGGGCCAGGTACACGGCGTCGGCGTAGTGCCGCAGATAGTGGCCGGGGTGGTTCAGCGACTCGAACGACGTGCCGCCCGCGGCGAGGCCGGGCCGGCCGCACCAGGTGGCGTCCGCGGCGAACGAGCCGCCGGTGTCCGCGTCGATGCGCACCCGGCTGTCGGCGTGCCGCAGATAACGGCCGGGGTAGTTCACCGACTCGAACGAGTAGCAGCGCGGGTCGGCCAGCCCGGTGACGGTGCGGAAGGAGGCGTCCTGGCGGGCCACGTCGCCGGAGGCGGCGCTCAGCACGTCGGTGCGGGCGGCGGAGTTCGCGTGCCGCAGGTAGCGGTCGGTGTGGCCGGGGGTGGTCACCTTGAACGACCGGACGTGCCCGAGGGTGAGGGTGACGGGGGAGTTGAGGTTGCGCGAGGCGGCGATGAGCGCGCCGTGCGCGGCGCGCAGTTGCCCGGTGTCGACCTTCTGCACGCGCCGGTCGTAGGTGAGCAGGCCGTTGTACTCGCCCTCGACGTCGGTGATCTCGGTGTAGACGTAGGCGGACAGGCCCTTGGTGGTCATGAGCCGCTGTACGTCGCGGACCATGCCGGTGTAGCGGTCGTTGAGCTGCTCCGGGCCGGCGACCTGCTCGTAGGCGAAGAACCGGCCGTCGGGGCTGTACTCGTGGCCGGGCGTGCGCAGACCGATGCCGCCGAACTCGCCGAGGACGGAGACCCGGGTGGCCGAGGGGCGGGGTGCGTCGGGCCCGGTGTAGACGTGCCAGTCGATGATGTCGCCGGTGCCCGGGTCCCCCTTCGAGGCACAGCAGTTGTAGCCGCTGTGCGGGTTCATCAGCCGGGTCGGGTCGCGGTTCTCCAGCTCGGTGGTGACCCGGCGGGTGGCGGCGAGGTCCCACTCGCCCCAGCCCTCGTTGAACGGGACGTAGGCGACGACGGCCGGGGAGAACCGGTGCTCGTCGACGATCTCCCGGGCCTCGGCCTCCAGTTGGGCGGTCTGGGCCGGGGTGCGGTCGGCGTCGGACGTGGGGGTGGAGGGGATGTCCTGCCACACCAGCAGTCCGAGCCGGTCGGCGTGGTAGTACCAGCGTGCGGGCTCGACCTTGATGTGCTTGCGCACCATGTTGAAGCCGAGTTCCTTGTGCTTCTGGAGGTCGGAGGCGAGGGCCGCGTCGGTGGGCGCGGTGTACAGGCCGTCCGGCCAGAAGCCCTGGTCGAGGGTGCCGATCTGGAAGACGAACTCACCGTTCAGGGTGGGGCGCAGCACCCCGTCGACGACCTTCGTGCCGATCTCCCGCATGCCGAAGTAGCTGGTGACGGTGTCGACGGCGGCGCCGGAGGCGTCGCGCAGCGTGACGCGCAGGTCGTACAGGAACGGGTCGTCCGGCGACCAGAGGCGGGCGTTCGGCACCGGGACGGAGAACTCGGTGAAGCCGCCGGTGGCCCGGCCCACCACCTGGGAGCCGGAGATCGCCTCGGCCAGGACGGTGTGGCCGCCGACGTCGCCGCGGGTGAGGACCCGTACCCGTGCCGTGCCGGCCGACAGATCCGGCGTGATGTCGACGGAGGAGACCGAGGAGGCGGCGGTGGGCTCCATCCAGACGGTCTGCCAGATGCCCGAGGTCGGCGTGTAGAAGATGCCGCCGGGACTGTTCACCTGCTTGCCGACGGGCTGCTTCTCGCCGCGTCCGTCGGTCGGGTCGTAGACGCGCACGACCAGTTCGTTCGCCCCGCCGTTCAGCTGGGGTGTGATGTCGGCCTCGAACCGGTCGTAGCCGCCCCGGTGGGTGGCGACCTGGGTGCCGTTGACCCAGACCGTGGCCTCGTGGTCGACGGCCCCGAAGTGCAGCTGCACCCGTCTGCCGCTCCAGCTCCGCGGGACGGTGAAGGAGCGCTTGTAGAACATCAGGTCCCGGTTGTCGTTGCGCATGATGCCGGAGAGCGCCGATTCCACCGGGTAGGGCACCAGGATGCGTTCGGGCAGGGTCTGGCCGAGCGGCGGCGCCGCGTAGCGGTCGACGCCGCCCGCGCTGTCGGCCGGCGGGTTGAGGAACTCCCACTCCCCGTTGAGCGACTGCCATTCCGGCCGTGTCATCTGCGGCCGTGGGTACTCCGGCAGCGGGTCGACGGTGGACACCTGGCCGGTCCACGGAGTCGTCAACGGCGGTGTCTTGGGCACGACAGCGGCGGAGGCGGTGCCGGTGAGGGCGAGGCCTCCCGCCAGGGTCAGCAGGATCGCCAGACAGGCGATGATCCGTCGCATCCATCTCCTCCAGGGCAGGACGGTGCGCGGAACCCGGCGCGCCGCGCGGTCGGCGGCCCTGGCGGCGTGCGGGGGTCCGGGCGGGATCGGGGCGAGCGGCGCGCGACGCGGGGTCACCGACCCCGCACCTCGGTCCCGCCCATTTGGCCTGGACCAAGGCGTGGGGGAACCTAGCACGGAACACACTCCGACGGAATCACTCAGTAACCCCCAACTTCCCCAGCCGGTCGGGGTCCCGGCGGGCGTGTCGAGTGCCCGGCCGCCGGGACCGCTTCTCGCCGGGGGCGCCCGCGGCGGCGACGCGGGCGCCGAGTCGTCAGGCGGGCCGGACGGTGATGGTGCAGAGGCGCTTGGTGGCCCGGGTCAGGGCTACGTACAAGTCCCTTTCCCCACCGGGGCGGGCCGTGATGATTTCCTCGGGGTCCATGACGACGACCCCGTCGAATTCCAGGCCGCGTGCCTCGGACGCCGGCACGATGCGCGCGTGGTGGGCGATGCCCCGGGCCGTCAGCTCGCTCACCCTGGTGTCCGCGCAGATCACTCCCAGGAGCTCGCCGGGGTGCGCGGCGCTCTGGGCGCGGAGTTCCCGGACGACGGCGGTGACCAACCCGTCCGGAGGGGTGGTCACGGTGCGGGGGCTCTCACCGCTGCGCAGTGACCGGGTGGGTTTCTGGTCCGGAGCGATCCGCAGGAGCAGGTCCCGGACGCTCTCCAGGATCTCCTGCGTGGTGCGGTAGCTGACGGTCAGCTCGTGCAGTCTGAACCGCGGTCCGAGGTGGGGGCTCAGTGCTTCCTTCCAGTCGCGTGCTGGCGCGACCGGGCCTGCCTGGGCGAAGTCACCCACCAGCGTCATCGCCCTTGCCGGGCAGCGGCGGACGACCATCCGCCACTGCATGGCGGTCAGTTCCTGCGCCTCGTCGACGACGACGTGCCCGTACGTCCGCTCGGGTGGGCCGTCGACCAGGCTCGCCGCCTCGTCCAGCAACGGCACGTCGGCATCGGTCCACGGGTCGTCCGGACCGCGCAGCAGAAGGGACCGCTCCCGCGCGGTCAGGCGGGGCAGGCGCTCGGCGAGAGCGCCGGCGTCCGTCAGGAGTGCCTTCACGAGGTCACCGGGTGCCAGCCGCGGCCACAGCGCCTCGACCGCCCGGTCGACGCCGGCGTCGTCGAGGAGATCGGCCCGGACGGCGTCCAGGTCCAGTTCGTGGACCGGCCCTGCGCCGGCCGCACCTTCGGCACGGTGCTGGGCGACTCCCGTGAACCGGTCGAGGTCGATGCCCGTCATCCTTTCGGCATCGGCGTCGATCCGCTCCAGGAGGTCGCCCATGTCTCGTTGCATCGCGTCGGTGACGGCGTCGACCAAGAGCTCCTTGAACACCTGGCGCGCGGGGTTGTGCCCCGGTACGGCTGCCACGGCGGCGTCGCGTGCCGTGGCGACGTCCTCGCCGGACAGGCGCACCGTTTCCTGTCCGACCCGCACGGTGAAGTCACCGGCGGGTGCCTGGTGGACGCGCAGCAGGCCGGCCAGGGCGTCGGCGAGGTCGGAGCTGCCCTTGAGGCGCGCCGCGTCGAACGGGCCCATCGCGTCCGCGTCCGTGCCCGCGTCCGTGCCCGTGCCCGTGTCCGTGTCCGTGGACACTCCGGCCAGTTCCCGGCAGGTCGCCAGAACGACGTCGTTCTCCCCGAGCGAGGGGAGGACCTGGGAGATGTAGTCGAGGAACCGGGCGTTCGGGCCCACCACCAGGACACCCTCCTCCGCGGCGCGCGGGAACGCGTACAGGACATAGGCCGCCCGGTGCAGGGCGACCACCGTCTTGCCGGTGCCGGGCCCGCCCTGCACCACGGTCACCCCGCGGTGGGCGGAGCGGACGATCCCGTCCTGCTCGGCCCGCAGCGTCGCGACGGCCGCGTGCATCCTGCCCGTACGCCGTGCCGACAGGGCCTCGGTCAACGGGCCGTCCCCCACGACGTCCTCGTCGGTCGGGGCGCTCCCGTCCAGCAGTTCGTCGCTCACCGAGACGACCGTGCGCTCCTCGAGGCGCAGGTGCCGGCGCCGCCGCAGGCCCATCGGGTGGACCGGTGTCGCCTCGTAGAAGGGCCGCGCCGCGTTCGCGCGCCAGTCCACGAGCAGGGGCAGGTCGTCCTCCTCCCTGTGCAGTCCGATCCGCCCGATGCGCAGGACCGTGCCGTCCGTCCCGTCGATGCGCCCGAAGACCAGCCCCTTTTCGGCGCCCTCCAGCCGGCTGATCTCCTTGGCCAGACGCTCGGCGGCGTTTTCCCTCTCGTATGCCTCACCGGCGCTGTCCGCCGCGGCTTTCAGCACACTCGCTCGGTGTACTCGCGCCTCGGAAATCCGCTCGGTGAGCAACTCGTACAAGGAGGACACATAATTCCGCTCCGCTTCAACCGCACGCACAGCGGGCTCATTCATCTTCGGCAACAGGGGGCTCCTTCGATTCGAGCCACACCGTACGGTCGAAGTCCCTGATGGGTAAGTCTTGATTTGCTTGGTGAAGTTGTGGCCTCACGGGGGAATCCATGGCGGCTGACGGTAGGGCGTATCGCGCATTCCGCCGTTGCGTATATCGCTGATTGCGCTCCCGATGCCGCCTGCGTTATGGGGCGATCCCGCCCTTGGACGCCGGAGATGTTCTGCCGCGCTCGGGAAAAGGGGAAGGGGCCTGTCTGTCCGGACCGGGCTCGGACCGACGAGCGCGGGGCGGCCCGATCACGGACCGGCGCGTGACGAGCGGTCATTGAACGGTTTCAACTCTCACCCTCACCTTTAGCGTGAGGGTGGCGCTGTGTCTGCGATGCGAGTGGAACAGTGCCTGCTGGAAGTGTGGACAGTCACTCCCGTCGTCGCTAACTTCGTCCGCCAGTCGGACTGAATCGATACAACTCCAAGCGGCCGGAGGGACAACGGCATGAACCATGGAGCAGACCGCGCGAGAAGCGGGGACGTGCGCCGCAGGACCGTGCTCACCACAGCGCTCGGAGCCGCCTCGGTCACCCTGGCCGGTGGCCCCGGCGGCGCCACCCCGGCGGCCGCGGCCCCGGCGTCCGCCGCACCGGCCGCCGGCACGGCGTCCGCCTCCTCACGCACGTCCGTGACCGGCCTGACCGTGGAGCACCGCACCGAGCCGCTCGGCGTGGACGCCGCCCGCCCGCGATTCGGCTGGCGCATGGATTCCCCGGTCCGCGGCCGGCGCCAGACGGCGTACCGGATACTGGTCGCCTCCTCGGCCGAACGACTGGCCCGCGGCCGCGCCGACGTGTGGGACAGCGGCCGCGTCACCTCCGCCGACTCGGTGGCGGTGCCCTACGGCGGCGATCCGCTGGAGCGCTCGACGCGCTACCACTGGACGGTCCGCGCCTGGGACGAGAAGGGCCGCCCCGTCACCGGCGCCCCGACCGCGTCCTTCGAGACCGGTCTGCTCGGCACCGACGGTGTGGCCGGCTGGGACGGCGCCCGCTGGATCACCATGGCGGGCAAGGAACCCGGCAGCCCCGGCGCCCCGCTGCTGCGCGGACAGGCGGCGCTCGGGCGCGGCCGGATCGAGGCGGCCCGGCTGTACGTGTCCGCCCTCGGCGTCTACGAGGCGTACGTCAACGGACAGCGCGTCACCGTGCCGCACGGCGACGGCACCACGCTCGAACTGCTCACACCGGGCTGGACCAACTACGACCGGACCGTCGACTACATGGCCTACGACGTGACCGGCCTGGTCGCGGGGGAGCGGCAGGTCACCCTGGCGGCGGTGCTCGGCAACGGCTGGTACAACGGCCGCGTCTCCGAGGGCAGCACCTACCTCGCCGAGGACGGCAACCGGCTCGCCCTGAAGGCCAAGCTCCTGGTCCGCTACGCCGACGGCTCGACGCGGACCCTGGTGACCGCGCCCGGCGCCGGCTGGCGGGCGACCGACACGGGCCCCTACCGCGCGGACGACATCTACGACGGGCAGACCTACGACGCCCGCAAGGAGATCCCGGGCTGGACGGCGAACGGCTTCGACGCCTCCGCCTGGAACGCCGTCGAGGAGCACGACCACACCACCCGCTTCCCCGACGCCCGGCTCGTCGCCCACCAGGGCGAGACCGCCCGGCTGATATCCGAATGGGACCGCACCGCGCGGTCGGTCACGGTGTACACCGGCGTCACCGGCGAAGCGGGCAGCGCCAACGGCAAGGGCCGGATCGTCGTCGACGCCGCCCGCACGGTCACCGACCCGGCCGCGGCGTCCGCCGCCGTCACCACCCTGCGCCCCGGCGAGACGGCCGTCCTCGACCTCGGCCAGAACATGGTCGGCGTCCCCCGCTACACCCTGAAGGGCCCCGCGGGCGCCGAGGTCTCCTTCCGGTTCGGCGAGATGCTCAACGACGACGGCGCCGGCGCCGACGGCCCCGCTGGCTCCGTCTACCGGGAGAACCTGCGCACCGCCAAGGCCACCAGCACCTACGTCCTGCGGGGCGACGAGCGGGGCGAGACCCACCAGGACTCCCTCACCTTCTACGGCTTCCGCTACGTGTCGGTCACCACGACCCAGGAGGTCACCCTCACCGGCCTGACCGGCCGGGTCGCCACCTCCGCCACCCGTGACACCGGCTCCGTCACCACCGACGACGACCAGGTCAACCAGCTGATCAGCAACGTGCGGTGGGGACAGCGCGGCAACTACCTCTGGATACCGACCGACTGTCCGCAGCGCGACGAACGCCTCGGCTGGACCGGAGACACCCAGGTCTTCGCGGGCACCGGCCTGTACAACACCGACGCGACGGCCTTCCTGTCGCACTTCCAGGACATCCTGATCGACTCACAGCGGATCTACGGCCTCGACGGCGCCCAGTTCACCGCCGTCGCACCCGGCAACCGGTACAACGCCAAGGCCCCCGTCAGCGGCTGGGCGGACTGCGGTGTCGTCGTCCCCTGGACGGTGTGGCAGATGAGCGGCGACACCACCGTCGTCGACCGCAGCTGGGACGCGATGACCCGCTACCTGGACTGGATCCGCGCCAGGACCGGTGACACCTACGCCGGGCAGGGCGCCCTGTTCGCCGACTGGCTGGCCCCCCAGAGCACCGGCACCCAGCTGATGAGCGACGTCTACTACGGCCACAGCACCCGCCTGATGGCCCAGATGGCCCGCGCCACCGGACGCACCGCCGAGGCCGCCGCCTACGACGACCTCTTCGCCCGCATCAAGCGCGCCTTCACCGCCAAGTACCTCACCACCCGGGACGGACAGCTCACCGTCCGCTCCAGCCTCGGCGGCAAGCCGCTCATCGGCGAGGCACCCGAGGACAACAGCCAGACCGCCCTGCTGTGGGTCCTCAAGCTCGGCCTGTACGACACCGAGGCCCAGCGCCGCCAACTGGTCGCGCTGCTCGCCGAGAACATCGGCAACGACGCCGCCTACAAGGCAGCCCACCCCGACAGCACCCGAGTGCGGTACGCCGAGGACACCCTCTCCGTGGGCTTCCTCGGGGTCAACGTCCTGGCTCCCGTCCTCACCGACGAGGGCCGCGCCGACCTCGCCTACCGGCTCCTCCACCAGAACGCCATGCCGTCCTGGCTGTACTCCGTGCGCAACGGCGCCACCACCGTCTGGGAACGCTGGAACTCGTACTCCGAGGACGACGGGTTCGGCCCGGTGGAGATGAACTCGTTCAACCACTACTCCTACGGCGCGATCATGGAGTGGATGTACGAGGGCATGGCCGGCATCGCCAAGGACCCCGACCACCCGGGCTTCCGGCACTTCTTCCTCCGGCCGCACCCCGACCCCACCGGGAAGATCACCCGGGTGACCGGTTCCCACCTGTCGCCCTACGGCACGATCGAGAGCGCGTGGACGGTACGGAACCGCGCGCTGACCTACCGCGCGACGGTCCCCGCGAACAGCACGGCGACCCTGAGCCTGCCCACCTCCGACCCCGACACCGTGCGCGAGGGCCGCACCCCCTTGTCCCGCGCCGACGGCGTCACCTACCTCGGCCACGCGGACGGCACCGCCTCCTACCGGCTCCCGTCGGGCCGCTACGAGGTGACGGCCACGCTGACCTGACCCCCACCCCGGGGCGCGCCCACCGCGCGCCCCGGCACGGACGTGGACCCGGCCCACGGACACCGTCCGGCGGACGCGCTTACCATCGTCGGGTGACCGCCCGCCCGCAGGTAGCCCGCCGTTCGCTGCTCGCCCTGGCGACCGCCGTCGCCGCGGCCGGCCCCGCCGCCGGGCCGGCGAGGGTGCGGCAGCGGCCGCTCGTCCTGGCCACGGGGCTGGCGGGAGCGCCGTACGGCATCTTCGGCAGACGGCTGGCCCGGGAGATCAACCGCCGGCAACCCTCCCTGTCGCTGCGCGTCCGCAACACGTCGGCGAGCGTCCGCAACCTGCGTCTGCTCGGTTCGGGCGACGCCGATCTGGCCCTGGCCCTCGGCGACAGCGCCGCCGACGCGTTCGAGGGCGCCGGTGCGTTCGCCGCCCCCGAGCCGGTGTCCGCCCTCGCCCGGATCTACCTCAACTACACCCACCTGGTCACGCACGCCGGGACGGAGGTCACCTCCGTGCCGGACCTCGCCGGGCTGCGGGTGTCCCTCGGGGCGCGGGAGTCGGGGACCGTCACGGTCGCGCAGCGCGTCCTGGCCGCCGCGGGCGTCGGAACCCGGATCAGCCCCCGCTACCTCGGACTCGACGACTCGGTCCAGGCCCTGCGGCGGCGCGAGATCGACGCGTTCTTCGCGTCCAGCGGAGTACCGGCCGGCGCCGTCCGCGCCCTGGCGGACGACCGGCGCATCACACTGGTGCCGCTGGACGGGCTGGCCGAGATCCTGCGCCGCGCCCACGGACCGGCCTACGTGGACGTGTCGATCCCCGCGGGCACCTACGGACAGGCCGCGGAAGTGCCTACGGTCGGAGTGCCCACCTACCTGATGGCCCGCGCCGGCCTGCCCGACGAGGCGGCCTACCAGGTGACCCGGACGATGTTCGCGGCCCGGCTGACCCTGCCCGGGCCCGAGGTGCCGGGCGCCTACCTCGACGAGCGGTACGCCATCGGCACCGGCCCGGTGCCGCTGCACACCGGCGCCGTGCGCTACTACCGCAGCGTCTACGGCTGACGGCCCGGCCGCCCCGGGCCGGCCCGGGGCAGCCTGAACTCCACCAGCAGTCCCCGCGGCCGGCCCGCCCGCAGCACCAGCGTGCCGCCCGCCGCACGGGCCAGTTCGTCGGCGATGGCCAGGCCGAGTCCGCTGCCGTCGACGCCGCCGTGCCGCGGCGAACGCCAGAAGCGGCCCCGGGCCGCGTCGAGTTCCTCCGCGTTGAGCCCCGGCCCGTCGTCCTCCACCCTCAGCAGGACGTCACCGTGCTCCTCGGCGCCGTCCGCCAGCGTGACGGTGATGTGCCCGCCGCGCGGAACGAACTTGACGGCGTTGTCGACGGCGATGTCGGTGACGCGGCCCACGGTGTCGGGCGGGCAGAGCGCCACCAGGGCGCCGGGCAGCGCGGTGCGCAGGGTCAGCCCGGCGGCGTCGGCCACCTCCGCCCAGACTCGCAGCCGGCGTTCGAGCTCGGCGACGAGGTCGACCCTGCGGGCCTGCGCCGGCCCCTTCGTCTCGATGCGCCCGAGGGTGAGGAGGTCCTCCAGGAGAGCGCCGATCCGGTCCATCTCCTCCATCACCCGGGCGTACCGCTCGGCGCCCGACTCCGTGAGATGGCCGCGCAGGTTCTCCAGCCGGAGCGAGAGCACCGCGAGCGGGGTCCGCAACTCGTGGGAGGCGTCGGAGACGAAGGCGCGCTGCCTGTCCAGCGCGGAGGCCACGGCGTCGGCCATGGCGTTGAACCGGTCCTCCAGCCGCCGCAGTTCGGACGGCCCGCCGCCCGTGTCGGCGATGCGCGCGCTCATCCGGCCCTGGGCGATCGCCTCGGTGACCGCGTCCAGTTCGGCCACCGGGCGCAGGGTCCAGCGCGCGAGCCGGCGTGCGGCCTCGACGGCCAGGAGGAAGGCGCACACGGCGGCCGCCGCCAGGGCCAGCCACACCAGCGCGGCGTCGCCACGGGCCTCGGAGGTCGGCGCGGCCAGCAGCACGACACCGATCACCTGGGCGTCACTGCCCACCGGCTCGGCGATCACCACGCGGTCCGGGCCGAACGGCGTGACCAGCGGGAGGTGCTCGGTGGTCCGGCCGGCCAGCGCCCGCCGCAGCGGGACGGCACTGCGGGGCATCCCGCCCCCGGCCTCGACCAGCACCCCGCCGGTGCCCCGGCGGATCTCGACGGGAGCACCGTAGAGCGAGGCGTAGCGGGTGACCTCGGCCCGCAGCACGGTCACGTCGCTCTCCTGGATGGCCTGCTCGGCGAGGTCCGCGAGGCGCGTGGCGTCCGCCCGCCGGGCCAGCAGCAGCTCGGCGGTGCGCTCCTGGGCGTACGCCAGCCCCAGGGGGACGGCCAGGGCGAGCAGCACCCCGCCGATGAGGGCGAGGTAGGTGGCCAGGAGCCGGCGGCGCATCAGCTCCCCAGCCGGTAGCCGACGCCGCGCAGCGTACGGATCAGGTCGGGCCGGCCCGTCTTCGTACGGATGCCCCACACATGGACGTCGAGGGAGCGCGAGGCCGCGAGGAAGGCGTCACCCCACACCGCGTCCATGATCTCCGCACGGCTCCTGACCACGCCCGGGGCGCGGGCCAGCAGACCGAGGACGTCGAACTCGCGGGCCGTCAGACAGACGGCCCGCCCCGCCACGGTGACGGTCCGCGAAGCCAGGTCGATGACGACGTCCCCGACCTCGAGCTCCTGCCGCTCCGGCTCCCGTACGGCGGCCGCGGGACCCTGCCCGACGCGGCGGCGCACCGCGTCCATCCGGGCCAGCAGCTCCTTCACCCGGAACGGTTTGGTGAGGTAGTCGTCGGCCCCGACGCTCAGGCCCTGAAGCACGGTCCGCTCGTCCCCCCGCGCGGTCAGCACGATCACGGGAACGGACGAGACACGGCGCAGCCGGCGGAGCATGTCCAGGCCGTCCATGTCGGGCAGTCCGAGGTCGAGGAGCACGAAGTCGGCACGGTCCTTGCGGCGCAGGCCCTCGTCGGCGCGGGACACCCGCTCGACGAAGTGCCCGCGCTCGCGGAGGGCCAGGGCGAGGGCGTCGGCGAGCCGCTCGTCGTCCTCGATCAGCAGCACGTGCATGGTGCCCCAGCCTAGGCGGTGTCTTCAATTGATCTTGGATGGTGGATCATGGTCGGGTGATACGTCGTCATGAACTGTCCGACGCCGAGTGGGAGTTCGTCCGG
>NZ_JBVHDT010000019.1:0-148158 GCF_055563235.1 Streptomyces sp. NPDC003248 | reverse complement strand
TTCGGCGCGCTCCTCTCCCAGGGCATCGGCGACACCATCCGCGTCTCGCTGTCCGCGCCGCCCGCCGAGGAGGTCAAGGTCGGCCTCCAGATCCTCCAGTCCCTGGGGCTGCGGGAGCGGCGGCTGGAGATCGTCTCCTGCCCGTCCTGCGGCCGGGCCCAGGTCGACGTCTACAAGCTGGCCGAGGAGGTCACAGCGGGGCTGGAGGGCATGGAGGTCCCGCTGCGGGTGGCCGTCATGGGCTGCGTGGTGAACGGCCCCGGCGAGGCGCGCGAGGCCGACCTCGGCGTCGCCTCCGGCAACGGCAAGGGCCAGATCTTCGTCAAGGGCGAGGTCGTCAAGACCGTCCCCGAGTCCAAGATCGTCGAGACCCTCATCGAGGAGGCCATGAAGATCGCCGAACAGATGGAACGGGACGGCACAGCGGCAGGGGAGCCGGCCGTCACCGTGAGCTGACCAGCACGGACCGAAGGGGGCCCGAGCGTGACGATCCTGGAGACCATCCGGCAACCACGCGACCTGAAGGCGCTGTCCGAGGCGGAACTCGGTGAACTGTCCGACGAGATAAGGGAGTTCCTGGTGCACGCGGTCGCCAGGACCGGCGGGCACCTCGGGCCCAACCTGGGCGTGGTGGAGCTGACCATCGCGCTCCACCGGGTCTTCGAGTCACCGGTCGACCGCATCCTGTGGGACACCGGCCACCAGAGCTACGTCCACAAACTCCTGACGGGACGTCAGGACTTCTCCAAGCTGCGGGGCAAAGGCGGCCTGTCCGGCTACCCCTCCCGCGAGGAGTCCGAGCACGACGTCATCGAGAACAGCCACGCCTCCACCGCCCTCGGCTGGGCCGACGGGCTCGCCAAGGCCCGCCAGGTGCGGGGGGAGCGGGGGCACGTCGTCGCGGTGATCGGGGACGGCGCGCTCACCGGCGGCATGGCCTGGGAGGCGCTGAACAACATCGCGGCCGCCAAGGACCGGCCGCTGATCGTCGTCGTCAACGACAACGAGCGCTCCTACGCGCCGACCATCGGGGGGCTCGCCGACCACCTCGCGACCCTGCGCACCACCGACGGCTACGAGAAGGTCCTGGCCTGGGGCAAGGACGTCCTGCTGCGCACACCCGTCGTCGGGCACACCGTCTACGAGTCGCTGCACGGCGCGAAGAAGGGCTTCAAGGACGCCTTCGCCCCGCAGGGCATGTTCGAGGACCTCGGCCTGAAGTACGTCGGTCCGATCGACGGGCACGACGTCAGGGCCGTCGAGTCGGCGCTGCGCCGGGCCAGGCGCTTCCACGGGCCGGTCCTGGTGCACTGCCTCACCGAGAAGGGCCGCGGCTACGGACCGGCCCTCGCCCACGAGGAGGACCACTTCCACACCGTCGGCGCGATGGACCCGCTGACCTGCGTCCCGCTCACACCCGCCGGCGGCCCGTCCTGGACGTCCGTGTTCGGCGACGAGATGGTACGCCTCGGCGAGGAGCGCGACGACGTCGTCGCCATCACCGCGGCCATGCTGCACCCGGTGGGCCTCGGACGGTTCGCCGAGCGGTTCCCGGACCGGGTGTGGGACGTCGGCATCGCCGAGCAGCACGCGGCGGTCAGCGCGGCGGGACTGGCCACCGGTGGCCTGCACCCCGTCGTCGCCGTCTACGCCACCTTCCTCAACCGCGCCTTCGACCAGGTGCTGATGGACGTGGCCCTGCACCGCTGCGGGGTGACCTTCGTGCTCGACCGGGCCGGCGTGACCGGCGTCGACGGCGCGTCCCACAACGGCATGTGGGACATGTCCGTCCTCCAGGTCGTCCCGGGGCTGAGGATCGCCGCCCCGCGCGACGCCGGCCAGCTGCGCGCACAGCTGCGGGAGGCCGTGGCGGTGGACGACGCGCCGACCCTGGTCCGCTTCCCGAAGGAGCCGGCCGGACCGGAGATCCCGGCCGTCGACCGCGTGGGCGGCATGGACGTCCTGCACCGCGCCGCACGGGCCGAGGTGCTGCTGGTGGCCGTCGGCGTGATGGCGCCGGTGTGCCTGAAGGCCGCCGGGCTGCTGGAGGCCCGCGGCATCGGCTGCACGGTCGTGGACCCCCGCTGGGTCAAGCCCGTCGACCCGGCCCTGCCCGGCCTCGCCGCCGCACACCGGCTGGTGGCCGTCGTCGAGGACAACAGCCGCGCCGCCGGCGTCGGGTCGGCGGTGGCGCTGGCCCTGGGCGACGCCGAGGTCGACGTCCCCGTACGGCGGTTCGGCATCCCGGAGCAGTTCCTCGCCCACGCCAAGCGCGCCGAGGTGCTCGCCGACATCGGTCTGACCCCCGTCGAGATCGCCGGACGGATCAGCGCGAGCCTGGCCGTCAAGGCTGCCGAGGACCCCGTCCGGCACACCGCCGGCCCTGGCAAGGAGAACGACGTATGACCAAGGAGTTCGACCTCGGCGACCTGCTGGCCGAGCGCGGTGCCGAACGCTACGAGCTGCACTCCCGGTACCTCAACCACCAACTGCCGCGGGTCCTGCACACCATCGGCTTCGACAAGGTCTACGAGCGGGCCGAGGGCGCCTACTTCTGGGACGCGGACGGCAACGACTACCTGGACATGCTCGCCGGGTTCGGGGTGATGGGCCTGGGCCGCCACCACCCCGTCGTCCGCAAGGCGCTGCACGACGTCCTGGACGCGCGCCTCGCCGACCTCACCCGGTTCGACTGCCCGCCCCTGCCCGGACTGCTCGCCGAGCGACTCCTCGCGCACAGCCCGTACCTGGACCGGGTGTTCTTCGGCAACAGCGGGACGGAGGCCGTCGAGACCGCGCTGAAGTTCGCCCGGTACGCCACCGGCAGGCCGCGTGTCCTGTACTGCGACCACGCCTTCCACGGGCTGACCACCGGCTCCCTGTCCGTCAACGGCGAGTCCGGCTTCCGGGACGGATTCGCGCCGCTGCTGCCCGACACCGCCGTGCCGCTCGGCGATCTCGACGCCCTGGCGCGGGAATTGAAGAAGGGCGACGTGGCCGCCCTGATCGTCGAGCCGATCCAGGGCAAGGGCGTCCACGAGGCCCCGCCCGGCTATCTGCGCGCCGCCCAGGAGCTGCTGCACCGGCACAAGGCGCTGCTCATCGCCGACGAGGTGCAGACCGGCCTCGGCCGGACCGGCGACTTCTACGCCCACCAGCACGAGGAGGGCGTCGAGCCCGACCTGGTGTGCGTGGCCAAGGCGCTCTCCGGCGGCTATGTGCCGGTGGGCGCCACCCTCGGCAAGGACTGGATCTTCAAGAAGGTCTACTCGTCCATGGACCGGGTGCTGGTCCACTCGGCGAGCTTCGGTGCCAACGCCCAGGCCATGGCGGCGGGCCTCGCGGTGCTGTCCGTGATGGAGAACGAGCGGATCGTGGCCGGCGCCCGCGCCACGGGCGAGCTGCTGAAGTCCCGGCTCGCGGCGCTGGTCGACAAGTACGAACTGCTCGCCGACGTCCGGGGCCGGGGGCTGATGATCGGCATCGAGTTCGGCCGGCCGAGGTCGCTGAAGCTGCGCGGCCGCTGGACCATGCTCCAGGCCGCCCGCAAGGGACTGTTCGCGCAGATGGTGGTCGTGCCCCTGTTGCGGCGGCACCGCATCCTCACCCAGGTCTCCGGCGACGAGCTGGAGGTCATCAAGCTGATTCCGCCCCTGATCGTGGGGGAGAAGGAGGTGGACCGGTTCGTCGACGCCTTCACCGAGGTGATGGACGAGGCGCACGCCGGGGGCGGGCTGGTGTGGGACTTCGGCAAGACGCTCATCAAGCAGGCGGTGGCCGGCCGATAGCGTGGCTCCGGGGGCGACGAGGTGGCGGGTCTTTGCCTCAGAGGTAAGAAATTTGCCGCCGAGGCAAAAGCGCGGCTCAATGGAGTCATGAGCTCTCCCGCCTCCGAGCCCGGAGCCGAACCGGCCGACGGGCTGCCCGCCGACGGATCGCCCGCCGACGGGTCGCCCGCGGCCGGGTCCTCCGCGGCCGGGTCGTCCGTGCCCGGGTCGCCCGCCGACGGCCTGCCCGTCGTGGCGCCCCAGCTCCGCGCCCTGCGGCGCCGCGCCTCCCTCACGCTGGAGGCCGCCGCCCGCTCCGCCGGCCTGTCGCCCGCCCACCTCTCCCGCCTGGAGACCGGGCGGCGCCAGCCCTCGCTGCCGATGCTGCTGGCCCTCGCCCGTATCTACGGTACGACCGTCTCGGAGCTGCTCGGCGAGACGGTCGCCGACCGGGACGCCGTCCTGCGCGCCGCCGACATGGAACCGACGGCGGCGGGCGGCTGGACCTACTGGCAGGCCGGCGCGTCCGGGCGCGGGATGCAGGCCCTGCGGGTGCGGGTGCCCCACGGCTCCCAGGGCGACATCGTGCGCGTCCACCCCGGCGAGGAGTGGCTGTACGTCCTCACCGGGAGGCTGCGGCTGCGCCTCGGCGACACCACGCACCTGCTCGGCGCGGGCGACAGCGCGCACTTCGACTCGCTGACCCCGCACCGCATCGCGGCCGAGGACCCCGACGGGGTCGAGCTGCTCTTCGTCCACACCCTGTTGCAGAGCCCGACGGCCGCGCTGTGCCTGGGCCCGACCTCTGGAGGAACGCCATGAGCGACATCGAGGAGCGCTTCCCGCGCAGCCTCTGGATCCGGCTGATCATCTACATCGCGGTGGGGCACGTCGTCGCGGCGTTCATCTGGCTGCTCTTCGAGGTGGGGGCCAAGCAGTAGCCACCGGAGGCGGGGGCGGTGGCCCTGGCGGCGGGGCGGTGGCTCCGCGCGGCGGGGCTCAGTCGAGGAGGCGTTCGCGCAGCCGCTCCCGGGTCGCCGGGGTGAGCCCGAGGCCCTGCTCCAGATAGGCGTCCACCCCGCCCCACGTCTCCTCGACGGTCTCGAACGCCGCCGAGAGGTACTCCGCACGCGCGTCGAAGAGGGGGCTGAGCAGTTCCATGACCTCGGGGGAGTAGGCCGAGGGGGAGGTGCTGCTGCGGCGCACCTTGTAGCGGCGGTGCGTGGCGTTCGACTTCAGGTAGTCGTCGAGGATCGCCTCCCGCTCCACCCCCACGGCGAGCAGCGTCACCGCGATGGACAGGCCCGCGCGGTCCTTGCCGGCCGCGCAGTGCATCAGGGCGGGGACGCTGTCCTCGGCGAGCGCGTGCACGACCTGGGAGTGCTCGGCGGTGCGCTCCTTGATGATCGTGCGGTAGGAGACGATCATCCGGTCCGCGGCCCGGCCGTCCGCGAGGATGGCACGCAGCTGCTCGATGTCGCCGTCGCGGACCATCCTCCAGAACTCGGCGCCGTCCGCGGGGTCCGACAGCGGCAGGTTCACGTTGCGCACGCCCGGCAGTTCGACGTCCGGGCCCTCCAGCTTCTGGTCCGCCGCGTTGCGGAAGTCGAAGACGGTGTGCAGACCCAGCGAGGACAGGAACACGGTGTCCTCGTCGCTGGCGTGCGCGAGGTGGCCGCTGCGGAACAGCACGCCGTGACGCACCCGCCGTCCGTCGACGGTCGGCAGGCCGCCCACGTCTCGGAAGTTGCGCACACCGGCCAGTTCGGGCTCGGTCGACGGGATCTGCTGCGTCACAGGTGCTCCTCCGGCTCGTCGGTCCCGCTCGGCGCGGCTCGGGTGGCCGACGGAACACTTCCCCGACCATACGGTAAGGATTCCTGGGGCAACGGGTTGTCCACAGGCGGGCGTCCCCGGTGGCCCCGAACGGTTTTCCACAGGCGTTGTGCCACGGGACACCGGCCCCTGATGATGTTGGTGCTTGATCGCACCTGTTCGAATCAGTGGGAGTTTCTGATGCCCGAGTCCGCCGCCGACGGCCGTACCTGGCTCCTTTCGGGGCCCCACAGCAGCTACGCCGTCCACGTCACCGAGGCCGACGAGCTCGTGCACCTGCACTGGGGCCCGCGGCTCGCCCTTGCCGACGCCGAGGCGCTCGCCGTGCGCCCGCTGCCGGACTACTGGGCCTTCGAGTCCCCGCTCGACGGCCGGGAGGAGTATCCGGTCGAGGGCGGCGCCCGCTTCGTCCGCCCCGCCCTGTCCGTGCGCACCGCCGGCCGGCGCGGAACCGAGTGGACCTTCACCGGCCACGAGACCGAGGGCGACGAGCTGCGGCTGTGCTTCCGGGACACCGGGCTGGCCGTGACCCTCCACTACCGGATGCGCGACGACGTCGTGGAGCGCTGGACGACCCTGCGCAACGACGGCGACGAGCCCCTGGAACTGCTGCGCGCCGACTCCGCCACCTGGACCCTGCCCGACCGCGACGGCTGGCGCCTGTCCCAGCTGCACGGCCGCTGGGCCGCCGAGTCCCGCCTCACCCGCGCCCCCCTCACCTACGGCGAGAAGGTCATCGGCAGCCGCCGCGGCCACACCGGCCACCAGCACCTGCCCTGGGTGGCCCTGGACACCGACGCGACCGAGGAGCGCGGCGAGGTCTACGGCTGCGCCCTCGGCTGGTCCGGCTCCTGGCGGATCGCCGTGGCCCAACTGCCCGACGCGCGCGTGCAGGTCACGGGCGGCGCCGGGTACGACGACTCGGGCCTGCTGCGGCTGGCGGCGGGGGAGTCCTTCACCACGCCGCTCTTCGCCGGTCTGTGGAGCGACGGCGGCTTCGGCGGCGCGAGCCGCGCCTGGCACGCCTACCAGCGCGGGTACGTGATCCCGGACGCCGAGCGGGACCGGCCCGTGCTCTTCAACTCCTGGGAGGCCACCTTCTTCGACATCTCGGAGGAACAGCAGGCGACCCTCGCACGCCGCGCCGCGGCCATCGGCGTCGAGCTGTTCGTGGTCGACGACGGCTGGTTCGGGGCCCGCACCGGCGACCACGCGGGACTCGGCGACTGGCGCCCCAACCCCGACCGCTTCCCCAACGGCCTCAAGCCGCTCGCGGACCAGGTGCACGCGCTCGGGATGCAGTTCGGCATCTGGGTCGAGCCCGAAATGGTCAATCCGGACAGCGACCTCTACCGGGCGCACCCCGACTGGGTCCAGTTCCAGCCCGGACGGAAGCGGACGGAGTTCCGCAACCAGCTCGTCCTCAACCTCGCCCGCGAGGACGTCCAGGAGTACCTCTGGCAGCAGCTCGACACCCTCCTGTCCAGCGCGCCCATCGACTACGTCAAGTGGGACTTCAACCGCTGCTTCACCGACGCCGGCTGGCCGGACGACCCCTACCCGCAGCGGCTCTGGGTCGACCACGTGCGCGCCCTGTACGCGCTGTTCGACCGGTTGCGGGCGGCCCACCCGGGCGTCGCCTTCGAGTCCTGCTCCGGTGGCGGCGGGCGGATCGACCTCGGTGTCGCGGGCCGGACCGACCAGGTGTGGACGTCCGACAACACCGACCCGCTGGACCGGCTCGCCATCCAGCACGGCTTCAGCCAGGTGCACCCGGCGCGGATCATGGCCGCCTGGGTCACCGACAGCCCCAACACCCAGCTCAACGGCAGGGCCAGCTCGCTGCGCTTCCGGTTCGTCAGTGCCATGGCCGGTGTGCTCGGCGTCGGCGGGGACCTCTCCGAGTGGACCGAGGAGGAGCTCGCCGAGGCGCGCGGCTGGGTCGAGCTCTACAAGGAGATCCGGCCCCTCGTGCAGCACGGCGACCTGTACCGGCTGCGGCCCCCGGAGGGCGGTCTGAGCGCCGTGCAGTACGTGCGCGGGGACGAGAGCGTCGCCCTCGCCTGGCTCCAGGCGCAGCGCTACGGCGAGCCGGCACCGGCGCTGCGGCTGCGCGGCCTGGACCCGGCAGAGTCGTACGAATGCCTTGAAACGGGTGAAGTGCACCGCGGGGCGGTGCTGCTGCACCACGGGCTGCGCACCGGGCTGCGCGGCGACCTCGATGCGACGGTTATCCGACTGCGTCGCATCTGAGAGTTCTGTCCGGATTGGATTCCTTCATCACAACTCGCTTTGGAATAAAGGAGCCTGGAGGCGTGTCACGTGAGGAGCGTCATATCCGTGACCGTGCGTCGCCCGTCATGCTCACGTAATCAAGGCGTTTTTCATGGGCGTTCCGGGAAGTGCGGGCCTCGCGGTACACGGAAAGTGACGGGGGATTCTCACAGAGGATCAAGAGAAAGGCGTGAACAGCGCAACCGCTGCTTGTTCCTGTGCGTCCTGGTCGCTTACGTTCCACACCAATCCGGACGGACGCCCAATCCTGCCGCCGCCCGGAGCCCGCACACACTCACCCGTACGTGGCAGGAGCGGGGGACCCACAGGTAGAACCGCCTGTTCCGGTCTCCGGAACGGCTAGGGGTAAAGCCGTGCCTCGGCGCGGCCGGGCATCTCCAGCCCGCACCCGACAGCTCACCTCGCAGGCGCCGGAGAGGAATGCGACATGCCCGCGAAGGGTAAGCACCGCCGCCCGAAGACCCCGCGCTTCACCCGCTCCATCGCCGTCGCCGGAACGGGCGGCGCCGCGCTCGCCCTCCCGCTCATGGGTGCCGCCGGCGCCCATGCCGCGCCGGCCCAGTCGGCGGCCCGGTCGGTCTCCGCCGTCGCGGAGACGTCCGTCCAGGCCGCTCCGGCGGCGCAGCAGGCCGCCGCCGACGCGACGTCCGCCACCGAGACCCGGACCTACACCGTGGTGGCCGGCGACTACCTCTCGAAGATCGCGGAGGAGCAGAGCGTCAGCGGCGGCTGGCAGGAGCTGTACGAGGACAACCGTCAGGCCGTCGGCGCGGACCCGTCGCTGATCCACCCGGGCCTCAAGCTGTCGATCGGCGAGAAGGCGGCCACGACCGGCACCACCAAGTCGCCGTCCACGTCCTCCGGTTCCTCCTCCTCGTCGAAGTCGTCGCAGACCTCGAAGTCCTCGCAGACCTCGAAGTCCTCGAAGGCGTCGGAGTCCACGCAGTCCTCGACGTCGGCGAAGTCCTCCGGCTCCGCCGCCGGGTCGGCCACGCAGAGCGCCGGGAACACCACCGCCTCCAGCGGCTTCGTCCTCCCCGTGGCGAGCGCCGCCATCGGCACCCCGTACCGGATGTCCGGCAGCATGTGGTCCAGCGGCTACCACACCGGCGTCGACTTCGTCGTCTCGACCGGCACCTCCCTCAAGGCCGTCGGCGCGGGCACGGTCGTCTCCGCCGGCTGGGGCGGCGCCTACGGCAACCAGGTCGTCATCAAGCTCGCCGACGGCTACTACGCCCAGTACGCCCACCTGTCCTCGCTCTCCGTCTCGGCCGGCCAGACCGTCTCCGCGGGACAGCAGATCGGCCTGTCCGGCGCGACCGGCAACGTGACCGGCCCCCACCTGCACTTCGAGATCCGCACCACGCCGAACTACGGCTCGGACATCGACCCGGTCGCCTACCTCCGCTCGCACGGGGTCTCCGTCGGCTGACCCCGCGCGGCCACCCGCCCGGCACGCCACCGCAGGCCGGACCCGTTCACCGGGTCCGGCCTGCGGTGTCTTTGCACGTTCGTGATCACTGTGTTGCGGTCGTATGGCAGGTCCCGCCGGACCGTCGACAGCGCGGGCGGAGGGGGGACACAGTGATCTCCGGCAAGGAACAACCGCTTTCCCCGCCCCCCGCATGTCCGATTCCTCGAACATCGTTCGGCTGCGTGGACGGCGACCGGGCCATCGCGAGGTGGCCGACCCCACGACCACGCTCATCGTGAAGGACCACAAGTGAACCCCACCCGACGCCGAAGAACCGTCGCCGTCACCGCCGCCGCCCTGCTGGCCGGACTCTTCTCCGCGCCCACCGGCCAGGCCGCCGAGCAGCCGCGCCGGATCGTCGAGAACCTCGACCGCGGCCTGGTCGCCGTACCGTCCGGCGAGGGCACCTTCCTCAGCTGGCGCCTGCTCGGCACCGAGTACGCCCGGTACGGCGACGCGATCGCCTTCAACGTGTACAAGAACGGCCGCCGGCTGAACCGCGAGCCGATCAGGAAGTCGACGACCTACCAGGACGACTCCCGGGGCACGGGGACGTACACCGTGCGCGCGGTGGTCGACGGACACGAGCAGCGGCCGAGTTCCGCCGCCCTCGACTTCGCCGACGGGTACGCCGAGATCCCGCTCGCCGCGGCCGACGGCTACACCGTCCAGCACGCCTGGCCCGGCGACCTCGACGGCGACGGACGCTACGAGCTCGTCGTCAGCCGGCTCTCCCAGACCCGGGACAGGTCCGACCTGCTGGAGGCCTACACCCTCTCCGGCGAGCGGCTCTGGCGGGTCGACCTCGGCCCCGGCTCCTACACCCAGGCCGGCGGGAACGGCGCCAACGACCCCGCGCCCGCCGCCGTCAGCGGCTCCACCGCGATCGGCGGCTACCGCAACGACGACAACGTCACCGTGTACGACCTCGACAGCGACGGCAAGGCCGAGGTACTGGTGCACACCGCCGACGGCACCACCTTCGCGGACGGCGCACAGGTCACCGCCGCCTCGCCCGCGAACCAGTTCGTCTCGGTGATCGACGGCGCGACCGGCACCGAGCGCACCCGGCAGCCCGTCCCCGACGACTTCGTCGCCGACGGCCCCTCCGGCGGCCACTTCGGCATCGCCTACCTGGACGGCGTCCACCCGAGCCTGGTCACCAAGCTGGTCACCCGCGTCGGCGCCAAGCGCGGCGCCTTCCGGATCCTCTTCCAGACCTGGGACTTCGACGGCACGGACCTGACCCGCCGTTGGAAGTACGTCGTCCCCTCCGACAGCGGCGCGACCAGCTTCCACCAGATCCGCACCGTCGACGTCGACAGGGACGGCCGGGACGAGATCGCCGACGGCAACTACGTCGTCAACAGCGACGGCACCCTGCGCTACGTCGTCGACGGCGCCGGCCACGGCGACCGCTTCCACATCGCCGATCTCGACCCCGGCCGCCCCGGCCTGGAGGGCTTCGCCATCCAGCAGGCGGAACTGGGCGTCGTCCCGAACTTCCCCTGGTACTACTACGACGCCGACACCGGCGAGCGCCTGGTCACCGGAGAGCACCCGGCGGACTGGGTGAACGACACCGACATCGACGTCGGCCGCGGCAGCACCGGCGACATCGACCCCGGCCACCCCGGCTACGAGTACTGGACGTCCACCGCCGACGTCACCGCGCCGGGCGCGGGCGTCTACAACGTCCAGGACGGCAAGGTCTCCACGACCACGCCCAGCGTCAACTTCCGCATCTGGTGGGACGGCGACAAGGCGTCGGAGAACCTCGACTACACGTACGTCGAGAAGTGGGACCCGGCGACCGAGACCAGCACGAAGATCTTCGAGCCGTCCGGAGTCGTCTCCGGCGCCCGCAACGCCACCCCGTTCTACGGCGACATCCTCGGCGACTGGCGCGAGGAGATCCTCGCCGAGACCGCCGACCACACCGCCCTGCGGCTGTACACCACCACCGAGCCGACGAAGACGCGCCTCTACACGCTCGCCCAGAACCCCGGGTACCGCCTCGGCTGGACCGTGCGCGGCTACCTCCAGTCGACGTACACCGACTACTACCTCGGCACCGAGACCCGCCGCGTCCCCGCACCCCGCGTCACGACCCCCTGAAGGAGCCGTCTCCCGTGACCACTTCCCGCAGAGCCTTCGGCGCCCTGGCCGCCGGCGCGGCCCTGGCCGCCCTCGCCCCCGCGGCGGAGGCGAGCGCCGCACCCCGCCACGGCCGTCCGATCGCCCACGACGACTTCCGCCACGGCCTGCGCCAGTGGGCCGTCGAACTGGAGAAGGGCGGCACCGTCACCGCCTCCCGGGGCACCCTGGAGGTCGACGTTCCCGCCGGCGCGACCATCTGGTTCAAGCAGCGGCTCGAAGGACCGTACGTCCTGGAGTACACCGCCACCCCGGTCTCCGCGGGCGGCGCCAACGACCGCGTCTCGGACCTGAACAACTTCTGGAACGCCGTCGACGCCCGTTCCCCGGACGACCTCTTCGCCACCCCGCGCGGCGGCGCCCTCGCCGAGTACGACCACCTCAAGACCTACTACGTCGGCTACGGCGCCAACACCAACACCACCACCCGGCTGCGCCGCTACGTCGGCCAGGCGGGGGTCCGGCCGCTGGTCTACGACTACACCGAGCCGCTGCTGGTGGCGAACGAGCCGAACCACGTCCGCATCGTCTCCGACGGTTCCACCGTCCGGTGGTGGAACAACGGGCGGCTCGTCTTCGACTACACCGACCCGGAGCCGTACACCGCCGGGCACTTCGCCTTCCGCACCACGTGGAGCCATTTCCGGATCAGTGACTTCCGGGTGTGGTCACTGCGTCGACACGGCTGACCGCAGGCCTTATTCCCACATTGGTGAATTCTTTAGGAGTGGCTTATCTCACCGCCCGTCAACCCCTTCCTACGGTCGCGTAGGTCACATTCGAAGGTGAATCATGCACTGTTGTGGCAGACGATTCGAAGAGTGACAGCAGATCAGTGATCGGGTCGTACGTGGCGGTGGGGGACAGCTTCACCGAAGGCGTCGGCGACCCCGGCCCCGACGGGGCGTTCGTCGGCTGGGCCGACCGGTTCGCGGTGCTGCTCGCGGACCGGCGGCCCGAGGGCGACTTCCGCTACACCAATCTGGCGGTGCGCGGGAAACTGCTCGACCAGATCATGGCGGACCAGCTTCCCCAGGCCGTCGCGCTCGCACCCGACCTGATCTCCTTCTGTGCCGGCGGCAACGACATCCTCCGTCCCGGCACCGACCCGGACGAGGTCGCCGAGCGCTTCGAGCGGGCGATCGCCGCGCTGACCGCGGTGGCCGGGACGGTCATGGTGACGACCGGCTTCGACACGCGCGGGATCCCGGTGCTCAAGCACCTGCGCGGCAAGATCGCCACCTACAACGGGCACGTGCGCGCCGTCGCCGACCGGTACGGCTGTCCGGTGCTCGACCTGTGGTCCCTGAAGTCGATCCAGGACCGCCGGGCCTGGGACCACGACCGGCTCCACCTCTCCCCGGAGGGGCACACGCGCGTCGCGCTGCGCGCCGGACAGGTCCTCGGACTGGAGGTGCCGGCCGACCCCGAGCAGCCCTGGCCGCCGCTCCCGCCGCGCGGCACCCTCGAGGTGCGGCGCGACGACGTGCACTGGGCGCGCGAGTTCCTGGTGCCGTGGATCGGGCGCCGGCTGCGCGGGCAGTCCTCGGGCGACCACGTGACCGCCAAGGGGGCGCTGTCGCCGGACGACATCAGGACACGGATCGCCTCGGTGGCGTGAGCCGCGGGGGGGAGCGCGGCCGTCCGCCCCGTCTGCCCCGTGCCGACGGCCGGCCGCGCTCGACCCGTGAGGCGGGCGGGGGCGGGAGTGCTCGACCGGTGAGGTGAGCCTGCGGGAGTGGCGCCGCCGCGCCGGCCGGGCCCGGTGCTGGGATGACCGTACGTCGTCCCCACGCCCACGCCCGGAGGAACGATCCAGCATGTCCCGTCCCCGCACACCGGCCGGCATCGCCGTCGTGGCCCTCCTGGCCCTCGGCCTGCCGGCCGTCGCCGTGCCGGCCGCGACCGCGCTGCCGGCCCGCCCGGCGGCTCCGGTCCGCCTCGCTCCCAGCCCCGCCACCGTCACCGTGACCGGCGACGGCAGCGCGAGCGCCGCCCCCGACCTCGCGATCGTCGCCGCGGGCGTCGAGACCGTCGCCGAGACCCCGCAACGGGCCGTCGAGCAGCAGGCCAGGGCGGCGGACGCCCTGCTGGCGGCCGTCCGCGCCCAAGGGGTCGCCGACCGCGACATCCGCACCGAGAACGTGACCCTCGGCCCGGTCCACGACACCACGGACGGCACCTCCCGCCTGACGGGCTACCAGGCCGGACAGTCCTTCTCGGTGACGGTCCGCAAGGTGGAGCGGACCGGGGCGGTGCTCCAGGCGATCACCGACGCGGCCGGCGAGGCGGGACGGATCACCTCCGTCTCGTTCGGCATCTCCGACCCGGCCCCGCTCCAGGCCCGCGCCCGGCAGGCCGCGCACGACGACGCCCACGCCAAGGCCGTCCAGTACGCCCGCCTCAGCGGCCACCGTCTCGGCCGCCTCGTCTCCTTCAGCGAGGACGCCGCCGGCCACCCACACCCCGTCCCGACGGCCGTGGACGCCGTCGCCACCGGCTCCGGCGTACCGATGGCGACCGGTCTGATCCGGGCGACGGCGACGGTGACGGCGGTGTACGAACTGGACTGAGGCCACCGTCCTGTGCGCCGTGGTCCGGGACGCCCCCTCGGACCCTCCCGCCCCGGCGCACGGCGACGACCGGCTCGCCCGTGGCACGGCCGGCGTCCACGAGGTCGTCGTCCCCGCCCCCGACGACGTCTTCCCCTCCGAACTCGGCCTCCCACGCCGGGCCTTGGACTCCGCCGACGGGCGGAGGGAAGCGCGGCGGGGGCGCAGCCGGTCAGGGCCGCAGCCGGTCCGGGCCACAGCGGGTCCGGGCCGCAGCCGGTCGGTACCTGAGGGCGGCCGGACCGAAGCGCGGATCGGACCCGCAGCGCGAAGCACGGCCCGCCCGACGGCTTCCCCGCCCGGCGGTCTCCCGCCCGACGCCCGCGCCCCGTCCGCGGCCGCCCTCAGCGCCCCTGGACGCTCACCGTCCGCGCCTCCAGCCCGAGTTCCCGGGCCAGCGCCTCGTCGACCCACTCCCGGGCCCGGGCCCGCGACACCGCGCCTTTGTAGGACGTCAGCTGCACGGCGAGGCCGTCGAGCAGGGCCGTGAGGCGCAGGGCGGTGCCGGAAGGGTCGGGGCAGCGGAACTCGCCCGCCGCCACCCCCTGGGCGATGACCTCGGTGAGCGCGGCCTTCCACTGCCGGTCGAGGTGGCGGGCGACGTCGCGCAGGGCGGGCTCACGCAGGGACACCGCCCAGCCCTCTATCCACAGCCGCCAGCCCTTGGCCTGGCCGGTGGGCGCGTACCAGAGCACGGCCGACCGCAGCCGGCGCAGGGCGGTGGTACGGCGGCCGAGCAGCTTGCGCAGACGGGTCAGGTCGTCCTCGGCGGCGTACGCGAACGCGTCGGCGACGAGCTTCTCCTTGGTCGAGAAGTGGTAGAGCACCAGCGCGTTGCTCACGCCGAGCGCCGCGGCCACGTCGGCGATCCTGACCGCCGCCACGCCCCGCGCCTCGATCTGCTCGATGGCGGCCTTCAGCAACTCCTCGCGCCGCTCGGCCACACTCAACCGGACTCTTGCCACGCCGTCACCCTACACAGGGCCCGCCACCTGCGCCGATGCCGTCGGCGGGAGCGGTCGGAGCGCCTCGCGCCCACGGACGGCCGGGCCCCACCCACGAGTTCGCGGTCGCCGGGACGGCACCGAACGACGGGTCAGCGCCACGGCGCGGGCCGCCGCGACGGCCCGGGGCGCCGGCGGCCCGGGACCGGGGCGGTCCGGCGTCACCGCCCGGGCCGACCATAATGGGAATCCTCAGCGACTCCACCTGGAGGTACCGTGGCCGGTTTCCGTACCCTGAGCTCCGGGCTCCGCGCGCTGCAGCCCGAGGCCTTCGGCGCGGACCCGAGCGGTGAGCGCCTGGCGCGCATCCGCAGATCGCCCCACTTCAAGGACGGGGTCTTCCAGAACCCCGGCGGCCCGACGCGCACCCGCCCGTCGGGCTCGACCCTCGACTTCGCCAAGGTGTACTTCGACCAGGACTCCCGCACCCGCCGCGCCCCCGCGGGCACGGTCCCGGTGCACCCCACCACCGTCGCCGACCTCGCCGAGCCGCCCGCCACGGACCTGCGTCTGACGTGGCTGGGCCACTCCAGTGTGCTCGCCGAGATCGACGGGCATCGCGTGCTGTTCGACCCGGTCTGGGGCGAGCGCTGCTCCCCCTTCCCCTTCGCGGGCCCCAAGCGGCTGCACCCCGTCCCGCTCCCGCTCGCCGCCCTGGGCCCGGTCGACGTCGTGGTCGTCTCGCACGACCACTACGACCACTTGGACATGCCGACGATCAAGGCGTTGGCCGGCACGGACACCCTGTTCGCCGTCCCGCTCGGCGTCGGCGCCCACCTGGAGCACTGGGGCGTGTCCGCGGACCGGCTGCGCGAGCTGGACTGGCACGAGGCGACCAAGGTCGGCGGACTCACCCTCACCGCCACCCCGGCCCGCCACTTCTGCGGGCGCGGCCTGCGCAACACCCAGCACACCCTGTGGGCGTCCTGGGTGGTGGCCGGTGACGAGCACCGGATCTACCACAGCGGTGACACCGGTTACTTCGAGGGCTTCCGGGACATCGGCGCCGAGCACGGCCCGTTCGACGCGACGATGATCCAGATCGGCGCGTACTCCGAGTTCTGGCCCGACATCCACATGACGCCCGAGGAGGGCCTGCGCGCCCATCTCGATCTCCAGGGCGGCCCCGAGGGCGTGCTCCTGCCCATCCACTGGGCCACGTTCAACCTCGCCACGCACGGATGGGCCGACCCCGGTGAGGGCACCCTGGCCGCCGCGCGCGCGGCCGGTGCGCCCCTCGCGCTGCCCCGGCCCGGCGAGCCCTTCGAGCCGACCGCCGGGACCGTCCCGGCCGAGCCGTGGTGGCGGGGCGTGGCGCGGGCCCCGGCGGGCGGCCGGTGGCCGGTCGTCGAGGTGGTGACAACGGCCGCAGCCCCCACGGAGGGTGACGGACCGAAGGGCGCTGCGGAGGGCGGCGAGGCCCCGGAGGCGGTTCCGGCGGGCTGAGCTAGGAGGCCCTGCCCGGCCGGGCGCGCGGCCGCCCGTCGGGACGCCGGTGACGCACGCGGACGACGTGCGACCGGGGCGGACGAGCGGGACACCTCAGAGGCCAGGGGCGGGCGGCCGCGGGCCGGGCAGGGCGGAGGGACGCGGACGGGCCGCGTCGATGCCGTCGAGGCGGGCGAGCGCCCTGCACACCTCGTCGACGTCCTGCCGGCCGAGGCACTGGTGGTGGGCCAGGTGGTTGCGGGCCTTGTGCAGGGCCTCGCACAGCGTCCCGAGCAGATCGGTGGGGGAGCCGGAGAAGAGCTTCATGAGAAAGCGCAGCTCGGAGAGCTCCATCAGGGATGCCGAGGACGGCACGCGGTAGTCCCTGCCCTGACCACGCAGCCGGTGGCGGGCGCGGTCGCGCAGGCCCTGCACACTCATCCGGTTCAGCCGCAGATAGGCGTCCTGCAACTGGCTGCGGCCCGAGGCCAGCAGCGGGTAGATGACGCGCAGTTGCGCCCGCCATACCGCGGTGCGCAGGTCTTCGGTCAGCCGGTGTTCCGCCGGGCCGCCGCCCGAGGAGCGCAATCGGTCGGTGATCCGGACGTGCAGCCGCCCCTCCCAGGCTTCGACGGCGCCGTCGGCCCAGGCATCCCGCAGGTTCTGCCGGGGAGCGGGGGTGACGGGTTCGAGGTGGCAGTCGGCGGCCGGGGCCTCCGCAGGGCCTTCCGAGGAACGGCACAGAGCGTCCCGTACGGACTTGACCACGGCCTCGTCGCTCTCCCAGACGCCCAGACCGGGAAGGGCGAGCAGGGCGGGCAGCAGGGCGAGGTCCGGGCCGGCCAGTTCGGTCGCGGCTTCTCTGCGCAGCTGTGTCCGCACGGCGCGGGTGTAGGCGTCTTCGGCCGGCGAGACCGGTGAGACCGGTGAGGCGGACGGGACCGCCCGCGGGTCGCTGGCCGGCGGCCCGTCGCCGCCGGCGGTGACGCGCTCGGCCAGGAACGTGGGGGAGGGCAGGGTGGCCTCGGTGTGAGCGGCGGCGGTGAGACCGTCGAGCCGTCCCAGGACGCCCCACCACCAGTGGATCCGCACCGTGTCCGCGTCCGAACGGGCGGGGAGGTCCGCGGGAATGTCCCGGTACCGAGCGGCGAGCAGCAGACGCGGGGTGCACTCGGCGGGCGGCGGCTCCGCCCGCACCTGATGGGTGAGCCGCTGGTACAACGCCACCAGGCCGTCGAGATCGGGCTCGAGCCAGGAGCGCGCGCTGACGAACCAGCGGGCTCCCGTCCGGCCCCCGGTGAGCAGCGTCTCCAGGACGCGCTCCAAGGGGTCCTCGTCCTCCGTCGGCACCCGTGCCTCCAGGGCGTGCTGGAGACGTGCGCCGAACGACGGGACCGCAGCGAGGCCGTGGGAGCCGCCCGGAGCCGGTGGGCCCCAGATGCTGCGGCGAGGTGGGTGCTTCCCGGTCCGCGGCCCGGGAACCACCGTCTCCGTGAGCTCGGCGTGCACGTTCTCGACGCGGGCGCCGGCCGTGCCGGCGACCACCTCGGCGAAGAGCCGGTCCGCGGTGCCGTTCTCGACCAGGTGATCGGGGAAGATCCACAGGCAACTGCGACCGTGGTGCAGGTCACGGGCGACGGCGCCCATGTGATCCCGGACGCCGGGCAGTCCCGCCGTCAGCGGGTGGCCGGCGGCCGCACGGTAGCCCGGCACCGCCGTCCGCGCGTCTTCCGGATCCGCGGGCGCCGCACGCGGATCCGGCGGCGTGTCACTCGGCCGCATCGCCGGCGCCCGTGGAGTGCAGGGTGCGAAGCGCTGTGCGGACGGCGGAGTCCAGCAGGAGCCCTCCGTCCTTGACCGGGTCGAGGACCTGAAGAGCGCTCAGTTCCCGCTGCAGGCGCTCGGCGGCTTCCAGCGGAGGTCCCTCCTCGGGGGTGATGCGTTCGGCGAGCAGCTCGGCGACGTCCGTCAGCGGCAGTCCCTCGCTCCGGTCGTCGAGGGAGGCGTACTCGACCCAGTCGCGCGCGATCTCCACCTGCCGTTCGGTGAGACCGACGGCGTCGATGAAAGCCCGGGCCAGCAGCGGATCCCTCAGACGGTCCCGTCCCCAGGCGCAGGCGTCGGTCCGCTGCATGGAATGCGAGGCCGCCCGGGCGACCACGTCCTCCACCAGCTCAGGCCAGCCTCCGGTGGCGGCGATGAGCCGGTTGCGCTGATCGGGCGTGTCGTAGACGCACTCGGGCCATGCCCGCAGCGATTCGACCGTCCAGCGCTCCATGCGCACCACCTGGTCGCTCTCGGAACGCAGGTCGTCCTGACGATTGGAACGCAGCAGGACGGAGCGCAGCCGCTCGGCCAGCTCACGCCGCCCGAGGCGGGCCTCCACCTCGGCGCACTCGGCTTCGTCGGCGTCGAGCAGGTCGACCACCAGCAGGGACGGCTTGCGGGTCTCCGCACCCGGAGCGGAGTTGCGGGTGATCCACTCGCCCAGCTCACCGGGCCGCACGCATTCCACGTGAGCGGTGCTGTCGTGCGCCCGGTCCTCGGCGGCGCTGCGGCGGGTCCTGATCTCGCTGACCTGGTCGGCCGCGAGTTTGGAACGCAGGGCGTCGACCAGCCGGGCGCTGCCGAGCGCCGGGCTGCCGAACACGGTGACGGGGCCCGTGCCCTGGGTCAGTACGGCGATCCGGCCGTCGGTGAGCGGGCTGAACCGGCGCAACCCGTCGGTTTCCAGCTCCAGCGTGCGCCGGGCCTGGAGCGGGTTGTACTCGTAGGGGGCGTCGAACTCGGCGGTCTTGAGCTCGCGCTCGATGTCGTCCACGGTCCACAGCAGGTTCACCATGTTCGGGCTGCGCATGGTGTAGCTGCGGCCTTCGGGCCCTTCCGGGGACTCGACCAGGATGCCGAGGCCCACCATCTCCCGGAGGTAGCCGGCCGTCACCTGCTCGGTGTGCTCGGGGAACCCCGGCTGCCACACGGCGGCGGCCTCGTCGTGGATGGTCCGGGCCGAGTAGGTGGCCGCGTAGCTGTCCTGGATGGCCATCCGGGCGGTCACCAGGCTGAGCACCCGGTAACGGTCCTCCAGGTTGACGGTGATCCGCAGCTTGTCGCGCAGTCCGTCCAGGACGGCCCGAGCGGTGATCACCTGTTCCACGTCCTCCTCGGTGATGAGCACGGGCGGGTGTGACTCGGTGCGCTCCAGCCGCTGGCGCAGCGTGGTGACGAGCGTGCGGCACACGAGCTGGATCAGGGGCGGGTAGTAGTTGGTCGCCGCCAGCAGCCGCCATACGAGGTTGCGTTCCTCCTCCGACGGCCCGAAGACGAAGCCGAGCGCGGTGAGCGGCTCGACGACCAGGGACCGCGCGGAGTCCGGATCGAGGGGGCCGATGAGCACGTCCACGCCGCCCTGCACGGTGGGGGTGTTGGACATGGTGCCGAACCGCTGCACCTGGTGCAGGCCGGCGAAGACCGGCTTGAACCGGCCGGCCGTGTCGTCGCGGAGTTGACGCAGCGCGCGCAGCACTACGAAGTCGGAGGTGCCGCCGCGAGTGGCCACCTTGTTGGAGTCCGCCGTCAGGAAGGGGTCGGCCTCGTCCGCCAGCAGCAGCACCCGGCGCACGCTGTTGGCGTCGAGCCAGTTCTTGATGGAGTGGGCGATGACCTCCGGCCCGGCGTTGCGGCCCAGGCGGGCCGTCTCGCGGGCGAAGCCGGGATGCCGGTCGAGCGCCGTCCGCAACTGCTGCCAGATGCGGTCGGGCCCCTGGGACTCGCCGATGCCCAGGCCCCGCAGGTCCATGTAGACGGCTATCTCGTTCTCCCTGCCCTGCCACTCCGCCTCGATCCGGCGCAGCAGGGCGGACTTGCCCAGCTGCCGGCCTCCGTACAGGAACATCCCGCCGCGGGGGTCGAGGACGGTCGCCTCCTCCGCCGTACGTCCGTAGAACATCTCCCGGGGGACGACACCGGCGTCCTGGTAGGGGTTGGTGCGGTTCCAGGGCAGGGTGACGCGCTGGAACCGCTGGAAGGATCCGTACGCCCGCGCGGCCATCCAGCCGATGACGACGTGGTCGACGACGAGCGTGGGCGTGACGTGCTGGGCCAGCGCGGCGGCGAACCGGAAGCGCTGGGCCAGTGTGAAGGCCTGGGGGCAGAGCAGCAGGGTGGGCCTGAGCTGGTCCTGTCCGGTGAGCAGGTCGGCGGGGCTCTGACCGGTGAGGGGCCGGGTGGCGAGCAGGACCTGGAACACGCCTCCCGATCCGGAGCCGAATTCCGGCACGTGGGAGGCGACCCGGTTCATGTCGCAGGAGACCTCGTAGCGCAGGACTCCCTGGAGCCCGCTGGCGCCCTGGTCGGCGCGTACGCTGTGCGCGTTCAGGCCCAGCAGCCGCAGTACGCTCTTGAGGTCGGTGCTGCGCTGCCGAGTGGCCCCGGACCGCCGGTCGTGGATCCTCTCCCAGGCCTCCAGGGCGACCTCGGCCTCCGCGCTCTGGCGGTCACGTCGGGACGCGCGCCGTGCCAGATAGCGCGCGTCCGCATTCTCCTTGGCCATGCGGGAGGTGTCCGTGTTGAGCAGGCTGACGAAGCCACGCAGGTCCTCGGCGACCAGGTCGCGTTCCTGCGGGAGCCGGTTCTTCTGCTCCGCCTCGGTGATCAGCTCCGAGGCGGTCGCCCAGTCCTTGCGTTCCAGCAGCCGGCGGACCCGCTGCTTGTCCTCCTTGCCCAGCCGGGTCTTGTCCAGCCGGTCCTCCAGCGCGGCCTGGTGGGCCTTGATCCGGTTCACCGACGGCCGGCGCAGTTCGTCCGCCTGGCGCAGCAGTGCGCCGTAGTCGACGGCTGTTCCGGAGGCCCTCAGCGCTTGGTGCCGGCTGGACAGCGCGTCCAGCTTGGTGCGGATCCGCTCGTCGTCGGCGTGGGTGAGGTTCTGCCGTCGGGCGGTCTCGAAGTCCGCGATCGCCATCTCGATCCGGTGGCCGAGCTTCTTGTTCCACAGGAGGCACTGCTCCTGGAGGCGGTCCGCGAGTTCCGCGGGGAACGGCTCCCGCGCATCCAGCAACGCCGACTCGGCGTCCAGCAGTTTCCGCGCCAGGTCCAGGCGCCCGTCGGCGGCGTACGCCTCGAACGCTTCCTCCGCGGAGGGCGGACTGTCCAGCAGCCGAACGACCGCCGGGTACGCCGCGGGGTCCGCGTGCGCCGGTACGCCGTCCGCGTTCCTGGGCAGTTCGGGTGCGAGGAGCAGCCAGGAGGGGTCCGGCTCGGTGGTGGGCCGGCTGCCGTCCCCCGCCGGGCGCACGGGCTCCTGGCCGCCGCTGTCGTGCGAGGGATGCTGGATCCAGGCGGCCAGCAGTCCGACCGCCGCCTCCTCGACGCAGAGGGGCTCCCGCGCCGCGATCTGCCCCGCGAGACGGAACAGGTCGGTGTGCGGGGTGGTCCGCGACGGCTGCGAGGCCGCCGTCTCGATCTCGGTGACCGCGGTACGCAGCAGTGCGGCGACCTCCCGCACCGAGTCCTGCAACGCGACCAGCGCCTTCGCCTCGATCGGCTTGCGGGCCTGGCTGCTGGACCGGTAGCGCCGGTCGGTCTCCTCGATGACGCTGTCGACCTGCCGGGGCTTGGCCAGTCCCGCGGCGGCCTTCCTGATGGCTTCGACGCATTCCACGCCGTCGTCCAGCGCGCCCCAGGCCACCACCGCCCGGACGCCGGTGCCGAGCACCGTCTTCTGGTCGAGCAGGTGGTGCAGCACATTGGTGGCGCGGGGGTAGGAGGTGCTTCGTACGGCGAAGTCCTCGATCAGCGCCTGCGCCTGTTCGCCCAGCTCCGCGCGCCTGGTCAACACGGAGTCCGCCCCGCCGGGTTCCCCCGTCGTCAGGAGCGGACGGCCGCTCCCCAACGCCTCGCACGCCTTGTGTACGAACTGCTGCCACGGCTCGTCGAGCGTGACCCGCTGCAACAGGTCGCGGCGCAGGTCGGTGCCCCAGCCCTGGGCGAGGGAGCACCTCAGGTGGGCGACCAGCGCGGTCGCGCACGCCGGGCCGTCGGGGAAGACCAGGTCTCCGTCGTCGGTGCTGGTCAGCTGTGTTTCGAAGACGGACTGCACCTGCCACGGATCCTGCTCCGCCGCGAAGGCCGCCGCCAGGTAGGCCAGGGTCCGCGCCCGCCCTTCCGGCTCGTCGGAACAGTGGGTCAGCCAGTACGCCCTGCCGAGTTGCCCTGTCCGGACCAGTCGTGTCGTCCGGTCTTCCCGCCATGGGCGGCGATCGTGCTCGGGCTCCTCCCCGGCTGCTTCGCCCTCCGTCGTGTCCGCGTCTGCCGCTGCTCCGGTTCTGCGCTTGCGCAGGACGCCGTTGCGGGTCCGGCGCGGGGCATCGTCCGTGCTGCCGTCCTCTGTGCTGCCCTCCTCCGTGCTGCCCTCCTCCGTGCTGCCCTCCTCCGTGCTGCCGTCCTCCGTGCTGCCCTCCGTGCGGCCGTCCTCCGTGCGGCCGATGGGAGGAGGGGCGGACTCCGGGGCCGGCGCGGGCACGGGCGCCTGGACAGGGGACGGGCCGGCACCCGGCCCACCCTGTCCCGCCCCGGTGACCGGGAGGGAAGCGAACGGGCTCGAGATCTTCGGGGCACTCGTGAACTCGGACGGCACCCCGCCGAGGACGTAACTGCCGCTCACATGCGTCGGCAGGGCCGCCTGAGTCCTGCGCTGGACGTCCTTCGGCCGGGTCTCGCCGCCGGAGCGGGCGGGTGCGCCGCCCTCCGTCTGACGCGCGGTGCCCGCGGCTGGCGCTTCCTCCCCGGCGCGCGGGGCTTCCTCCGCGGCACCGGAGGACTCCTCGGGCCCCTCCTCCGCCGGCCGGCTCCCGCCGCCGGATCCGTCGGTGCCGTCATCCTGCGTCCCGGGGGATTCCGGCAGCTCCGCGCCCGCGCAGTCCTGGTCGGCGGGATCCGGGTCCGAGAGGTCCTCCAAGCGGGCGAGATCCGCGTGCAATTCCGCGATCAGCGTACTCAGCGCGACGCGGCTGCGGTCGAACCTGGCCTCCTCGAGCTGAGCGGTGAGATCGGAGATCTCCGCACGGATGGCTTCCGCTTCGGCGTCCACGCGACGGCCGAGGGCCGCGCCCAGCCCGGTGAGGGACCCTCCGGCAGAGTCGGCCGGCAGTGCCGGCCCGCCCAGAGCGGTGATGGCCTGCTCCAGTTCACGGAATCCCGCGCGGAACGCCCGCAGAGCTTCGTCCACCCGCTGGTCGGGCACCGTGCCGGCCCGTACGACGGCGGCGGTGCGCTCCAGGAGCCCGGCCAGTTCACCCGCGCCGGCCGTGAGCCGGGTGAGCCGGCGCCGCAGTTCCTCGAGTCCGTCCAGGTCCTGTACGGATTCCTTCTCCACGCCGCCCCCGGTGTGCCGGTCCATTGCCGTACCCCCGCCTCCCGGCCGACGGGCAGTCCGTGCAACAGGGTCCCCCGGTGCTCGCCCACGCCGGCATGCGTCCGTGACGGGTGCGCCGCACGTTACCCAACAGCTGTGCCGTTCGCCAGGAATCTACGAATATGTTGCTCCGGGCGGGAAGCGGGGGCTCGCAGGCGCGGCCCGTTCCGCGGGACGCCGGCACCGCGCGACGGTTCGGGGCGAGGGTGCCGGGCGTCGGTGACGGGCGGTCAGACGGAGCCGTCGGTGTCCCAGGTGGTCAGGAGGTGCTCGAGTCCACCCGTCACGGTCGCCTCGGCCAGGACGTGTTCCTGGCCCGGAGCCGCCGGGCCGAGTCCCGGGAAGCGGGCGAGCGCGGCGAGGTAGACGCTCAGTTCGAGTCGGGCGAGCGCGGCGCCCAGGCAGTAGAAGGTGCCGTGTCCGAAGGCGATGTGCGGATTGGGGTGCCGGCGTATGTCGAAGCGCTCGGCTTCGGGGAAGACGCGTTCGTCCCGGTTGGCGGACTGGAAGGACAGGACGATCAGGTCGCCCGCCGCGACCGTGGCGTGCGGCAGGGGGAT
This sequence comes from Streptomyces sp. NPDC003248, assembly GCF_055563235.1. NCBI lineage: Bacteria > Bacillati > Actinomycetota > Actinomycetes > Kitasatosporales > Streptomycetaceae > Streptomyces > Streptomyces sp. NPDC003248. Next base: position 123,617 of record NZ_JBVHDT010000019.1, on the reverse strand, counting down.
GTCGGAGCGCGCGTAGCGGGGGATCCAGCTGCCGCCCGGGACCGCGAGGCGGAAGATCTCCTCCACCGCCCCCGGTATCAGCGCCGGGTCGCCCGTGAGGGCCCGGAGCTGCTCGGGGTGGTCGAGGAGGTAGGCGGTGCCGTGGACGATGCGCGTGGAGATGGTGTCGTAGCCGGCGAGGAACACGTCCAGGACGGCGTCCGCCCACTCCTCGCGAGCGAGCCGGTGGGCTCCGGGCCGGGCGAGTGCCAGGTCCCTGACGAGGGTGTCGTCCGCCGTGGAGCCGTGGGCCTCGGCCCGGACGTCGTCGAGCACCCGGTCGATCCGCTGCCGGAGGGCGTCGCGACGGGCGGCCGCCTCCCGGGCCGTGCCGTGTGTGCGCGCCGTGTCGGACCACGCGACCAGAGCGGGTCGGAGGGCGTGCGGGAGCCCCAGGAGGTCGCAGACGACCGTCGCGGCGAAGGGCTGCGCCAGACCCGTCCGGACGTCCATCGGCGGCCCTTCGGCGAGCCGGTCCGTCACGATGCGCCCCAGCACCTCTTCCACGTGCGGCCGGAGCTGCGCGACGTGCCGGCTGCTGAAGTGCCGTGACAGCGTGTGCCGCCAGCGGGAGTGGACCGCGAACTCGTCCGCGTGACCGCTCTGCGGTTCCATGAGCGCGGCGTCCCACAGGCGGGGCGCCCGCGCGGGGTCCGCGTGGGACTTGCCCACGCGCGGGTCACCGCACATGGTCCTCACACCGTCGTGGCTGGTCACCAGCCACGCGCTGTCCCCGGTGGAGGTGGGCAGGCGGTCGATGCCCGGCCCCTGGCGCAGGACCGGGAACTGCGGGGGCTCTCCCAGGTCCGCCGGACAGCGATAGGGGAGAGCGGCCTCATCGTGCGACTCGTCGGCCGTGACCACCGCTGCCCTCCCCGTTGTGGCGCGATCTCTCAGCGATCTCTCAGCGCGGTCCCTCAGCGTGATTCCGCTACTTGACGGTCTTTCAGCTCTCCGGCGCGTACGGCGGTGTCGACGATGGCGCGGGTGACGGTGGGCAGGGAGTCCGGCTGCACCGCGAGGAAGAGGTTGGGCTCGACGAGTTCCAGCTCCATCACGGTGGGCCGGCCGTTCTCGTCGTCCACCATGTCGACGCGTGCGTAGAACAGGCGCTGTCCGTCCGGTACCACCGACAGGGCGCTCTGGGCGACCTCGACCTCGTGCTGCGTGGGGTTCCACGGCTCCAGGCCCGGGTGGGCGACCTTGCGCTGGTCGAACGGGACGTTCGGCGCCAGTACGGCGTTCTTCCGGATGGCGTGCAGCAGGGCTCCGTCGAAGAAGACCAGGGCGCGTTCGCCGCTCGAGTCGATCGCCGTCATGTAGGGCTGGACCATCGCGGTGAAGCCCTCGCCGTGCATGCGGCGGATCTGCTGGAGGGCCGTGTCGCGGTCGGCCGGCTGGTACCGGGCCGCGTACCGCGCGCCCGCTCCGACCGCGGGTTTCACCACGAACTCGTGCGACGCCGGGAGCGTGGGCTCCGTGCCCGGGGCGACGTAGTGGGTCCTCACCACCGGGACCTTCGCCTCCGCGAGGCGGGAGAGGTAGTACTTGTCCGCGCTCCAGCGCACCACGGACGGCGGGTTGAGGAGCGTGGTCAGGGAACTGACCCGATCCACCCATTCCATGAATTCCGCAGACCGCCAGGTGTAGTCCCAGGTGGACCGGATCACCACGAGGTCGAATTCCTCCCAGGCGGCTTCCGGGTCGTCCCAGTTGACGGAAACGGCCTTGACGCCTTCGTCGTTCAGGGCCGCCAGAAGCAGCGGCATGTCGTGATCGACGTTGATCTCCGGGCGCGGCCTGGTGGTCGCCAACGCGATCTTGACATCCGGCATGACTCATTCCTTACTCGGGACGACATGACGGGAGGCACGCTACTCGCGAGCATGGAAGTTCACTGAACCTTCCCGAACCGGAATCCACCCTGTGCTATCCGTGACGCCGGATGCCGCGGTTTCCGGTGCTCACCCATTTCACTCTCACGGAATGATCGGAAGTTGACGCCCCGACAATCGTAGGTGTCCTGCGTGCCGCCTGGCTATCGGCATGACCATTATTGGCGGAATCCAGCCGCTTTTCGGCGCTGTGGCATGGTCATTTTTTCCGCCCTGGTGTACGACGTTCGCTGATCTTTTCCAGGAGATCCACCGCGTTTCTCGTCTCCGGATGGTCGTCGCCGAGTACGCGCCGATAACGCCGTACGGTCTCCTCCTGGAGGTCCGCCGCGCGGTCGAGCAGGTTCAGGTGCAGCAGGATCTCGCACAGGGCGTGCCCGGCGCGCAGACTCTGCGGGTGGTCGGCGCCCAGGATCTGCCGGGAGCGGACGAGCGTCGTCTCCTGGAGGGCCAGGGCCGGTTGCAGACGCCCCAGCTTGCGCAGGATGGTCGCGTAGGAGACGGCCGCACGGAGCGTGTAGGGGTGCTCCTCGCCGAAGGTGCGCCGGCAGCGTTCCAGCGTGTCCTCGTCCAGCGCCCGCGCCTCGGCGTACTCGCCGAGGGCGATGAGGTCGGCCGCGAGGTGGTTCGCCGACCGCAGGGTGTCGGGGTGGTCGTCGCCCAGGACCCGCCGGTAGCGGGCCAGCGTGTCCTCGTGGAGCCGTCTGGCCTCGTCGTGGTGGCCCAGCGTGCCGAGGTCGACCGCCAGGTGGTTGGCGGAGTGCAGCGAGTGCGGATGGTCCTCGCCGAGCACCTGGCGGTACGACTCGAGCGTCGCCGCCTGCAAGGCCCTGGCCTCCTCGTACCGTCCGAGGAGCCTGAGGTTGATCGCCGAGCCGTGGGCCAGCCGGAGGGAGTCGGTGTGCTTCAGGCCCAGGACGCGCCGGTACCGCGGCAGCGTGTCGTCGTACAGGACCCGGGCCTCCTCGTAGCGGCCCTGTTCGCGCAGGGCGCGGGCGAGGCACCGGGTCACCCACAGGACGTGCACGTCGTCGGGGCCCAGGTCGCGCAGCCAGGCCTCGCGCAGGGAGCGCGCGAGCCGGTCCCCGGCGTCCGCGTCGCCCCGCTCGATCAGGTACCACGACGTGTCGCAGGAGAGCGTGCGCAGGTGCGGGTCGGTCGGGGTGGTCGGCTCCACGGCGAGGAGGTGGGGCACGATGCGGGCCCATTCCGGCCAGGTCGCCGGGTCCTCGGGGTCGCCCGGACGGTTGGCGACCAGTAGGGCGCGCGCGTGGCGGCGGACGCGCTCCCGCGAGCTGGCGGGCAGCAGGTCGCGGATCACCCCCTGGACGAGCCGGTGGAGCCGGACGCCGTCCCGGTTGCTCTTCGCCAGGCCGAAGCGGACGGCCGTGCCGATGGCGCGGCGCAGGAGCATCTCGTCGCCCGCGACCTCGGCGAGGGGCGCCAGGGCCTCGTCGTCGCCGGTCGTGATGTCGTCGACGGCCATGAGCCAGCGCACCGGAATGGACTCGGGGGCGAGCAGGGCGCACACCCGCACGGTGGTCAGCCCGATGGGGTCGGCCCGGGTGAGCTGGTCGAGGCTGAGCCCGATCACCGCGGCCAGGGACCGCGGGTAGTCCCCGGCCTCGCCCTCGCTCAGCAGGGCGGCGGGGTGGGTGTGCAGCAGCTGGACGTAGTCGCCGACCTCGGTGGCCGTCTCGGCCAGGAAACCGCCGGCCTGGCACAGGGCGAGGGGGAGGTAGTCCAGTTCCTCGGCCAGCGACTCCGCCTCGCTCCGGCTGAGTTCGGGGCAATGGGCCTGGAGCAGGGCGACGGACTCGGACTCTCCCATGACGTCCACCGGCACCGTCGCGGCGACGCGTTCCCAGCCGCCGGCCCGCGACGTGATGAGTACGTGCCCCGGTCCGCCGGGCAGCCACTCGGAGACGGCCGCCCGCTCCTCGGCGTTGTCGAAGATGATCAGCCAGCGGTCCCGGCCGCGCAGCTGCGACTTCACGACGGCGGCCGCCGTCGCCGTGTCGGTGCCCTGCTCGACGAGGCCCAGCTCGACGGCGAGCGCGGCGATCTGCTCGCCGACGAGCGAGGGGTCCTCGGCCGCGACCCACCAGACGAGGTCGTACGCGTCGGAGTGCCGGTGTGCGTACTCGACGGCGATCTGGGTCTTACCGACCCCGCCCGGTCCCCGTAACGTCTGGACCATGGAGGGACCGCCCTGCCCGAACCGCTGCCGGAGCGCGCGCAGGATGTCGTCCCTGCCGGTGAACTCGGGATTGCGCGGCTCCAGGTTCCAGATCGCGGGCAGCGCGCCCGCCACCCGGCCCCGGGAGGCGGTCCGGTCGAGCCGCTGCTCCGTGACGTCGGTCCCCACCAGGACCAGGGGCTCGGAGCCGCCGGCCGGCTCCGGCCGCGCGGCGCCCGGCGACGGCGGCGGGGGCGGCGCGGAACGCAGGGCGGCGAGGAGCTGCTGGGCGCCGAGCGTCTCGGTGTGGTCGACGCCCAGCTCCTTCACGCACTCGCCGGCCAGCAGCTCCGCCGCCGTCTCCGCGTCGCCGTACCGGCCCTGCGCGATCAGGACCTCGACGACGCCGCGCTGCGCGCGGACGAGGATCTGCACGTCGGAGGCGGGCGGGACCCGCTGCAACTCGACCGCGGTGGCGTAGACCGCCTCCGCCTCCGCCCAGTGAGCCTGGCGTTGCAGTGCCGCGCCCACGGCCGTCAGCGTCCTGGCGGCCTGTTCGAGGGCCTGGCTCTGCTGTCGCAGGCGGGTGCGCAGTTGTGATGTCTGTTCTTCCAGTTCGCCGATCCGCTTCCTGGTGTGGACCACGAGTTGCGGAGGGTGCGCCTCCCGTCCCTCCGTCGGCTCGGTGACCTTGTATTGCACCGCCAGCCGATTCCAGGTGTTCTCCCACGCCTGCATCTCGCCCGGCTGGATTCCGCACAACTCGACGAAGGTCAGCAGAAAGGCCTTGCTGGGAAACCTGCGTCCGCGCAGAACCTCGCCGAGTGTGGTGCGGGGCAGTGCCCGTCCCCTTCCCAGGGCGGCGGCGGATTTCTCGAGATCTCGGTACGAAGGGCTGTCGGCCCTGGCGCGGAGCATGCGCAGAAAACGCGCGAGATCCTCTGTGCTGTTGGCCGGAGAGGGATCGATACGGCCCTCTGCCTCGTCATTCATTGGCTCCCCCGACTTCGGGGACGCTGTCCGGCAGCGTCCCGAAACGTCCACCAGGATAGGTGTCCCAAGCCAGGACGGGACAGTGATTGTCCCAACCTGGTGATGCGTCGTCCCACTGCGAGTCGTTTCGGAGCCGGGTTTCATCTGGCTTTGGCGTGACAGATGGTGGGACACCCCGTGGCCTGCTCCTATGAAGCGAGGGAACTCCCGTCGGCGTGCAAGGAGGGGAATCGGTGAGCAGGACCTCCAGGCTCTGGTCCCGGGTCGAAATGCTGCTGCACCTGGTGCGGTCCGCACTCGTGGGCGAGGACGCGTCACCGTCCCGGACGGCTTATGGAAATCAGGTGGTGGTCCTCGGCGCCCTCGGGGGGACGGGGGCCGGTCTGGCGATGACCTGGCTGGGGGCCTCGGCGGTGGACGCGGGGAGTTTCGGCCTCGCCACCGGGGCGGCGATCGTGAAGGTGCTGTCCGGCCCGCGCCGGGGCGGCGGCACGCCCGAAGGGGCGCCGGACGGAGCCGGCGCGGGTGAGCCGGGGGCGGATCCGTCCGGCGCGCCCGGGGACGACGACCTTCCGTGCGGGCCCACGGCCGACGCGCCGCACGGCTCCGACGGCGGCCGGCCGCGCGGCGAACTCGACCCGTGCGACGAGGGGTGACCTCCCGGGAGACGGTGACCTTCCCGGGAGGCGGTGACCTTCCCGGGAGGCCGGCCCCACGGCACATCACCCCGAGCCAAGGCTGATACGCAGCGTGATGTTCCGGGTGGGTCGCAAAGGAGCCGGACGGCTCGCGACCACCCTGGGGGACGGCCGCGTGACGGCACGTCGGGGGCCGGGGCGGCGTAGGGGGTCCGGAGGAGTGAGGAACTCCCGGGCCCTGCCGTTCTGTTCAAGACCGGCTGTGACCAGGTCTGATCGTCTTTCGTCGACTCCGGTACCGCCGGAGTCGACGCTTTATCGGTCCTGTGTGCGAGACCTCATACCAGAGCGGGACCCTGCCCGGGTGACTTTGTCAACTGCCCACCGCACATGATGCCTTGGCGACTACTGTGAGTGTCCGTCGGACGACGTGCGGCCGAATCTCCGGCTCTCTCGACCGACACCGCGATGGCGCATGCCCGAGTCGCGCACCCCGCGCGCACCACCACGCCCGACGGACACAGTACGAGGACCCCGATGTCTCACCTCCGCGCACCGGCCGCACGCGCAGACCACCGTGAGGGCGGACGGCACGGACGACCGGTCGCCCGCACCGCTCCCGCACCGGCCGAGACACACATACGGCCTCAGCTCCTCCGGCTCGCCGTGCTCCCCCCGACCGCCGTCGCCCTCAGTGCCTGCGCGGCCGTGCTGTTCGCCGTCCGCTCCACCGGCACCCGGCCCGGCCCGACCCTGTGGGCCGTACTGGCCGGCGCCCTCGGCGTGACCACCGCCGGCATCCTGATCGCCGCCGTGGCCGCCGACCGCGCCGCCCGCTCCGTCGCCGACCGCATCGACGCCCTGCGCCGGGACAGCGCACGGGACACGGCCGATTTGCGCGCCCTGCTCGACGCGCTGCGCCGCGGCGAGGTCCCGCCCCGGCGCACCACGCGCGGCCGCCCGCCCGCCGACGCCGACGAGCTGGAACTGCTCGCGGCCGACCTGTCCCGCGCCCACGACGCGGCCGTCGACGCCGTCGTCCGGGCGGCCCAGCTCTCCAGTCAGGCCGGCAGCGAACAGAAACTCGAGGTCTTCGTCAACCTCGCGCGGCGCCTTCAGTCGCTCGTGCACCGGGAGATCTCGATCCTCGACGAGCTGGAGAACGAGATCGAGGACCCCGACCTCCTCAAGGGCCTCTTCCACGTCGACCACCTCGCCACCCGCATCCGCCGCCACGCCGAGAACCTCGCCGTGCTCGGCGGGGCGGTCTCCCGGCGGCAATGGAGCAACCCGGTCTGCATGACCGAGGTGCTGCGCTCCGCCATCGCCGAGGTCGAGCAGTACTCGCGGGTCAAGCTGGTGCCGCCGATCGACGGCGAGCTGCGCGGCCACGCCGTCGCCGACGTCATCCACCTGCTCGCCGAACTCGTCGAGAACGCCACCGTGTTCTCCGCCCCGCACACCCAGGTGCTGCTGCGCGCCAACCTCGTCACCTCCGGTCTCGCCGTCGAGGTGGAGGACCGCGGGCTCGGCATGCACGTCGAGGAACAGAACCGGATGAACGCCCTGCTCGCCGACCCCGACCAGGTCAACGTCGGCCGCCTGCTGGCCGACGGCCGCATCGGCCTCTACGTCGTCTCCCAGCTCGCCCGCCGGCACGGCATCCGGGTCCGCCTCCAGACCAACATCTACGGCGGCGTCCAGGCCGTACTCGTCGTACCGCAGGCCGTGCTGGGCTCGGCGCCGGCGCCGGCTCCTGCGCCGAGCGCGCCCGTGCCGCGGACGGAGGAACGCGGCGGGGGAGGGGCGGCCGAGGCGGACGGCGAGCGGGCGGGAGGTGGCCCGGCGCGGGGAGCCCGGGCGATCCCGGCCTCGGCTCCGGCCCCGTCCGGGAGGCGGGTCCTGCCCTCGGCCCCGGTCCTGCCCGAGGGCCCGGGGCGGCACTCGGCCCAGGCACCGGTCACGGGCCCGGCTTCGGCCGGGTCCCGCAGCGGGACTCCGGCCCAGGCCCAGGCCCCGGCCCAGGCCCGCATCCAGGCCCCGGCCCCGGTCCAGGCCCCGGCCCCGGTGCCGGTCCAGGCCCGCGTCCAGCCTCCCGCACCCGTACCCGCTCCGGCTCCGGCTCCGGCTCTCGATCAGGCTTCCGTACCTGCTTCGGCTCCGGCTCTCGATCCGGCTTCCGTACCCGCTCCGGCTCAAGCCTTGTCTTCGGTTCAAGCCCCAGTCCCGATGCAAGCCCACACTCAGGCGCAGGTTCCGGTTCGAGCCTCGGTCCCGGCGCAATCCCCGGCACAATTCCAGGCGCAGGCGCAGGCGCAAGTTTCGGTTCAAGCCCCGGCCCAGGCGGAGGCCCCGGCTCAAGCCCCAGCCCCGGTCCAGGCACAGGCCCCAGCTCAAGCCCCAGCCCAAGTCCCAGCCCCAGCCCCGGTCGGGACACGATCTGCTGCTCAGCCGCAGATCGGAGCCGGACCACGGAGCGCGACCGCATCGCGGCAGAGCGGCCGGGCCGAGGTCGAGGCGCGGTACCGACCACAGGCGGGACTCCAGGCCACGACTCCGTCCTCGGCGGGGCCGCACCAGATGTCCGGCCGGGCGTGGTCGGCGCTGACGCCGCCCGCGACGTCCGCGGAACCCGAGGCCGACCCCGTGACCCGCGCCCCCGACGGGGCAGCGGGCCCGGACGGCAGGGCCCGGCACGACGGCGGACGGGCGGACGGGCGCGGTCCGGCCCCCCTGCCCGTCCGCGGCGCGCAGGGGGAGCGGCCGAACCCGGCGGAGGCCGTGCCCGGCATCCGGTCCGGCGACCGGCCCGTCGTGGAGGGGCACGCGGGCCAGACGCCGCTCCCGCGCGTGGGCGGCGCGGTCCGCGGCACCATGGGCAAGCCCCGACTGCCCCGCCGCCGCGCCCAGGAGCACATCGTGCCCCAGTTGCGCGGCGGCCCGGTCCCCCGCCAGGACACCGACCGGCCCGTCGGCCACGATCCCGGCCTGATGGCGGCCTTCCAGCGCGGCATCGGCCTCGCCGAGGCCCAGCAGAGCCGGGAGGCGGAGGTCTCGGGAGCGGCCGCCGCCGGACCGGCGAAGCCTCTCGCCCCGCCACCCCTGGCCGAAGGTCACACCGCGCCCGCACCCACCCCCGGTGAGGCGTACCGCGCCGACGGTCACGACCACCACCCCACCACCCGGTACGACGGGAGCACACCGGCCGGATGAGCACCCCCCTGACCACCCCCGCCCCCACCCTGACCCCCGCCCCCACCCTGACCCCGACCCCCACCGCTCCCGCGGACCTTCGTACCCCTAGGAGTCGATCCACCATGGCGAGCGACGCGCCGACCGGCCAGGTCTCCGATCTCGACTGGCTGATGAGCGGCCTCGTGCAGCGCGTACCGCACACGACCAGTGCGGTCCTCCTCTCCTGCGACGGCCTCGTGAAGTCCGTCCACGGCCTCGACCCCGACAGCGCCGACCACATGGCCGCCCTCGCCTCCGGCCTCTACTCCCTCGGGCGCAGCGCGGGCGTACGGTTCGGCGACGGCGGGGACGTGCGCCAGGTCGTCGTCGAACTCGACTCGACGCTGCTGTTCGTCACCACGGCCGGCTCCGGCACCTGTCTCGCCGTGCTCGCGGGCCGCGAGGCCGACGCCGCCGTCCTCGGGTACGAGATGGCGATGCTGGTCAAGAGCGTCCGCCCCTACCTGGTGACGGCGCCCCGGCAGCACGCCGTCGAACCGTCGGTGATGGGGCCTTGAGCGTGGCGGCGGCCGGCGACGGGCCCTGGCTCGACGACGCGGCCGGACGGCTGGTGCGCCCGTTCACGGTCAGTAACGGGCGCACCAGACCCACCGTCGCCCTCGACCTCATGTCGCAGGTGAGAGCCACCGGGGTGACGCCCCTGGGCTACCTCGGCCCCGAGCACGCGCAGGCCCTGGAACTGTGCCGCGCACCCGTCCCGGTCGCCGAGGTCGCCGCCCACCTGAAGCTGCCGGCCGCGGTCACCAAGGTGCTGCTGTCGGACCTCGTCGACTGCGGGGCGCTGACCACCAAGCCCCCCGAGTTCCACCACCACCCCACCGACCGGGCCCTACTGGAGGCAGTGCTCGATGGACTACGACGACAGCTCTGAGCGCGACGAGCACGCCGCGCGCGACGACGGCCCCGAGCCCTTCCCCACCGCGCTGAAGATCCTCGTGGCGGGCGGGTTCGGGGTCGGCAAGACGACGTTCGTCGGCGCGGTCAGCGAGATCGCGCCGCTCAGCACCGAGGAACTGCTCACCACCGTCAGCGCCGCGACCGACAACCTAGACGGCATCGAGAACAAGGTCGAGACGACCGTCGCGATGGACTTCGGCCGCATCACCCTCGACCCGCACCACGTGCTGTACCTGTTCGGCACCCCCGGACAGGAACGCTTCTGGTTCATGTGGGACGAACTGTCCGAGGGAGCCCTCGGCGCGGTGATCCTCGCCGACACCCGCCGACTCCAGGAGTGCTTCGCGGCCGTCGACTTCTTCGAGGAACGCGGCCTCGGGTTCATCGTCGCCGTCAACGAGTTCGACGGCGCCCACCGCTACGCCTGCGAGGAGGTGCGCGCCGCCCTCGACCTGCACCCGCGGATCCCCGTCGTGCGCTGCGACGCCCGGATCTCCGCGTCCGGCGTCCAGACGCTGCTCACCCTCGTCAGGCACCTCATCGCGCACGCGCCGGCGGCACCCCAGCCGAGCCGCGGCGCCCACAGGTGATCCCCGCAACCGACGCACCGGAGCCCCCCATGTCCCACGCCCACAGCGACGGAGCCCGGCCATGAGCTACGACCCGCCGCGCCCGGCCGGTCGACTGCTGCTCACTCCCGAGGACGAGGAAGCTCCCGCCCGCACCCGACGGCTGCGCCGACTCGGCCTCGGGGAGCGGCCGGAGCCCGCCCTCGACGCCTTCGCGGACCGTCTGGCCGAACTGGCCGGCGCACCGTACGCCATGGTCAACTTCGTCGGCGAGGAACGGCAGTTCTTCGCCGGACTGCACACCCCGGACGGTGGCGCGGCCGCCCGCGGCGGCAAGCCCGCGCTCGGCCGCCGGCTGCCCCGCGAGTACGGGTACTGCCCGCACGTCGTCGTGCGGCGCAAGGCGCTGGTCCTGGAGGACGTCCGCGACTACCCGCGCTTCGCGGGCAACCCGGCCGTCGACGAGTACGGCATCCGCTCCTACCTCGGCGCCCCGCTCATCGACACGACCGGCATGGTGCTCGGCACGGTGTGCGTCGCCGACCTCGCACCCCGGCCCTGGGGGAAGGCCGGCCTGGCGACCATCAAGGCGACCGCCGCCGACCTCGTCGTACGGCTCGACCGGCCGCCGGCGGACGGGCTGCCGTAGCCCGCCGACGACCGGCATCGCCCTGGTCGTCGCACCCGCCGTGGCCCGGCTCGCCCATACCGCCCCGGGCATACGGATCCGCGTCCAGGACGCCGAGGGCGACGCCAGTCTGCCGATGGTCCTCGACCGGCAGGTCGACATCGCCGTCGCGGTCGAGTACCGCGGGGCCCCGGCCGCCGACGATCCGCGCCTCACCCATGTCCCGCTGTACGCCGAGCCCTTCGACGCGGTCGTCCCGGTCACCCACCGGCCGGCCGACGAGCCCCGGGTGCCGCTCGCCGAGCTGGCGAAGGCCCCCTGGATCGGCCCGAGAAGCGCCCCAGTCCCGCGCTCGGCGCCGCACGGCATGGAGCCGACGGGCGTGGTGGTCCGCCCGGTCGACGGGGCCGCCCCGACCCGCCGGGTCTTCGCGGCGGTGCGGCGCGGCGCGGAGGGCCACCCGCTCATCCGCCAGGTGCTGGACGCGCGCGCGGAGGTCACCCCGGCCGCCACGAGCTGAGCCGACCCCGCATGGGTTTCCCGTATCGGGTGTCCCGCATCTGGGATACAGTCCCGGATATGAGACAGTCACTCGAGGTCGCGGAGGCGGTCGACGCCCGCCTCGCCGCCCGTCTCGCCCAGTTGCGCGCCGAACGCGGCTGGTCGCTGGGGGAGCTGGCCGAGCGCAGCGGGGTGAGCCGGTCGACCCTGTCCCGTGCCGAGCGCGCGGAGATCAGCCCCACCGCCTCACTGCTGAACCGCCTGTGCCACGTCTACGGGCGGACCATGTCCCGGCTCCTCAGCGAGGTCGAGGCGGAGCCCGCGACGCTGCTGCGGGCCGCCGAGCAGCCCGTGTGGGAGGACCGCGACTCCGGCTTCGTCCGCCGCTCCGTCTCGCCGCCGCACCCCGGACTGCGCGGCGAACTGGTCGAGGGCCGGCTCGCCCCGGGCGCCGACATCGCCTACGACCGGCCGCCCGTCCCCGGCCTGGAGCAGCACATCTGGGTCCTGGCGGGCGCCCTCGACGTGACCGCGCAGGACGTCGTGCACCGCCTCGGCGCCGGCGACTGCCTGCGGCTGCGGGTGTGGGGGCCGACGCGCTTCCGGTGCGCCGGCGACGCGGAGGCGCGGTACGTGCTGGCGGTGGTGCTGCCGTGACGCCGGCCCCTCTCGACGCCGCCCGGCTGCCCGAACACATCGAGGGCCTGGCCGACCTGCTGGTGGACACCGTGGACGGCGGCGCCTCGGTGGGCTTCCTCGCCCCGCTCGACCGGGCGGAGGCCGTGGCCTGGTGGAAGGAGCGCCAGGCGGCCGTGGCCGCCGGACACCTCCTGGTCTGGACGGCCCACGACCGCGACCGCGTCGTCGGCACGGTGAGCCTCGCCCCGGCCGACAAGCCCAACAGTCGCCACCGCGCCGAACTCGTCAAGCTCATGGTCCACCGCGACACCCGCGGCCGGGGCCTCGGCCGCGCCCTCCTCGCCACCGCCGAGCAGGCCGCCCGCGCCGCCGGGATCACCCTGCTCCACCTGGACACCGAGACCGACAGCCCCGCCGAGCACCTGTACCGCACCGCCGGCTGGGCCAGGGCCGGGGTGATCCCCGACTACGCGGCGGACCCCGCCGGGATCCTGCGACCCACCACCCTGTACTACAAGCACCTCACCACCGGCTGAGTGTCAGTGGCAGCGGCTACGGTGCGGGACATGCCCGACGCCGAAGACGTACGCCGTATCGCCCTGTCCCTGCCGGACACCACGGAGAAGACCGCCTGGAGCATGCCCACCTTCCGGGTCGCCGGGAAGATGTTCGCCACGCTGCCCGAGGACGAGACCTCCCTCGCCGTGCGCTGCCCCAAGGAGGAGCGGGACGAACTGGCCCTCGCCGAACCCGGGAAGTTCTGGATCGCCGCCCATGAGGCGCAGTTCGCCTGGGTCCGGGTCCGGCTGGCCGCCCTGGAGGACGAGGGCGAACTGCTGGACATCCTCGCGGACTCCTGGCGGCAGGCCGCCCCGCCCCGTCTGCTGGAGGCGTATCCCGAGCTGGGAGTGGCGCGGGACGAGTGACGGCACTCAATGGGTGCACGACCACCGATCCGAGTGCGGTATGGTTTTCCTGCACGTTCGGCCGGGGGAAACCCCAGGTCAGACGGGCCACGGGACGTGGCGCAGCTTGGTAGCGCACTTGACTGGGGGTCAAGGGGTCGCAGGTTCAAATCCTGTCGTCCCGACCAGCTTCATCGCAGGTCGGAAGGCCGTTTTCCCATCACATGGGAGAACGGCCTTTTGTGGTGTTCGGGTTGCGTCCGGACGGTGCCCGGGTTGGTTTCGGGGCTCACCGCGCCATGTTCCGGGGACTCCTCACCGGCGGCCGCGCGTCCGCTTCTCCCGGGGCGGGCTGATGAACTGGAGCTCCAGCGCGACCGGCGGCTCGGTGACGCCCGGTCCGCCCGCGGCCGCCCAGTCCAGGATCTCCTCCGTGCAGTCGTCGTCCATCGCGAACCCGACCCAGGCGGCCCGGCCGCCGGCCCGGCGACCGGCGGCGGAGGGCTGCACGACGATGACGTTGGCCTGGTCGCACGGCCCGAGGCAGTCCGTCGTACGGACCTGGAAGGCGCCGTCCGACGCGGCGGCCGCCGCGCGCAGCCGGTCCAACTGCCAGACGTGGTCGTAGCCGGGGTGCTTGCGGCCGTCACCGCAGCAGCAGCCCCGGCACACGACGAGCGTGCAGGGGCGGCGCGCGGCGGCACCGATCGCCACCGCGCGCCGGCCCGGCAGGGCGGAGTCCGTTCCCACGCCGGTCAGGAGGCCGACAGGCCGACGTGGGCCAGCGCCTGCCGCAGCAGGAAGCCGTGCCCGCCCGGCATCTCGCTCTGCACCGCGGGGGAGGCCGCCTCCTGCGGGTCGAACCACACCAGGTCCAGGGCGTCCTGCCGGGGGCGGCAGTCGCCGGTCACCGGCACGATGTAGGCGAGCGACACCGCGTGCTGGCGCGGGTCGTGGTACGGGGTGATGCCCTGCGTCGGGAAGTACTCGGCGACGGTGAAGGGCTGGAGCGAGGCCGGCACGCGGGGCAGGGCCACCGGGCCGAGGTCCTTCTCCAGGTGCCGCAGCAGGGCGTCGCGGACCCGCTCGTGGTGCAGGACCCGGCCGGAGACCAGGGTCCGGCTGACATTGCCGTCCGGTCCGATCCGCAACAGCAGGCCGATGCTCGTCACTTCACCGCTGTCGTCGACGCGCACGGGCACGGCCTCGACGTACAGGATCGGCATGCGGGCGCGCGCCAGCTCGAGCTCGTCGGCGCTCAGCCATCCGGGTGTGGTCTCGGTCATGTCAGACATTGCTTGATCATACTTTCAGTGTGCGTCGGGGAGCCGGTACACCCGGCGGGCGTTGTCCGCTCCGGCCCACCGGGCCAGCCGCAGCGCGTCGGCCAGGTCCAGTTCGTCCGCGTCCACCCGGTCCTGGAGGAGGTCGCCCAGGCCCCGGCGGAACGCCAGCGCGCCGAGCCCGTAGAACTCGGCGACACCGTAGGCGTCGGAGCTGTACAGCAGTTTGCGGAACGGTGTGATCTCCAGCGCCTCCTCCAGGACCGCCCGGGCCCGGGCCGGGCCGACGTGGTGCAGGGTGAGCCCCACGTCCAGGTACACCTGCTCGTGCACGGCGGCCAGGTAGGCGGCCTGCCGCTGGTAGGGCCAGCAGTGCAGGAGCAGCACCGGGATCGTGCCCGCGGTCAGGCGCAGCCACTCCGTGAGATGGCTGGGATCCACGTCGTGCAGGCGGATGTCGCGGTCGCCGAAGCCCGTGTGCAGCTGGAGCGGCAGGCCCAGGTCGACGGCGGTCCACAGCAGGTGGCGGACGAGGACGGGCTCGTCCAGCCGGCCGCCGCGCGCCAGCCAGCGCCGGGCCGCCCGCGTCACCTCGGCGTCCGAGGGGCGGGCCGGGTCCAGCACGAAACCGGTGCGGTAGGCGGCCACCGACTTCACCGCGACCACCCCCGGGCGGCGCACCGCGTCCAGCGCCGCCGCCCGGAACGCGTCGGCGTAGCCGCCCGCCCCGACGCCCCGCGCGGCCACCTCCTCGGCGACCGGCTCCAGCCGGACGACCTCGTGGGCGACCGCGTCCGCCGCCCCGGCGAGTTCGGCGGGGGTGGTGAGCCGGTGCGCGTCGAACCCGGTGTCCACGCAGAGCACGCCGGTACGGGCGGCCCGCAGGAAGCGCCGGTTGACCTCCTCCGGGCCCAGCTCGGCCCGCCGGGCCAGGTACGCGTCGGCGGGCGCGTGCCGCTCCAGGCCGAGGACGGGCGCGCAGTGGCGCCGTACCGCCACCCCGGCCGGGGTGTCGAACGGCGAGACGCCCGGCCAGCGGTCGCCCTCGGTCAGCAGCGACTCGAAACCCGCCCGGTCCAGGGGGCCGGTGACCACCCCGTGGCAGTGGTGGTCCACCAGCTCCAGCTCGTCGAGCGCCTCGTGGACCGGCCCGCGGGCGCCCACGCCGGTACCTCCAGCGGTAGGCCGGGCGCCCATGTCAGTACCTCCAGCGGCAGGCCGGGCACCCATGTCAGTACCTCCAGCGGTAGGCGGCGGCGACCCGCTCGTCGTCCAGCCCCTCCACGGCCGCGATCTCCCCGCGGCGCACAGCGGTCACGGCGTCGGCGAGGACCGGGCCCAGCGCGGCCCGCAGCACGTCGTCCGCGCGGAACTCCGCCACCGCCTCCTCCAGCGAGACCGGCAGCCGGCGCACACCGCGGGCCGCGGCCCGGTCGGTGTCGAGGCCCACCGGGTCGCCGGAGGTCTCCTCGGGCAGGGTGGCGCCCGACGCGAGCCCGTCGAGGCCCGCGGCGATCAGACAGCCGAGGGCGAGATAGGGGTTGGCGGCCAGGTCCACGGGCTTGACCTCCAGGTTCGCCTGTTCCGCGCGCCGGCCCGCGGTGCCCCGCACCAGCCGCAGCGCCGCCTCCCGGGTCTCCAGGCCCCAGGCGGTGAACACCCCCGCCCACTGGGACGGCCTGAGCCGCAGATAGCTGGCCGGGCTCGGCGCGGTCACCGCCGTCAGAGCCGGCAGGCGGTTCAGCACACCGGCCGTGAAGGCCTCCGCGTCGGCCGTCATGCCGTGGCGGCGGTCGCCGCCGGCGTGCAGGTTCACGCCGTCGCGCCAGGCGGAGAGGTGGACGTGGCCGCCGTTGCCGACCCCCCGCGCCTCGACGGCGGGGGAGAAGGAGACGCGCAGGCCGTGCCGCCGGGCCACCGCGCGGATCGTCTGGCGCACGAGCACGCTGCGGTCGGCCGCCGCCACCGGGTCGAGGGCGCCGACGGAGATCTCGAACTGGCCGGGCGCGTACTCGGGATGGACCTGTTCGACGTCCACGCCCTGCGCCGCGCACGCCGCCAGCAGGTCCGCGGCGCAGTCGCTCACCTCCAGCTGCCGGATCGCGCCGTACGCCGGTCCCGTGGCCGCCGGGACGAACGCGCCGGCGGGCGCGGAGTCCAGGCCGATCACCCACTCGATCTCGACGGCCGCCCGGAAGGACAGGCCGTGCGCGCGGGCCGCGTCGGCGACGATCCGGCGCAGGAACGTGCGGGAGCAGCCGGGATGCCGGTCGCCGTCCTGGGTGATGCGGTCGACCGGTGCCCAGGCCCAGCCGGGCTGCCCGGCCAGCACCACCAGCCGGTCGAGGTCGGGGAAGAGGCGCAGGTCGCCGTCCGGGGAGCCCAGCACGTCGGTGGTGACGACGCTGTCGTCCGACAGGAAGGTGTCGAAGACGGGGGACATGCCGACGCCCCAGGCCGCCGCCGACGCCAGGCCGGCGACCGGGACCGTCTTGACCCGGCCGACGCCCGCGGTGTCGACGTAGGACAGGACGACCCCGTGCACGCCGCGCCCCGACAGCTCCCCGCTCAGGGCTCTGGCCCGTTCCACGTCACCGGGGCGTCCGCCGGGCAGCGGGTCGGCAAGGGTGGTCATACGGCCTCCACGGTCATGGCCCGCACGGGCGGTCGCCGGTCAGGGTCGCACGGCCGGCGCGCCGGACCGCGGCACCACGGCGGCGGAGTCCGGCCCCCGGCCCGTCACCGTGAGCAGGACACCGGCGCGTCGTGCGCCGCCGCGGTGTCCGGCCGCGCCGGCCCGTCCGCCGCGTGTCCGCCCCGCTCACGTCACCGTTCCTTCCCGTGGCGTGCGGTCCGTACGCCACGGAGCCGCCGGGTGATCGACGCCGTCCCGGCAACCGGTGCGGCGGAGACCGCTCCCGCGGGACGCGCGGGGTCCCCCGGTAGGGTGACATTCCGGTCGCCCCCGTACAGGAAGCAGGACATGCCCTACTCTCACGCCCCCCGACTGTCCGTCCCCGAGCCGTCGGCCGCCGCCGCCGACATCCGTCTGATCGTGACCGACATGGACGGAACCCTCCTCGACGACGACAAGCGGGTGCCGCGGGGGCTGTGGGAGGTGCTGGCCCGGCTGCGCGAGCGCGGCGTGCTGTTCGTCCCGGCGAGCGGACGGCAGTACGCGACGCTGGCGCGGGAGTTCGCCGAGGTCGCCGAGGGGATGGTCTTCATCGCGGAGAACGGCACCTACGTCGTCCGGGACGGCGCGGAGGTGAGTTCCGACCCGATGGCGCCGGGTGTGGTCGCGGACGTCGTGGCGGCCGTACGGCGCCTCGCGGCCGACGGCGTCGACGTCGGGGCGGTCGTGTGCGGGAAGCGGTCGGCCTACGTCGAGCGGGCCGACGAGGCCTTCCTGGCCGAGGTGGCGCGCTACTACGTCCGGCACGAGGTCGTCGAGGACGTCACCGCCGTCGACGACGACGTCATCAAGGTCGCGCTGTTCGACTTCGGGCCGGCCGAGCGGACCACCGCACCCGCCCTCGCGCGCTTCGCCGGCACCCACCAGGTCGTGGTCTCCGGCGAGCACTGGGTGGACGTCATGAACCGCACCGCCGACAAGGGCGCGGCCCTGCGCCGCCTCCAGCGCGACCTGGGCGTCACACCCGCGCAGACCATGGTGTTCGGCGACTACCTCAACGACCTGGAGATGCTGGACGCCGCCGACTGGTCCTTCGCGATGGCCAACGCCCATCCCGAGGTCGTCCGCCGGGCCCGCCACCTGGCCCCCTCCAACAACGACAACGGCGTCCTCAAGACGGTCGTACGCTTGCTCGACCTGCCGGTGAGCGGTCTCTGACCGCCCCGGGCCTCGCACCGCGTCGGTACGCGGGACATCGGTACCTCGAAGGGGAGGGAACGGTATGAGTGAGCCGGCCGTCGTCGCGCGTCGGGCCCGCGAGGTGACCTCGGGGCTGAAGGCGGCGGAACTGGAGGAGTTCTACCGGGACCTGCACCGCCACCCCGAGCTGTCCTTCCAGGAGCACCGCACGGCCGCACGCCTCGCGGCACGGCTGCGCGCGGCCGGGTTCGAGGTGACCGAGGGCGTCGCCCGTACCGGGGTGGTGGGGGTGCTGGCCAACGGGGACGGGCCGGTGGTGTGGCTGCGCGGGGACATGGACGCGCTGCCCGTGCGGGAGGCGACCGGCCTCGCCTACGCCTCCACCGTCGACGGCGTGATGCACGCCTGCGGCCACGACCTCCACGTCACCTGGCTGGCCGGTGCGGCCGAGGCGCTCGCCGGGGCCCGCGAACTCTGGTCCGGCACGCTCGTGGTGGTCGGGCAGCCTGCGGAGGAGGCGGAGGGCGGGGCGGCGGCGATGCTCGCGGACGGGGTGCACCGGCGCTTCCCGCGCCCCGACGTGCTCCTCGGCCAGCACGCCACGCCCGGGCCCGCCGGCTTCTTCCCGCACACCCCGGGGCTGACCCTGTCGGCCTCCGACGACCTGGAGGTCGTCATCCACGGTGTCGGCGGGCACGGCTCACGCCCGGAGTCCACGGTGGACCCGGTGGTGACGGCCGCGTACATCGTCACCCGGTTGCAGACCGTGGTCTCGCGCGAGGTGTCCGCCGCCGAGTCCGTGGTGCTGACGGTGGGCCGGTTCCACGCCGGGACCAAGCCCAACATCATTCCGGCCGAGGCGCGGCTCTCGCTGAACGTGCGCACCCAGGACACCCGGGTGCGCGAGCGGGTCCTCGGCGCGGTCCGGCGCGTCGTGGAGGGGGAGTGCCGGGCGGCCGGCTGTCCGGTGCCGCCCGAGATCGATGTGATCCCCGGATATCCGGTCACGGTCAACGACGCGGCCCTGGACGAGGAGATCGCCGCCGTCCACCGGGAACTCTTCGGCGCGCACACCGTGTTCGACTTCGGCCGGGCGATGGGCAGCGAGGACTTCTCCCTGCTCGCTCCGGACGGCGTGCCGTACGACTACTGGTACGTCACGACGACGCCGGCCGCGGTGTGGGAGGCGGCGCCGGGCGAGGAACTGGCGGAGAAGCTGGCCGCCGTGCCCGGCAACCACAGCCCGTCGTTCGCCCCGGACCTCTCCGTGGTCGTCCCCGGCGTGCAGACGCTGGTCTCGGCCGCGCTGAGCCGTCTGGCGTGACGGCGGGGCCGGATCCGCGGGCGGCGCCGGGGCGGGCGCGGGTGCGGTTCGCCGGTCGCGGGCGGCACGGGGACGGTCGCGGACGCGGCTCGACGGCCGGCTGCGGGCCGCCCGTCAGGTGGGGCCCGCCGGGCGGGTGGGGCCCGCCGGGCGGGTGAGGGGCGGCGGTCGGGTGGGGGTCGGCGGTCCGTCCGCGGTGTTCACGGCTTGAGCGGGTCGTGGCCGATCGTCATCAGGCGGTGACGCCGGCGGGTGTCGTCCGCCGACTCGGTCTCGGGCTCGCTCTCCGGATCGGTCTGCGCGGTCACCGTGTCCACGACCCGGTGCATCACCCGGATGTCGTCGTCGGTCAGGTCGGTGCGCCGCTTCTGGAGGATGGCCAGCACGTGCTGCCCGGTCGGGGTGCCCGCCTCGTCGGGCAGGGACTCCGTGTTCTCGCCGGCGTCCCGCACCCGCAGCCAGGCGGCCAGTTCCTGCGAGGTCATGTTCACCACGCGGTGGAACTCCTCCCACAGCGCGTCGAGTTCGAGGGCGTCGGTCATGGTCTACCCCTTCGTCGGGTGGGGCCCCGTCGCCGGACGGGCGCCCCGGGCCGGGTGGGTCAGTGGTCGCGCGGCCAGTTCTCCGCCTCGAACATCCACCGTTGCTTCTCCAGCTCGGCGGTGATGCCGATGAGCAGGTCCTGGGTGACGGGGTCCGGCTTCTCCGTGGCCTCGATCCGCTCCCGCAGCCGCCCGATGGCGGTCCCCAGGCTCTCCGCGATCACCCGGACGACTTCCTCGTCGCGCAGCCAGCCGTCCTTCGGGGACGGCAGCGTGAACGCCGAGGCGATCGTCTCCGGGCGGCCGTCCGGGGGCAGGCCGAGGGCGGCGGCCCGTTCGGCGACGGTGTCCGCGTGGGAACGGGCCGCCGAGACGACCTCGTCCAGCTGGAGGTGGATCGAGCGGAAGCGGGGGCCCACGATGTTCCAGTGGGCCTGCTTCCCGATCAGGGAGAGCCCCAGCAGATCGACGAGGGTGCTCTGCAACGCGTCGAAGGTGATCTGACGGGCCGGTTCGGGAAGCGGGCTGTTCACGACAGTCATACCGAGGTTTCTCCTAGTCGCGTCGTTCCGTGCGGACGGAGCGGTGCGACGCGTTCCGCCACGGGCCACGCCGTCCCCCGTACGCCCGGCGTCCGTCCGACGCCCGAAAGCGTGGGCCGGACGGCCGGCGGCCACGGGGGCGGCGGCGGGCGCGGACGCTCCGGGCGTCCGCGACATCGTGCGGGACCCGTCAGGACGTGCCCATGGGGAACGACGGCCCGGAGTCTCGCGCCCGCCGACGGCGCCGCGCCACCACTCCATGGGGGCACGGGTGCCCAGGGCGAAACCGCGCAAACACGGCGTGCGGTGAGGCCGATGCCGTGCGGCGTCCGTCCGGGCTCGCGGGGCGGCCGTCGGCGCTCGCGGGGTGAGCGGTCCGGCTTCCCGGTCCGTGGGGAGGCAGCCGGTCCTCACGGGGCGAGCAGGCCGGCCTCCCGGGCGAGCACGCCGTCGAGGAAGTGGGTCAGGTCGGCGAACACCTCGGCCCGGTTCGTCTCGTGGAACACCTCGTGCCGGGCTCCGGGGTAGATCCGTTCGGTCAGACGGCCCCCGTTGAGCCGCTCGACGCCGACCCGGCTGCCGTCGAGCGGGACCAGCCGGTCGTCCTCGCCGTGCAGCCACAGCACGGGGAGCGTACCGACGTCGCCGCCCCGGGCGACGGCCTCCAGGGCCCGTACGAACGCCTCCAGCGTCGGCCGTCTCATCGGCCCGTGCCACACCAGCGGATCGTCCGCGTACGCGGCGCCCACCGCGGGGTCGCGGGAGAGCGCGGCCGGGCTGACCGGGGTGTCCGGGAGCTCGGGGAGGGCGAGCAGGCGCCCGGGGAGCTCCCAGGTGCCGATGACCGGACCGGACAGCACGAGCGCGGCGAGCCCGTCGCCGTGCCGCTGGGCGTAGCGGGCGGCGACCAGCCCGCCCATCGAGTGGCCGATCACGACCACCGGCAGCTCCGGGTGGGCGGCCCGCGCGAGCCGGGCCGCGGTGTGCACGTCGGCGACCACGTCCTCGAAGTCCTCGATCACCACACGTTCGCCGGCCGACCGGCCGTGGCCGACGTGGTCGACGGCGAACACGGCGGCGCCGTGGCCGGCCAGGGCGCGGGCCGGGCCCTCGTAGCGCCCGGCGTGCTCGCCGTAGCCGTGCACCAGCAGGGCGACGTAGCGCGGCCGGGGATGCGGCCACTCGTAGGCGGTGAGCGGGCCCCGGGTGCCCGTGAGGACGTGCTCGGCCATGTCTCCTCCGGCTGGGTGGGTGCGGGTTCCCGGGGATCTTCCCAGGGGGCGGGGCACCGGTCTATAGTCCGAAACTAGCAGTGCTAATTAAATGTGCCGTGCCACGGCGCCGACGCCGAGCCGATCACCCGGCGTCGTCGTCCGCGGCGCCGTCGGTCAGGAGGCCAGTCGTGCGACCCGTCCATTTCGCGGCCGCCCGCCGCACCCCCATCGGAAAACTGCGCGGCGCCCTGTCCACCGTGCGTCCCGACGACCTCGCCGCCGGGGTGATCCGGGCGCTGGTCGCCGAGGTGCCCGCGCTCGACCCGGCCCGCATCGACGACGTGTACTGGGGCGCCGCCAACCAGTCCGGTGAGGACAACCGCAACGTGGCCCGCATGGCCGCGCTGCTCGCCGGTCTCCCCGAGACCGTGCCCGGCGCCACCGTCAACCGGCTGTGCGCCTCCGGGATGGAGGCCGTCACCGCCGCCGCCCGCACGATCGCCGCCGGCGAGGCCGACATCGTGCTCGCGGGCGGCTCCGAGTCGATGAGCCGCGCCCCCTTCGTCCTGGCCCGTCCCGACGACGCCCTCCCGCACCGCGTCGAGACCGTCGACACCCGGCTCGGCTGGCGTCTGGTCAACCCCGCGATGAAGGACCTGCACGGCCTGCTGGCCATGGGGGAGACGGCCGAAGAGGTCGCCACGCGGTACGGCGTCCCGCGCGAGCGCCAGGACGAGTTCGCCCTGCGCAGCCACCGGCGGGCCGCCGAGGCGCGCAAGAACGGCCACTTCGACGACGAACTCATCCCGGTCCGGCGCCCGGACGGCGTGGTCGTCGACGCCGACGAGGGCATCCGCGAGGACACCTCGTACGAGAGGCTCGCCGGGCTCCGGCCGGTCTTCCGGCCCGGAGGCACGGTCACCGCGGGCAACGCCTCACCGATGAACGACGGCGCCGCGGGCCTCCTCCTGGTCAGCGAGGAGGCGCTGAACGACCTGGGGCTGGAGTCCCTGGGCCGCTACGTCGCCGGAGCCTCCGCGGGGGTGCACCCCGACGTGATGGGCATCGGCCCGGTGCCCGCCACCCGCAAGGCGCTCGCCCGCGCCGGCTGGAGCGTCGACGACGTGCAGGAGGCCGAGTTCAACGAGGCGTTCGCCGCCCAGGCGCTGGCGTGCGTGGACCGGCTGGGCATCGACCCCGGCCTGGTCAACCCCAGCGGCGGCGCCATCGCCCTGGGCCATCCGCTCGGCTGCTCGGGGGCCCGCATCCTCACCACACTGCTCCACCGGATGCGGCGCACGGGTGCCGCGCGGGGGCTGGCGACGATGTGCGTGGGCGTGGGACAGGGGAGCGCGGTACTGGTCGAGAGGCACTAGCCGCACCTCCCGTCCGCCCGTGGAGACGCCCTAGCCGCACCTCCCGTCCGCCCGTGGAGACGCCCGGCCCACGCGGGAATGAGCCGTCGGGCGAGACGCCGCTCACCGCCGCCCGTTAGGTGCGCATAGCATCTGTTCCTGCAATGAACATGATGACCTTGTGGCACCTCACCGGCTGGGAGTTCGCCGCCCTCGCCCTCGCCGCCCTGCTGGTCGGCTTCTCCAAGACGGCCGTGAGCGGGGCCAACACGGTGAGCCTGGCGATCTTCGCCGCGGTCCTGCCCGCCCGCGCCTCCACCGGCGTCCTGCTGCCGATCCTGATCGCCGGCGACGTCCTGGCCGTCCTCACCTACCGGCGGCACGCCCACTGGCCCACGCTCTGGCGGCTGTTCCCCGCGGTCGCGGCCGGTGTCGTCGTCGGCACCCTCTTCCTGATGTGGGCCGACGACGCGATCGTCCGGACGTCGATCGGCGCGATCCTGCTGTTCATGGCGGGGGTCACGGTCTGGCGGCGCCGCACGGCCGAGGCGGCCGACGACCCCGACGCCGTGGCCACCCGGGCGGGCCGCGTCAAGGCCCGCTCCTACGGCGTCCTCGGCGGCTTCACCACGATGGTCGCCAACGCGGGCGGCCCCGTGATGTCGATGTACCTGCTGTCGGCGGGCTTCCGCAAGCTCGGCTTCCTCGGCACCTCCGCGTTCTTCTTCCTCATCGTGAACGTCTCGAAGGTGCCGTTCAGCGTGGGCCTCGGCCTGATCGACGGCCCTTCCCTGCTCCTGGACGCGGCGCTCGCCGTGTTCGTCGTGCCCGGGGCGCTGCTCGGCAAGTGGGCCGTGCACCGCATCGACCAGAAGCTGTTCGAGCGGCTCGTCATCGCGGCCACCGTGGCCGGCGGTCTCCAACTGCTGCTGCGGTAGACCGTGCGGGCGCACCCGCCCGCGACACCGCCCCGCGTGCCTTCCTCAGGCGTCCCCGGGGTTGCGGCGCAGCAGGTACGTGTCCATGATCCAGCCCTTGCGCTCGCGTGCCTCGGCCCGCAGCCGCTCGATGCGGGGACCGGCCTCGGCGAGGGGGCCGGAGACGAGTATCTCGTCCGGGGTGCCGATGTAGGCGCCCCAGTAGATGTCGATGTCCTCCCGCGCGTACCGCCGGAAGGTCTGGTGGGCGTCGAGCATCACCACCACGTCGTCCACCCCCTCGGGGAAGCCCTCGGCCAGCCGCCGCCCCGTGGTGATCTGCACCGGCCGCGCCACCCGGTTCAGCCCCGTCCGGTGCCGGGCGACGAGCGCGGAGACACTGCTGATCCCCGGCACCACGTCGTACGTGAACGCCACCGCGCCCCGGGCCAGCACCTCCTCCAGGATGCCCAGCGTGCTGTCGTAGAGCGCCGGGTCCCCCCACACCAGGAACGCGCCCCGGTCGTCCTCGCCCAGTTCCTCGGCGATCAGCCGCTCGTAGATGTCGGCGCGGGCGGTGCGCCAGTCGCCGACGGCGGGGGAGTAGGCCGCGCCGCCCGCCCGGCGGTCCCGCTCCGGGTCGCGCGCCTCCACGATCCGGTACGTCCCCTCCGGCACGTGCGCGTCCAGCATGTCCCGGCGCAGCCGCGTGAGGTCGCTCTTCACCTCGCCCTTGTCCAGGACGA
This sequence comes from Streptomyces sp. NPDC003248, assembly GCF_055563235.1. Taxonomy (NCBI): domain Bacteria; kingdom Bacillati; phylum Actinomycetota; class Actinomycetes; order Kitasatosporales; family Streptomycetaceae; genus Streptomyces; species Streptomyces sp. NPDC003248. The sequence goes on along the minus strand of NZ_JBVHDT010000019.1, from coordinate 98,721 downwards.
AGAACACGTCCGTGCTCCGCAGCGCCCTGACCGCCTGGAGGGTGAGCTGGTCGGGGTCGCCCGCGCCGATACCGATGACATGAATCTCTCGCACGACCACGAGTCTGCCGTACGCCACTGACAGTGACGGCACCGGATCCCACCGGCCGCCCCCGCGGCCGGGCCGCCGCCTCCGGCCGTCCCCTCCGGCCGTCCCCTCCGGCCGCCGTCATCCCGGCCGGGTCGCCGCTTGACGATCACCGTCGCCGCGGTCCGGGCGCCGCCTCCGGCCGCCCGTCACCGCAGCCGGGGCGCCGCCTCCCGCGCGTCCACCACGGGGTGTGCGCCCTCCACGGCCCCGGCGAGCCCCCGCGCCCAGTCGGCCAGCCCGGCGACGTCGATCCCGTGCGGCCGCCACTGGCCCGCGTCCCGGGCCCACTCCTCCAGTGCCCCGGCGCCACGCCGCAGCAGCCGGGCGCCGCCCGTGACGTTCCCGCGCGCCGCGTGCGTGAGTCCCACCGCGAGCTGCGCCAGGCCCCGCCACAGGGCGCGCTCCGCCTCGGGGCCCGACTTCCAGGCGTCCTCGAACACCTCGTGCGCGTGGAACGGCTTGCCCGCGTCCAGCAGGGCCTGCGCCTCCGCGACCGTCTCCCGCGGTGTGCGCACCACTCCCTCGGGTTGCCGTGCCACCCCGGGCGCGCCGTACGGCAGCGGCCGTCCCAGTCCGTCCCGGGGCCGGGCGTTGCGCGCCCGCCCCTCCGCGTCCCGGTCCCGTACGCCGGCGGGCCGGCCGTCGTCGTTGTCTCCTGTGCTGCCCATGGGGCGATTGTCCCGCGCCGGTGCCCCCTTCGGCGCAGCGCCCGGTGTGGGGTAAAGTGCTGTTCGCGCGATCACGCGGAACTCCGCGGGAACCGCACCGGGACGTGGCGCAGCTTGGTAGCGCACTTGACTGGGGGTCAAGGGGTCGCAGGTTCAAATCCTGTCGTCCCGACTCGTAGGAGTCGCAGGTCAGGGCCGTTTTCGGAGGCATCCGAAAACGGCCCTCGATCATTTTCGGGGACCGGTGGGGACCTGTGGGGGCCGGTGGGGACCGGCGTCCTGGAACGGCGTCCAAGGGATCACACGGACACGGGTCGCGGCCGTCGAAGCGCCGCTCCCGGCACACCTCGACGGCACTGCGCACCGGGTCCGCCGCCGGGTCCGCCGCCGGTTCCGGTCGTCGTTGCGCGCACGACCCCCACCCCAAGCCGGGACGCTCATGAACATGACAGTCCGCTCGGGTGCGCGTGGCATGGGGCGGCGATCTTTTCCCGGGGCCGTTCTCGTCGCCGCGACGGCCCACCTAGTTTGTGCACTCCGCTTTTCCGCCGTGGATAGAGGAGTCCGACGTGCGCCGTGCATACGTTCCGAGGCCGGCGGTCTTCGCCGCTGACACGGAGGTGAGTGCTACGCCGGCGCCGAGGTTCCGGAACCTCAGGAGCCGGAGTCCGGAACACCGCGGCACCTGCCCGGCCCGGCCGGAGCCGTCGTCCGGGGGCGCCGGCGCCGTATAAGCCCCGGCCGGCGATCAAGCGCGCTCGTTATCGGAAGTGGTGGCGAAGGCAGATGTGGCGGCTGTTCCTGCGTGCTGTACGCCGACCCGGACGACCGGTCCGGTTCGGTCGCCCCTCCCGCGGTCTCACCGGGCACACCGGCCTGTCCGGTGTCGCCATGACGGCCCGGCCGCCCGGCCCTCGGCCGTCCTCCGGCCGGCTGCTGACCGTCATCGCGCTGGTCGCGTTCGTGAGCACCGCGGACAACGCGGTCCTCGTCGCGGCCCTGACGTCCATTCGGACCGACCTCGGTCTGGGGATGGCGGGCGCCCAGTGGCTCGGCATCGCCTACATGCTGGCCTTCGCCGGGCTGCTCCCGGCCACGGGACCGCTGCTCGACCGCTGGGGGCCGGCGGGACTGCGGGCGGGGCTGGCGCTCTTCGCCTCGGCGTCGCTGGCCGCCGCGACGGCGTCCCACGCCGCCGTTCTCGTGGCCGCCCGGGTGGGGCAGGGCGCAGGGGCCGCGATCGTGGTCCCCGGCACCCTGCGGCTGGTGCGCACCGGGCTGCCGGCCCGTCACCGGCCCCTGGGGGCCGCGGTCTGGACCGCGGCCCTGGCCGCCGCGCTCGCGCTGGGACCGTGGCTGGGCGGTGTGCTCACCCAGCACGGCCACTGGTCATGGATCTTCCTGGCCCACCTGCCGCCACTGGCCGCCGCGGCGATCCTGCTCGGCAGGCCGGCGCACGACGGGGCCGATCCGGTACGCACCGCGGTCCCCGTCGGCCCCGCACTGCTGGCGGTCGCCGCGAGCACGGCGTTGACGGCGGCCATCGTCGGGTGGGGCCAGGACTGGTCCTGGCTGCCCGTGGCCGTGGGCGCGGCCGCGCTGACAACGCTCGTACGCCACGAACTGCGCAGCGCGACACCGCTGTTCCCCCGCGAGGTCGTGCGGAACTCCGCCGTGCTCGGTTCGGTCGGGGTGCTGCTGCCCTGGGGGATCGGGGTCAGCGGGGCCGTCTACTTCACCCCGATGGTGCATCAGGACGCCTTCGCCCAAGGCCCTGTGGCGGCGAGTCTGCCGCTCGTCGTCATCGCGATCGCGGTGGTGGCCGCCACACCCGCCGTGGTGCGCATGACGAGGTGGTTCGGGGTGCGTGCGACCGTCGCGGCCGGCTGCCTGGTGGGCGGCGGCGGGTTCCTGGCGCTGGCGGGCACCGCTCATGCGCCCGACCTGCTGTCGCGGGTCCCCGGTCTGGTGCTGCTCGGCCTCGGGGCAGCGTGCACCGCGCCTCTGACGGCCCATCCACTGGACACGGTCGCCGGCCGGGACTCCGGCACGGTCGCGGCACTGCTGACCGCGGCACGCGAGATGGCCGCCGCACTGGGCGTCGCCCTGCTCGGCCTGGTGCTGGCCCGGAACGCGGTGACGGACCTCGCGCACGGCTACGCCACGGCGCTGGTGGTGGCGGCCGCGCTCCAAGCCGTCGCCGCGACCGCCGCGCTGGCGCTGCTGCGCCCGCCCGAGCAGGCGCCCCCCTGACCTTTCCCCCTCACGTTCCCCGTCCCGTTCCCTCCACGATTGCCGAGAACCCCATGCGCGTGCAACGAGCCGAACCCGACACCCCCACCTCCGAAGCGGCGTCCCCGCGGACGCTGTCCGGCCTGCTGCGCCGATGTGCCGACCGCCGCGGCGACGAACCCGCCGTCACCTACCTCGACCACTCCCGGGTCCGTGACGGCGTGGCCACCACCGTCACCTGGCGAGAACTCGACGAACGAGCCGACGCCGTGGCCGCCTGGATCCGGCCCCGGGCGTCCGCGGGCGACCGGGCCGCGGTGATGTGCGCCCAGTCGATCGACTACCTCGCGTCGTTCCTCGGGGCGATCCGCGCGGGGCTGATCGCGGTGCCCCTGTTCCCTCCGGGCGACACCCGGCAGTGGCAGCGGCTGTCCGGCGTGCTCGCCGACTGCGCGCCGGCCCTGCTGCTCACCACCTGGCGTGAGGTCCACGCCGTGCAGGAGTTCGCCGGCGCCCAGGGCTTCGCCGAGGGCCAGGTGGTGGCGGTCGACGCCCTGCCCGCCGCCGGCGAACGCATCGCCGAACCCGTCCGGACCGACCCCGACGACATCGCCTACCTGCAATACACCTCCGGGTCCACCAGAGCCCCGGCCGGCGTCATGGTGAGCCACCGCAACGTCCTCGTGAACTGCCGCCAGGTCCTCGACACCTTCGGCATGCGGCCCGGACACACCGTCAACGTGTCCTGGCTGCCGCTCTTCCACGACATGGGACTGGTGATCGGACTCGCCGCCCCCGTGGTGTCGGCGACCCGGTCGGTGCTGATGGACCCGGAGGCGTTCCTCGCCGACCCGGCCCGGTGGCTGCGCGCGATGTCGGCCAACCCGGGCGCGATCACCGCCGCACCGAGCTTCGCCTACGCCTATGCCGCGGCGCGTGTCACCGAGGCCGAGCGCGCCCTGCTGAACCTCGCCCACGTCGTCGCACTGATCGACGGCAGCGAACCGATCCTGCCCGCGAACATCGCGCTGTTCCGGGAGGCGTTCACCGACTGCGGCCTGCCGCCCCAGGCCCACCGCCCCGCCTACGGGCTGGCCGAGGCGACCGTACTGGTGTCGGCCTCCCCCGCCGGGGAGGAACCGCGGCTGATCCGCCTGGACCGGGACGCCCTCGCGGCCGGACACGCCGTCGAAGCGGAAGGGGCGGAAGGAGCGGAAGGAGCGGCGGGAGCCGAAGGAGCGGCGGGAGCGGCAGAGGTGACCGGAGTGGCCACGCTGGTCGGTTGCGGTCTCCCCGCCGGCCAGCGGATACGGATCACCGACCCGGTCACGGCCGTGCCGCTGGCCGGGGGACACGTGGGAGAGATCTGGGTCAGCGGCGACAACGTGGGCCTGGGCTACTGGGGCCGGCCGCAGGAGACGGCGGCCGTCTTCGTCGAGGACGGGGAGGGCCGCTGGCTGCGCACCGGCGACCTCGGCGTGATCGTCGACGGCCACCTCTGCATCACCGGGCGCATCAAGGACCTCGTGATCCTGGACGGGCGCAACCACTACCCGCAGGACATGGAGATCACCGCCGAGCGGGCGCACCCCGGCGTCCGCAGGCACGCCGTGGCCGCCTTCGGCGTCCCGACCGACGACGGCGAACGGCTGGTCCTGCTGGCCGAGCGGGCCAAGGGCGTCGACCCGGACGCCGTCCCCGACAGCGAGATCATCGCCGCGGTGCGGACGGCGCTGACCGACGTGCACGGCGTCGGACTGCACGCGATGGTGCTGCTGGGGCCGGGAGAGGTCCCGCGCACCTCCAGCGGGAAGATCAGCCGGTCCGGCGCCCGGGCCCGCTTCCTGCGGGACGCGTCGTGACGGCCACGCCGCGCGACGAGCGCGCATGGCTGCTCTGGTTACGCGCCCTGGTGGGCACCGAGTTGGGGCACGACCTCACCGACGCCGACCTGTCCCGCCCGCTGCGCGAGTGCGGGCTGTCCTCGCGGCAGACGGTCGCCGTCGCCGCGGCGGTCGCCCGCCGGGCCGGCCGCGACCTGCCTCCCACCCTGCTGTGGAGCGCGCCCACGGTCACCGACCTGGCGAAGGTGCTCGCCGAAGCCGCCGGCCCGGAAGAAACGGTGGAGGCGCACACGGCCGCCTTCCCGCCGGTCGCGGTGGTGGGCCTCGCGTGCCGGGTCCCCGGCGCCGCCACGGCCGAGGCGTACTGGTCCCTCCTGCGGGAGAGCCGGGACGCGGTCTGCGAGGTCCCCGCACAGCGCTGGCCACAGGCGGGCGACGACGTGCCGCGGCAGGCGGGCGTGCTCGCCGGCATCGCCTCCTTCGACGCCGAGTTCTTCGGCATCTCTCCCGAGGAGGCCGCTCTGATGGACCCGCAGCAGCGGCTGCTGCTGGAGGTCACCTGGGAGGCGCTGGCCCACGCGGGGATCCCGCCGGGGCGATTGCGCGGCACGGACACGGGCGTCTGGGTCGGACTGTCGGCCACCGAGTACTCGCTGCTCACCCTCGCCGACCCGGCCAGGGCAGACGCGTGGTCGAGCCAGGGCGCGGCGGGCTCGATCGCGGCCAACCGGCTGTCGTACGCCCTGGGCGTCCACGGCCCCAGCATGACCATCGACACCGCGTGCTCGTCGTCCCTGGTGGCCGTGCACCAGGCGGTGCGCGCGCTGGCGCTCCGCGAGGCGGACACCGCCCTGGCCTGCGGCGTCAATCTGCTCCTCACGCCAGGGGTGAGCGCGTCGTTCGCCGCCGCCGGCGCGCTGGCCCCCGACGGGCGGTGCAAACCGTTCGACGCGGCCGCGGACGGCATCGTCCGCGGCGAGGGCTGCGGTGTGGTCGTCCTCAAGCGCCTCGCCGACGCCCGCCGGGCGGGGGACCGGGTCCTCGCCGTGATCCGTGGCGGGGCCGTGAACTCCGACGGCCGCTCCAACGGCCTGCCGGCCCCCAATCCGCTGGCCCAGCGGCGACTGCTGCGTCAGGCGTACGCCTCGGCCGGGGTCCCGCCGTCCACCGTCGACTACGTGGAGGCGCACGGCACCGGCACCCTGCTGGGCGATCCCATCGAGGCGGCCGCCCTGTCGGAGGCCCTCGCCGCCGACCGGCCCGACGACCGACCGCTGCTCATCGGCTCGGTCAAGAGCAACATCGGCCACCTGGAGGGCGCCGCGGGCATCGCCGGCCTGATCAAGACCGTGCTGGCCCTGCACCACGGCCGCATCCCGGCCAGCCGCAACCACACCCGACCCAACCCCCACATCGACATGTCCCGGCTGCGGGTCGTCACCGAGAGCACCGTATGGCCCCGCCACTCGGGCCAGGCCCGCGCGGGAGTGTCCGCGTTCGGGTTCGGCGGCACCAACGCCCACCTCGTCCTCGAGGAGTGGCCGCGCTCCGCGCCACCGCCGGGGCAGCAGCCGCCCGGGCGCCCGGCCGTGATCGGCCTCGGAGCCCCGACCACCGAGCGGCTCGCGCGCGACGCCCGGGCACTCGCCGACTGGCTGACCGAGCGGGACGTGCCGCCGCACCGGCTGGCCGCCGCGCTGGCCCACGGCCGCGACCACGGCGTCTGCCGCGCGGCGATCGTCGCCACCGACCGGTCCGGCGTCCTCGCCGCGCTGAGGGCCCTCGCCGCCGGCCGCCCCCACGAACTGCTCGACACCGCGCGGCCGTCCCCGGCGCTCGACGAGGCACCGGTCTTCGTGTTCTCCGGCTACGGGTCGCAGTGGCCGGCGATGGGCGCCAGGCTCCTCCAGGAGGAACCGGCGTTCGCCCGCGCGGTGTCCGCACTGGACGGCCACTACGCCGACCTGGCGGGGTTCGCGCTCTCGGCAGCCCTGGGCGAGAACGCGGCGGCCCAGGACTTCCGGGTCCACCAGCCCGCACTGTTCGGCATGCAGCTCGCACTGGCCGAGCTGTGGCGCGCCCACGGCGTGACACCCGGCGCGGTGATCGGCCACTCGATCGGCGAGATCGCCGCCGCCGTCGTGGCGGGGGCGCTGACCGCTCGGGACGGCCTGCGGGTGGTGCTCGCCCGCACCGCCCTGCTGGCCGAGGTCGACGGTGCGGGCGCGGGGGCGATGGCCGCGGTCGAACTGTCGGCGGACGGCCTCGCCGAGCTGCGCGAGGCGTTCCCGTCGGTCACCGTCGCCGTCCACGCCTCCCCGACCCAGTGCACCGTCAGCGGACCGCGCGACCAGGTAGCCGCGCTGGTCGCCCACGTCGGCGCGGGCGGCGGCATGGCACGGATGCTGAAGGTGGGCGGCGCCGGCCACTCGGCCGCGGTGGACCCCCTGCTGGGCCGGTTCCGCGCCGACCTGGGGCCGGTCCGTCCCGCCACGCCCACGATCCCCGTGTACTCCACCGTCACCGACGACCCCCGCGGAGCGGCCGCCTTCGACGCCGCTTACTGGGCGGCCAACCTGCGCCGTCCGGTCCGGTTCACCCAGGCCGTGGCCGCCGCCCTCGACGACGGCCACCACGGCTTCGTCGAGGTGTCCCCGCACCCCGTCGCGACGATCGCCGTCGAACAGACCGCGGCCGGCCGGGAGCCCGCCGCACAGGTTCTGGCGACCGTACGCCGCGACCCGGACCGCTCGACCGGGGGATTCGCCGCCGCGGTGGCGCGCGCCCACGTCCTGGGACACCCGGGTGTCCTGCTCGCCCGGCACCCCGACCGAGTGGTGCTCGACCTGCCCGCGCCGGGCTGGGAGCACCGCGAGTACTGGGTCCCGCCGGCGCCGGCGGGCCGGCCCGCCGGGGGCCACCCCCTGCTGGGAGAGGGAGACGAACTGCCCGAGGGCGACGGGCACGTCTGGTTCGGCGACGTCGGGCTCGCCGACCACCCGTGGCTGGCCGATCACGCCGTCGACGGCGTACCGGTCCTGCCGGCCACCGCCCACCTGGAGCTGGTGCTCGCCGCCGGGCAGTCGGTGCTCGGTCCGGTCGCGGTGCGCGACCTGGTGCTGCACCGCATGCTTCCGCTGGCCGAGCGGACCCGGGTGTGCCTGCGCGGACGCCGGACCGGTACGGGACTGGCCGTACGCGTGTACGGACCCGTGGGGGACCGGCACGTCCTGCTGGCCGACGCCACCGCCGTACCGACCCGGGGTCGCATGGCCGAAGCCTCCGCCGTGCCGACCCGGGGTCGCATGGCCGAAGCCTCCGCCGTGCCGACCCGGGGTCGCATGGCCGAAGCCTCCGCCGTGCCGACCCGGAGCCACCCGGTCGACGCCTCCGCCATGCCTGACGGCGACCCCGCCGACGCCTTCGCCGTGCCCGACGGCGCCCCGGTCGACGTCCCCGCCGTGCCCGACGGCGACCCCGCCGACGTCCCCGCCGTGTCCGACGGCGACCCCGCCGCCCCCTTCGCCGTCCCCGACGGCGACCCGGCCGCCCCCTTCGCCGTGTCCGACGGCGACCCGGCCGACCCCTTCGCCGCGTCCGAAGGCGACCCGGCCGACCCCTTCGCCGCGTCCGACGGCGCCCCGGTCGACGTCCCCGCCGTGCCCGACGGCGACCCCGCCGACGTCTCCGCCGTGCCCGACGGCGACCCCGCCGCCCCCTTCGCCGTCCCCGACGGCGCCCCGGTCGACCTCTACCGGCGTCTCGACGGCGTCGGCCAGCGCTACGGGCCGGCGTTCCGGGCGCTGCGGGCGGTCACGGCGTCGGCGGGCACCGCCCGGGCCGAGCTCGTCGTGCCCGCGCACCTGCGCCCGCGCCGCTTCCACCTGCACCCCGCCCAGGCCGACGCCTGTCTGCACGCGCTGGCCGCGGCGGTCGACGCCGACGAGGCCGCACGTACGGCCTGGATGCCGGTCCGCTTCGGCAGCGTCCATGTGAGCGGCGACGCCGCCGCGGGCGTGCGGGTCCGGGCCAGGCTCGCGCCGACGGGAGAGGGAGCCGTCCGCCGCGGGGACGTACAGCTCCTCGACGCCCGTGACGAGGTGGTGGCGACGTTCGCGTCCGTCGAGTGCGCCCCCCTGAGCGGTGGAGACCTCCCCCTGGGCCTCGACCGGCTCGGCCATCACGCCGTCTGGACACCCCTGCCGCTCGACGGGCCGCCCCGGCCCACGGGACCTCGTGGCACGCAGGTGCTGCTCGACCACGGAGCCACCTGGACGGCCGAGCTCGCCGAGGAGATCACCGCGCACGGGGGACGGGTGCACCTGGCCCCGGCGCACCAGGCCGCCGCCCACGCAGCCGGCCGCGACAGCGTGGTCCTGGCCGTCGGCGGCCCTTCCGCACCGCTCGATCCGCGAGCGGCCCGCCGGCTCGTCGCCGCCGTCGCGGACACCGTCCGCACCCTGGCCGAGCTCGACGCCCCGCCACGGCTGTGGCTGGTGACCCGGGGCGCCGTCCCGGTCACCGACGACGAGCCCGGACACCCGGGTCGGGCGGCACTGCGCGCGCTGGTCCGCGTCCTCGCCTTCGAACACCCGGAGCTGCGCGCCACCCTCGTGGACCTCGACCCGGCGCCCGACGAGCGGTCCGTGGCGGAGGCGGCCGCCGAGATCCTCGCGTCCCCGCCGGACGACGAGGTCGCGTGGCGCGGCGGCGTCCGCTACGTGCGCAGACTGCGGGGCGGGGCACCACCCCGGCACACCCCGCACACCCCGCACACCCCGCACACCCCGCACACCCCGCACACCCCGCGCACCCCACGCACCCCGGTCGTACGGCCGGGCTCCTACCTGATCACCGGCGGTCTCACCGGCCTCGGTCTGGCCTCCGCCGAGTGGCTCGCCGAGCGGGGCGCGACCCGGCTGGTGCTCGCCGGACGCCGGCCGCCCGCGTCCGCCGCCGCCGAGAGCATCGACCGGATGCGTTCGACGGGCGTCGAGGTGGCCGTGGTCACCGGTGACATCGCCGACGCCGGCACCGCGGACCGCATGGTCGTCGCGGGCGGCGCGGACGGCGTCCCGGTCCGCGGCGTGATCCACGCCGCGGGCGTCCTCGACGACGCGGCCGTGGTGGCCATGACCGACGGCCAGCTCGACACCGTCTGGCGGGCCAAGGCCGACGGCGCCCTGCGGCTGCACGAGGCGACGGCGGGGCTCGATCTGGACTGGTGGGTGGACTACTCCTCGGCCGCGGCCCTGCTGGGTTCCCCGGGGCAGGCCGCCTACGCCACCGCGAACGCCTGGCTCGACGCCTTCGGCGCCCACCGGCGCGCGCGGGGCGTCCCGGTGGTCACCGTCCACTGGGGTGCCTGGTCCGGGATCGGCGCCGCCGTCGCGACGGCGGAGTCCGCGGCCGCGCGCCTCGGCCCCGACGAAGGGTTCGCCGCCCTGGGGGAGCTCCTGGCCTCGGGACCGTCCCAGGCCGGTGTGTTCCGACTCGACATGAACTCCGTGCGGGACACGTTCCCCGACGCCGTGGGCCGGGCCTACTTCGCGGAGTCCGCGGCACCGGCGCCGGCCTCGGCGCGGGCGGCCGTCGGCACCACGCCGGAGGCGATCACCGCCCACCTGCTCGCCGTGTTCGGCGAACTGCTCCGTGCCGACCCGTCATCCCTCGACCCCGACGCGCCGCTGACGGCACTGGGACTGGACTCGCTCACCGCCATGCGGGCACGCTCCACCGTCGAACGCGACATCGGGGTGCCGCTGCCGCTCCCGTTGCTGTTGCGCGGCGCGTCGGCCAACGAACTCGCCGCCGCGCTGGCCGAACGGCTCGCCACCGGGACGACAGCGGTGCCCCGGCGGCGGCCGGGCACCGGCAGCGCCCCGGGCCCGGAACCGCGCGACACCGCCGAGCGCTGGGTCGCCCGGCACTGGCGCGGGGTGCTCGGCGCCCACGGCCGTGCCGTCGACGTCACGCTGGACGCCGCGGGTGCCACGGACGCGGACCGGGTCCGCCTGGCGCACGAGATGAACGCCGCCCTGCCCGGGGACGAACCCGTCCGGCTCACCGGCACGGACACCATTGCCACCGTCGCCGATCTGCTGCGCCACCGGATCGAGGGCGGCGCCGACGGGCCGGTGCGGGTGCTCGCCGACCACGGACGGGAGACGGCGCTCTTCCTGTTCCACCCCGCGGGCGGACCCACCGCGGTCTACCGGCCGCTCGCCGACCGGATCGGCGGGGCGGCGAACTGCTACGGGCTGGAACGGCTCGACGCCCTCGACACCGTGGAGGCCAAGGCCGCCGCCTACATCGCCGAGATCCGCCGGCTGCGCCCCCACGGGCCCTACCGGCTCGGAGGCTGGTCCTTCGGCGGCTGCCTGGCGTACGAGGTCGCGCGGCAGCTGACCGCCGCCGGTGCCGAGGTCGACCTGCTCTTCCTGATCGACGCCATCCTCCCCCTGCCCACCGACGACGTCGACCGGGCCCGCCTCGCCCGCGTCGCGCGTTTCGCCGAGCACATAGAGCACACCTACGGCGTGCCGCTCGGCCTGGACGTCCCGGTCCGCGGCAGGGAAACCGACCTCGACCTGTTCGACCGGGTCATCGCGCGCATCCGCGAGCGGGTCCCGCGGATGGGGCCGGCCGCCCTGCACCACCAGTACACCTCCTACCTCGACGCACGCATCGCCGAGGCCTACCGGCCGCGGCCGTACGGCGGCCCGGTCCTGCTCTTCCGCGCCGCCGAGCCGCACCCTCTCACCACGTCGCTGGACCCGCGCTACCTGCGCACCGACACCGCCCTGGGCTGGGACGTCCTGTGCCCCGGCCTCGACGTCGTGCCCGTCCCCGGAGACCACATCTCCGTGATCGATCCGCCCCACATCGACGTCGTGGCACATCGGCTGCTCAAGGAACTGGAGTCCACGACACACGCCCCAGGAGGCCACCGTGGCTGACCGCCCCTCCGACGGCACCGCCGTGGACATCGCCGACCTGCTCGCACGCGACGACGAAGTCCTGCGGGTCAACGAGAAGAGCGCGGGCGAACGCCAGCACGCCAAGGGCAAGCTGACCGCTCGTGAGCGGATCGACCTGCTCGTCGATCCCGGCTCCTTCACCGAGTTCGACCGCTTCGCCCGGCACCGCTGCACCGACTTCGGCATGTCGGACCACCGTCCCTACGGCGACGGCGTGGTGACCGGCCAGGCCACCGTGGACGGACGCCCCGTCTGCCTGTTCTCCCAGGACTTCAGCGTCCTGGGCGGCAGTCTCGGCGAGGTCTTCGGCGAGAAGGTTCTCAAGATCATGGACCGGGCCCTCGACATCGGGTGCCCGATCGTGGGCATCAACGACTCCGGCGGGGCCCGCATCCAGGAGGGCGTGACGTCACTGGCGTACTACGCCGAGATCGCCATGCGCAACGTCGCCGCTTCCGGGGTGGTGCCGCAGATCTCCCTGGTCCTCGGGCCCTGCGCGGGCGGTGCGGTCTACACGCCGGCCCTCACCGATTTCACCGTGATGGTCGACGGGACGGCGCACATGTTCGTCACCGGACCGGACGTCGTCGCCGCCGTCACCGGCGAACGCGTCAGCGCCGCCGACCTCGGCGGCGCCGCCGTCAACAGCGCGGTGTCCGGCAACGCCCACTACCGGGCCGGCGACGAGCCCGACGCCGTCGACTGGGTCCGGACCCTCCTGGGGTACCTCCCGGCCAACAACATGGACCCCGTTCCCATCTACCCGTCCGCCTCCGGTGACGAGATCACCCCCACCGACCGGGCGCTGGACTCCCTCGTCCCCGGCGACCCCGACCGGTCGTACGACATGCGGGAACTCGTCGCCGCCCTCGCCGACGACGACGAATTCCTGGAGGTGCACGACGGGTTCGCGCCCAACATGCTCTGCGCGTTCGCCCGGATCGAGGGCGGCACGGTCGGCGTGGTGGCGAACCAGCCCCGCCACCTCGCCGGAGTCATCGACATCGACGCCTCCGAGAAGGCGGCTCGATTCGTCCGGTTCTGCGATGCCTTCGGCATCCCGCTGCTCACCCTGGCCGACGTCCCCGGATACCTGCCGGGAGTGGCCCAGGAACGGGCGGGCATCATCCGGCGCGGAGCGAAACTCCTCTACGCGTACGCGGAGGCGACCGTCCCCAAGGTGACCGTCGTGGTCCGCAAGGCCTACGGCGGTGGCTACGCGGTCATGGGCTCCAAACACCTCGGGGCCGACGTCAACCTCGCCTGGCCGTCGGCGGAGATCGCGGTCATGGGCGCCGAGGGCGCGGTCGCCGTCCTGCACCGGCGCACTCTGCGGGAGACCGACGCGGGCGACCGCGACCGGATCAGGCAAGCCCTGGTGGACGACTACCGGGCGAGAACGGCGTCACCGTATCCGGCCGCCGAGCGGGGCTACGTGGATCGCGTCATACGCCCCGCGGCGACGCGCATCGAGGTGGCGCGGGCCTTTCGCTCGCTCCGCTCGAAACGAAAACAACTCCCCGCGCGCAAACACGGGAACATCCCGCTGTGAGTTCCGCCCCTCGTCGCCCCTCGTCGGCCCGTCCTCGCCCCGCGTCAGGAAAGGAAAGCGCATGAGAATTCCAGGCGGATACCGTGCGGCTGCCGTGACCCTGCTGGCCGCCGCGCTGACCGTGACCCCCCTCACCCCCGCGGCCACGCCCGCCGTCGCCGCGTCCCTGTCCGTGCCCGCCGACGACGGCGCGAGCGTCGTGAGCGAGACCCGGATCGACGACCGCACCGTCGATCTGGAGATCGATTCCCCCGCGCTCGGCCGGCGCGCGATGGTCCGGGTCCTCCTCCCCGCGAACTGGGACAGCCGGACCGACCGGACCTGGCCGGCCCTGTGGCTGCTGCACGGCTGCTGCGACACGGCCGACTACCGCGCGTGGACCCAGTTCACCGACGTCGAGGAGTTCACCGCCGACAAGGACGTGATGGTCGTCATGCCTTCCGACGGGCCGGCCGGAATGTACTCGGCCTGGTGGAACTTCGGCCTCAGTGCGAAACCGGACTGGGAGACCTTCCACGTCACCGAGGTGCGGCAGATCCTCGAACGCAATTACCGGGCGGGCACCCAGCGGTCCGTGGCCGGCCTGTCCATCGGCGGATTCGGCGCCATGCACTACGCGTTCCGGCACCCGGAGCTGTTCGGGGCCGCCGCATCCTACAGCGGAATGCTCAATACGCTGTCCTTCGGTGTTCCCGCGCTGATAAAGAGCATCCTCGTCCGGGAGGGAATCTGGAACTGGACGGCCCTGTGGGGCGAAGAGCTCCTGACGAATGGATTGTGGCGGTCCCACAATCCGTACGACAACGTCGAGGCACTCCGCGGAAAGGCGCTCTACGTCTCGTCCGGAAACGGCCTGCCCAGTGATCTCGCGCCGGACGAGGGCGCGGACGCCCTCGAACCCGCCGCCCTGGGCACCTCGCAGCAGTTCGTGGCGAAGCTCCAGGCCAACGGGCTGCCGGTGACCAGCGATTTCTACGGAAACGGCACGCACGACTGGCCCTACTGGGAACGCGCGCTGCACCGGTCCTGGCCCACTCTTGCCCAAGGGCTCGGCATGTGAGACAAGTTGTCAGCAGCAGTTCACACCGTGCCGGCCGGAGGTGCTCGGAGTGGGAAGCAACAACGTCACGGCCCCGATCCACGGACCTTGGTTCGAGTTGCCGGTCGAGATGGCCCACGTGCTGCGGCCCCGGGCGGACACCATCGCCACCGAGATGATCCAGGTCATCCAGCGCAGCGTGGCCAGCTACCGCGGCTCGCTGGAGTCCCCCGTCGGGCGCGACCTGGTCGGCGCGGTCCGGCGCGCCGTCTACCAGTTCGTGGAACTCATCGAGGACCCCGGCCGGCCCCAGGACCAGGTCACCGCCTATTTCCGCAGACTGGGCCGCACCGAGTTCTTCGCCGGTCGCGACCTCGACCACTTGCAGGAGGCGTACCGCATCGGGGCGCAGGTCGCCTGCCGCTGCTACGTCGACTCCGCCCGTCAGGCCGATCTGCCGCTCTCGGCGGTGCTGCGCCTGGGCGAGGCCGTACTGGTCCACATCAACGCCTTGGCCAACGAGTCGACCAAGGGCTATGCCGAGGCCAAAGCGCTGGGCACCGACGAGATCGCCGACCACCGCCGCGCGCTGGCCGAACGTCTGCTGCAACGCGACCTCGACGGAGGCGCCGCACTGGAGGTCCTGGCCGACAAGGCGCGGTGGCCACTGCCCGACCAGGTCGCGTGCTGTGTCGTCGAGAACCAGACCACGCCACCGCTCGGGCACCTCCCCGACGCTCTGTTCGTCCCCCGCGGCACCGAGCTGCGCGCGGTCCTCCCGGTCCGGGCCGGACCGGAAGGGGAGCAGCGCCTGCGGGCCGCGTTCCCCGGCCGGCGCCTGGTCGTGGGACCGGCGGTCCCCCTGGCGGAGGCGTGGCTGTCGCTGCACTGCGCCCGCCTGACGGTGCACCACATCCGCCGGGGGCGCATCCCGGGCGACACGTCGCTGGTGAAGGCCGAGACTCATCTGACCGACCTCATCCTGCTGGCGGGCGAGCCCGTCAGCGCCCTGGTGGCCGAGCGGCTGGCCGATCCCCTGGAGGGACTGTCACTGGGCAAGGCCAAACGCCTGGAGGAGACGCTGCGCGCCCTGCTCTCCTCCTGGAGCCGGTCCGCGCCCGAGGTCGCCACGGCGCTGGGCATCCATCCCCAGACGGCCCGCAACCGGCTGCGTCAGCTGAGGGAACTCTTCGGAGACCGCCTCGGCGACGCCGACTTCCGGTTCGACGCCGAGCTGGCGCTCCGCCTCCGGGACACGTCGTGCGGACGGGGCGGAGCAGCCGACGCGTGAGGGGCGCGGCGACGGTGACCGTACCGGGCGCGGCGGCCACGGCTCACCGGCTCCGGCGTGCGCCCGCGGTCGGGGGCGGTCGCCCGCCCCCGGGCGCTACCGCGCCTGGTCCGGCAGGTACGACTCCAGGGCCACCTCCATCTCGTAGGCGCGCGCCAGCGCCTGTTCGAGTTCGGACAGCCCGCGCATCGTGTCCGGCTTCGGGGTGTCCACCCGGATCAGGTCTCCCTGGTCCAGCAGCCTGCGGAACTCCCGCTGGTCACGGATCCTCTCGTCGCCGTCCGGGGTGCCGGGGACGGGCGGCACGGTGAGGTCCACCCCGAAACGGGGGATCCGCGCCGCGGGCCGCGCCGGATCGTGCCGGCGTGACACCGTCAGCCGGATCCCGGCCCACCGGCCCAGCCATTCCGGGACCCGGCGCCACCGGGTCGCGCGCCACCGCTCCCGCCGCTCCCGGTCACGGCGCACGGCGGCCCGGCGGTTGGCCTCCTGGTGCAGCCGCAGCCACCACGCGGCGCCGGCCGCCTCGTCCCAGCCGGCGTACGCGTCCCAGGCCACGTTCGCCGTGTGCCGTGTCATGGCCTCGATGGCCTGCTCGTACTCGGCGGGCCGCTCGCGCCCGAGATCCTGGAGGAGCAGCAGCGCCCGCACCGCCGTACGGACCGCCTGGGTGTGCGCGCCGGCCCCGCTGAGCGCCCCGGCCCGGGTCCCGAGCACCCGGGCCAGCGTGGGACGGTGGATGGTGGGCTGGTCCTCCACCAGGTGCAGCGTCACCCGCAGGCATTCGTCGATGACCCGCACCGCCGCCGAGTAGCGGTTCAGCGCGGTCAGCTCCAGCGCCTGGTTGTGCAGGGACTCCACCAGGGCGGGCAGATAGGCGTCCGGATGGACCTGCGCGAGCCGGCGCCGGATCAGCACGGCGTGGGTCACCGTCTCCAGGGCGTCCTGACCCGGTGAGCGCCGGTTGGCGAGGTTGTGCAGCGCGCCGGCGAGCAGGGCGAGGTGCTGGCGGGTGGGCCGGTCGCGGACCAGTTCCTCCAGGATCTCCACGGCCTCCTCACCGGCGCTGAGCGCCTCCGCGCGCAGGTTCCGCGCGGCCAGCACCACGGAGAGGCTGCTCAGCGCCTGCGCCAGCCGGGCCCGGTGCGGCATCGAGGCGGCCGCCGTCCGCGTCCCGGACCCGCCCGCCACCAGCCGCCGGCCGACCCGCACCGCCTCCGTGCAGTCCGCCAGCGCCTCGCGGTACCGGCCCAGTTCGAACAGCGCGCCCCAGCGCACCCCGATGGACTCGGCGAGCAGCGGGAGGTACGCGCCCGGGTCGCTGCGGGCCAGCCCGCGGTACAGCCGTACCGCGCGGCCGCCGCGTTCCACGGCGTCCGTCCAGCGCCGTACGGAGCTCAGCCGGACCGCGAGGTTGTGCTCCGCCCCCGCCAGGTCGGCCCGCACCGGGGCCGGGGCGAGGACGCCGCCCGCGAGGCGGGCCCGGCGGCGGTGCGCGTGGACGAGTCGCCGGGCGATGTCCAGCGCCTGCTCGCCCAGCAGACGGCTGCGGTCCGGCACCGCCGCGTGCAGCACCTCCAGCAGGTCGAGCGGCAGGTCCGGCCGCTCCACCAGCCGGTGCAGCGCGTGCAGCAGGAAGCCCGGGTTCTCCGACCGCCCGGCGACCACCACCGCCGGGACGGCCAGGGCGTCGGGGTGGCCGACGATCAGGTCCGCCACCTGCTCCGCCAGATCCGGGCAGGGGCAGCCGGGCTGGGCCTCGGCCCGGGCCAGCACGGTCAGCGCCCGCTCGGCCTCGCGGCCGCCCAGCCGGGGCAGCAGCGAACCCAGCAGGGCCCTGTTCCCGCGGCACCGCAGGGCCACGTGGTACTCGCCCAGCAGATCGGGCTCCAGGGCGCCCCAGTACGACGCCTCGGTCGGCGGATACAGCCGGTGGAGCCATTCCGCCGCGGCCCTGGTCCGCTCCTCGCCGGCCAGGCCCGGGAGCAGTCCCAGCAGTTCGGTGGCGCGCTGCGGATCGGCGGTCCTGGTCAGCGTGGCCGTCGCCACCGCGTCGGCCAGCACGTCGTGGCCGACGCCGTCGAGTTCGGACCAGGCGCCGGCGGTCCGCTTCCAGTACCGCCGTTCGTGCCCGAGGAGCTGCGCCCGGACGTCCGGCTCCCGGCCCGGGCGGGGGATCCGCGGCGCGGCCGGGCCGGAGCCGGCCGGGTCACGGGGGTCCGCACGGGTGCCCCCACGCGTGTCCGCACGGCCGTCCGGACGGCCGTCCGCCGGCCGGTCCGCCCGGAGGTCGGCCTCCGTGAGGAGGTGCAGAAGGGCCCGCATGTGCAGATGCAGGGCGGAGCCGTTGTCGAAGTCCCGGTAGGGCCGCGACAGGACCGCCCGCTCGACCGCGGCCCAGTCGACGCGCGCGTACTCCGTCAGCGCCCCCAGCCCGGGCAGCCGCCGGGCCAGCGCCCGCACCGCCTCCTCGTACATCAGGGCGCGCCGCGCGGGCGTCGTGGCGACGTCGCGGAGTTCGACGGTGTGCGCCCCGCTCAGCGTCCCGGCGCTGCGCGCGGTGGCACCCGGGAGCCGCTCCCACCACTCGCCCGCGCTGCGCGCGATCAGCACGATCCGTACGGGATGGTGGCCGCCGCGCGCCTCCAGCACCTCCAGTACGTCGCCGATCAGCTCGGGACTGGTCTCGGCGTAGTCCATGACCAGCAGCATCCGCTGGTCGACGGCGGTCAGCGCCCGCAACCCCCGGACCAGGCCGTCCCGTTCGGCGGCGGACTCGCGCAGCAGCGCGGCGACCCAGCCGCGGGTCGCCATGCGCGCCGACAGCTCCCGGGCGAAACGGGACTTGCCCTGGCCGCCCAGCCCGGTGATCAGCCGGGTGGCGAGCCCGCCGCCCTCGACGCACCAGTCCTCGAAGTCCCGCAGCTCCCGGTCCCGGCCGGTGAAGGGCACCGCTTCGGCCTGCGGGCGCAGCAACTCGGACGGCAGCCGCGGGGCGCGGCTGGGCACGGCCGGTTCGCACAGCGCCTCCAGTTCCACCGCCTCGGCCGACGGCACGTACCCCGTGCGCCGGGCCAGCAGCGACCGGAACTCCTCCTCGGCCAGCAGCCGGTGAGCCGGTACCGCCTGGAGCTTGCCGTGGTTCCAGTGCGCCGAGTCCACCACCACCACGCCGCACAGCAGCGGGCCGCTCCACAGCGCCGCCCCCGACATCCCGCTCCACGGGGAGTCGCCGAGGTCGGCGGGGGCGCGGTCGACACCGAGTTCCCAGCGGTCGGCGATCATCCGGTCCCCGGGGCTCACCGTGCCGGAGACCTGGGCGGTCTCCAGACCGGCGGGGGAGGAGGCCTGGACCCGGGCGAACCCCAGGGCGTCGGCGGGCTGCCCCGCCCGCAGGGTCACGAACCGGCCGAACCGCACCGGGGAGTCCGCGACGTCGGGCGGCCAGTCCTCCGGCGCCACCTCCAGCAGGGCCGCGTCGAGGCCCGCCGGCCGGCCGTCCCAGACGACGGCGGCGGGTACGAGCCGCCGGGCGGTGAACAACTGCACCCGCACCCGCACCCGCGCACCGGCGGCCGACCCGGCGGTCTCCCGCGGGGGCAGCGCGTGGCCCGCCGTCAGCACCAGGCGGGGCGCGATCACGCACCCCGAACCGACCCGGCCGCCGCCGCTCTCCCCGTCGGCGCGCACGGCGACCAGCCGACTCCTGTTCATGGCGTCCGTACCCTTCGCGCGGGACGGGCGGTCAGGAGGCGTCGGGCGCCAGGAAGAGGGCGGAGCCGTCGTCGGCCCCGGCGTCGTCGCCCGGCAGGCCTCCGTCCGCCGGGTGCCCGTCCGCCAGGTTCCGGGAGATCTCCACCGCCCGGCCGTCGGCCCGCTTCGGCGTGAGGGTCAGCGAGACCTTGTGGGTACGGGTCCGGCCGGCCCTCGCCTCCGCGTCGCCGGACAGGACCCAGGCCCGGAAGCCGGTCTTCGCGGCGACGTCCCGCCGCAGTTCGACCGTGAACTCCATGCCGACCGGGCCCACCTCGAAGCGCAGGTCGTCGTGCGTGTCGGCGGCGGCGCTCAGCAACGCGTCGCGCACCAGCCGTACCGCGGCCGTCAGTTCCAGCTCCTCGGGCATCGTGTCCCCCTCGCCGGCGCGGACAGAGAGCGCCGTGGTCCTGAGGTGACAGAGTGCCAGACGGGGTGGGGGGAGGACCAACGCGGGCGGACCCGGGGCTTTCGGCGGCCGGGCGGCGGCGGCCGGGCGCGGCGCGGTTACGCTGGGATCATGCCGTCCACCCGCCGTACCGCCCGACAGGCCGACCTGCTGGAACGACTCGTCGCGCTGCTCACGGCGGAGGGGTTCTCGGACCTCACCCTCGACGACCTCGCCGTGCGGCTGCGCTGTTCGAAGACGACGCTGTACCAGCTGGCCCGCAGCAAGCAGGGGCTGGTCGTGGAGGCGGTCAAGCACTACTTCCGGGGGGCGACCGAGGTCGTCGAGAAGCGGGTGGCGCAGACCGTGGACCCCTCGGACCGGGTCCGTGCGTACCTGACGGCCGTCGCCGAGCAGCTGCGTCCGCTCTCCCGCCGCTTCCTCGACGACGTGGCGGACTTCCCGCCCGCCCGGGAGGTCTACGAGGCGAACACGCGGATGGCCGCGGAGCGGGTCCGCCGGCTGATCGCGGAGGGCGTCTCCGACGGCGCGTTCCGCGACGTGCACGCCGCGTTCGTCGGCGAGGTCGCCGCCGCGACCATGCGGCAGATCCAGCAGGGCGAGCTCAAGGCGCGCACCGGGCTGAGCGACGCGGAGGCCTACGAGCAGCTCGCGTCGCTGATCGTGCACGCCGTCTCCCCCTGACGCCCGCTTCCCCGCTGCCGCCCGCGGCCGCTCCCGCCGCCTCCGGCGGCGATCTCCCCTCGCGAACGGGTGCCTTTCCACCCTCCCGTGCCGTACTGTGATTGATACGTTCGTACGCACTCCAGTATCACTCGGAGTACCACTCGGAGTGATACTAGAGCACCACTCGGAGCACCACTCGGAGCACTACTCAGTGGAGGTCACCATGCCTGCCACCCGCGCCCTGCCGACCGAGGAAGCCGTCGAGCTCATCCAGCTCACCCGCATCCTCGCCGCCAAGGAACTCGCACCCCGGGTCGCCGACGCGGAGGCGGACGGGGCGTTCCCCCGCGACGTCTTCCGCACCCTGGGCCGCAGCGGGCTGCTCGGGCTGCCGTTCGCCGAGGAGGACGGCGGGGCGGGCCAGCCGTACGAGGTGTACCTCCAGGTGCTGGAGGAGATCGCCGCGGTCTGGTCGAGCGTCGCCGTGGGACTCTCCGTGCACGCCCTGTCCTGCTTCCCGCTGGCCCGGTTCGGCACCGGGGCGCAGCGGCGCGCCTGGCTGCCGGACATGCTGGGCGGGGAACTCCTCGGCGCCTACTGCCTGTCCGAGCCGCACGCCGGCTCCGACCCGGCGGCCATGCTCACGCGCGCGGTCCGCGACGGCGACGCGTACGTCCTCGACGGAGCCAAGGCGTGGACCACCCACGGGGGGTACGCCGACTTCTACACGGTCATGGCCCGCACCTCCGACGACCGCGCCCACGGCATCTCCTGCTTCCTGGTCCCGGCGGACGCCCCGGGGCTGAGCGCCGACCCGCCGGAACGGAAGATGGGGCTGACCGGGTCGGCCACCGCCACCATGCGCCTCGACGGCGTGCGGGTGCCGGTCGGCCGCCGGATCGGGGAGGAGGGGGCGGGGCTGAGGATCGCGCTGGCCTCCCTGGACTGCGGCCGCCTCGGCATCGCCGCCGTCGCCACCGGCCTCGCCCAGGGAGCCCTCGACCACGCCGTGCGCTACGCGCGGGAGCGGGAGACGTTCGGCAAGCCGATCATCGAGCACCAGGGGCTGGCGTTCGTCCTCGCCGACATGGGCGCCGCGATCGAGTCGGCGCGCGCCACCGCCCTGGCCGCCGCCCGGCTGAAGGACCTCGGCCTGCCCTTCACCCGGGAGGCCTCCATCGCCAAACTCGTGGCCACCGACAACGCCATGAAGGTGACCACGGACGCGGTGCAGGTCCTCGGCGGGTACGGATACACCCGCGACTTCCCCGTCGAGCGCTACATGCGCGAGGCGAAGGTCATGCAGATCTTCGAAGGGACCAACCAGATCCAGCGCATGATCATCTCCCGTGCGCTGGACCGGAGCGAGGGCGGTGTGCTCACCGTCCTCGGCAAGGAGTGATGATGCAGCTCGAGAACACCGCCGCCCTCGTCACCGGCGGTGCGTCCGGCCTCGGCGCGGCCACCGCGAGGGCGCTCGCCGAGCGCGGCGCCACGGTCTTCGCCCTCGACCTGAAGGACGGCATCGACCGGGCCCCGGACGTCGCCGGCGTCACCTATGTCGCCGCCGACGTCACCGACCCGGAGCAGGTGCGCGCCGCCGTCGCCACCGCCGCGGGCGCCGGCGTCCCGCTGCGCACGGTGGTCAACTGCGCCGGCATCGGCCCGTCGATGCGGATCCTCGGCAGGAAGGGTGTCCACGACCTCGCCCTGTACGCCAAGGTGATCCAGATCAACCTGATCGGCACCTTCAACGTGCTCGCGCTCGCCTCGGAGGCCATCGCCGGCACCGAGGCCGACGGCGACGGACAGCGCGGCGTGATCGTCAACACCGCCTCCATCGCCGCCTACGACGGCCAGATCGGCCAGGCCGCCTACTCCTCCTCCAAGGGCGGTGTCGTCGGCCTGACCCTGCCCGCCGCCCGCGACCTGGCGCAGTACGGCATCCGGGTGTGCACCATCGCCCCCGGCGTCGTGGAGACACCGATGCTGGCCACGGTGTCGGAGGAGATCCGCACCTCGCTCGCCGCCGGCGTGCCCTTCCCGCACCGTCTGGCCCGGCCGGAGGAGTACGCCCGGCTCGCCCTGGCGATCGTCGACCACGACTACCTCAACGGCGAGACGATCCGCATGGACGGCGCGCTGCGCATGGCGCCCCGCTGAGCCCGCGACCGCCCGCCCCGGGGCCGCCCGCGCCGGGCATGCCCGCCCCGGGGCCGCCCGCGCCGGGCATGCCCGCCCCGGGGCCGCCCCCTCCGGGCATGCCGCCCCGGGGACGCCGTCTCCCGGGGCGGAGGGTGACGGCGGTGCGCACGGGGTAGATCGTGACCGTCGGGTGCGTCACCGTCGGGCGCGTCGTCGCCGGGTGTGAGGCTCCCGGCCGCGATCGGATCCTCGTTCCCCGTCGTCCCCGTCGCACAGTGAGGTGCTGGAAAAATGGACAGCTCTTCCCCCTCCCGATCCCGCAGACTCGCCCCGGCCGTGGCCTTCGCCGCGGCGGTGGCCCTGACCCTCGCGGGCTGCTCCAGCGGTTCAGGTGGCAAGAAGGCCGAGGAAAGCGGGAGCGGCGCCGCCGCGGGCAAGGCCGGCACACCGGCGATGACGGTCGCCCTGATCACCCACCAGGCGCCCGGCGACACCTTCTGGGACATCGTCCGCAAGGGCGCCGAGGCCGCCGCCGCGAAGGACAACGTCAAGCTGGTCTACTCCCGCGACCCCAACGCCGGCAACCAGGCCAACCTGATCCAGAACGCCATCGACCAGAAGGTCGACGGCATCGCCGTCACCCTCGCCAAGCCCGACGCCCTCAAGGCCGTCATCGCCAAGGCGACGGCCGCGAAGATCCCCGTCGTCGGCCTGAACTCGGGGGTGAGCGACTGGCAGCGGCTCGGCCTGCTGGAGTTCTTCGGCCAGGACGAGACGGTGGCCGGCGAGGCCCTCGGGGAGAAGCTGAACTCGCTCGGCGCGAAGAACGCCGTCTGCGTCATCCAGGAGCAGGGCAACGTCGGCCTCACCCAGCGCTGCGACGGCGTGAAGAAGACGTTCTCCGGCACCGTCGAGAACCTCTTCGTCAACGGCACCGACATGCCGTCCGTGAAGTCCACGATCACCGCCAAGCTCAAGCAGGACGCCTCCATCGACCACGTCGTCACCCTCGGCGCGCCGATCGCGATGACGGCCGCGCAGTCGGTGTCCGAGACGGGCAGCAAGGCGAAGATCGCCACCTTCGACCTGAACAAGGAACTGACCGGCGCCATCAGCGAGGGCACCATCGAGTTCGCCGTCGACCAGCAGCCCTACCTCCAGGGCTACCTGGCGGTCGACTCGCTGTGGCTCTACAAGAACAACGGCAACTACCTGGGCGGCGGCGAGCAGCCGGTGCTGACCGGCCCGGCCTTCGTCGACAAGTCCAACGTCGATACCGTCGCCGGCTTCGCGGAGAAGGGCACCCGGTGATGAGCGGGGCCCCGCACGCCGGGCCGGCGGTGGGCACACCGCCGGCCCCCGGCCCGCAGGGGACCGACGGACGGACCGCGCGCCGCCCCCTGGTCCGCAGGCTGCTGGCCCGCCCCGAGGTCGGCGTCTTCCTCGGCGCGGTCGCGGTGTACCTGTTCTTCCTCGCCACCGCCCCGCCCGTGCGCGACGGCAGCTCGATGGCCAACATCCTCTACCAGTCGTCGACCATCGGGATCATGGCCCTGCCGGTCGCCCTGCTGATGATCGGCGGCGAGTTCGACCTGTCGGCCGGTGTCGCCGTGATCAGCTCGGCGCTCACCGCGGCCATGCTCAGCTACCAGCTGACCCTGAACGTGTGGACGGGCGTCGTCCTCGCCCTGGTCTTCTCGCTCGCCGTGGGCCTGTTCAACGGCTGGCTTCTGATCAGGACCGGCCTGCCGAGCTTCCTGGTCACCCTCGGCACCTTCCTGATCCTCCAGGGCGTCAACCTCGCCGTGACCCGGCTGGTCACCGGCGACGTCGCCACCGACGACATCAGCGACATGGACGGCTTCGACCAGGCCAGGGCGGTCTTCGCCTCGTCGTTCGACGTCGGCGGCGTCCAGGTGAAGATCACCGTCGTGTGGTGGCTCGTCTTCGCCGCGCTCGCCACCTGGGTGCTGCTGCGCACCCGGTACGGCAACTGGATCTACGCCGTCGGCGGCGACCGGGAGAGCGCCCGCGCCGTCGGCGTGCCGGTCACCTTCACCAAGATCTCGCTGTTCATGCTGGTCGGCTTCGGCGCCTGGTTCGTCGGCATGCACCAGCTGTTCTCCTTCAACACCGTGCAGTCCGGCGAGGGCGTCGGCCAGGAGCTGATCTACATCGCCGCGGCCGTGATCGGCGGCTGTCTGCTGACCGGCGGCTACGGCTCGGCGATCGGGCCGGTCTTCGGCGCGTTCATGTTCGGCATGGTGCAGCAGGGCATCGTCTACGCCGGCTGGAACCCCGACTGGTTCAAGGCCTTCCTCGGCGTGATGCTCCTCGGCGCCGTCCTCATCAATCTGTGGGTCCAGCGCACGGCGACCCGGAGGTGACCCCCATGACGACCGACAACACCGGCCCGCACGGCGCCGCCCTCGCGGACCCCCCGCCCCCGGGCGGCG
Organism: Streptomyces sp. NPDC003248; assembly: GCF_055563235.1. Classification (NCBI taxonomy): domain Bacteria; kingdom Bacillati; phylum Actinomycetota; class Actinomycetes; order Kitasatosporales; family Streptomycetaceae; genus Streptomyces; species Streptomyces sp. NPDC003248. Next base: position 73,556 of record NZ_JBVHDT010000019.1, on the reverse strand, counting down.
AACGCCCGCTGGTCGAACTGCGGGGCGCCGGCAAGTCCTACGGCAACGTCCGCGCCCTGCACGGGGTGAGCCTCGTCGTCCGTCCCGGCCGGGTCACCTGTGTCCTGGGCGACAACGGCGCCGGCAAATCCACCCTCATCAAGATCGTCTCGGGGCTGCACCAGCACACCGAGGGCGACTTCCTCGTCGACGGCGAAAACGTCCGCTTCACCACCCCCCGTGACGCCCTCGCCCGCGGTATCGCCACCGTCTACCAGGACCTCGCCACCGTCCCCCTCATGCCGGTCTGGCGCAACTTCTTCCTCGGCTCGGAGATCACCAAGGGGCCCTGGCCGGTCCGCCGCCTCGACATCGACCGCATGAAGAGGATCGCGGACGAGGAACTGCGCACCATGGGCATCGTCCTCGACGACCTGGAACAGCCCATCGGCACCCTCTCCGGCGGCCAGCGCCAGTGCGTCGCCATCGCCCGCGCCGTCCACTTCGGCGCCCGCGTGCTGATCCTGGACGAGCCGACCGCCGCCCTCGGCGTCAAGCAGTCCGGCGTGGTCCTGAAGTACATCGCCGCCGCCCGCGACCGCGGCCTCGGCGTCATCTTCATCACCCACAACCCCCACCACGCCTACATGGTCGGCGACCACTTCAGCGTGCTGCGCCTGGGCACCCTGGAACTCTCCGCCGACCGCAGCGAGGTAGGCCTGGAGGAACTCACCCACCACATGGCTGGCGGCGCCGAACTCGCCGCGCTCAAGCACGAACTGGCCCAGGTACGGGGCGTGGACGTCGAGGAGCTCCCGGAGGCGGAGGACCTCACCGCGCCCGTCGCGGAACCCGGTGACGGGACGCCCTGACCGCCCGCCCCGCCATGGGAACGGAGCGACTGAACGCCCTGATCCGCCCCGCCCCCGTCATGGAAAGGGAGAGCCTGAACACCCGTCACGTACGCTCGGCCGCATGGACGACGAACCGGTACGTCTGACCGCGGGCGCCACCGCGTCGGCCCCCGCCCTGCTGCTGCGCCCCTGGCGCCCGCGGGACGCGGCCCCACTGGCCGGGGTGTACGCGGATCCGGCCATGCGCCGCTGGTCCGGCGTGACCGTGGCGGACGAGGCGGACGCGGTGCGCTGGGTGGGGGAGCAGCGGCGGGGCTGGCGGACGGGGCGCCGCCTCGCCTTCGCCGTGCTGGAGGTCCGCCCCGGCGACGACGACGGCCGGCTGGCCGGGAACGTCGTCCTCAAGACCCCGCACGGAGCCGCCCCGGAGGTCGGGTACTGGACCGCCGCCCACGCCCGCGGCCGGGGCGTCGCCCCCCGGGCACTGGGCGCCCTGACGGACTGGGCGTTCACCGCCTTCGCCGGGCTCACCCGCCTCACCCTGCTCCACCAGGCCGACAACACCGCGTCCTGCCGGGTGGCGCGGAAGACCGGCTACGGGCTCGACGGCCTGCTGCTCGCCGCACCGCCGGAGTTCCCGCTCGACGCCCATGTGCACGTACGCGAGCGCCGGACCTGACGAGCCGGGCGGGCGACCGGCCGGGGAGAACCCGTCGGCCGAGGGCGGGAGATGACGAGCGCGCAGGGTGCGCGCCGGTCCCCGCACACAGGCTGCGCGCCGGTCCCCGGCGGGGGCGGGACACCCGGGCCGGCGGCGGGGCTCTGCCGGGCGCCGCCCACGGGCCCGGACCGCTGCCCGTCGGCGGAGGTGCCGACGGGCAGCGGTCCGGGACCGCTCCTATCCTGGTGCCGATGGGCCGCATGCGGCCCGTGCCCCTGGTGCGGCCGTGGCCTGCGGCGAACGTCTCCTCGTGGAGGAGTGAGCCCATGACCCACCTGCGTCATCGACTGCGCAGCGGGGCCGTCGTCGCCACGGCGGTGGGCGCGCTGATGGCACCGGCCGGCGCCGGCACCGCGGCGCCGCCCCCGGCCGCCGCCCAGGCACCCTCGCCGTCGCCGTCGGGGGACGACGTCCGCGAGCTCACCCCCGCCGTGCAGCGGCAGATCGACCGGGCCGTCCGACGCGTCATGGAGGAGGCGGCCGTACCCGGTGTGAGCGTCGGCATCTGGACGCCCGACAAGGGCCGGTACGTGAAGTCCTTCGGCGTCGCCGACAAGAGCACCGGCGAGGACATGCGGCCGGACCTGTACACGCGGATCGGCAGCGAGACCAAGACGTTCACCGTCACCGCGCTCCTCGAACTGGTCGACGAGGGCGAGATCGGCCTCGACGACACCATCGGCACCTACGTCGACGGTGTGCCGGGCGGCGACGAGATCACCCTGCGCCAACTGGCCGGCATGCGCAGCGGGCTGTTCAACTACTCGGAGGACGACGCCTTCACCAAGGCGCTGACGTCCGACCCGCAGCGCCCGTTCACCCCGCGGCAACTGCTCGGCTACTCCTTCAAGCACCCCGTGCTCTTCGCACCGGGCAAGGAGTTCTCCTACTGCAACACCAACCTGATCCTGCTGGGCCTGGTCGTCGAGAAGGTCAGCGGCCGGCCGCTCGCGGACTACGTCCATGAGCACGTCCTCACACCGGCCGGCCTGGACGACACGCTCTTCCCCGAGGGCAACGAGTTCCCCGAGCCGCACGCCCAGGGCTACACCGACCAGACCGCGACCGGCGAGGTCGAGAACGCGACCGACTGGAACCCCTCCTGGGGCTGGGCCGCCGGGGCCATGATCTCCACCCTGGAGGACCTGCGGGTGTGGGCGCGCACGGTGGCCACGGGCCGACTGCCCGACGGGAAGCGGATGATCAGCCCCGCCACGCAGAAGGAGCGGCTGACCACCCCGCCGACCACCATCCCCGGCGCCGGCTACGGGCTCGGCATCTTCGACGTGCAGGGGTGGATCGGCCACAACGGCTCCCTGCCGGGCTACGAGTCCCTGACCGTCTACCTGCCGTCGGCCGACACGACCCTCGTCGTGGTGCTGAACACCGACATCGACCACGACGGCGAGGAGCCCAGCACCCTGTTCGGCGACGCCATCACGACGATCATCTCCCCGGACCACGTCTTCGACCTGCCGGCCCAGCCCGCGGCGAGATGACGGCCGTGCGCCCGCCCGCGGCCACGGGCGCACTCCCTGGCCGTCACCGTCACCCGGCGCGCACCTCCGCGAGGGTCACCGGCCGGTGCTCGCGCAGCGACAGCGTGCACGCCTCCGCGACCCAGCCGGCCTCCAGGGCGTCCCCGATCGTGCAGGGGGACGGCCGGGTGCCGGCCACCACCTCGGTGAACGCGGTGAGTTCGGCGCGGTAGGCGGCCGCGAAGCGGTCCATGAAGAAGTCGTGGGGCGTGCCGGACGGGAAGGTCGCGCCGGGCTCCACCGACCGCAGCGGCAGCTTGTCCTCCAGACCGACCGCGATGGAGTCCCGGAAGCCGTGCAGTTCCATGCGGACGTCGTAACCCCGCGCGTTGTGACGGGAGTTGGAGACCACCGCGAGCGTGCCGTCGTCGAGGGTGAGGAGCGCGCCCGTGGTGTCGGCGTCGCCCGCCGCCTCGATGTAGTCGGCGCCCCGGTTCCCGCCGGCCGCGTACACCTCGGCCACCTCACGGCCCGTCACCCAGCGGATGATGTCGAAGTCGTGCACCGAGCAGTCCCGGAAGATGCCCCCGGAGGCGGCGACGTACGCGGCGGGCGGCGGCGCCGGGTCCAGGGTGGTCGAGCGCACGGTGTGCAGCGCGCCCAGCTCCCCCGCCCGTACGGCGGCCCGGGCGGCGGCGAAGCCCGCGTCGAAGCGACGGTTGTAGCCGATCTGGACGGGCACGCCCGTGCCCTCGACGGCGTCGAGCACCGCGACGCCCTCCCGCATGGTCCTGGCGACGGGCTTCTCGCAGAAGACGGGGACGCCGGCCTCGACGGCCGCGAGGACGAGACCCGGATGGGCGTCCGTCGCCGCGGCGATCACCACCCCGTCCACGCCCGAGGCCAGCACCGCCCCCGGCGAGTCCGCCACCTCGGCGCCGAACCGCTCCGCGGCGGCCTTGGCGGCCTCCGCGAACGGGTCGGCGACGACGAGCGACTCGACGGCGTCGAGGCCGGAGAGGGTCTCGGCGTGGAAGGCGCCGATGCGGCCGAGGCCGAGGATTCCGATACGCATGGGGTTGCAGCTCCTTACGAGAGGGTCCAGCGCCACCAGGGGGAAGGGAGGGGAACTAGGGCCTGTTGCGAAAGTCCCGCCTGCCCGACGACGCCATGCACGCACTCTCGCCGCACCGGCCCCTGACCCAAGTACATCCAGTACGAGGGCCAGGGGCCGGCACGCCGAGAGCACGCACCTGACGCCGCCAGGCCCGCCCTCCGGGCGGACGACGGGACTTTCGCAACAGGCCCTAGTCCAGGCCGCCGAGCACGTTCTGGTCCCAGTCGATCACCGAACCGGTGACCACGCCGGACCGCTCGGACAGCAGGAACACCACGAAGTCGGCGATCTCGTCCGGCTGCCCGAGCCTGCCCATCGGCAGCCGCTCCGCCGCCCGCTCGCGCCAGTCGTCCCCGGCCCCGTGGTACGCCCGCTGGGTCGCGTCCTCGCCCTCGGTGGCCGTCCAGCCGATGTTCAGGCCGTTGATGCGGACCCGGTCGCAGCGGTGAGCGTGCGCCGCGTTCCGGGTCAGGCCCATCAGCCCCGCCTTGGCGGCGACGTACGGGGCGAGGAAGGGCTGCCCGCCGTGCGCCGAGGACGTGATGACGTTGACGACCGTGCCGGGCGCCCCGCGGCCCACCATGTCCGCGACCGCCGCCTGCATGGCGAAGAACGGCGCCCTGAGGTTGATCGCGACGTGCTGGTCGAACAGGTCGGGCGTGGTGTCCAGCAGCGTGCCCCGCGCGGTCAGGCCGGCGGAGTTCACCAGGCAGTCGATCCGGCCGTACGCCTCCACCACCCGGGTGACGGAGGCCCTCGCCTGCTCGGCGTCCGCCAGGTCGGCCCGCACGAACATCGCCTCGCCGCCGGCCCCGGCCAGCTCCGCCACCAGGGCCTCGCCCGGCTCCGGGCGCCGCCCGGTGACCGCCACCACCGCGCCCTCGCGGACGGCGGCCCGCGCGACGGCGGCGCCCACGCCCTGGCTGCCGCCGTTGACGAGGACGACCTTGTCGTCGAGAAGTCCCATGATCGGGGAGTCCTTTCCACTCCGGCGCCCGGTCCTCCCGGTCACCCGGTCCTCCCGGTCACCCGGTCCTCCCGGTCACCTGGTCATTCCGGTCACCCGCTCATTCCGGTACGCCGGTCACCCGGTGCCCCGGTCGCTCGGTGCCCGGTCGTCCGTCAGCTCGCGCGCCGCTCGGCGCCGGCCCGCAGCTCGTCCCGCAGCGTCCGCGGTGTCCACGCCTCGCGCAGCGCCCGCCGTACCGTGTCCGCCTGCGAGGGCGGGGCCAGGCCGTCGACCGGCGGGTCGCTGTCCAGGTTGGTGGGGAAGGGGTAGCCCTCGGCGCTCGCGGCGATCACCCGCTCCAGCCCGGCCGGGTCGGCGCCGTCGGCCGCCCGCTTGAGCAGCACCGGATAGACCGCGTTCACCACGGCCTCGCGGTCGACGGTCTCCATGGCCCGCCCGAACGCGGAGGACACCTGGAGGAGGTTGGCCGTACGGCGGATGCCGGCGGAGCGGTTGGTCCCGGCGGCGTGGAAGAGGGCCGGGTTGAAGAACACGGCGTCGCCCTTCGCCAGCGGGAGCTGGACGTGGTGGGCGTCGAAGTACTCCCGGAACTCCGGCAGCCGCCACGCCAGGTAGCCCGGCTCGAACTTCTGCGAGTGCGGCAGGTACATGGTGGGGCCGGACTCGACGGGCATGTCGCAGTGCGCGACCGCGCCCTGGAGGGTGAGCACGGGGGAGAGGCGGTGGACGTGCGCCGGGTAGGCGGCCGCGGCCTCGTTCGAGAGGAACCCCAGGTGGTAGTCGCGGTGCGGGCTCTGGGCGGCGCCGCCCGGGTTGACCACGTTGACCTGCGAGGTGACCTGGTAGCCGGGGCCGAGCCAGGCGGTGGAGACCAGGGCGAGGAGATCGTTGGCGTAGTAGTCGGCGAACGCCTCGGGGTCGTGCCGGGCGGCCTTCTCCAGGGCGTTCCAGACCCGGTCGTTGGCGCCCGGCCGGGCGAAGTGGTCGCCCGCGGTGGCGCCCGAGGCGCGCTGCGCGGCGATCAGGGCGTCGAACACGGCGGTGAGCCGGTCGACGACCGACAGGTCGGGGAACGCGCCGCGCAGGACGACGACGCCGGGGCCGTCGGCGAGCGCGCGGACCAGTTCCTCCCGCACCGCCGGTCCGTCGGCGGCCCGCAGCCGGTCACCGTCGTAGACCAGGGCGTTGCCCGCCACGGACGCGGCGTGCGGGTGGTCGGCCAGGTCCGTGGCGCGCTCGACGAGCGTACGGAACGCGTCGAGGTCGCAGTCCCGCTCGCTCAGCCGGACGGAGGGCGGTGCCGAGGTGGAGGACATCGAGGACATCGTCGTTCCTTCGGTACGGGAAGCCGGGCGGTACGGGGCCGGGCGCGGTCCGGGGAGCCGGGCGGCCCTGTCATTCTTGTCAGTACAAACCCCTCGAACAACCGGCGGCGAGCCATCAAAAACCCCTCAGGGCCCGCCTCGACACCCCTCCCAGGAGCCTGCTGTGGGCCATCCCTTCCCGATCCGGGAGATCGCACGTCAGGCGGGCCTGAGCGAGGCCACCGTGGACCGGGTCCTCAACGGCCGCGGAGGCGTGCGCGCGTCCACCGCGCAGGAGGTGCACCGGGCCATCGCCGACCTCGACCGGCAGCGCACCCAGGTCCGGCTCGTCGGCCGCACCTTCATGGTCGACGTCGTCGTGCAGGCGCCCGAACGGTTCACCACCGCCGTACGCGCCGCCCTGGAGGCGGAGCTGCCGTCCCTGCACCCGGCCGTCCTGCGCTCCCGCTTCCACTTCCGCGAGACCGGCCCCGTGGCGGAGCTGGTCGCGACGCTGGACCGGATCGCCCGGCGCGGCTCGCAGGGGGTGCTCCTCAAGGCGCCGGACGTCCCCGAGGTCACGGCGGCGGTCGGGCGGCTCGTCGCCGCCGGCGTCCCGGTCGTCACCCTCGTCACCGACCTGCCCGCCAGCGCCCGCCTCGCCTACGTCGGCATCGACGACCGGGCCGCCGGCGCCACCGCCGCCTACCTCATGGGCCAGTGGCTCGGTGACCGGCCCGGCAATGTGCTGACCAGCCTCAGCAGCGGCTTCTTCCGCAACGAGGAGGAGCGCGAGATGGGGTTCCGCGGCGCCATGCGCGCCCGCCACCCCGAGCGGGCCCTCGTCGAGATCGCCGAGGGCCAGGGCCTGGACGCCACCCAGTACGACCTCGTCCGCGCCGCCCTCGCCCGTGACCCCGGCATCCGCGCCGTCTACTCCATCGGCGGCGGCAACATCGCCACCCTGCGCGCCTTCGCCGACGCCGGCCGTGAGTGCGCGGTGTTCGTCGCGCACGACCTCGACCAGGACAACACCCGGCTGCTGCGCGAGCACCGCCTGTCCGCCGTCCTCCACCACGACCTGCGCCAGGACGTGCGCGAGGCCTGCCACGCCGTGATGCGCGCCCACGGCGCCCTGCCACCCGCCGGACGGGTCCTGCCGTCGGCGATCCAGGTGGTGACGCCGTACAACATGCCGCCGCAGACGGTGACCGGGTGAAGGGCGTCCGCGCGGGGCTGTCGTGGGGGCCTCGGGGGTTCACGGCGGGGGTTGGGCGGGGCGCACCGGTGGGTTTTCCTACGGGTCCGGCGGGGTGCACCGGTGGGTTTCCCTACGGGTCCGGCGGGGTGCCTCCGGCGGGATGTTCCCGTGGGCCGGGTGTCACGTCGGCGGGGCGACGCCGACCCATGTCCCGCTCGCCGCCGAGCGGGACATCGCGTCCAGGACGGCCGCGCTGCGCACCGCGTCCGTGAGGGTCGCGCCGTACGGCCTGCCCTCGGCGACCGAGCGCAGGAACCGGTAGGCCTCGATCACCTTAAGGTCGTCGTAGCCCATGGCGTTGGCCGCGCCGGGCTGGAACGCGCCGAACTCGCCGGCACCCGGGCCGACGTACACGGTGCTGACCGGCTGGTCCTGGTACGTCGTGCCGCGGCTGACGGCCAGCTCGTTCATCCGGCGGAAGTCCCAGAAGACGGCGCCGCGGGTGCCGTGCACCTCGAAGCCGTAGTTGTTCTGCTCGCCGACCGACACGCGGCACGCCTCCAGGACGCCGCGGGCGCCGGAGGCGAAGCGGAGCAGGCAGTTGACGTAGTCCTCGTTCTCGACGGCCCCGAGGTCGCCGCCGGTGGCCAGGGCGTGGCCGGCGGTCGCGCCGGCGGGCCGGGCGCGCCGGGGGAGGAAGACCGCGGTGTCGGCGGTGAGCGAGGTGATGTCGCCGAGCAGGAAACGGGCCAGGTCGGCACCGTGCGAGGCGAGGTCGCCGAGCACCCCGCTGCCGCCGCGTTCCCGCTCGTAGCGCCAGGTCAGAGCAGCGTCGGGATGGGCCGCGTAGTCGCTGAACAGACGGATGCGGACATGCGTGACCGAGCCGATCTCGCCGGAGGCGATCAGCTCGCGGGCCGACTCCACGGCGGGCGCGCCCCGGTAGTTGAAGCCGACCGTCCCCTGTACGCCCGCCGCGGCGACCGCGTCCGCGACCGCGCGGGCGTCGTCGGCGGTGAGGCCCACCGGCTTCTCGATCCACAGGTGCTTGCCCGCCCGGGCCATCGCGACGCCGATCTCGCGGTGCAGGAAGTTCGGCGCGGTGACGCTGACCGCCTCCACCCGCGGGTCGGCGGCGACCTCGCGCCAGTCGCGCGTCGTGGCGGCGAAGCCGTACCGGGCGGCGGCCTCCTCGGCCCTCCCCGGCACCTCCTCGGCGACCGAGACCAGCTCCGGCCGTACGGTCAGCCGCGGGAAGTGATGGTGCACGCGCGCGTACGCCTGCGTGTGCACCCGGCCCATCCAGCCGAACCCGACGACCGCGACCCCCAGCGTCCGCACCATGACGGCCCCTCTCAGCCGGTGCCGGACCGGTCCACAGCCGTTCCGGACCCGTCCTCGGAGCCACCCTGTGGTCCCTCTCCACCCCTGTCAACCACGCCCCACGCCTCCCCGGGGACGGCCCCGACGGCGTCGGTCGTCGGTCGCCGGCCGGAGCCGGTCAGAGGGAGATGGCGTACGCCTTGCGCAGCGTCTCGTGCACGGTCCACGTCGTCCGGTCGCCCGCGCGCAGCACCGCCATGTCCCCGGGGCCGACCGTCAGGGTGGGCCCGTCCTCGACCTCGATCGTCGCCGAGCCGCCGACGACGACGAACACCTCGTCCGCCTCGGTGTCGGTGACGATTCCGGGTGTGATCTGCCAGACGCCGCGGACCTGCCTGCCGTCCGCCGACTCCCACACCACCCTGCCGGTCGCCTCGGGCGTTGTCGCGCCCCGCGCGACGCCCCTTTTCCGCCTCCGCTCCTGCACGCAATACGGCAGACAAAATTGTTGACAATCTTGTTTGGCTAGATTTAGGTTCGACAGGCACTCACTCAGGGAGGGCACGATGCCGAAAGAAGCCCGTCCGAGCACCGGGGAGCAAGCCAAACAGCACGCGTTCGCGCAGCTGAGGCAGGCGATCCTGCACGGCGAGATGGCACCGGCGCAGCGGCTGGTGGAGAACGAGCTCGCCGAGCAGTTCGGTGTGACGCGGGCCAGCATCCGCGCGGCACTCATCGACCTGGAGTCCCAGGGGCTCGTCGAGCGGATCCGCAACCGCGGTTCGCGCGTGCGGGTGGTGACCGTGGAGGAAGCGGTCGCCATCACCGAGTGCCGCATGGTCCTCGAAGGACTGTGCGCGGCGAAGGCGGCCGTCGCGGCCAGCGACGACCAGCTGATCGAGCTCACCGATCTCGGCACCGCCATGACCAAGGCGGTCGCCGACGGCGAACCGGTCACCTACTCCGACCTCAACCACGAACTGCACGTCCGCATCCGGGAGTTCTCCGACCAGCGGACCGCGCAGGAACTGCTGGAGCGGCTCAACGCCCAACTGGTGCGCCACCGCTTCCAGCTGGCACTGAGGCCGGGACGCCCGCAGCAATCCCTGAACGAGCACCTGACCATGATCGAAGCGATCCGGGCCAGGGACCCGCAGGCGGCCGAGACGGCCGTCCGTGCCCACCTCACCAGCGTGATCGAGGCGCTGCTCGACTGAGAGCCGCGGTCGGTGCAGCCGCAGCCGGCACGGCTGCCGTCATGGAGCCGCGGCCGCGGAGCCGCCGTCACGACGCCGCAGGGCCGCACAGCCGCGGCGGCGGACGGAGTCGTGATCGCGGACCCGTGATCGCGGAGCCGCAGCCGGCGGAGCCGTCGCCGGCCGGCCGAGCGGGCCGACGTGCGCAGCAGCCCTCGAGCCGTCCGAGGCGGGCGCCCACCTGTCACCAAGGAGATTTCAGCAATGACCCAGGCCAACGGGCCCGCCCCCCCACGGTCGGCCCTCGTCGTCACCGCCGCGCCCGCCGGGGACGGCGTGGGGCGCGCGGGCGGCGCCTTCGCCGTGACGGCCGCCCGGGGGGAGAAGGTCACCCTCGCGTGCCCGACCTCCGGTGAGCGCGGCGAGTCCGCCGGGGCGCGGCGCGAGGGCGGGAAGCCCGAGGGGATCAAGGTGATCCGCCGGGACGAGGCCGAGCGTGCCGCCGCCCCCCTCGGCGCCCGCGCCCAGCGGCACCCGTGGGACCACCACACCGGCCTGGCCGCCCGCCGCGGCGTCCGGCTCTCGCACCCCGCCGGCCCCCACCGGGGCCCGGCGCACCAGACCATGGCCGAGGCGCACCCGCGCCCCCACTCGCACACCGTTAAGGAGCCGGCATGAGCGGCGTGATCGTCACCAACCCGCCGAAGGCGGACCTGAAGGACGTCGACGCGCTGGCCGGCTACGGCGTGGCCACCGTCAGCGAGGCGATGGGCCGCACCGGCCTGCTGGGCCCGGACATCCGTCCGATCCAGCAGGGCGTACGGGTCGCCGGCACCGCCGTCACCGTGCTCAGCTGGCCCGGCGACAACCTCATGATCCACGCGGCCGTCGAGCAGTGCGGCGAGGGCGACATCCTGGTCGTCACCACCACCTCCCCGTCCACCGACGGCATGTTCGGCGAGCTGTTCGCCACCGCGCTCCAGCAGCGGGGCGTCCGCGGACTGATCATCAACGCGGGCATCCGCGACACGCAGGAACTGCGCGAGATGGACTTCCCGGCCTGGTCGCGGGCGGTCTCCGCGCAGGGCACGGTGAAGGCCACCGGCGGCTCGGTGAACGTCCCGGTCGCGATCGACGGCCAGGTGATCCGCGCCGGTGACGTGATCCTCGCCGACGACGACGGCGTCGTGGTCGTCCCGCGCGAGCGCGTCCGCGCCACCGTCGAGGCGTCCGAGGCCCGCGAGGTCAAGGAGGCCAAGGCCCGCGCCGCGTTCATCGACGGCGAACTCGGCCTGGACCGCTACGGCCTGCGCGGCACCCTCGAGCGGCTCGGGGTCGAGTACAAGACGTACGAGGAGTACGCGGGAGAGCGGTCGTGAGCCGCCTGCCCGAGGAGGTGCCCTGCCTGCTGATGCGGGGCGGCACGTCCAAGGGCGCCTTCTTCCTCGCCGACGACCTGCCCGCCGATCCCGCCGAGCGCGACGATCTGCTGCTGCGGATCATGGGCAGCCCCGACGACCGCCAGATCGACGGCCTCGGCGGCGCCCACCCGCTCACCAGCAAGGTCGCCGTGGTCTCGCCGTCGGCCGACCCGGACGCCGACGTCGACTACCTGTTCCTCCAGGTGGTCGTGGACCGGCCCGAGGTGAGCGACCGCCAGAACTGCGGCAACATCCTCGCCGGCGTCGGCCCGTTCGCCGTCGAGCGCGGACTGGTCACGGCGGGGGAGGAGGAGACGTCCGTCCGGATCCGCATGGTCAACAGCGGTGACCTCGCGACGGCGACCTTCCCGACCCCCGGCGGACGCGTGGACTACACCGGGGACGCCGAGATCTCCGGCGTACCGGGCACCGCGGCCCCCGTGGTCATCGAGTTCCCGCCGAGCGCGAACCCGCTGCTGCCGACCGGCAACGTCCGGGACGAGATCGACGGCGTCCAGTTGACCTGCGTGGACAACGGCATGCCGACCGTGCTCATGACGGCCACCTCCCTGAAGGTCACCGGCTACGAGTCGCCCCGGGACCTGGAGGAGGACCTCGCGCTCGCCGACCGGCTCCGTTCGATCCGGCTCCAGGCGGGCCGTCTGATGGGCCTCGGGGACGTCTCGGACGCCACCGTGCCCAAGCTCACACTGCTCGCCGCGCCCCGCGCGGGCGGCGCGGTCACCACCCGTACCTTCATTCCGGTGCGTTGCCACACCTCGATCGGAGTGCTCGGCGCGGCCAGTGTCGCCGCGGGCCTTCAGATCGAAGGCGGCGTCGGTGCGGACCTGGCGCGACTCACTCCCGGTAGTGACCGAATTCGCATAGAACATCCCACTGGGTTCCTGGACATCGAAAGTAGTCTCGGAGCCACCGCCGACGGCCTGCCCTCGGCCCGCCGCACCGCCGTGGTCCGCACGGCCCGCAAGATCTTCGACGGCACCGTGTTCCCCCGCTCCGCCGGAACGGCGCCGCTCACCCCGCACCCCCAAGGAGGTCAACGATGACTCCGCCGCTCGGCGACATCGCCCACATCGGCCACGCCCAGCTCTTCACCCCGGACCTGGACGCCAGCGTCGGCTTCTTCACCGACTACCTGGGGCTCACCGTCTGCGGGCAGGACGGCGACACGGTCTACCTGCGCACCTTCGACGACTACGAGCACCACAGCCTGGTCCTCACCGCCCGTGAGCAGCCCGGCCTCGGCCGGCTGGCCCTGCGCACCTCCAGCGAGGAGGCGCTCCAGCGCCGGGTGAAGGCCGTCGAGGAGGCCGGCGGCACCGGCCACTGGGTCGAGGACGAACCCGGCCTCGGGAAGCTCTACGTCACCACCGACCCGGACGGCCACGAGCACGCCCTCTACTGGGAGAGCGAGCACTACCGGGCCCCCGACGAGCTCAGGCCCGCGCTGAAGAACCAGCCGCAGGCCAAGCCCAACCGGGGCGTGGGCGTACGGCGGCTGGACCACATCAACTTCCTCGCCGCCGACGTCCTCGCCAACGCCGAGTTCCAGCAGAACGTCCTCGGCGCCCGGCCGACGGAGCAGATCCAGCTCGACAGCGGCAAGATAGCGGCCCGCTGGCTGACGTTCACGAACAAGTCCTATGACGTGGTCTACACCTCCGACTGGACCGGTTCCGCCGGGCGGCTGCACCACATCGCCTTCGCGACCGACACCCGCGAGGACGTCCTGCGCGCCGCCGACCTCGCCATCGACAGCGGTGTCTTCATCGAGACGGGCCCGCACAAGCACGCCATCCAGCAGACGTTCTTCCTGTACGTCTACGAGCCCGGCGGCAACCGGATCGAGCTGTGCAACCCGCTCACCCGGCTCGTGCTCGCGCCCGACTGGCCGCTGATCACGTGGACCGAGGAGGAGCGGAAGAAGGGCCAGGCCTGGGGCCTGAAGACCATCGAGTCCTTCCACACCCACGGCACCCCGCCGGTCGCCTAGCACCGGCACCACGGGGGGTGGGCGCGCACTGCGGTGCGGGTCCACCCCCTTTCCGTTCCATATCGTTGAAAAGATTGTTGACAAAAGCGTTGACACTCAGGGGAACGGATCCTTAGCGTCTAGCGCACACGGGGTAAGCCGCACGAGCCGCGTCACCCCTCCCCCGCCCCTCGCCTCGCATCGAGCGGGGGAACCCCGCCACATGAGTCCCCCTCCAGGGAACGCCTCCTGGACGAGAGGAAAACGACGATGTCCTCCTCCCCCGCTCTGTCCGCCCGCGGCAGCAGACTGGCCTTTCTGGTCGTCGGTCTGTGCTGGCTGGCCGTCCTCTTCGACGGCCTGGACATGTTCATCTACGGCTCGGTGCTGCCGCACCTGCTGGAGACGAAGACCTTCGGCATCACCCCGGACCAGGCCGGCGACCTCGGCAGCTACGCCACCTTCGGCATGCTCGTCGGCGCGCTGACCGCGGGCACCGTCGCCGACCGGATCGGCCGCAAGAAGCTGATGGTCGTCTGCGTGATCGTCTTCTCGCTGGCCTCCGCCGTGTGCGCGATAGCGGACAGCGTCGCCGTCTTCGGCCTCGGCCGCACCGTGGCGGGCATCGGTCTCGGCGGTCTGCTGCCCACCGCGATCAGCATGGTCTCCGACTACGCCCCGCGAGGCCGCGGCGCGATCGTCATCGGCCTGCTGATGACCGCCCACCACGTCGGCGGCATCCTCTCCGCCTACGTCGCCAAGTGGCTCATCGACCCCGTCGGCTGGCGCGCCGCGTTCTGGGTCTGCGTGCTGCCGCTGCTGTTCGCGCCGGTCCTCGCCAAGTTCCTGCCCGAGTCGCTGAGCTTCCTCGTCGCCAAGGGCCGCACCGAGGAGGCCCGCGAGCTGGCCACCCGCTACGACGTCGAGCTGCCCGCCGCCAAGTCCGGCAAGGCCGGCGCGGGCGACCGCTGGACCAACCTGGCCAACCTCTTCCGCGGCGGCGAGTGGGTCCAGACCCTGCTGTACTGGCTGGCCTCCTTCGGCGGCCTGCTCCTCGTCTACGGCGTCGCCACCTGGCTGCCCACCCTGATGCGCGCCGAGGGCTACGAGCTCGGCTCCGCGCTGTCCTTCGTGGTCGTCTTCAACCTCGGCGGCATCGTGGGCATGCTGGTCGCCGGCCGCGCCGCCGACCGCTTCGGCGCCCCGCGCATCTCGGCCCTGTGGTTCGCGCTGACCGCCGCCGGCGTCTTCCTGCTCAGCGTCCACATGCCGATGACCGTGACCATGATCGTCGTCTTCTTCGCGGGCCTCTTCCTCAACAGCGCCCAGACCATGATCTACGCGACGGTCTCCATCCGCTCCAACCCCGGCACCCGCGCCACCGCCGTCGGCTGGACCTCCGGCATGGGCCGCTTCGGCGCCGTCTTCGGCCCGTGGCTCGGCGGCCAGCTGCTCGCCTCCGGCCAGGGCGAATGGGGCTTCACCGCGTTCGCGATCGCCGGTCTCTCCTCCATGGTGTTCATCGGCATCGCCGCCCTCCGCAGCTCCAAGCCGGCCGGCGAGGACGACCGCAAGGACGAGCTGGTGGCCGCACACTGAGCGACCGGGCAGCGGTCAGGGGCTGCCCGGCCACCGGGGGATCGGACGAACGCCGGCCACCGCACGAGCGAGGTGCGGAGGCCGGCGTTCGGCGTTGCCGGTGCCGGTGCCGGTGCCGTCGCCGGTGCCGGTGCTGGTGCCGGTCCCGGTCCCAGTGCCGGTGACGGGGGCCGCGGTCCCCGGGCCGGTCTCCTGGGCGTTGGCCGGTGGCCGGTGGGCAGTGGGCGGTGGGCAGTGGGCGGTGGCCGGTGGGCAGTGGGCGGTGAGCGGTGGCTGGTCGGGACGGGCCGGTGCCGGCGGGCGGTGGTCCTGGCCGCCCTGGGCCCTGTGGGCCCGCGGGACGCAGGCAGCGTGCCCTGGGCCCTGTGGACCGGCGGGACGCAACCAGCACGCCCCGGGCTCGCCGCCCCGCCCGCTGCTTGCCGCCCGCTGCCCGCTGCCGGGCTCCCGCTGCCTGCCGCTCGCTGCCCGCTGCCGGGCTCCGGCTGCTTGGCGCCTGCCGCCTGCCGCTCGCTGCCCGGCTCCGGCTGCTTGCCGCCTGCTGCTTGCCGCTCGCTGCCCGCTGCCGGGCTCCGGCTGCTTGCCGCTTGCCGCCGGGTCCCGGTTGCCTGCCGCCCGCCACCAGGCCCCAGTTGCCTGCCGCTTGTCGCCGGGTCCCGGCTGCTGGCTGCTTGCCGCTTGCCGCCGGGCCCCGGCTGCCTGCCGCCTGCCGCCGGCCCCGGTTAGGGCCTGTTGCGAAAGTCCCGTCGTCCGCCCGGAGGGCGGGCCTGGCGGCGTCAGGTGCGTGCTCTCGGCGTGCCGGCCCCTGGCCCTCGTACTGGATGTACTTGGGTCAGGGGCCGGTGCGGCGAGAGTGCGTGCATGGCGTCGTCGGGCAGGCGGGACTTTTGCAACAGGCCCTACCGGCCTCGGGCACGCCTGGACGGACAGCCAGGCGCTTCGCGTCCGCCGCCGCGCGCCCGTACGGCCGGACCGCGTCCGGTGGGCCGTCGCGTGCTGCGGGCCGTCGTCGCGCGCCTGCCGCCCTCAGGGGGCTCGTACGGCTGCCCTGCGCCGTCGTACCGACGGCGTTCGGGCGGGTTCGGGGCGGGCCCGCAGCCGGGCATGCCGAAGCCGCCCGCGGTGAGGCGGGCGGCGGTGGTGCGGGGGCGGGGCCGGTGGGCCCGCGGGGCAGGGCGCGCGGCGGGCCGCCGCCGGCTCGGCGGGACCGTCCGGCGGCACGGCGCAGGGCGTCCGGCGGTCGCCCTCGGCGGCGGCCGGCGGACCGGTGCGCGTGCCCGCCCGGGAAGGCGGCGAGAAGCCGCGCGGGCGGACGCGGACGGGCCCGCGCCTAGTCGTCCGACCCCATCTGGTCCTCCGCCGACAGGTGCTCCACCGTCTTCCCCGTCTCGGTGAACGTGCGGGTGACGTGCCCCGACGAGTACACCCACAGGATGCGCAGCGGGCGGTCGCCGATGTTGCGGAAGAGGTGGGGGATGGGGGAGGGGATGTAGGTCGTGTCGTACTGCTCCAGCTTGGTCACCTCGCCGTCGACCCACACCTCCGCCTCGCCGTCGAGGATCGTGACGTGCTCGTCGCAGTTGTGGGAGTGCAGGGGCGCCCCGGAGCCGACCGGGTAGACGCTCATCCCGCTGGTGATCCGGTTCTCCCCGTTCGCCGACGGGGTGGTGATCAGCGGCGTCGTCACCACGGCGCCGCCGCGGTCGAGCAGCGGCACCGACGCGACCTTGATGATGGTGGTCATCCGGAGTTCCTCGTTCCTCTCCACTTCGCAAGGCATTGCGTCGAACGACGTTAGGTCGCCGTCCCGTGAATGGGGGGCCTCCGCCGTGCAGCTTTACCTTGCGCTCCGAGATGGGTGAGCCGCTCGGACACGGCTGTACCTTCACCTGGCACCGCACGGCTTTCGGACCCGTGCCCGTAATGCGCTGGAAAGAAAAGGCAGGTATCGGCCAGATGAGGCTCCCCGTACTCGACGAGAATCACATGGACGCGCGGCAGCAGGAGCTGGCCGCCCGCATCGCCGGCCGCCGGGGTGCCGTCCGCGGTCCCTTCCGGGTCTGGCTGCACAGCCCGGAGATGTGCGAGCGGGCCGAGTCCCTCGGCGCCTTCGCCCGCTTCGACTGCAGCCTCCCCAAGCACCTGCGGGAGCTGACCCTGCTGATGGCCGCCCGCAACTGGGACGCGCAGTACTCCTGGAACGCCCACGTCCACCAGGCGATCGAGGCCGGTATTCCGGAGGCCGCCGTCAAGGCGATCGCCGAGAAGCGGGAGGCGGTCTTCGACAACGAGGCCGACCAGGCCTTCTACCAGTTCTGCCGGGAGATCCTGGAGGAGCACTTCGTCACCGACGAGACCTTCGCCCGCGCCCACGAGCACTTCGGCTCCAAGGGCCTGGTGGACACCATCGGCGCGCTCGGCAACTTCACCATGCTCGGCATGTGCCTGAACACCTTCCAGGTGGACCTCCAGGCCGACAAGGAGCCCCCGTTCCCGGACGTCCGCGGCTACGGCCGGGTCGCCCCCGCCACGGACTCCTCCCAGCCGTGAGTCCGCTGACCGACCCGGACGCACCGGAAGGAGCCGCCGTGACCCCGACGACCCCGGCCCGCGCCGTGGTGGCCGACGGCACCGGCGCGGAGCCGCGCGCCGTGCTGCGGGTGCGCGGCGTGACCAAGCGCTTCGGCGGTGCCCTGGCCCTCAAGGGCGTCGACCTCGACCTGTACCCGGGCGAGGTGCACGCGCTGATGGGCATGAACGGGGCCGGCAAGTCGACCCTGGTGCAGGTCCTCGCGGGCGTCCACCAGGCCGACGGCGGCACCGTCGAGGTCGGCGGCGTGCCGCAGTCCGGTCTGAACGTGCGCAAGGCCCGCAAGCTCGGCATCTCCTTCGTGCCGCAGCGCCGGGAACTCGCCATGGGGCTGACCGTCGCGGAGAACGTCCTGCTGGGCGACCTGCCGACCCGGGGCGGCGCGGTGAGCTGGCGGACGGTCCGCGCCGAGGCGGGGGCCGCCCTGGCCGGGCTCGGCATCGACATCGCCGTCGACCGCGTGGCGGGCACCCTGACGGTGGCCGAGCAGACCATGGTGGAGGTGGCGCGCGAGGTCCGCCGGGGCGGCCGGGTGCTGATCCTGGACGAGCCGACCGCCTGTCTGAGCGCCAAGGACGCCCACCAGATCCGCGCCCTGGTGCGCAGGCTGCGGGACGAGGGCGTGGCCATCGTCTACATCTCGCACTACATCGACGAGGTGATGGCGGTCGCGGACCGGGTCACGGTCCTGCGGGACGGCCGGCTCGTGCGCAGCGCGCCCGCGACGGAGATGGACGCCGCGGGCCTGGTGCGCAGCATGGTCGGGCGGGACGTGGTCTCCACCCGTCCCGAGCGCCCCGCGCCGAAGGAGGAGAGCGGCCTCACCGTCCGCGGTCTGTCCCACGGGCGGGCCATCCAGGACTTCTCGGTCCAGGTGCGCAAGGGCGAGATCGTCGCCGTCCTCGGACCGGCCGGCGACGCCCAGTCCCGCCTGTTCGACCTGCTGTCCGGCCGGCAGCGCCCGGAGACCGGCGAGATCCACGTCGACGGCCGCCGGATCCCCCTCGGCCGGATCCGGGCCTCCCTCGCCGGCGGTCTGCGGTGCGTCACGGGCGACCGCCGGGCCCTGGGCCTGGTGGCGGGGCTGTCCCTGGACGAGAACCTGATGATGGCGGGCGACCGGTTCGCGCGGCGGCGGCTGCACCGCCGCGGCGAACTCGCCCGCCGGGCCGCCCCGCTGCGCGACGACTACGGCGTGGTCGCCCTCACCGGCAACCCGCCGGTCGGGTCCCTGTCCGGCGGCAACCAGCAGAAGGTGCTGCTCGGCAAGTGGCTGGAGACCGATCCGGTCGCCTGCTTCCTGGAGGACCCCACCAACGGGGTGGACGTGGCGGCCATGGCCGACATCCACACCCTCGTCGACGACCTCGCCGCCCGCGGCGTGGCCGTACTGCTCGCCTCCTCCTCCGCCGAGGAGGTCATGCGCCTGGCCGACCGGGTCGTCGTCGTGAGCGCCGGCCGCACGGTCGCCGAACACGACATCACCGCCATCACCCGCGACGAACTCGTCGCGACCGCACTCGGAGGTCAACCGCAGTGAGCCTCAAAACCCCCTCCGCCTCCCCGGACGTCGCGGCCGACGCACCGTCGGGCAAGCCCTCGGGCCTCACCTCCGGCAAGCTGCTGCACATACCTCACGGCGGTCTGATCCTCGTCCTCGTGCTCGTGGCGGTCTTCACCGCCGTGCAGGCGGATTCCTTCACCACCTCGCAGAACCTGCTCAACGTGCTGCGGCAGGTCAGCGTCAACGCCGTCATCGCGGCCGGGCTGACCCTGCTGATGACCTCGGGCGGCATGGACTTCTCCATGGGCAGCAACGCCGCCGTGACGCTCTCGGTCGCCGCGCAGCTGCTGCACAGCGGCTGGTCCACCCCGGCGGTGGTCGTCGTCAGCCTGGCGCTCGCCACGGCGATCGGCCTGGTCAACGGCCTGGTGGTGACCTTCACCCGGGTCGCCCCGTTCGTCGCCACGCTCGCCTCCGCGATGCTGCTGGACGGTGTCGCCCTGCTGGTCCTGGACGGCATGAGCGTCACCATCGGCGACAAGATGACCGGCCTGGGCAACGACAAGCTCGCCGGCATCCCGTACCTCACCGTCGTCGCCGTGCTCGTCCTGGCGCTGACCGGCGTGACGATGAAGTTCACGACCTTCGGCCGGGACGCCTTCGCCATGGGCGGCAACGAGCACGTCGCCCGGCTCAGCGGCATCAACGTCCCGGCCCGCAAGCTGGCCCTGTACGCGCTCGCCGGTGTGCTGGCGGGCCTGGCGGGCCTGATGCTGCTGTCGCGGCTCGGCGCCGCGGCGCCCAACACGGCGGGCCTGATGACGCAGCTGACCGCCGTCGCCGCCGTGGTGATCGGCGGCACCTCGCTCGCGGGCGGCCACGGCACCGTCCTCGGCACGGTCCTCGGGGTGATCCTCCTGGGCGTCGTCGCCAACGCGCTCAACCTGCTCCAGGTCAACAGCAACTACCAGTACGTCGTCACCGGCGGCGTCCTGCTGGTCGCGGCGGTCATCAACGAGTTCCAGCGGAAGTCCGCCCCCGGCGGCCACTGACCCGCCGGCCGGCCCGCCGCCCCCGGCGAGCGGCCGCCGACCCGCGGTCACCGCGCTCGTCACCGCGCTCGGTCACCGCGCGCGGCCACTGACCCGCGATCGCCGGCCCGCCGGTTGACCCGCGGCCGCCGGAGCGCGGCCGTCACCCCACCGGCCCCCGGCCCGCACCCCCGCTTCGCGCCCGCCCCACCCGTGCGCGCCCCCCCACCAGCACCGCACCTTCTCTTCAACGATGCAGGAAAGGCCTACCCCATGAAGCCCATCGCCAGATCCCGCCGTGTCACCGCGGCCTCGCTCGTCGGCGTCGCCGCCCTGGTGCTCTCGGGATGCGGCTCCCAGGACGAGGGCGGCAGCGGCGCCTCGGGCGGATCCGTGTCCCTCGGGTTCGTCAACGGCTCCAACACGCACTTCCACAGCTGTCTGCTGAAGGCGGTCGAGCAGGAGGCCGAGGCCCAGGACGCCAAGGTCTACTCGGCCAACTCCAAGCAGGACGCCGGCACCGAGCTGTCCAACATCGAGGACATGATCGCCCGGAACGTGGACGCCCTGATCGTCCAGACCGTGAACGTGGACGCCCTGGAGGGCGACATCGCCAAGGCCAAGGCGGCGGGCGTGCCGATCTACCTCACCTCGGTGGCCACCTCCGACATGGACGACGTCCTCGGCGCGGCCGTGGTCGACCTGAAGAAGGTCGGCGGCATGGACGCGGACTGGATCGAGAAGGACGCCGCGGGCAAGGACGTGAAGGTCGGCATCGTCGCCGGCGCTCCGGGTGCCGCCTCCGACCTGCTGGTGGGCGGGTTCAAGGACGCGCTGCCGGCCACCGCCAAGGTGGTCGCCAACCAGCCCGGTATGTTCAACCCGGCCAAGGCGCAGGACGTCGCCGAGAACATGATCCAGGCCAACCCCGACCTCGACTACGCCTTCGTCGCCAACGAGGAGATGGCGTTTGCGGTCCGAAAGGCCTTTGACGCGGCCGGCGCCAAGGATGTCAAGATCGTGTCCGTGAACGGAACCGAGGACGGCGTCGCGGCGGTCGAGGACGGCCGTCTGTCCGCGACCGTCGCGAACTCCGCGATGACCATCGGACAGACCGCCGTGAAGAGCACGGTCGGCCTGCTGGACAAGAAGGAGGGTGTTGACAAAATCTCCGACATTCCTCTTGTGTTGGTCACGAAGGACAACGTGAGCGAGGCTCCCCAGTACTGCCCGAAGTAGGGCCCCCACCGGGAACCGGCGCCCCCGCACCGCGTCCGAGCCGCATCATTCCCGCCACAAGGCCGCCTGTCCCGTAGCCGATGCCTGCCGAGACAGCGTGGCCTTGCGGCGGACCCTTCGCTCCCCGCCATCCGTCGCCGGTCGGGCGGGGAGTGCCGTCGGAGGAAAAACATGGATCGCTTGCTCCTCATGCACAGTTTCGTCACCGTCGCCCAGGCCGGGAGTTTCAACGGGGCCGCCAAGAAACTCGGCTCATCGGGCTCCCTGGTGTCACGGCACGTCGCCGAACTGGAACGACAGGTGGGGGTCCGCCTGGTCAACCGCACCGCCCGCTCGGTGAGCCTCACCGAACCGGGACAGCGGTACGCCGAATTCGCCGCCCGCATCCTGGACGAGATCGAGGCGCAGGACGCGGCGATCGCCGACTCGCACGACCGTGCGGAGGGCACGCTCAGCATCATCTGCCCGAAGTGGATAGGCAGCCTGGACCTCGGCGACGCGATAGCCGCGTTTTCCTCGGCCCACCCGAAAATCCAGGTCCGTTTCGAACTCGGCGGAATGTCCGACCGCACCTACGACTTCCTGGACAGCGGATTCGACATCGCCTTCCACACACGGGACCTGCGCGACTCGAGCGTCCGCCTGAAGAAGATCGCCTCCCTGCCGTTCGTGCTGTGCGCCTCCGCGGACTACATCAAGCGGCGCGGCACCCTCGCGCACCCCAACGACGTCGCCCACCACGACTGTCTGGTGCACGTCAACGACCCGGTGTGGCGCATCGGCCACGGTCACGCCAGCACCCTGCACAAGATCCGCAACATCGCCTTCTCGTCCAACTCCTACCTCGCGCTCCAGAAGGCCGCCGTGCACGGCCGCGGCATCGCCCTGCTGCCCCAGCGGCCGGCCTACGACGACCTCGGCTCCGGCGCCCTGCAAGTCCTGCTGCCGGACCTCGCGGTCCCCGACCGCCCGCTCTACGCCATCTACGGCCCCGGCCAGGACACCCCGCGCAAGATCAGCGTGTTCCTGGACTTCCTCTCCGAGTGGTTCTCGCAGAACCCCATTCCGGCGATCCGGTAACCGGCGTCGGTGACGGGACGCGGGCGCAACTAACGATTGCGCGTTCCGTAGAGCTCGGGCCATTGAGGCCCCGGCGACCCCAAACCTACGCTCACCTGGCGACCCGGAAACGAGGAATCATGGGAATCCAGAGAATCGAATCGGTCACCTACAGCATCGCCGACCTCGACGAGTGCGTCCGGTTCTTCGACGACTTCGGTCTGTTCCTGGTGGAACGGACCGAGGAACACGCGGTGTTCGAGACGCTCATCGGGCAGACGCTCCACCTCGACACCGACCCCCATCCGCTGCTGCCCCCGCCGGTGGAGGACGGGCCCACCCTGCGCGAGGTCGTGTGGGGCGTCGACACCCGCGAGGAACTGCGCCGGCTGGTGGACGCCGTCGGCCGCGACCACACGGTGCGCGAGAGCGCCGACGGCGTCTTCCACACCGTGGACCGCAGCGGCTTCGGCGTCGGCCTCACCCTCGCCCGGCCGAAGAAGACGGCCGTCGAGCCCCGGCCCGCCAACACCCTGGGCGGCGTCAACCGCTGGAACACCGCCCTGGAGCCGCTCACCCGCGCGTACCCGCTGCGGATGTGCCACGTGGCGCTGAACATCGCGAAGGAGGGCAAGGAGGAAGCGGTCGCCTTCTACACCGGCCTCCTCGGCTTCCGCCCCACCGACGTCGTCGAGCCCATGGGCGTCTTCATGCAGGCCCCCGGCGACGACGACCAGCACACCATGCTGCTGTGCCACCGCCCCGACCGCGTGGGCGTCAACCACATCGCCTACGAGGTGCCCGGCTTCGACGACGTGATCGAGGGCGGCAACCACATGATCGAACGGGGCTGGCGGGAGGCCCGCAAGCTCGGCCGGCACACCATCGGCTCCAACGTCTTCCGCTTCCTGCACGCCCCGTGCGGAGGCCGCGTGGAGTACGCCGCCGACATGGACCGCGTCGACGACACCTACGAGACCCGCGTCCACGAGACGACCCCGCCCCACCACATCTGGGCCCTGCGCACCAACCGCGACCAGGACGCCGCCACCGGCGCCTGAGTCCCCACGGCACCCCGACTCACCCCCAGCCTGAGAGGGCACCCACCCATGACCACCGACCACGGCTACCCCGCCGTCCGCCTGTACATCGCCGGCGAGTGGTGCCAGGGCGGTACCGGAGGTACCGCCCCGATCGTGAACCCGGCCACCGAGGAGGTGATCGGAGAAGTACCCCTGGCCACCCCCGCCGACCTGGACCGCGCGCTCGACGCCGCCGCGGAGGGCTTCGGGATCTGGCGCGCCACGCCCGTGGCCGAGCGCACCGCGATCCTGCACGCCGCCGCCGACCTGCTCACCGAGCGCGCCGCCGAGGTCGGGCGGATCATGACCCTGGAGCAGGGCAAGCCCCTCGCGGAGGCCACCGGCGAGGCCCGCCGGGTCGCCGGCACCCTGCGCTGGCACGCCGACGACGCCCGCCGCGCCTACGGCCGCCTCATCCCCTCCGCCCCCGGCACCGTGCTGTCCGTGCGCCGCGAGCCGATCGGCCCCGTCGCCGCCTTCGTGCCGTGGAACTTCCCCGCCGGCGGCCCCATGCGCAAGATCTCCTCCGCGCTCGCGGCCGGCTGCTCCATCGTCATCAAGGCCTCGGAGGAGACCCCGGCCACCGCCATGGAGCTGGTGCGCTGCTTCGCCGACGCCGGGCTGCCGGCCGGCGTGCTGAACCTGGTCTTCGGCGAGCCCGCCGAGGTCTCCGCCCACCTGATCGCCTCCCCGGTGATCCGCCTGGTCGCCTTCACCGGCTCCGTCCCCGTCGGCAAGCTCCTCGCCGCCCGGGCCGGCGAGGTGATGAAGCCGTCGCTGATGGAGCTCGGCGGCCACGCCCCCGTGATCGTCTGCGCGGACGCCGACCCGGTGAAGGCCGCCCGCAAGGCCGCCCAGGCGAAGTTCGCCAACGCCGGCCAGGTCTGCACCTCGCCCAGCCGCTTCCTCGTCCACGAGAGCATCGTCGAGGAGTTCACCGCCGAGTTCGTGAAGGCGGCGGAGGCCGTCGTCGTCGGGGACGGGCTGGCCGAGGGCACCACCATGGGCCCGCTCGCCAACGAGCGCCGGCTGAAGGCCCTGGAGCGGCTCACCGCCGACGCCGTCGCCCGCGGCGCCAAGGTCCTCACCGGCGGCGACCGCCCGGACCGCGCCGGCTACTTCTTCTCGCCGACCGTCCTGACCGACGTACCCGAGGACGCCGAGCTGCTGCGCGAGGAGCCGTTCGGGCCGATCGCGCCGATCCTTCCGTTCACCGACCTCGACGACGCGCTTGCGATCGCGAATTCGCTGCCGTACGGTCTGGCCGCCTACGGCTTCACCGACTCCGCCGCGACCGTCGAGAAGCTGTCCGGCGAGCTGGAGGCCGGCATCCTGTCGATCAACCACTGTGGCGGCTCCGTCCACGAGGCGCCCTCCGGCGGCGTCAAGGACAGCGGCTACGGCCGCGAGGGCGGCCCCGAGGCGCTCGACGCCTACCTGGTCACCAAGCGCGTCTCCCACCTGCTGGCGCCATGAGGTACGCGCGACTCTCGGTCGGCGGCCGCGCCGTGTGGGGCCGGGTGGGGGAGGAGGACGTCGAGCTGCTGTCCGGCTCCCCGCTGGAGGGCGAGACCCACGTCACCGGCACGGTGCCGCGGGCCACGGCCGTCTGGCTGCCCCCCGTCGTCCCGCCCGTCTTCTACGCCGTCGGCATGAACTACCCCCGGCACATCGAGCACGCGGCGAAGCTCGGCAACGCCGCCGCCGTCATGCCGGAGCGCCCCGAGGTGGGCTACCGGGCCAACAACGCGCTCACCGGCCACCTCGCGCCGATCGTCAAGCCGGCGGAGGTGGAGGGGCGGTTCGAGGCCGAGCCGGAACTCGTCGCCGTCATCGGCCGCACCCTGCGGCACGCCACCCACGACGAGGCCCGCAAGTCCGTCTTCGGCTGGACCATCGGCAACGACATCAGCGCCCGCGCCTGGCAGCACCAGGACCGCAGCTTCTGGCGCAGCAAGAACAGCGACACCTTCAAGCCCATGGGCCCCTGGATCGAGACCGACGTCGACGCCCTGGCCCAGACGACCACGCTGCGCGTCAACGGCGAGGAGAAGGCCAGGTTCCCCACCGGCGACATGGTCTTCGACCCCTTCGACCACATCGTAGAGATCACCCGGTACATCACCATGCACCCCGGTGACGTGCTGTGGATGGGCGCCGAGTCGACCTGCCAGATCGAACCGGGGGACACGGTGTCGGTCGAGATCAGCGGCATCGGCGTGCTGTCCAACCCCGTTCAACCGGAAGAGGAACAAGGGAAACGGCCATGAGTGCAGAACCCCGCTACATCCACCACGTCAACTTCCCCACCACCGACCCCGACCGCACCGCCGAGTGGTACTCCAAGGTCTTCGGCATGAAGCGGATCCAGCCCAAGTCCAACACCCGCGTGGTGCTGATGACCCGGGGCAACTTCGACCTGCACTTCACGCCGGTCGAGGAGATGGAGCGCATGGCGCCCTACCACTTCGCCGTCGAGGTCGACGACTGGGACGAGTTCCTCGCCCACCTCAAGGAGCTGGGCATCCGGCACACCCGCCCGATCCAGCGCCCCGAGAACCAGTCGAAGTTCTGCTACATCCACGACCCCGACCACACCATGATCGAGCTGGTCTACCACGCCAAGCGCCCCAACTGACCGGCCCGCTGAGGAGTTCCCTTCCATGCCCTACGTCGACTCCGACGGCACCTCCATCTACTACGAGCGCCACGGCAGCGGTCCGGCGATCATGTTCGTGCACGGCAGCGGCGGCCACCACGCCATCTGGTGGCAGCAGGTCGCCGCGCTGCGCGACGAGTTCACGGTCATCACCTTCGACCTGCGCGGCTTCGGCAAGTCCGACTCGTCCATGCCCGAGTTCGACGGCCAGGACTTCCCCGGTGACGTCGTCGCCGTCCTCGACCACGAGGACCTCACCGACGTCATGCTGGTCGGCCAGTCCATCGGCTCCGTCGCCGCGCTCCGGGCCGCCCTGCTGCGCCCCGGACGCGTCTCCTCCGTCGTCCTCGGCCACTCCCTCGGCGGCATCAGCCACGCCGAGCTGAAGGAGCTGGCCGCCGCCGACCGCGCCGAGGCCGTCAAGCTCCCCGTCATCGACCGCCTGCTGACCAAGCCGTTCCAGCAGGACCGCGCCGACCTCACCTTCCTGTTCCAGCAGATGGGCACGTTCAACGTCGCCCGGATGCAGGACCTGCGCAACCTGGACACCAACGGCCCCTCCCTGGAGGAGATCGAGGCCTCCGGCGTCAAGGTCGCCTTCCTCGCGGGCGAGAAGGACGCGGTCCTCGGCGTCAAGACGGTCACCCGCGCCCATGAGCTCCTGACCGGCTCGCACCTGGAGATCGTCCCCGGCGCCCCGCACTCCATGTACTGGGAGACGCCCGGCGCCTACAACGAGGCCGTCGCCCGTCTGCGCCGCACCCTCACCGCACCCAAGGAAGTCGCATGACCAGCCTGACCCTGGCCGCCGCCGAGGAGATCATCGAAGCCGCCCACCAGCGGGCCCGGGCCGTCGGGAAGGCGGTGAGCGTGGCCGTCGTGGACGCCGGCGGTTTCCCCGTCGCCATCCGCCGCCCGGACGGGGCCCGCCCCCTCACCCCCGACATCGCCCGCGCCAAGGCCTACACCGCCGCGATCATGCAGCGTCCGGGCACGATGCTGAAGAAGTGGCAGGAGAGCCAGCCGGTCTTCTTCTCCCAGCTCTCCCAGCTCCCGGGCGCCGCCCTGCCGATCATGGCCGCCGAGGGCAGCGTCACCATCAAGAAGGACGGCGAGATCATCGGCGGCCTCGGCATCGCCGGCGGCACCGCGGACGAGGACCAGCAGATCGCCGAGGAGGTCCTCGCCTCCCTGGGCTACGAGCTGGAGTTCGCCGCCTGGGGCGTCGCGGGCAAGCCGGCCGGAAAGGACTGACCACCATGGCGGACACGTTCAACTACCGCATCGACCACCACGGCAGCCTGGTCCGCCCGGCCGAGCTCACCGCCGCCCGCGCGGCCGGCGACCCCGAGGCGCTCAGGGCGGCCGAGCTGAAGGCGGTCGAGGAGGCGGTCGTCCTCCAGCGCAAGCTGCGCTCCACCGTCGTCACCGACGGCGACTACCCGCGCGAGGACTTCCGCAGCGCCGTCCTCGACTCCGTCTCCGGCTTCCGCCGCACGGACGAGGTGGACGCCGACGGTATGGTCCGCTGGGTCGCCGAGTCCCTGCCCAAGGCCAACGGCCCGCTGCTCGCCGACTGGGCCGCCCGGCTCGCCGAGCAGACCGTGATCGCCCCCAAGGCGTCCCTGCCGTCCCCGGCCTACCTCGCGGCCACCACCTTCCGGCCCGGCCTCGGCGTGGCCTCCGCCCGCGAACTCGGCGAGGCCCTCGCGGAGATCGTCCAGGCGGAGATCGCCCTGCTGGTCTCCCGGGGCGTACGGCTCATCCAGCTCAACAACCCGCTGCTGCTCGGCCAGGTGGCCACCGACCCGGCCGCCCCGGGCGCGCTGTCCTTCCAGGACGCCCTCGCCGTCGAGGCGCTGGCGGTCCGGCTGGACGAGCGGCCCGAGGGCGTCCGCATCGGCGTCGCCCCCGGCTGGACGGCCCCCGCGGAGGTGGACCGGGCCCGCGCCGAGAAGCTGTACGGCGAGGTCGCCGCCGACCGCTGGATCCTGCCGTTCGACCAGGGCACCCCGGCCGAACTCGACCTGGTCCGGGCGCTGCCGGAGGACCGGGACGTCTGCCTGGGCGTCGTCGACGCCACCGTGCCGGAGCTGGAGGACATCGACACGGTGATGAGCCGTATCGACGCGGTCGGCGAGTTCAAGGACCTGGAGGACGCCGCCGTCTCCCCCTCCCGCGGCTTCGCCGACGTGGCGAGCCGGCCGCTGCTGGACGCCGAGGACCAGCGCAGGAAGATCGTGCTCGTGGAGACCATCGCCCGCTACTGCTGGGGCAACGAGTTCTGAGCAGCGGGGAAGGGCCGGGCGACTCCGGGGAGTCGCCCGGCCCTTCCGCCGTGGCCGCGGCGTGCCTCACAGCACCTCGGCGAACGTCACCGTCCGGTCCGTCAGCAGCGGCCACACCGTCTCCACGATCAGCTCCTCGAAGTGGCCGGCCGCCTTGTGCGCCTCGAAACCGGCCCGGTCGGCGTACCGCTCGTACAGCAGGAAGCCACCCGGCTCCCCCTCGACGGCGTGCACCTCGTACGTCTCGTTCGCCGGCTCCGCCCGGGTGTGCTCGCGCACCTTCAGCAGCGCGGCGCGCACGCTCGCCTCGTCCTCGGGCGCGCAGCGGTAGTGGGCGACGACTGCGTAGGACATGTCCGTATCTCCTCACCAGAAGCTTCCCCGGAGACCCTTCGCAGGCCTCCGGCCTGCCGATTCCAGCACGGAACACGCCTGCGCCCACCCGCGCGCGGCGCAATCAATGACTGCCGCCGCGGGGCTGGCGGCACCGCCCCGACATGGTGTGTTGTCACTTCCGGCCCCAGCTCAGACCGCACGGCCCCGCACCGCGGCCGACGAAGGAAGTGACCCGACATGCGTACCGTGGAAACCCTCTCCGGCGGGGAGTGGGTGGCGACCGCCGAATGGATCGACGTCCTCGACCCCGCCGACGTCCGCACCCCGATCGCCCGCATCCCGGCCCTCACGGCCAAGGACGTGACCCGGGCCTTCGACCACGCCGAGCGCGGCTTCGCCGTCTGGAAGCGCACCAGCCCCTTCGAGCGGGCCCGCGTCTTCACCGACGCGGCCCGGCTGATCCGCGACCGGGTCGGCGAGATCGCCGCCGACGTCACCGCGGAGAACGGCAAGACCCTGGCCGAGGCCACCGGCGAGACCCTCAAGGCCGCCGACTTCCTCGACTACTACGCGGGCCTCGCCCGCCAGGGCTACGGCACCCTCCTGCACGACGTACGGCCGAACCACCGCACCCACACCCAGCGCGAGCCGATCGGCGTGATCCTGGTGATCAGCCCGTGGAACGACCCGCTGATCACCCCGGCCCGCAAGCTCGCCCCGCTGCTCGCGGCCGGCAACGCGGCCGTGTTCAAGCCGGCCACCGAGACACCGCTGTCCGGACTGCACTTCGCGCGTGCCCTGCACGACGCCGGCCTGCCCGCCGGAGTCCTCAACGTGGTCACCGGCCGCACCGCCGAGATCGAGGAGGCGCTCCTGGACGACCCGCGGATCGTCGGCATCACCTTCACCGGCTCCAACGCGATCGGCAACCGCATCCGCCGCCGCCTTGCCGACCGCAACGTCCGCTTCCAGGGCGAGCTCGGCGGCAAGAACGCCTCGGTCGTGCTGCGGGACGCCGATCTGCCGGCCGCCGCCAAGGCCGTCGTCGCGGCCTCCTTCGGCCAGGCCGGGCAGCGCTGCACCGCCACCAGCCGCGTCATCGTCGACCAGCCGGTGTACGAGGAGTTCACCCGGCTCCTCGTCGCCGAGGTCGAGGCGCTGAAGGTCGGCCCGGGCAGCGACCCGCGGACCACCCTGTGCCCGCTGTCCAGCCCCAAGCAGCGCGACAGCGTCCTCGCCGACCTGGCCAGGGCCGTCGAGCAGGGCGCGACCGTGCTCACCGGCGGCGGGGCGGACACCGAGGGCGACCGGGCGCACGGCTGCTTCGTGCAGCCGACCGTGCTGGCCGGCGTCACCCCCGAGACGGCGATCTGGCGCGAGGAGGTCTTCGGGCCGGTCCTCGCCCTGCGCGAGGTGGACGGCTTCGACGCGGCCGTCGAGGCCGTCAACGACTCCGACTTCGGACTCGCCGCCGCCGTCTTCACCCGCGACCTCACCGCCGCCCACCGCTTCGCCGACGAGGCCGAGTGCGGTCAGGTCGCCGTCAACACCACCACCACCGGCTGGGACGTCCACCTGCCCTTCGGCGGGTTCCGCGACTCCGGCACGGCCTACAAGGAGCAGGGCGAGGAAGTCCTGCGCTTCTCCACGCGCGTCAAGACGGTCGCCGTCCACTTCGGCGCCTGACGATCGGGAGCAGCGAGAAGAGAGAGGAGGATGCCGATGGCTGACGAGACGATCGGCGTCGTCGGCGCCGGCATCGTGGGTCTGGCCACGGCCCGCGAGATCGCCCTGAGCCGGCCCGGCACCCGGGTCGTGGTCTTCGAGAAGGAGCGGGAGGTCTCGCTCCACCAGACCGGCCACAACTCGGGCGTGGTGCACGCCGGCATCTACTACACGCCCGGCAGCCTCAAGGCCGACCTGTGCGTGCGCGGAGTGTCCCTGCTGCGCGAGTACTGCCAGGACCGGCAGCTGCCGTACCAGGAGATCGGCAAGCTGGTCGTCGCGGTCCGCGAGGACGAGCTGGGCCGGATGGACGCGCTGTACGAGCGGGCCCGGAACAACCACGTGCCCGACCTGAGGAGGATCTCCAAGGAGGAGATCCGGGATCTCGAACCCAACGCCGGCGGTATCGCCGCCCTGCACTCGCCGCGCACCGCGATCACCGACTACCCGGCGATCGCCCGCGCCTTCGCCCAGGACGTCACCGGCTCCGGCGGCGAGGTGCGGCTCGGCTTCCCGGTCACCGGCATCACCAACGTGCCGGGCGGCATCGAGGTGGCCTCCGGACAGCAGCGCGTGCGCGTGGACCGGCTGATCCTCTGCGCCGGCCTGCACTCCGACACCGTCGCGCACCTCGCACAGGACAAGCAGGAGCCGAAGATCATCCCGTTCCGGGGCGAGTACATGCTGCTCAAGCCGGACCGGACGGCCCTGGTACGGGGCCTGATCTACCCGGTGCCCGACCCGCGCTACCCGTTCCTGGGCGTCCACTTCACGCCCCGCGTGGACGGCTCGGTGGAGGTCGGCCCCAACGCCGTCCTGGCCCTGGCCAGGGAGGGCTACACCCGGACCAGGGTCTCCCCGCGGGACCTGCTCGGACTCGCCCGCTACCCCGGCGCCTGGAAGATGGCCGCCCAGCACTGGCGCACCGGCGTCAAGGAGTACCGCGGCTCCTTCTCCATGGCGGCCTTCATGAAGGACGCCAGGCTGTACGTCCCCGGCGTCGGCGTGCAGGACGTGGTACGCGGCGGTGCGGGCGTGCGCGCCCAGGCACTGGACCGGGACGGCACCCTCGTGGACGACTTCCGCATCCACCAGGTGGGCCGTATCACCGCCGTGCGCAACGCGCCCTCGCCGGCCGCGACGGCCTCCATGGCGATCGCCGAGCACATCGTCGACGCCGTGTTCAAGGACGCTTCCGCAACCTGAAAGTGCCCTGCGTGCAGCGCACTTTCACGCAACAACAGCTTGCGCTCCCAGGGGCTCCGCAAGGCCTCACCACCCGCCTAGCGTTCCCTCCGCAACGCCCCACCACCGAGCACCACCGGGCACCACCGTTCGGCTCCACCGACCGGCTGCACGGATCCAGCTCCACGTATCCAGCTCCACCAAGAGAAAGAAGTACGGGACATGTTCGTCGTCGACACCCAGATCCACATCTGGAAGGAAGAGACCCCGGACCGCCCCTGGGTCCCGGGCGCCAGGGAGCGCATCCGGCTCAACGGCCACCGCGAGGACCCCTTCTCCTACGAGGAGGCCCTGGAGCTGATGGACGAGGCCGGCGTCAACCGCGCGCTGATCCTCCCGCCGTCCTGGGAGGGCGACCGCATCGACTACGCCCTCGAGGCCTGCGAGGCGCACCCCGACCGGTTCGGCATCATGGCCCGCATCCCGCAGAACAAGCCCGAAGAGGGCAAGGCCATGCTGAAGGACTTCGCGCAGAACCCGCACGTCAAGGGCACGCGCCTGACCTTCCACCGGCCGATCGACCGCAACTGGATGATCGACGGCACCAACGACTGGTACTGGCCGATCGCCGAGGAGCTGCGCATCCCGACGATGGTGCACGCCCCGATCTGGAAGAAGGAGCTCGGCGAGATCGCCGCCAAGCACCCCGAGCTGAAGATCATCATCGACCACATGGGCATCATGGCCCGCTGCGTCGACGACGCGATCGGATACTGGGTGTCGGAGACCGCCGACCTGGCCGCCCACCCGAACATCTACGTCAAGGTCTCGGCGCTGCCGGGCTACTCGACGCAGCCGTTCCCGAACAACAACATCCAGAAGTACGTGCGCGAGATGGTCGACAAGATGGGCCCGCAGCGCTGCTTCTACGGCACCGACATCACGCGGCTCCTGGGCCACGGGATCACGTACACCGACACGATCGAGCAGTTCACCAAGCACTGGGACTTCACGCCCGAGGAGCTGGAGTGGATCATGGGCCGCGGTATCTCCGAGGTCCTGAACTGGCCGATCGAGGGCTGAGGAACCACCAGAGATGACGGACAGCAACAACACGCCAGGCGCCGACGGCGGTGACGCCGTCGTCTCCGCCTTCAACGCCGTCGGCGCCGACTACATCTTCTGCTCATCGGGGTCCGAGTGGGCCCCGGTGTGGGAGTCGCTGGCCCGCCGCCACCGCGACGGCGAGCCCGCCCCGCAGTACCTGGACCTGACCCACGAGACCGTCGCCGTCGGCATGGCCACCGGCTACGGACTCGTCAGGCGCCGCCCCCAGGGGGTGCTGCTGCACGCGGCCCCCGGCCTGCTCCAGGGGTCGATGGCGGTGCACGGCGCGCTCCTCGCGGGCGTGCCCATGGTGGTCACCTCCTCGGAGTCCACCACGTACGGCGACGCCCCCGGCCACGACCCGGGCGGCCAGTGGTACCGCAACCTGTCGATCGTGGGCGGTCCGCACGGCATCGCCCAGCCGTTCACCAAGTGGTCGAACGAGGCGGCCAGCGTGCACACGCTGCCCACCATGATCACGCGGGCGGCGGAACTGTCCTGGCGCGCCCCGGCCGGCCCGGCGTACCTGAACATCCCGCTGGAGATCCTCCTCGAGGAGTGGGACGGCCGCGAGGCCAAGCCGATCGTCGCTCCGGGCTCCACGCACAGCTCGCCGGAGGAGGTCGACCCGGTCGCGCAGATGATCCGGGAGGCCCGCAACCCGGTGATCGTGACGGAGACGGCCGGCCGGGAGGCGGGCGGCTTCGAGGCCCTGACGGCCTTCGCCGAGGCCTGGAACATCCCGGTCGTCGAGCCCGACTCGGCGGTGTGCGGCAACTTCCCGCGCACCCACCGGCTGCACGCCGGCACCGACATCGGCCCGTGGATGGACACGGCGGACCTGATCCTCCTGGTCAACTGCCGCGTGCCGTTCTACCCGCCGAGCCGCAAGCCCTCCCGGGCGAAGATCGTCGTCATCGACGAGGTCCCGCAGCGCCCGCACGTCGTCTACCAGGTCCTGTTCGCGGACACGTACCTGGAGGGCAACGTCGCCAACACCCTGCGCCAGCTCACCAAGCGCGCCAAGGAGCTGGACGAGACGGCCGTCGCCGAGCGCCTCGCCGCGCAGGAGACCCGGTTCGCGGCCGAGCAGGCCGCCGTCGCGCAGGCCGAGACCAAGGCCGGGGAGCGGGCCGGGGACGCCGAGGGCGTCGACCCGGTGCTGGTCGCCGCCACGCTGCGCAGGCTGCTCGACGGCAAGGACGGCATCGTCGTCGACGAGACGATCACCCACAGCCGGATCGTCAAGCGCCACCTGCGCACCGACGCCCCCGACTCGTACTTCTACGTGCAGGGCGGCCTCGGCCAGGGCATCGCGGTCGCGCTCGGCGTCAAGCTCGCCGCCCCCGACCGCCCGGTGGTCTTCACCGTCGGCGACGGAGCCTTCGCCTACAACCCGGTCATCCAGTCGTACGACGCCAGCAAGGCGTACGACCTGCCGGTGCTGATCGTGGTGTTCAACAACCGCGTCTACAAGTCGATGAACCTCAACCACCGCAGGTTCTACCCCGAGGGCGCGGCCGCCGAGACCGGCGAGTGGCTCGGCACCGATCTGCACCGGCTGCCCCGACTGGCCCAGTTCGCCGAGCCGTTCGGGATGCACACCGAGACCGTCGACACGACCGAGGCCCTGGCGCCCGCTCTGGAGCGCGCCCTCAAGGCCGTGGCGGAGGGCACCACCGCCGTCGTCGACGTCCTCGTCACCCGCTGAACCAGGAGGCACCCGCCACCATGTCCGACACACCCAAGAAGGTCCTGGTCCCCGCCGAGGAGCTGCGCACCTTCTCCGCCGCCCTCCTCGAGAAGGGCGGCCTGAGCGCCGAGCACGCCCGCACCACCGCCGACGTGTTCGTCTGGGCGGCGCTGCGCGGGGTCGACTCGCACGGTATCGCCCGGGTCCCCGCCTACCTGGACCTGCTGGAGAAGGGCGTCGCCAACGCCGACGCCGACATCACCGTCGAGTCCTCCACCCCGGCCGCGGCCGTCCTGGACGCCGACCGCGCCCCCGGACCGGTCGCCCTGTCCGCCGCCGCCGAGGAGGCGGTCACCCGGGCCAGGACGAACGGTGTCGCCGCGGTGGGCGTACGCCGCACCGTGCACACCGGCGCCATCGGCTACTACGTGTCCAAGATCGCCGAGCAGGGACTCGTCGGGATCGGCTTCGTCGCCGGCATGCCCAACATGGGCTACACCGGCGTCAAGGGCGCGGCGGTCGCCACCAGCCCGCTCGCCGTCGCCGTACCGGCCGAGCGGCACGCGCCGCTCCTGCTCGACATGGCCACCGCCACCATCGCCCTGGGCAAGATCCGGCAGGCGAAGGCGAGCGGCACCCCGCTGCCCGAGGGCGCGGCCGCGACCGAGGACGGCACCCCGACCACCGACCCGGAGAAGGCGGTCATGCCGCTGCCGCTGGGCGGGGCCAAAGGCTCCGGCATGTCGCTGGCGTTCGAGCTGCTGACCAGTGTGCTGGTCGGCGCGCCGATCTTCGCGTCGTTCCACTCGGACGACCCGGCCGGACGCAAGCACCGCCAGAACGCCCTGCTCATCGCCGTCGACCCGGCCGCCTTCGGCGGGGCGGACGCCTTCACCGAGGCCGTCGACTCCACCCTGGGCACCCTGAAGGGGCTGCCGGCGGCGGACGGCGCGGAGGGCGTGTTCTACCCCGGCGAGCGCAGTGCCGCGGTGGCCGCCGGACGCGGGGAGAAGGGCATCCCGGTGGCACCCAAGGTGTGGCGCGACCTGACGGAGCGCGCCGGGAAGCTGGGCGTCGCCCTGCCGGAGACCGCCGCATAGGGGGAACGGTCTCCAGGGCGGCGACCTGGGAACGGGGGAATGGGGCCCGGGCGAACGGGGGCCCTGGGGGGCGGGGGACGGGAGAACGGGCCGGGGGAACGGGGCCGGGGGAACGGGGGAGGCCGGCGGGTGACGGGCGTCCGGTGCGGCGGATGCCGGCCTTCCCCCCGGGCCGTCCCTCCCGGCCCCGCCCGCACCGTGTGCGCGGCGGCTGCCGTGCCGCGGGCCCGAGACGCCGCGCGGTACCCGGTCCCGTGCGCTTACGGTAGTGTTTACCTGCGCGTTCGCACGGTTCACCCGGAGCCGGACGTGACGGGACGTGGCGCAGCTTGGTAGCGCACTTGACTGGGGGTCAAGGGGTCGCAGGTTCAAATCCTGTCGTCCCGACCAGCTTCACGCGGGTCGGAGGCCGTCTTCTCGGACGAGGAGGCGGCCTTTTGCCGTGCCGGTGACACCGGGTCTTCGATACGCGGACGCCTCGACGTGACCGCCTCCGCGGGCGTCCCCCCGGTGACGCTGTGTCCATGGCCGTGGCGGCGTACCGTGGCGGCGTGGCAGACGAAGACTTGGGACGGACCCTGCGCCGCTCGCGCCGCCTGGCCTCCCTGACGCAAGAAGAGCTGGCCGAACGCTCCCACGTGTCCGTCGACGTGATCCGCCGGCCCGAACGGCGGCGAAAGCACTCGGCACGCCTTCCCGGGCTGCACTCGCTGGCGAACGGTCTCGGCGCGGAGCTGACCACACTTCTGGGCGACCCGCCCGCGGTCTCGTCCTCGGGCGAGAACGACGGGCCACGCTTCGTGGCCGTGCGTCGCGCCATCATGAAAGGACACCCCGCCGTCCTGGCGGACAGGGCTGCTGCTGGACGTGGCCCGAGCCCACACCGATATCGGGGATGCGGCCGGAGCGGTGAAGACCTTGGAGTCTCTGCGCCGGGCAGCACCGGCGTGGATGCAGCACCACACGTTGGCCGTGGCCATCGTGCGCGACCTGTGGGCGCTTCCCGACCGGCCGCCGGGACTGCGGCCATTGGCGGAGTTCCTGGGCGTCAGTGAACAGCGTGCTCGAAGTGGGACGTTGTGTCCCTGTTGGCGTCCCTGGCAAGTCGCTTCCATGAACGGACAGCGCACGCGAGCCCGAGAGCGCGGGCGCGGCCCGGCGCCTCGTGCGCGTCGCGCCGGCGGCCCGGGGGCTGGACGAACTTGCCGCTGACAGCTCCCTCATCGTCTCCGAGCTGGTGTCCAGCGCGGTCCGGCACGCACGGAGCCGTTCCCTTCGTGTCACGGTCACGCGGCCGGATACGGCGCGGGTGCGCATCGGCGTCGTGGACAGGTCCAGGGCTCACCCGGAGCCCCGGCGGCCTGGCGCCGAGGACGAGAGCGGGCGCGGTCTCGCGCGCGTCAAGGAACTGGCCGAGGACTGGGGCACCGATCCGCTCCCATGGGGCGAACGGGTATGGGCGGAGCTGCGAGCCGGAGTCTGCTCCGAGGCAGTTGACTGTGCGGCAGTCGGAGCGGCTGACCGTCGTGACGCCGAGCGAAGAGAGGCGGCAACGGCTGTAGACGGATGACGAGCGCGGCCCGGTGAGGTGAGGCGGTGGGCGGGCTCACGCCCGGCGCGTCCGAGCGGCGGAGCGCCGAAGTGACCCCTTCACTCCGTGGACGCCCCCTTGACGCAGACCGGAGGCCGATCGACACTCGATGCGGGAATCCTAGTGAACAGGTAGGGATACATGGGGCGCCTTGAGCCGTTCGCCAGCCGAGCGAGCCGCACGGCATGGTCGTCGCCCCTTCTCACCTCCCGCCGTCACATCGATCTGCTGCGCGTCTGCAGCGCAATCGACCTCCAGGGCTGAACCGGCCCGTCACCGCGCCGAGCCGGCCGGCCGTGCCCAGGGCACCGCCCGCCGAGGCGCGCGCGGACAGGGCCGCGCCCTCCCGCAAGCCGTCGCATCCGCCGCGCGTCCGTCCGCGCGCCCGCCCCAGGGGAGAGCCATGTCCTCCACGCCGCTGACCACCGACCCCGCCCACGCGTCCCCTCGCCCCGCCGCCCCCTCGCCCGCCCACACCTCCGCCCGCCCCGTCCCCGCCTTCCGCGGGCGCATCGGCCGCGACGCGCGCAGCGGCCACTACGCGGTGCCGCGCCGCTACCGCCTCCACCTGTCACCGGCCGACCCCGACGGCCTGCGCATCGCCGTCACCCACAGCCTGCTGGGCCTGGACCGCGCCTGTCCGGTGACCTTCCTGCCCGCCGTACCGGACTGTCCCGACGGCGGCCACTCCGCGCTGCGACCGCTCTACGACGCAAGCGCCCACCGCTACACCGGACCCGCCCTCGCGCCGGTCCTCAGCGACGACTGGTCCGGACGCATCGTCTCCACCTACGGCCCCGACATCGCCCGCGACCTGGCCCGGCACTTCGGCGGCGGACGTATCGCGCTGTACCCGTGCGGCCGCGAGTCGGAGATCGACGCCGTCGAACGGATGTGCGCGCGGGGTGTGGAGGAGGCGGCGCAGCACGCCGGAGCGGCCGGGGCCGGCGAGGCGGAGCGCGCCGCCGCGCTCGACACGCTGCTCGACACGCTGGGCGTGCTGGAGCGGGGGCTCGGTGCGCACCAGTATCTGATCAGCGACCGGATCACCGCCGCCGACGTCGAGTTGTGGGTGACGCTGGTCCAGCTGGACACCGTGCACCGCCATCACCTGGACGCGGCCGCCGTGCACCGCGTCGCCGGCCACCCCGCCCTGTGGGCCTACGCCCGTCGCCTGGCCGCCCACCCGGCTTTCGGCGGCCACCTCGACCTCGACGCCATCAACCGCCGCCACCACGCCCGTTGCCAGGGCCTGGAGGCCGCCGGAGCCGCCGTCCAGATCCTGGACTGGGCCACCCACGCCACCCCCTCCGCTCAGCCCACCCCCTCCGCTCAGCCCACCCCCTCCGCTCAGCCCACCCACTCCCCCCGGACCACCCCCGCCCCGGGCGCGCGGCCGCAGGCCGACCGGCCCTGACCGCACGAGGAGTTCACCGAGGACGGGCAGCGCGCCGTCGTGCCTCTGGAGGCGGACGGCGCGCGGCGCGGGCTCGGTGCGGGGCACACGGATGGGGCCGCACACCGCTCTCCTCGGGGGCGTGCCGCCACGGCGTGCGGGGCGAGACGCCCACCGCCCGGGCCGTCGAACGGCACGGGCAGACATCTTGTCACTGAGTGACAGGGCCCTCTACTCTCCCGACGTGACTTACCAGTAAGTAAGAACGCGGTCCGACCCTGCGCGGCCTTGCATGTCATGTCCCTGACTATTCCCCGCACCTCCGGCCGGCCGCCCCGCCCCCTCCGGCCCCCGGCTTCCCCCGCCTCCCAGCTCTCCCCCCACCCACACCGGAGTCGCCATGCCCCCCACCACGACCAGGCGCACCTTCCTCGCCGGAGCCGCCGGGATCGGAGCGGCGAGCCTGCTCAAAGCCCCCGCCGCGGCCGCCGCGCCCGCCCGCGTGACCTTGACGAGGGAAGAACACCGGGCCGTCGTCATCGGCTCGGGATTCGGCGGCGGCGTCGCGGCGCTCCGGCTGGCCCAGGCGGGTGTCCCGGTCACCGTCCTGGAACGCGGCCGGCGCTGGCCGACGGGACCGAACGCCGAGACCTTCCCCCACGTGTCCGGCCTGGACAAGCGGATGCTCTGGTACGGCACCCTCCCGGAAGCGGTCCGCCCGCTCGCGCAACTGCTGGGCACCCCACTGGACTTCACGCCCTACGCCGGGCTGCTCGAACCGGTGCTCGGCCGGAACGTCCTGGCGGTCTGCGCGTCCGGTGTCGGCGGCGGATCCCTCGTCTACCAGGGCATGACCCTGCAACCGTCGGAAGCGGTGTTCACCACCTGGCTGCCCGAACAGCTCGACTACCAGCTCATGAACCGCGTCCACTACCCGCGCGTCGCCCGGATGCTGCGCACGGCCACCGCACCCGACGAACTGATCACCACACCCACGTACTACGCGGCACGGGTCTTCGCCGAACGCGTCCGCGAGGCCGGCTACGGCCTGGAGAAGATCCCCATGCCGATCGACTGGGACTACGCCCTGGCCGAACTGCGCGGCGAGATGAAACCGTCGTACACGAACGGGGACTGCGCGCTCGGCGTCAACAACGGCGGCAAGCACTCGGTCGACGTCACCTACCTCCGGCAGGCCGAGGCGACGGGCAACGTCACCGTCGCCACGCTCCACAACGTCACCTCCGTCGCCCGCGCCCAGGACGGCCGCTGGGAGGTGCACGTCGACCGGACCGACGAGGCGGGCACCGTGGTCGAGCAGAAGATCCTCACCACCCGCGCCCTGGTCATGGCGGCCGGCAGCCTCAACACCAGCCGGCTCCTCGTCCGCGCCGGCGCCACCGGCGCCATCCCCGACCTGCCCGACGGCCTCGGCGAGAGCTGGGGCACGAACGGCGACCGGATCTACGCCTGGACCGACCTCCAGGAGGACTTCGGCGCCGAACAGGGCGGTCCCGTCGTCTACGGCAGCAAGGACTGGTCCGACCCGGCCACCGCCAACACGATCATCCAGGCCTCGCTCCCCCCGCTCGGCATCGACGCGAGGACGACGATGCTCGTCGGCTTCGGGGTGAGCGCCGACCGCGGCCGGTTCCGCTACGACTGCCTCACCGACTCCGTGACACTGCACTGGCCCCTGGGCGGCGACAGCGCCAGCCACCGGCAGATCCACCGGCGGGTGTCGGCGGTCGCCGTCGGCCTCGGTGTCCTCACCGACACCAACTCCCTCGTCAACAGCACCTGGCACCCCCTCGGCGGCGCAGCGATGGGCACCGTCTGCGACCTGGAAGGCCGCGTGAAGGACCAGCCCGGCCTGTACGTCCTCGACGGCGCCCTGATCCCGGGCACCACCGGCGCGTGCAACCCGTCGATGACCATCGCCGCCGTGGCCGAACGGGCGATGGACGCCATCGTCACCCAGGACGTCGGCACCATCGTCTAGTACGGGGACCGCGCCGGACCCGCCGCGGACATGCGGGCCGGACGACGTCTCCCTCCCCCGAAGGCGACGTCGTCCGGCCCATCCCCCGCCGCCGGACTGGTCGGTGTGCCCGCGTGGCCGTGGGCCGTGGTGTCACCAGCACATGACGGCCGTCTCGCCCGACCCCCAGCCGGAGTACAGGCGTACGCGGACGAAGTAGCGGCGGCCCCTGACGAGGCGGGCCCTGATGGTGGCGTTGTGCTCGGTGCCGCCGTCGTCCCGGCCCGCGAGG
Source organism: Streptomyces sp. NPDC003248 (assembly GCF_055563235.1). Classification (NCBI taxonomy): domain Bacteria; kingdom Bacillati; phylum Actinomycetota; class Actinomycetes; order Kitasatosporales; family Streptomycetaceae; genus Streptomyces; species Streptomyces sp. NPDC003248. Next base: position 32,542 of record NZ_JBVHDT010000019.1, on the reverse strand, counting down.
AAGCGGGGCTCGCCGTCGCGTTCCTCGAAGACCACGACGACGGAGTCGCTCGCGCCGAAGGTGCCCACGGCGTACTCGCGGGTCTCCGGCGGTTCGACGGTGAAGTCGGCCTGCTCGCCCGGTCCCAGCGACAACGCCACCGAACGGAACGGCGTCAGCGCGGGTGGCCGGGGTGTGTCCAGGGGCGGGTACCAGCGGAGCGCGAACTCCTTGTCCAGGGCGGACAGTCCGCCGGGGGTGTGCACGCCCCCGCGGAACTGCTCGGGCTCCAGGATCAGCCCCGCCGCGAACGGGTACTCCATGACCGACTGCGGGTCCCACACCGAGCCGTTGACCTCGGCGGGGTCCAGCTTGCGCAGGATGTTGAAGAAGGTGCGGTCCCGGCTCCAGAAGTTGGGCGGGCCCGCCAGATCGGCGTACACGGCCTCGTCGTCCCAGTGGATGCCGGCGAACGGGCTCTGGTGCTCGTGCTGCATGCCGAGCGCGTGCCCGATCTCGTGCAGCGCCGTCGCGCGCTCCCCGGGTGCGGTCAGGTCCCACCCGAAGTTCATGGTGCGCTCGTGCAGGCCCGGCAGCAGCGCGTCCCGGCCCACGGCCGACCAGGAGCCGTCGCCCTGCTGGAAGCCTATGCGCAGTTCGGCCTCCGAGCGGTCGAAGACCTCGGTGAACCCGATGCCGATGCCGAGGTCCCGCCACTCGCGGAAACAGTCGCGCACCACGTCCCGCTGTCCGTGGCCGCCGACCCACGACACCCGGCGGGTGCCGGCGGCACCGGGGACCGGGATCACGGACGCGTCGGCGTCGCCGTCGAAGAAGTAGTAGTGCAGCACGGTGCCGTTGACCCACATCCGGCGTTGGCCCATGAGCGCACCGACCCGCTCGGCGGCCAGCCCCGGGGCGAACGCGGGGGCCGGCTGCTGCACGAGCGAGCAGTAACGGGCGGTCATGGGTTCCAGGGTGCCCCGGAGCCCCGTCCGGGGGCCTGAGTCGGGGCCTACTCAAGTCGCCCTGTATCAGGAATGAGTATGCGGACTCCTGTGGATGTGACGACTTCCGTACGCGCCGCCCGCACCCCCCGGCCGCACTCCTCGCCGGACCTCGTGCCGGTCCCCCCGACGCTCCTCCCGCCGCGCCGCGGGCCGGTCCGGCCGCCGGCCGCCTCGCCCGCTCCGCCGCCGCTCGCGCCGGTGTCGCCGTCGGCGCCGTGGGCGTTCACCGGCCGGGAGGAGGAACTGGAGCTGGTCCGGCGTGCGTCGGCGGCCGGCCGGCCCGGCATCGTGGTGACCGGGCCGGCCGGCCGCGGCCGCACCCGGCTGGCCGCCGAGGCGGTCCGGGGCACGGACTGCGTACGCGTGGCCGGCACCCCCGGGACACGGGGCACCGCCTTCGCCGCCTTCGCCCATCTCCTGCCCGAGGGCGTCACCCTGCACCGGGCCGTCCGGCTCCTGTCCGGCGTACGGCTGCTGCTGGTCGACGACGCCCACCTCCTCGACGACTCCTCCGCCGCCCTCGTCCACCAACTGGCCGTCCAGGGCCGCACCCGCCTGCTGGTCCTCGTCACGGACGGCGCCCCCGCGCCCGGCGCCGTGACCCGGCTGCGGACGGGCGAACTCCTGCCCCGCCTCGCCCTGGAGCCGCTGCTCCGCGAGGAGACCGCCACGCTGCTGGCCGAGGCCGCCGGCGTCCCCCTGGAGCCCCTCACCGTCAACCGCCTGCACCACCTGTCCGGGGGCGACCTGCGCCTGCTGCGCGATCTGCTGGACGCACTGCGCGAACAGGACCTGCTGACCCGGTCCCCGGACGGCGAGGGGAGGTGGCGCGGCCGGCTCCCCCTCACCCCCGTCCTGCGCGAACGCGCCGCGCCCGTCCTGACCCGTGCCTGCCCCGGCGAACGGGAGACGCTCGACCGCCTCGCCTTCGCCGAGCCGCTGCCGGTCCGCGTCGACGACCTCGATCTGCACGTCCTCGAACGTCTGGAGTCCGACGGCCTGGTCCACGCCGACGACGACACGGCCGTCCGCCTCGCCCACCCCCTGCACGGCCCCGTGCTCCGCGCCGCCGCCGGCCGGCTGCGGGCCCGCCGCCTGTCCGCCGCGCGGGGGCCACTCGGCCCGGCCCTCGACGCGGAGGCCGCCGGCCTGACGCGCCGTATCGCCCGGCTGGACGTCCGCACGACGCCCACGCCGGTGGGGGAGTGGCTGGTGGCGGAGGGCGAGCCGGTCCCGCCGCCGTACGCCGCCGTCCGCGCGCGGTTCGCCCGGCTGCGCGGCGAACTGCGCGAGGCCGCCGCCTGGGCGGGGGAGGGCTTGGCCGCCGCCCCCGACCACGACGAATGCCGCCGCCAACTCGCCCTGACCGCCCTCCAGTCGGGCGAGGAGACCGGCCCCGGCATCCCGTACGGCCCCGGCATCCCGTACGGCTCCGGCGCCCCGTACGGCTCCGGCATCCCGTACGGCTCCGGCGCCCCGTACGGCTCCGGCGCCCCGTACGGCTCCGGCGCCCCGTACGGCTCCGGCGTTCCGTCCGGTCTCGACGGCGCGCATGGCGACGGCGACTCGCGCCCCGGTGTCCCGCACGGTCCCGATGGCGCGTGCGGTGCCGGTGCCGTCGCCTCGCGCCCCGGTGTCCCGTCCGGTCCCGACGTCCCGCGCGGTGTCGACGCCGTGTGCCCCGGTGTCCCGTCCGGCTCGGACGCCCCGCACAGCCCGGACGCCCCGTACCGCCCCGACACCGGTCACGGCCGCCGCCTCACGAGCCCCGCAGGCGATCCCTACGCCGTCTACGACGCCGTACGCCTCGGCGCTCCCGAGCGCGCCCTGCCGCTCCTCCCGGCCGGCGGTGTTCTCGCGCGCCACGCCGACGCGCTCGCCCGCTCCGACGGACCCGCCCTCGACGAGGTCGCCCGGGAACTGGAGGAACGCGGCTTCCTGCTGTTCGCCGCGGAGGCGTACGCGCAGGCCGTGGGCGCCCATCGCGACCCGAGCGCGGCCCGCACCGCCCGCACCCGTGCCGTCGCCCTGGCCCGCCGCTGCCAGGGCGCCCGCACCCCGGCCCTGTCCGGCCTCGTCCTCGGGGAACTCACCACCCGCCAGCGGCAGATCGTCACGCTGGCGGCGGCCGGTCTGAGCAACCGGCAGATCGCGGAGCGCCTCACCCTCTCCGTCCGCACCGTCGGCAACCACCTCTACAGCGCCTACACCCGCCTCGGCGCGAGCGACCGGCGGGCGCTGCCGTGGCTGGTGGAACCGGAGCGCAGGCAGCCGGCCTGACCGGCGGGCCGGCTCCCGCCGGGGGACCTCACGCCGCTCCGAACGCGGTGAACGCCCACCCCGTCGCCCGGTGCGACGCGTCACCCGGCAGCGCCGCGCGGGCGTCGCGCAGCGCCTCCGCCAGCGACAGGCCGCCGCTGAGCCCCTTGTGCAGCGCCAGCATCAGCACCACCACCGCCTCGTCGTTCACCGGCGCGCTGCTCGCCACCACCCCCGCCGTGCCCAGCGGCAGCAACGCCGTGACCAGGCCGAGGAGTTCGTCGGCGCCGACCGAGGCCATGCGGGCGGTGTCGCAGCTGGAGAGGATGATGCGGTACGGGCTGCGGGCGAGGCGTTCGAAGTCGTGGACGATCAGCGGGCCGTCGGCCATCCGCAGCGACGAGAACAGGGGGCTGTCGGCGCGGAAGGTGCCGTGCGCCGCGAGGTGGGCGAGCGCCGCGCCGTCCAGTTCCTCCAGGACGCGCGGCACGCGCGCGTCCGCCTGCTCCAGCACCGTGGGCCTGCCGTACCGCCCGGCGACCTCCGGCACCTCCGCCCCGCCGGTCGCCAGGCCCGGACCGCGCACCAGGACGTGCCGGCCGCCCGGCGGCGGCTCGGTCTCCCGGGCGCGCAGCCAGCTGCTCGCCGACGGCGACACGCTGAGCACCCGCTCCCGCAGCGACGGCAGCAGCGCCCACGGGACGCGGTGCAGCCGCGCCGGCGGCACCACCACCACCGGACCGGACCCCAGCCGGCCCGCGGCCTCCCCGAGCAGCAGCTCCTCCAGCCGCCGCCCCATCGCCTCCACCACCGGCAGCCGGCCCTCCGCCCTGGGGTGGGCGAGGCGCCGCAGCGCGGCCTGGACGTGCTCGGCCTCCCGCTCGGCCTCGGCGAGCGGCCCGCCCGTGAACCGCCGTACCCGTCCGTCCCCGCACAGCAGGATCTGCACCCGCCCGTCCAGGACGGCGAGTTCGACCAGCCGCCCGTCCCCGAGCCGCTCCAGCAGCCGGCCGGCGTCGAAACGGTGGCCGTCGCCGGGCGCGTCCCCGCGGATGTGCAGGGTGCGGGAGCGGACCTCCCGCTCCAGGCGCCGCTGCTCCCGCTCCAGGGCCGGCACCGGGCGGCCGTCCATCCGCGCGCTCTCCGCGCGCGCGGCGATCTCCCGGAACGCCGTCAGGCCGCTGAGCAGCGCGGGGTCGGCGGGCGGCCGGGTGGGCGGCGCCGACAGCACCGTGGCCCGCCACCGCTCGCTCCACACCAGCAGCTGCCGCGGCCCGCCCCGCTCCAGGCTCACCTGCTGGGCCAGCGCGGCGAGTTCGGCGCCCTGCGCCGTCGCCCGGGCGCGCAGCTCCGAGGCGCCCAGCGTCGTACGGTGGTCGTCCAGCACGTCCAGTCCGCGCCGGCACGCCTCCAGGACGCCCCGCTGCGACCCGGTCGCCCGCGCCCACAGCGCCTGCGCCGCCCAGCCCGTCATCCGGGCCAGCGGCGGCCCGCTGCGCCGGCTGCGCGCGGCGACCGCCAGATACCGTTCGGCGTCCGCCGTCCAGTCCAGGTCCAGCGCGATCCGGCCCGCCAGCAGCCACGCCTCCGGCGCCGCGGGCGCCCCGAACCCCGACAGCCGCTCCGCCACCCGGACCGCGTCCGCCACCAGCCGTCCCGACCCGCGTCCGGTGGCGACCCGCGCCTCGATCAGCACCAGCTGGGCGTGCGCCTCCCACCAGGTGCGCCGCTGCCCGGCGAAGAGCCGTACGGCCAGCGCCGCCCGCGCGGTCGCGGTCCCCGGATCGCCCGCCAGCCGCGCGGCCCGTGCCGCCGCCAGCAGCAGCTCCGCCTTGCGCGTGGACTGTCCGCCGATGCCGTCCAGGACCGCGATCGCGGCGTCCGCCTCGGCCAGCGCCTCGGGCGCGAGACCGGCCGCCATCAGGACCTCGCAGCGCCGGATGTTGAGCATGAAGGTGGGGGTGCCGAGCTTGGCGTACCGCTCCTCGGCCTCGTCCAGCAGCCGCAGCGCCGCCGGGACGTCCCCGGAACGGAACGCGGCCAGGCCCCGGCTCTCCACCGCGTCCGCCTTGTCGTGCTCCTGCCCGGTGGTGTCCCACAGCGCCTCGGCCGCCGTGAAGTCCGCGTCGGCCTGCTTGATCGCCCCGAGCGCGAGATGGACGGTGGCGCGCAGGGTGAGGGCACGCGCGGTCCAGATGACGTCGTCCGCCTGCCGCAGCACGGGCACGGCCCGGCGTACGTCCTCCAGCGCCTCGCGGTGGTGGCCCAGCACCCACCAGGAGTAGGCCCGCCGGTACAGCACGCGCGCGCGTGTGTGGCCCGTGCCGCGTCCGACGCCCCGCTCGAACGCGGCGAGCCCCTGCCGGGTGCGGCCGGCGTGCACCAGCGCCACCCCGAGGGTGGCCAGGACGTCCGCCTCGCGTTCGGCGGAGTCCGCGCGGGCGGCCAGGGCGCGGGCGCGCCGCAGGTGGTCCAGGGCGAGCCGCATGTCGCCCCAGTCCCGCTGCCAGATACCGATCACCTGATGGGCGACGGAGGCGCGCAACGGCGTCGGATCGGTGTCGAGCACGCCCTCCGCCCGCGCCAGCGCGTCGTTGGGGGCGGCGAACACCATCGGCAGCAGTTCGAGAACCGTGTCGTTTCCCGCTGTCACTCCATGGATGGTAGTGGCCCGGGTTGTCCGTCCCACAGGGTCGGCGGCGTATCAGGCCGTGCCAAGCGGAAGGCACATCGACCGGATCGACGCGCCGGGGAGCGTGCGCTGGGGCGTGCGATCGCAACCGCACCACCCCTCCCTGTCGTCGCACCACCTGTATCAGACGACGGCCCCGCGGCTCTGACTGACGACCATCGGTCTCAGGGGAGGACACGCCATGGCACCACAGCGATTCCACGAGCAGTTCGGCCAGATCCAGCGCGCCCTGCCGGACGTCCCCTTGGCGATGGGACCCGACGACTCCGCCGAGTTCATCTACGAGAAGGGCGTCGTCCTCGCCCGCGACGGCGAGGAGGCCCAGGTCGTCGAGGACACCGTCCGCGCCCACTTCACCGAGGCGCCCGACCTCGTGCCCGACCACGTCCGCCGGACCGGCCCGCAGGCCAACCGCTCGGGCATCACCCGCATCCGCGTCGCCGACCCCGGCGAGGGCGCGCCCGGGACCGACCGCGCCGTCGCCGGGGCCCTGCGCGCCCTGCGCGGCGCCGAGAACCGGGCGGGCCGCCGGCTCGTCAGCCGCAACCACGTGGTGTCCATCGCCGTCAACGCCTGCCCCGGCGACGAGCCGGTCCCCACCACCGAGCCGCCCAACCCGGCCGCGGCGCAGACCGCCCACGACCCCGCCGGCGCGGTGGGCGTCCTCGTCATCGACACCGGCCTGATGCACGACTACCGCTCCTACCCCCCGCTCGCCCACACCGACGGCGACGCGCAGGTCAAGGAGACGGACGAGCACGGCGTCCTCCAGCAGTACGTCGGCCACGGCACCTTCATCGCCGGACTGGTCGCCGCCGTCGCCCCGGACACCGACGTCACCGTGCGGGGCACCCTCAACGACGCGGGCGCCGTCCTCGAGGACGACTTCGGCGACAAGCTCTTCGAAGCCGTCGAGCAGGGCGGCTGGCCCGACATCATCAGCCTGTCCGCCGGCACGTCCAACGGCCGCGTCGACGGCCTGCTCGGCGTCGCCGCCTTCATGGAGGAACTGCGCACCCGGCCCACCCTGCTGGTCGCGGCCGCCGGCAACAACGCCAGCGCCACCCCGTTCTGGCCCGCCGCCTACGCGGCCCAGCCCGACTACGCCGACGCGGTCGTCTCGGTCGGCGCGCTGCGCGGCGACGGCGAGTTCGGCGCCTGCTTCAGCAACCACGGCCCCTGGGTGCGGGTCTTCGCCCCCGGCGAGCGCCTCGTCAGCGCCCTCACGGGCTTCGACAGCCCCGTCCCGTACGTCTACCAGCACTCCACGTACGACGACTGCCGTTACGGCTTCACCTACCCCTGCCCCTGCCGGTCGCCGCGCCACACCGGTGTGCTCAGCGAGGAGCGGGCGGCCGGCTCGGGCAAGCCCGACCAGGTGATGTTCGAAGGGCTCGCCTCCTGGAGCGGCACGTCGTTCGCGACGCCCGTCGTGGCGGGGCTGGTGGCGGCGCACATGACGGCGCACGGCGAGACCGACCCGCGCGCGGCCGCGCGTCAACTGCTGGCCACCCCGACCGACTTCGCCGAGGTGCGCGGCTCCCACGTACCGGTGCTGCGCCCGCCGACCTGGCGTCCCGCACCGGTCGCACAGCTCGCTCCCTCGGTGTGAGGCCGGCATGAGGTCCGACGCCGCACCCGCCACGGCGTACGATGACAGGCCGTACACGAGGGGTGGGACCGTGGACCGTAACGAAGTCGGCGCACTCGTCCAGGCCGCCGTCGACGGTGACACGGCGGCCTGGAAGGCGCTGGTGGAGGGGCTGAGCCCGCTGGTGTGGTCCGTCGTGCGCGCGCACCGGCTCTCCGAGGCCGACGGCCACGAGGTGTACCAGACCGCCTGGTTCCGCTTCGCCCAGCACCTGGGCCGCATCCGTGAGCCGGACAAGGCGGGTTCCTGGCTGGCGAGCACCGCGCGCAACGAGTGCCTGAAAGTGATCAGAAGCCTGCGCCGGATGACCCCGACGGACGACCCTCAGCTGCTCGACCGCGTCAGCGAGGACCGCACGCCGGAGCAGTCGGTGCTGGACTCGGAGGAGGCGGCCGCGCAGAGCGAGCGCGTCCGCCGCCTCTGGCAGGAGTTCGAGGCGCTCGGAGAGCGCTGCCGGCAATTGCTGCGGGTGCTGATCTCCTCGCCGCCGCCCAGCTACCAGGAGGTGTCGGCCGCACTGGGCATCGCGGTGGGCAGCATCGGACCGATGCGCCAGCGCTGTCTGCGCCGCCTGCGCGCCCGACTCGACGCACGGGGAGCACTGTGAACGGTATGGACGGCACGGAACGCATGGACGGCATGGACGGCATGGGCGACATGGGCGACACGGACGGCGGCCCCGACGGCATGGACGGCGCCGGCGGCGCGGCCGACGCCGCCGCCTTCGACGACGAGGAGTTCGACCACGGCGGTCTGGAGGAGGAGCTGCGCGAGGCCGCGGCCATCCTCGACCCGGTCCCGGCCGAGCTGCGGCAGCTCGCCGTCGAGGCCTACGCGCTGCACGACCTCGACGCCAGGATCGCCGAGCTCACCTTCGACTCGCTGGTCGACGCCATCCCGGTCCGGGGCGCGGTCGACGTGCCGCGGATGCTCACCTTCCACTCCGGCGGCCTGACCGTCGACGTCGAGGTGACCACGCACGGACTGATGGGCCAGCTGCTGCCGCCCCAGCCCGCCTCCATCGAGGTCCTCGACGGGCCCCGCTCCGGCGCGGCCCTCACCGCCGACGACATGGGCCGCTTCGCCGGCGACGCCCCGCCCGCCGGTCCCTTCGCGCTGCGCCTGCGCACCGGCGGAGAGGTGGTCGTCACGGAGTGGCTGCGCGCCTGAGCCGCCGCTCCGCCGGCGTCCTGCCGGTCCCCCGGACGCGGGGGCACCGACGCGTCGCGTCCGCGCCGGGGCGAGCCGCCCCGGCCCCGCCCCGGCACGAGGTGCCGCTACCCGGGAACCTGAGAGGTCTCGCAGCCGAGGTCGGCGCGGCTGCGGACGACGAAGGAGATGCTCCCGGTGTTCTCCCAGATGTTGTTGATGCTGGCGAACAGCCACTTCGTCGTCAGGCTGTGGTCGGCCGATGACAACGTGGCCGTGCGCCCTTCCGTCCCCGGCCTGATCCGGAACCTCACCTCGGTGTTCCCCAGCTTCTGCGGTGGGTTCTCCTGCGCGCTCAGGGTCGTTCCGTTCAGGCTGCCCGGCCCGGCCACCGACTCCACGTCGGCCACCGCCATGACCGATGCCAGATTGACCCGGTGGATGTGGTATTGCGATCCCACGGGGTTGCGCGTGGTCTCCGGACGCCACCTGAACGTGAACGTCGATCCCGGCGCGATCCGCCCGCCGAACGGGTTCGGTGACGACGATTCGTGGATCGTGCCCTCACCCAGCCGGGCCCCCAGCACGTTGCGCCAGTAGAACCGGGGGCTGAGCGTCGCGTTGCCCGCCTGGACACACTGCGTGTCCACCGCCGCCGCAGCCTGCGCCGCCGGGGCCTGGGGCGCCGCGGCGGCGCTCCCCGGCAGCGACGACGCCAGCAGCGTCGCCGCGACGAGCACCCCCAGACCGTACGCTCCCCGTACTCCCCGTACTCCCCGTACTCCCCGTACCCCCCGCCGCCTCCGCGGCACCGGCACGGCGGCACGCCCGCCGCGGGCCGCCGGACGGTTTCCAGCTTCGTACATGCTCCAGCCCTCTCCGTTGCCGACAACGTCCCGGGCGGGCCGCTCCGTCCTGCACGGTGGGAAGCGCCCTCCGGGGCATTCGATGCGGCCAGCATGCAAGTGGGGACGGGCACGCACCGGTGAAAGCCCCACATCCCTCGACTCATTCACCCGAATGCCGCATGAGGGCACGTACGGGACCTCTCCCCGGCGAGTGCCCCGCACTGCTGAAACCGCCGTTCCGCCTGGTGACGGTGTGCCGTCGAGCGTCAACACGGGCGCCGGCGCATCACCTTGGGGAAGGGTGGGCGCGCGGAAGGCGAGGGGGGCTTTCGGCCGTGACGGCGGAGGCGGAAGAGGGTCCCGGGGTGTGTGGGGCGGGAGCGGATGCCGTTCCGGCAGGGGTGCCGGTGTGACGCGGGCGCGGTCGGGGGGTGGCTTCCGTAAACCTGCCGCAGGAGGTTGGCCGATCCGCATCGGTGGTCACTTTACGTGTTCGTCCGATTGCGATGCGCTACGGGCTGTCTCGGCTCGCCACGGCACTCAGGACATCAGGCCGGCCGGCGGGGCGTTCCAGCAGTCACGACGCGAGGGGAAGAACCATGGCCACACCTTCCGCTGTTCCGCTCAGGGTCGCCCTGGTCAACGGCAGTTTCGAAGAGCCCGCCGTGACCGACTACGAGATCCTGCCGGACGCGTCACAGACGCAGGCGTCCAAGCGGGTCCCGGGCTGGCTCACCACCGCCTCCGACCACCGGATCGAGCTGTGGCGGTCGGGCTTCGGCGGGGTGCCGGCCGCCGAGGGCGCCCAGTTCGCCGAGCTCAACGCCAACCAGGTCTCCACGCTCTACCAGGACCTGCCGACCACGCCGGGCACGACGCTGTACTGGCGCCTGTACCACCGGGGCCGTCAGGGCGAGGACACCATGGCCCTGGACATCGGCGCGCCCGGCTCCACGGCGGAGCAGCGGCGCTTCACCGACGGCAACACCGCCTGGGGCTTCTACACGGGCACCTACACCGTGCCGGCCGGGCAGACGCTGACGCGCTTCGCCTTCCGTTCCATCTCCTCCGCCGGCGGCAACCGCGGCATCGGCAACTTCCTGGACGGCATCTTCTTCGGCACCGCTCCCCACGTGGTGCTCGACAAGGCCGCGATCCCGACGGGGCCGCTGGAGGTGGGCGATGTCGTCACCTACCGCGTCACCGCCAGGAACGAGGGCGGTGGCGGGGCCGAGAACCTCGTCCTGACCGACGTCGTCCCGGCGGGCACGACGTACGTGCCCGGTTCCCTGCGCATCGTCGACGGCCCGAACGCCGGGGCGAAGACCGACGACCGGGGCGACGACCAGGCGTACTACGACGCCGGGGCGAACGCGGTCGTCTTCCACCTCGGCGACGGCGCCTCCGGCGTGGCAGGGGGGAGCCTGCCCAACACCGAAGCCCTGGCCGCCGGCACCACCGTGGAGTACCGGGTCGTCATCGACCGGGCCAGCGGCGGCAAGCAGCTCAGCAACACGGCCACCGCCTCCTACGAGAACCGGCTCGGTGACCGGCCGCAGCCGTTGACGGCCACCTCCGACGAGGAGCTCACCCAGGTCAGGCCGGCCGCCGACCTGGGCGTGACGAAGGCCGCCGACGCGACCACCGTCACCGTCGGCCAGACGGTGACCTACCGCGTCACCGTCCGCAACACCGGCCCGAACGGTGCCACCGGCGTCACCGTCACCGACCGGCTCCCGGACGGCCTCGCCTTCCTCTCCGCCGACGGCACGGCCGGCAGCTACGACGCGGCCACCGGACGGTGGGCCGTGGGCGACCTCGCCGACGGCGCCACCGCCACCCTGGTGCTGCGGGGCAAGGCCACCCGGGCCGGCCGCGTCACCAACACCGCCACCGCCGTCGGCAACGAGAGGGACCCCGGCCCCACCGACGACACCGACACCGTCACCGTCTGCGTCGAGCCCGCCCCCTCCTGCTGCGACCCCTGCTCCCCCCGGAAGTGACCCGGACGAGCGCCGCGCGGCCCGCCGTCGCCTCGCCGCGGCAGCCGTCGGCCCGGCGCGGCGGCCGTCGGCCCGGCGCCTGACGCACCTCCGCCCCGGACGCGGGAATCCCGGCCGGGGCGGAGCGGACGACGGGCCGCGGGCCCGTCACCGAGGCGTCAGCTCAGGGACGCGAGCGTCTCGTTCCAGGTGGCCGACGGACGCATGACCTCGGCGGCCTTGGCCGGGTCGGGCTGGTAGTAGCCGCCGATGTCGGCCGGCTTGCCCTGGGCGGCGATCAGCTCGTCGACGATCTTCTGCTCGTTCGCGGTGAGCGCCTCCGCGAGCGGGGCGAAGGCCTTCGCCAGGTCCGCGTCGTCGGTCTGCCGCGCCAGCTCCTGCGCCCAGTACAGGGACAGGTAGAAGTGGCTGCCGCGGTTGTCGATGCCGCCGACGCGACGGGTCGGGGACTTGTCCTCGTCGAGGAAGGTCGCCGTGGCGCGGTCGAGGGTGTCGGCGAGGACCTGGGCGCGGGTGTTGCCGGTGGCCGTGGCGTACTGCTCGAAGGAGGGCACGAGCGCGAAGAACTCACCGAGGGAGTCCCAGCGCAGGTAGTTCTCCTTGACCAGCTGCTGGACGTGCTTCGGCGCGGAGCCGCCGGCGCCCGTCTCGAACAGGCCGCCGCCCGCCATCAGCGGGACGACCGACAGCATCTTGGCGCTGGTGCCCAGCTCCAGGATCGGGAAGAGGTCGGTCAGGTAGTCGCGCAGCACGTTGCCGGTGACGGAGATGGTGTTCTCGCCGCGGCGGATGCGCTCCACGGACAGCTTGGTCGCCTCGACGGGGGCGAGGATGCGGATGTCCAGGCCCTCGGTGTCGTGCTCCGGCAGGTAGGCCTCGACCTTGGCGATCAGGTTGGCGTCGTGGGCGCGGGTGGCGTCCAGCCAGAAGACCGCCGGGTCGCCGGTGGCGCGGGCGCGGGTGACGGCCAGCTTGACCCAGTCGCGGATCGGGTCGTCCTTGGTCTGGCAGGCGCGGAAGATGTCGCCCTCGGAGACCGGCTGCTCGATGACGACGTTGCCGGCCTGGTCGACCAGGCGGACGGTGCCCGCGGCCGAAATCTCGAAGGTCTTGTCGTGGGAGCCGTACTCCTCGGCCTTCTGCGCCATGAGGCCGACGTTCGGCACGGAGCCCATCGTCGACGGGTCGTAGGCGCCGTTGGCCTTGCAGTCCTCGACGACGGCCTGGTAGACGCCGGAGTAGGACGAGTCCGGCAGCACCGCGAGGGTGTCCGCCTCCTGGCCGTCCGGGCCCCACATGTGGCCGGAGGTGCGGATCATGGCCGGCATCGAGGCGTCGACGATGACGTCGGACGGCACGTGCAGGTTGGTGATGCCCTTGTCGGAGTCGACCATCGCCAGGGCCGGGCCCTCGGCGAGCTCGGCGTCGAAGGAGGCCTTGATCGCGTCGCCCTCGGGCAGGGACTCCAGGCCCTTGAGGATGCCGCCGAGACCGTCGTTGGGGGAGAGACCGGCCGCGGCCAGCGTCGCGCCGTACTGCTCGAAGGTCTTCGGGAAGAACGCGCGCACCACGTGGCCGAAGACGATCGGGTCGGAGACCTTCATCATCGTGGCCTTCAGGTGCACGGAGAACAGCACGCCCTCGGCCTTGGCCCGGGCGACCTGGGCGGCCAGGAACTCGCGCAGCGCGGCGACGCGCATCACGGAGGCGTCGACGACCTCGCCCGCGAGGACCGGCACCGACTCGCGCAGCACCGTGGTGGAGCCGTCCTCGCCGACCAGCTCGATCCGCAGCGAGCCCGCCTCGGAGATCACGGCGGACTTCTCGGTGGAGCGGAAGTCGTTCTCGCCCATGGTCGCGACCTCGGTCTTGGAGTCCGAGGACCAGGCGCCCATGCGGTGCGGGTGGGTCTTGGCGTAGTTCTTGACCGACGCGGGGGCGCGGCGGTCGGAGTTGCCCTCGCGCAGGACCGGGTTGACGGCGGAGCCCTTGACCTTGTCGTAGCGGGCGCGGATCTCGCGCTCCTCGTCGGTCTTCGGCTCGTCCGGGTAGTCCGGCAGCGCGTAGCCCTGCTCGCGCAGCTCGGCGACCGCGGCCTTCAGCTGCGGGATCGACGCCGAGATGTTCGGCAGCTTGATGATGTTGGCCTCGGGCGTCTTGGCGAGCTCGCCCAGCTCCGCCAGCGCGTCCGGGATGCGCTGGTCCTCGGTGAGGTACTCCGGGAACACGGCGATGATCCGCCCGGCCAGCGAGATGTCCCGGGTCTCCACGGCGACACCGGCCTGCGAGGCGTACGCCTGGACCACCGGCAGGAAGGAATACGTCGCCAGGGCCGGGGCCTCGTCAGTGTGTGTGTAGATGATGGTCGAGTCAGTCACCGGGTGCTCCGCTCCACGTCTGCAACATTGCTCGACATCAAGATATCTCGTGACCGGGTCCGTCTCGACAGGGGTCGGCTCACATCCGTGCCGCGGTCCTCCGGCTGCCGGGGCGACCTCCTGGGCCGATCCTGTGGTCGAGGAGGCCGATCGTCGTCCGGCCCGACGACGGCCGGCCCGAAGCCCCGGCCGCCCGAGCGAAAGCGGACCATGAGATATCGCACCAGAGTGACGGCCCCCGCGGCCGCCCTGATCGGCACCGCCGCGGCCCTGACCGGGAGAGACACGGCCCGTGCGGCGGCGACGGGCCGTGCCGGCGAGGGCCCCGCGGGCGGTGCCGAGGGCCCGGAGAGCCTCGGCGACCCCGTCTTCCCGGCCCTCGGCAACGACGGCTACCGCGTCCTCGCCTACCACCTCGACCTCCGTCACGACGCCACGACCGGCCTCGTCGAGGGCTCCGCGACGCTGGCGCTGCGCACCACCCGGGCCCTGACCCGGTTCTCCCTGGACGCCCTCGGCCTGGACATCCGCTCCGTCCGGGTCGCCGGCCGCCGGGCGGCGCACGAGCAGGCGGACGAGAAGCTGCGCGTCACGCCCGCCCGGACGCTGCCGGCCCGCGCCCGGCTCGCCGTGCGGGTGGAGTACACGGCGGACCCGCGCCGCGCGCTGCCGCACACCGGCTGGGTCGCCACGCCGGACGGCTTCGCGGTGGCCTGCCAGCCGCGCTCCGCCCACACCGTCTTCCCCTGCAACGACCACCCCGGCGACAAGGCGGACTTCTCCTTCCGGCTCACCGTCCCCGCCGGTCTGCGGGGCGTGGCGAGCGGCGTCCTCGTCCGCACGGAGGGCCTGCCGGGCGGCCGTACGGCGTACACGTACCGCTCCCGCTCCCCGATGGCCACGGAGCTGGTGCAGATCACGGTCGGGGAGTACGTCGTCAAGGAGCGGCGGGGCCCGCACGGGCTGCGGCTGCGGGACGTCGTGCCGGTGGCGCGGGCCGAGGCGCTCGAACCGGCGCTGGCCCTCACCCCGGGCCAGGTGGAGTGGATCGAGGAGCGGCTCGGCGCGTACCCCTTCGAGACGTACGGCCTGCTGCCGTGCAACTCCGACGACCCCGGCGCCTTCGACTTCACCGGCCTGGAGACCCAGACCCTGACCGTCTACAAGCCGGGCTACCTCCTCCAGCCGGAGCGGCGGATCGGCGCGCACATGATGCACGAGCTGGTCCACTCCTACTTCGGCAACAGCGTCACCCCCGCGACCTGGGCCGACCTGTGGCTGAACGAGGGCCACGCCGACTTCTACGGGCTGCTGTACCGCTACGGGCGCGGCTGGCCCGACTCGCTGGGGCTGACCGGGCTGGAGGCGCGGATGAAGGACACCTACGCGCGCGGCGACCAGTGGCGGCGCGACTCCGGCCCGGTGGCCGCGCCGAGCGCGGCGAACCTCTTCGACGGCCAGCGCTACCTCGGCGGTGTCCTCGTCCTGTACGCCCTGCGGCAACTGGTCGGCGAGGAGGCGTTCCGCGCGATCGAGCGGGCCTTCCTGGCGCGGTACCGCGACTCCTCGGCGTCGACCGAGGACTACATCGCCGTCGCCTCCCGAGTCGGGGGCCGGAACGTGACCGGTTTCCTGCGGGACTGGCTGTACGGCACCACGACCCCGCGGATGCCCGGCCACCCGGACTGGACGGTCGCCCCGGCGACCCCGGCCCTCACCCCGCACCGCCGCGGCGGCGGGCGTTACCACGACAATTCGGCGACCCTCTGACGCGGCGGGGGCGGGGCGAGCCGCGCGCCCGGTGCGCCCGGTGCGCCCGGTCCGCCGGGGGGCAGTCGGTCAGCGGGGATCAGCCGGGCTCAGGGCGGGCCGGGGCGCGCGGAGGGCTCTCCGTCCGCCAGCTCCCGCTCGATCCACCGGCAGATCACCCGTACGACGTACGTGTGCTCGGAACGGCTCAGCTCCCGCCCGGCGGGGATGCCGTGCCACCGTTCGAGACAGCGCCGGCAGCAGGTCGCGGTGGCGTGCTGCGCGACGAACACGGGATGACCGCGGTACGGGGTCTGCCGGCCGTCCTTGCGGGGCTCGGCCGGGGCCAGCCGCCGGGCGACCAGGTCGTAGGCGTGCCAGCGCAGCGTGGCGGGCCCGTGCTGTTCGGCGGTGGCCCGGTCCCGCCCGCGCAGCCGGAACCGCGCCCGGAACGGGTGGCGGGCGATGTCGTCCAGCCGCCGGTCGAGCGCGTGGCCGGGCGGGTCGGGGGGCGGGTGCGGTGGGGTGGAGGTCATACCGCTGTCGAGGATACGGCGGCGCGACCGGCGTCCCGGCCCCTCGGAGCGGCTGACTGTCTCCCCCCGGGCCGGTGTCCCCGCTCCTCGGAGCGGCCGACTGCCTCCCCGGGCCGGCGCCCCGGCCCCTCGGAGCGGCCGACCCCCCCGGGCCGGTGTCCCCTCTCCTCGGAGCGACCGGCTCCCCCCCCCGGGGGGCCGGTGTCATGGCCGTCAGAGCGGCCGGCCGCCACCCAGGCCGGTGTCCGGCACGATGCCGTCGCCCGTGCCGCCCGTGCGCTGCTGCGGGATGACCACCGCGCCCTGCTGGAGCGAGACGGTGCGCGCGGGTGCCGGGATGCGGATGCCCTCCGCGCGGTAGCGCCGGTGCAGGCGCTTGATGAACTCGTGCTTGATCCGGTACTGGTCGCTGAACTCGCCGACGCCGAGGATGACGGTGAAGCCGATCCGGGAGTCGCCGAAGGTGTGGAAGCGCACCGCGGGCTCGTGGTCCGGGACCGCGCCGGTGATCTCCGTCATCACCTCGGTGACGACCTCCTTCGTCACCCGCTCCACGTGCTCCAGGTCGCTGTCGTAGGCGACGCCCACCTGCACCAGGATCGTCAGCTGCTGCTCGGGACGCATGAAGTTGGTCATGTTCGTCTTGGCGAGCTGCCCGTTGGGGATGACGACCAGGTTGTTGGAGAGGTTGCGGACGGTCGTCTGGCGCCAGTTGATGTCCTCGACGTAGCCCTCCTCGCCGCTGCTCAGCTTGATGTAGTCGCCGGGCTGGACCGTCTTGGAGGCCAGGATGTGGATGCCCGCGAAGAGGTTGGCGAGGGTGTCCTGGAGGGCGAGCGCGACCGCCAGACCGCCGACGCCGAGGGCGGTGAGCATCGGCGCTATGGAGATGCCGAGGGTCTGGAGCACCACCAGGAAGCCGATGGCCAGCACCAGCACCCGGGTGATGTTGACGAAGATCGTCGCGGATCCGGCGACGCCGGAGCGGGAGGAGGTGACCGACTGCACCAGTCCGGCGACGACCCGCGCCGCCGACACCGTCACGACGAAGATGAGCAGCACGGTGAGGCACTGGTTGACGGTGTGCTGCACCGTCCGGGTCAGCGGCAGCACCGCCGCGGCGGCGGCCCCGCCGCCCGCGATCGCCGCCCACGGCACCACCGTGCGCAGCGCGTCCACGATCACGTCGTCGCCGCTCCAGCGGGTGCGCTTGGCGTGCTTGGCCAGCCAGCGCAGCAGGGTGCGGGAGAGGAACGCCACCAGCAGGCCCGCCGCCAGGGCGATGCCGGCGAGGACGCAGTCGTCGAGCGTCAGCGCGCGGTTCACCGGCCGCCTCCGGGAAGTCGCTCCGCGGCGGAGGGGCCACCCGCCTGGGCGCCCGTCCGGGCCGCCGACGGCCGGATGTGAAGTGTCGTCACGTTGTCACCTGTTCACTTGCTGGCTTCTCTGCGATGTCGCGGTCGCGCCCGTCCGGGAACGGGCGCGACCGCACATCCTGCCGTATCCGGCACGGCAGTTCGCAGGCGGCCGGTGCGCTCAGACGATGCCTTCGGCCAGTTCGGCCTGCTCCCGGTCCGAGCCGTACGCGGCCGTGGCGGGCGTTCCGTACGAACGGCGGGCCACGAACCACCACACCGTGGCCAGGACCAGCACGACGGCGAGGGCGACGGAGGCGTAGTTCATCGTGTCCACGGTCACCGGAGAGGACTGCGGCAGGCAGAACAGCACCGTCACGCACGCCACCCACACCACGGCCGTCCAGCCGATCGGCCTGCTCCACCGGCCCAGGTGCCACGGACCCGGCCGGAAACGGTCCCCCGCGCGCAGTCGCAGCAGCACCGGGATGGCGTACGCCGGTGTGATGCCGATGACGTTGATGGCGGTGACCGCGCCGTACGCCGTCGCCGAGTACAGCGACGGCAGCGCGAGGACGCAGGCGACCGCGACCGACAGCCACACGGCGGCGACCGGGGTCTGGGTGCGGGCGCTGACCCTGCGCCACAGGTGCGAGCCCGGCAGCGCGCGGTCCCGGCTGAACGCGAACACCATGCGGCTGGCCGCCGCGACCTCGGCGTTGCCGCAGAACAGCTGGGCGACGATCACGACCAGCAGCAGCGCGCTCGCACCGCCGGTACCGAGGCCGTCGAGCAGGATCTGCGCGGGCGGTACGCCGGTGGCGGTGTCCCGGGTCGCGGCGTAGTCCTGGATGGCGAAGGTGAGGCCCGCGAGGAGGACGAAGCCCGCGATCCAGGACACCCAGATCGACCGGACGATGCCGCGCGCCGCCGACACCGACGCGTTGGCGGTCTCCTCCGACAGGTGCGCGGAGGCGTCGTAGCCGGAGAACGTGTACTGGGCGAGCAGCAGACCGATCGCCGCCACGTACACCGGGTTGTCCCAGCCGGTGCCGTCGACGAACTCGCCGAAGACGAAGGACGGCGACCGGTGGTGGTCGGGCACGATCGCCAGCGCGCCGACGATGAGCGCCACGCCCGCCAGGTGCCACCACACGGATATCGAGTTCAGGACGCTGACCAGCCGGACCCCGAACAGGTTCAGCACGGCGTGCAGCAGCAGGATCGCCACGAAGATCAGCATCGTCTTCCCCGGCGTCGGCTCGAAGCCCCACTGGAGGTTGGCGAAGGCCCCCGCGAACAGGGCGGCGCCGTAGTCGATGCCGGCGATCGCGCCGAGCAGGCCGAGCAGGTTCAGCCAGCCCGTGTACCAGCCCCAGCGGCGCCCGCCGAGCCGGTCGGCCATGTAGTACAGGGCGCCCGACGTCGGGTACGCGCTGGTCACCTCGGCCAGCGCCAGCCCCACGCACAACACGAACAGGCCGACGCCGGCCCAGCCCCACAGCATCACGGCGGGGCCGCCCGCGCCCATGCCGAAGCCGTACAGGGTCATGCAGCCGGACAGGATGGAGATGACGGAGAAGCTGATCGCGAAGTTGCCGAAGCCGCCCATACGGCGGGCCAGCACCGGCCGGTAGCCGAGCTCGCGCAGCCGCTGCTCCTCGTCGGGGCGCGGGACGGCGGTCGGAGCCGGTGGCTCCGGGGTGCGGGACATACGGGGACCTCCGAGGTCGGGTAGGGGAAACGGGACGGACGGCCCGGGAGCCGCACGGCTCAGCCGGCGGCGGGGCCCCGGCCGCGCGCCGCCGTGCGGCAGCGCGCGCGGGCCTGGAGGAACACCTGCACCGCCTGGCCCGGATCGCCCGGGACCGTGGCGCGGTGGGCCCAGGGCAGGGGGGTGCAGTACGGGCCGATCGCGTCGAACACCCGGGCGGCGTCGGTGAAGCGCAGCGCCCCCCACAGGGCGTGGGCCAGGTGGTTGAGGTCGAGCGGGGAGCGCTCCGCGGCGTCCGCGTGCCCGAACCACGAGGCGTCCGCGCTCAGTGCCTCGCGGGTGGCGTCCTCGCCCACCCAGTGCAGGTCGAGGGCGGCGCCCCGCCCGCCGCCGCGCCGGTAGCGCTCCACCCGGACGTACAGCGGCAGCAGGTGCAGCGCGGAGCCCGGCGGGGCCTGCTCGGCGGTCAGGTGCGCGAAACCGGAGGCCTCCGCCAGCCGTCCGGACGCCGCCTGCGCGTACAGGAACTGGAGCATCCGGTGGTGGGCCTCGCGGTTGTGCGGGTCGCGCCCGACGGCCTCGGCCAGCAGGCCCCACGGGCCCGCCGGCAGGGTCGGTTCCGGCGGCTTCACCCGGTGCTCGTCCCACAGCTGCCGGCGGTCCAGCTGGGCCAGCGCGAGCAGGCACACCCACGGCACGGGGTCCGGCGGGGCGGCCCGGGCGGCCGACTGGCTCACGTCCCAGGCCTCGATCCACAGCTCGTGGGTGCGGCGGTGGCGCTCGCGGTGCGCCCGCAGCGCCCGTTCGACGGCGACCCGGGCCCGCATGACCGCGGCCGGTACGCTGTCCGGCTCCTCGGCGAGCCAGGCCCGGACCACGTCGGTCCCGGCCGCCGCCGCCCCCAGAACCTGCGTGCGCCGGGTCCACGGCTCCCACGCCGTGGTGCGCGCCAGCAGGGTGCGCATCGACAGCCAGCGCCCGGTGCGCACCTCCTGGAGGGCGGCGCGCAGCTCGTCGTCGTGCCCGGCCGGGTCGTAGGCGGGGCGTGCTCCGTCTCTGGCCATCAGCCGCTCGTCCCGGGCCGGGGAACGGACAGGACGGCAGGGTGGAGTAACAACAGCCCTCCTCGGGGCGGAGGCCGGAGCGGAAAGGGAGATCGCGTCGGTCGGCGGTCACTATAGAGGCGGCCGTGGCGCCTCACACACCGTTTGGGATCTCCCCAACGACCCTTTACCTGGGAATAGTTGACGGGTGATCAATCGCCGGGAGGAGGAGAGCGCGGGACGCCGGTCAGATCACCTTCAGCCGCACCAGCGCCCCGAGGGTCAGCGCCCCCGGCAGCAGCGGCAGCCAGACGGTGACGACGCGGTAGGCGAGGACCACGGCCGTGGCGACCGCGACCGGGCCGCCCACCGCCACCAATGCCACGACCAGCGCCGCCTCGACCGAGCCGATCCCGCCGGGCGTGGGGACGAGCGCCACCGCCACCGTGGCCGCCAGGTACGCCACCGCCATGTGCGTCGCGGGCACCGGCAGCCCCAGGGCCCGCCCCACCGCAGCCAGCCCGGCCGCCTGGAGCACCGGGAAGGCGAGGGAACCGCCCCACAGCGCCAGGGCCCGTGCCGGACGGGCGTGCACCGAACGCGCCTCGCCCAGCGCCGTGCGCAGGAACGCGCCCACGGCCGACCGCAGCCGCCGTACGAGGACGAGCGCGCCCGCCGCCACCAGCGCGGCCGCGCCGAGCACCGCCAGGAGCGGGCCGAGCGCTCCCGCCGGCAGCAGGGGGCCGAGCCGGAGCGCGCCGGGGAAGGCGAGCAGCAGCGCGGCCAGCAGCCCCACCCGGGCGACGCCCTCCGCCAGCAGGTACAGCGCCAGGGCCGCCGAGGAACGGGCCGGCGGCACCCCGCACACGACCATGAACCGCAGGTTGACCGCGCTCGCGCCGAGGCCGGTCGGCAGCAGGTGGTTGGCGGTGCCCGCCGCGAACTGCGTGGCCAGCAGCCGTAGCGCGGGCAGCGGCTGGACGACCGCGCCCTGCCGGGTGACGGCCGCCGCCACCCAGGTCAGACAGGTCGCCCCGGCCGCGGCCAGCAGCCAGGGCCACTCGGCCGTGCGCAGCTGGGCGACGCCCTCGGCGAGCACGGACCGGTGCCGCACCGCGACGACCCCGACCAGGGCGAGGGGCAGCAGGCACAGGGCCCGGCGCAGTCCGCGCGCGGTCGGCCGCCACGGGAGACGGCTCCGGGGGGCGGGCGCTGGGGAGAGCGGGGTCGCGGTCACACCTGGAGAGGTTCTCCGCGGCACGTCAACGCACGGTGACCGCGGTGTGGACGGCGGCGGGGGAGGAGACATCGTCGTGTTGACCTCAACGATGCTTGAGGTTCTAGGTTCGTCAGCATGAGCATGGAGACCACCGCCTGGACGCAGCTGTACGGCGTCATGCACGCCCGCCACGAACGCCGCCCCTTCGACCGCGCGACGCTGCGCCGCATCGGCGCCTTCGCCCGTCCGCACCGCCGCCGCATCGCCCTGTTCGTGCTGCTCGGGGCGGTGACCGCGTTGCTCGCCGTCGCCACCCCCGTCCTCGCGGGGCGGGTCGTCGACGCGATCGTGTCGCACGGCGACGCCGGCACCGTCGTCCGGCTGGCCCTGCTCATCGCGCTCCTCGCGGTCCTGGAGGCGGTGCTCGCCGTCCTCGGCAGGAAACTCTCGGCGACCCTGGGGGAGGGGCTCATCCTCGATCTGCGCACGGCCGTCTTCGACCATGTGCAGCGGATGCCGGTCGCGTTCTTCACCCGCACGCGCACGGGAGCGCTCGTCTCCCGGCTCAACAACGACGTGATCGGCGCCCAGCGCGCCTTCAGCAACACCCTGTCCCAAGTGGTCGGCAACCTGGTCACCCTGCTGCTCGCCCTCGCCGTGATGCTCACCCTGTCCTGGCAGGTCACCCTGCTCGCCCTGGCCCTGCTGCCGGTGTTCGTGATCCCCGCCCGGCGGATGGGCCGGCGGATGGCCGACATGCAGCGGGAGGCGGCCGAGCTCAACGCGGCGATGGGCACCCGGATGACCGAGCGCTTCTCCGCGCCCGGCGCCACCCTGGTCAAGCTCTTCGGCCGCCCCGAGCAGGAGTCGGCGCAGTTCGCGGCGCGCGCCGCGCTCGTCCGGGACATCGGCGTGCGCACGGCGACGGCCCAGTCGCTGTTCATCACCGCCCTCACCCTCGTCTCCGCCCTGGCCCTCGCCCTCGTCTACGGCCTCGGCGGCCGGCTCGCCCTGGACGGCGCCCTGGACGCCGGCGCCGTCGTGGCCCTCGCCCTCCTGCTGACCCGCCTGTACGCCCCCCTCACCGCCCTCGCCGGGGCGCGCGTGGAGGTGATGAGCGCCCTGGTCAGCTTCGAGCGCGTCTTCGAGGTGCTCGACCTGAAGCCGCTCATCGAGGAGAGGCCGGACGCCCGCGAGGTCCCCGAGGGGCCGGTCTCCGTCGTCTTCGAGGACGTCCGCTTCGGCTACCCGTCCGCCGACAAGGTCTCCCTCGCCTCCCTGGAGGAGGTCGCCGCCCTCGACACCCGCGGGGGCGCCGAGGTCCTGCACGGCGTGTCCTTCCGTGCCGAACCCGGCCGCACCGTCGCCCTCGTCGGCTCCTCCGGCGCCGGCAAGTCGACCATCGCCCAGCTCCTGCCGCGCCTGTACGACGTCGACGCCGGCGCCGTCCGGATCGGCGGGGTCGACGTGCGCGACCTGAGCGCGCGGTCCCTGCGCGAGACGCTGGGCATGGTCACCCAGGACGGCCACCTCTTCCACGACACCGTCCGCGCCAACCTCCTCCTCGCCCGGCCCGAAGCCACCGAGGACGACCTGTGGGACGCGTTGCGCCGCGCCCGTCTCGACGACCTGGTCCGCTCCCTGCCCGACGGCCTCGACACGGTCGTCGGCGAGCGCGGCTACCGCCTCTCCGGCGGCGAGCGCCAGCGCATGACCATCGCCCGGCTGCTGCTGGCCCGCCAGCGCGTGGTCATCCTCGACGAGGCGACCGCCCACCTCGACAACACCTCCGAGGCGGCCGTCCAGGAGGCGCTCGCCGAGGCCCTCGCCGGGCGCACCGCCGTGGTCATCGCCCACCGTCTGTCGACCGTGCGGTCCGCCGATCTGATCCTGGTCGTCGAGTCCGGCCGGATCGTCGAACGCGGCACGCACCAGGAGCTGCTGGCGGCGGGCGGGCGGTACGCGGAGCTGTACCGGACGCAGTTCGAGCGGCCGGAGGCGGCGGCCGGGGCGGTCTCCGGGACGGACTCCGGAGCGGTCTCCGGGCCGGTCTCCGGGGAGGGGGTGGAGGCGGTCGCCGGGGCGGCGGTGTGAGGGCGGTCGCCCGGGAGGGCCCGGCGCGCCCGCGTGTGACACGCCGTCGGATGGTCGATCCCACCTACCAGCGGACCATCCGATCATATGGTGCGGAATATGACTAAATGCCATATCGCGTACCTGGCGTGCACCGCGGCGGTCGTCGGAGCGGGCCTCGGCGCCGCTCCGCCCGTGCCCGGCCACGCGACCCTCGTGGTCCACCCGGGGCAGTCGATCCAGAAGGCGGTGGACGCCGCCGCACCGGGCGACACCGTGCTCGTGACCCCCGGCGTCTACCGCGAGTCCGTCAGGGTGACCACACCGGGACTGACGCTGCGCGGCACGGGCCGCGGCGTGGTGCTCGAACCGGCCCCCCGGCCGGCGACCGGCACCCAGCCGGCGGCCGGCACCACTCAGACGGCCGGTACCACCCAGCCGGCGGCCGGTACCACCCAGACGGCCGGTACCTCTCAGCCGGCCGACCAGCAGGCCGCCACGCGCCAGACCGCCACCCGTCCGGTCGACCCGGAGAAGGCCGCGGGGAAGGCCGAGGGCAAGGCTGAGGGCAAGGCCGCGGGGAAGGACGAGGGCAAGGCCGCGGACAAGGCCGCCGCCGGCTGCGCCGAGGCCGGCAACGGCATCTGCGTGGAGGGGACGAAGGACCGCCGTCTGGAGGACGTCACCATCACCTCCCTGACGGTGACCGGCTTCGCCAGGACCGGCGTGTCGGCCGCGTGGACCGACAGACTCACCGTGCGGAACGTGCTCGCGGCGAAGAACGGCGTCTGGGGCATCGCCGAGGAGCACTCCCGCCGCAGCGTCTTCCGCGCCAACACCGCCCGGGAGAACGGCGACGCGGGCCTGTTCCTCGCCAACACCGTCACGGCCGAGGAAGGCGCCGCGGACACCGCCGGAACCGTCGTCGACCGCAACCGGCTGGAGGGCAACCGGATCGGCGTCACGGTCCGCCGCCTGCGCAACGTCACCGTCGAGCACAACCGCATCACCGGCAACTGCGCCGGGGTCTTCGTCGTCGGCGACGAGAACAAGCCGAAGGCCGGCGCCGTGACCGTCAGCGGCAACCGCGTCGAGCGGAACAACAAGTCGTGTCCGAAGACGGCCCGGCTGGACGCCCTCCAGGGCTCCGGGATCGTCCTGACCGGCGTCGACGACACCGTGGTGACCCGCAACACCGTCAGGGACAACGCCGGCGCCTCCCCGCTGTCCGGCGGCATCGTCATCTTCAAGAGCTTCGTCGGCACCCCCAGCGAGCGGAACCGGATCAGCGACAACGTGCTGAGCGGCAACTCCCCGGCGGACCTCGTCGACACCGACACCGGCGGCAAGGACAACACCTTCGAACGCAACTCCTGCCGGGCCTCCCGGCCCGCGGGACTGTGCTGACCGGCCGGACCGGGCCGGCCGCGCCACCGAGAAGGTGGAACCGACAAGGAAGGAAGGCGGCACATGACGACCGCTGAGACTGCTCCACCACCGTCCATGCGACTGAGGGAGCTGGCGTTCGGGGCGGCGTGCGCCGCCGCCCTGCGCGCCGCCGCCCGGCTGGGCGTCGCCGACGCCCTCGGGGACGGACCCGTGGCCGTGGACGACCTCGCCGCGGCGGTGAAGACCGAACCCCGCCCGCTGCGGCGGCTGTTGCGGGCCCTGTCCTGCTACGGCGTCTTCGCCGAGCAGCCGGACGGCCGGTTCGCCCACACCGAGATGTCCCGGCTGCTGCGCGAGGACGACCCGCACAGCCTGCGCTACATCACCCTGTGGTGCACCGAGCCGTGGACGTGGGACGCGTGGCCGAAACTCGACGAGGCGGTCCGCACCGGCCGCAACGTCGTCGAGGACCTGTACGGCAGGGAGTTCTTCACCTACCTCAACGAGGACGCTCCCGAGTCCGCCGAGGTCTTCAACCGGGCCATGACGACCTCCAGCCGGCAGTCCGCCGAGGACGTCGCGCGCTTCCTCGACCTGTCGGGCTGCGCGTCGGTCGCCGACATCGGCGGCGGCCAGGGGCACGTGGTGGCGAGCCTGCTGGAGAAGTACCCGTCCCTGCGCGGCACCCTGCTCGACCTTCCGCGCGTGGTCGAGAACGCCGACCCGCGACTGCGCCCGGGCGGCGCGCTCGCGGACCGGATGACCATCGTGCCCGGCGACTGCCGCGCCGACGTCCCGGTCCGGGCGGACGTGTACGTCATCAAGAACATCCTGGAGTGGGACGACGACAGCACGGCCCGCACCCTGCGCAACGTCATCGGGGCGGGCGGGCCCGGCACCCGGGTCGTGGTCATCGAGAACCTCGTCGACGACACGCCGTCGATGCGGTTCAGCACCGCCATGGACCTGCTGCTGCTCCTCAACGTCGGCGGGGCCAAGCACACCACCGCGTCCATGACCGCACGGCTGGCCGACGCCGGGCTGGTCGTCGGCGACGTCCGGCCGGTCAACCCCTACCTGCACGCGTTCGACTGCACCGTCCCCCGCTGAGCACCCCGGGAGACCCTCGGGGCAAACCACCGGTCGCCGGGTCCGCGCCACGCGCGGACCCGGCGACCGGTGGCCGGTCGAGGGGCGTCCTCAGCCGGCGGAGTCCCGTTCCCAGCGGTAGAAGCAGTGCGCCATGGCGTCCTTCGGCGACCGCCAGGTCTCGGGGTCGTACGCGCTGACGTACGCCGACAGCCGCTCGCTGATGTCCCGGAACCGCGGGTGTCCGGCCACCTTGGCGATGGCCGGCCCGGGGTCCTGCTCCGACTCGACGAGGTGCATGTACACATCACCGAACTGGAAGAGGCTGCGCCGGGACACCCCCACCAGGTGGGGCAGCTCTCCACGGTCCGACTCCTCGAACAGCTTGGCGATGTCCGGCGCCGACCCGGGAGCCATCCGGGCCACGATCAGGGCCTGATGCATGTTCCTGTCCTCCTTGCGGCTTCCGGCTCAGTCGGTCACGGACGGCACGGACCCGCGGTCCGCGGCGGCCTTCTCGATGCGGTCCCGGATCAGGGCCAGCTGGACCTTGGAGTTGCGGTTGATGTTGTCGGTCATCCAGGCGTCGTCGACCGGGGCGTCGGGCCTCATCTCGAAGTCCTGCGTCCACACCATCCGGGTGCCCTGGGGGACCTCCTCGTACTGCCACCGGATGTTCATGTACGCGAAGGGACCCGTCTCGACGCGGCGGGCCTTCACGCTGAGCGTGTCGCGGTCCGGCTCCCGCTCCGAGACCCAGCTCCACACGGTGCCGTTCTCGTCGGGGTGCATGGTCAGCCGGAAGGTGGTCCTGTTCCCCTCCTGCGACAGGATCTCCGCGGAGGCGTACTCGCTGAACAGCCGGGGCCAGTTCGCCACGTCGTTGGTCATGTCCCAGACCAGGTCCAGCGGCGCGGCGATGACGATCTCGTTCCGCGTGTGTCCGGCCATGTCACGCTCCTGCCGGGAGGGCGCTGTTGACGAGGTCGAGGAACTGCCGGGGCGTCTTGCAGCGCTCCGCGTCGGGCGGCAGCGGCGCGCCGTAGCGGTTCTCCAGCTCGCCCACGATGCCCAGCAGCCCGAGCGAGTCGACGCCGAGCGCGTCGAACCCGGTCCCGGACCGCTGCTGCAGCTCCTCCGGCGCCACGGTGATGCCCGCGGCCTGCTTCATCAGCTCGGACAGCTCTTCCACGGTGATGCGGTCACTCATGAGGTTCCTCTCCTTTGCTCCGTTGCCCCGTCACGAGGCGTCGGCGACGCCGTGCCGCAGCACCAGCGCCGAGTTCGAGCCCATGAGTCCCCGCCCCAGGACCAGCGCGCACCGCACCTCGGCGGCACGGGCGCGTTCGGTCACCAGGTCGAGGTCATGGCAGATGTCGAAAACGTTGGGGGTGGGCGGGACCAGACCGTGCTCCATCGCCAGCACCGCCGCCGCGGTGTCCAGCACGGGCGCCGCGCAGAAGCTGCGGCCGATGCCGGTCTTCGGCGCGGTGACCGGCACCCGCCGGCCGTGCGCGCCGAGGGCGTCGGCGATCGCCAGCGCCTCGGCGCGGTCCGCCTCCGGCACCCCGAGGGCGTCGGCGAAGACCACGTCGATCTCCTCGGGCGCGCAGCCGGCCTCGTCCAGGGCGCCGCGGATCGCCTGGGCGAGCCCCTCCCGGGACTGCGCCCACCGGGAGGCGCCGGTGAACGTCGCCGC
The DNA here is from genome assembly GCF_055563235.1 of Streptomyces sp. NPDC003248. Lineage (NCBI taxonomy): Bacteria > Bacillati > Actinomycetota > Actinomycetes > Kitasatosporales > Streptomycetaceae > Streptomyces > Streptomyces sp. NPDC003248. The sequence continues at coordinate 4,707 of NZ_JBVHDT010000019.1, read as the reverse complement.
GTGCCCGGCCAGGGTGGCCCGCACCCGCGCACCCCGCTCCCGCGCCGAGCGCTCCTCCTCCACGACGAACATGGCGCCGCCCTCCGCGGGCACGAACCCGCAGGCCGCCTCCGTGAACGGGCGGTAGGCGCGCGCCGGGTCGTCGGCGGTGCTCAGCTCCGGGTAGCCGAGCTGGCACACCACCGAGTACGGGGCGAGGGGCGCCTCCGTCGCCCCGGCCACGATGACGTCGGTGCCGCGCCGCACGGCCCGCGCCGCGTGCGCGAGACCGTCCAGGCCGCCGGCCTCGTCGGCCGCGACCACCGAGCAGGGGCCCTTGAAGCCGCGGCGGATGGAGATCTGGCCGGTGCTGGCGGCGTAGAACCAGGCGATCGACTGGTACGGCCCGACGAAGCGGCTGCCCTTGCCCCACAGCCGCTGGAGCTCCCGCTGGCCGAACTCGCCGCCGCCGGAGCCGGCCGCGGTGACCACGCCCACGGCGAACGGCTCACCGGCGGTGTCGGCCTGGCCGAGACGGGCGTCGTCCAGCGCGCAGTCGGCCGCGGCCATCGCGAAGTGCGTGAACCGGTCGGTCTGGACGAGGTAGCGCTCCTCGACCGCCGTCGACGCCTCGAAGGAACGGATCTCGCCGGCCACCCGCAGCGGCAGGTGCTCACAGCCCTCGCGGGTGACCCGGTCCAGGACGCTGAGACCCTCCTGGGTGGACTTCCAGAAGGACTCGGTGCTGGTTCCGTTGGGCGCGATCACACCGATGCCGGTGACGACCGCGCGCCGGGGATGCGGTTCGCTCATCGTGTCCTCCCTCTCGGCCGCGTCATGACCACCGCGGACTGGAAGCCGCCGAACCCGCTGCCCACGGAGAGAACGGTGTTCAGCTTCCGCTCGCGGGCGACCTTCGGGACGTAGTCCAGGTCGCACTCGGGGTCCGGGGTCTCGTAGTTGGCGGTGGGCGGCACCACCTGGTGGGCCATGGCCAGCACACAGGCGACGACCTCGATCGCGCCGATCGCCCCCAGCGAGTGGCCCACCATGGACTTGATGGAACTCATGGGCGTGCCGTAGGCGTGCTGCCCGAGGGCCCGCTTCACCGCCGCGGTCTCGTGCCGGTCGTTCTGCTGGGTGCCCGAGCCGTGGGCGTTGACGTAGTCCACCGCCGTGCCGTCCAGCCGGGAGTGGTCGAGGGCGACCCCGATGGCGCGGGCCATCTCCAGGCCCTCCCGGGTCAGACCGGTCATGTGGTAGGCGTTGCCGAAGGTGGCGTAGCCGCTGAGCTCGCAGTACACGTGGGCCCCGCGGGCCCGCGCGTGCTCCAGCTCCTCCAGGACCAGGACCGCGCCGCCCTCACCCATGACGAACCCGTTGCGGTCGGCGTCGAAGGGACGCGACGCGTGGGCGGGGTCGTCGTTGTTCGGGGACGTGGCCTTGATGGCGTCGAAGCAGGCCATCGTGATCGGCGATATGGGGGAGTCCGAGGCGCCCGCTATGCACACGTCGGCCCGGCCCTCCTCGATCGTGTGGAAGGCGTAGCCGACCGCGTCGAGTCCCGAGGTGCAGCCCGTGGAGACGGTCTGCACCGGGCCGCGCGCCTCGAACCGCTCCGCGACCGTGGAGGCCAGCGTGCTGGGCGCGAACGCGCGGTGCAGGTGCCGCTCCGCCCGGTCGTGGTCGACGTCCCAGCGCTGCCCCTGGTGGCTGACCAGGACGTAGTCGTGTTCGAGCCGGGTGGTGCCGCCGACCGCGGTGCCCAGGGACACCCCGACCCGCCACGGGTTCTCCCGCGCCAGGTCGAGGCCGGAGTCCCGGACCGCCTCCTCGCCGGCGACCAGGGCGAACTGGATGTACCGGTCGTTGCGGGCGGTCTGGTCCGCGTCCAGGCCGTGGGCCGCCGGGTCGAAGTCGCACTCGGCGGCGATCCGCGACCGCAGTCCGGACGGGTCGAAGAAGGTGATGCCCCGGGTCGCGGTGCGCCCGTGGGAGAGCAGGTCCCAGAACGCGGGGACCCCGATGCCGCCCGGGGCGACGACCCCTATGCCGGTGACCGCCACGCGCCGGTTCACGATCCCACCACCGGGACGGCCTCGGTCTGCTCGGTGTCGACGTGGCCGAGCGGCGGGGTCGGGGCCAGCGGGCCGAGGTGGAAGACGATCCGGGCCTCGACGTTGCCGGTGTTGCGGAAGCGGTGCCGCATGTTGATGGGGATCATCAGCCCCTGCTCGGGCCGCAGCGGGTGCGGCTCGCCGTCCAGGTCGACCTCCAACTGCCCGCAGACGACGTACACGAACTCCTCGGAGTAGGGGTGGTAGTGCTCCCCGATGCGGTCGCCGGGCTGCACGATGGCCACGCCCATGAAGCCGCTGGTCGAGTTGACCGTGGCGGGCGTGAGCATGGCGCGCAGATCGCCGCCGCGCCGGGTGTTGGGCTCGACCTCGCTGAGATCCACGATTCTGGGACGGGATGTGATCACGACGTTGCTCCGATCGTGTGCTGTGTCGACGGGGGTCCGGACGGCCGCCGCGACCCCGGTGCCGGACGGCTCAGGCGCGGGCCGAGCGGCGGTCGGTGATGAGTTCCATGCGGGTGAGGTCGAGGACGCGGGTGGGGCCGCCGTCCCACGGCGCCGAACCGCCGGCGCCCTCGGGGAAGGCCGTCAGCTCCGCCGCCGCCGCCGGGTCCAGCAGGCCCAGGGAGAGCGCCGGGTCGCCCGCGTCGAGCCCGCCGCGGACGTCGATCAGCCGTACGACGACGTCGTCGCGCTGGAAGATCGTGCTGCACAGGACGGGGTTGCGGGGGTCCTCCGCGGCCGCCTCGTCCTGCTGGGCGAGCAGCTGGGCCAGCCGCATCCCGCAGTCGGGGCGGGCCGGGTAGTACAGCGCGTACCGCTGTGCCGTCGGGTCCTCCCGCTCCGCCGTCACGTGGTGGACGGCCGGCAGCGCCGCCCGGGTGAAGAAGACCCGGGCGGACTCGGGGTCGTCGAGGTCCCGGTCCTGCTCCAGATACGGGTTGATGGCCTCCTCGACGGCCCGCACCTCGGGCTGCCGGGCCACGTGGCGCAGCGCCGCGAGCAGGTCGCCGCGCACCTCGATGGCGCGCACCACGCGGTTGCCGTGCATGAACAGGGACGTACGGCACAGCCGGGTGGTGTCGTCGACCTTCGGGTTCGGCGCCTCGTAGTCGGCCAGGATCTTGGCGACGGCCTTCTCGCTGCCCGGCTTGACGGTGAAGGTGAGCGCGTGGCGGGTCACGCCGTCCCCGATGCGGGGCGAGGCCTGGAGGGTGCGCGGGCCGGGCGCGGTGTCGGCGGCCGGGCCGCCGGTCTCGCGGACGATGTGGAAGCGCAGCGACCTGGTGTCCCGCACGCAGCTGTGCAGCGGTTCCACCATGTGCACGTGCTCCTCGCTGTTCACCCAGGTGAGGAACGGCGGGGCGCTCTCCCACTCGCTGGTGATGAGCCACTGGCTGGGGTTCTCGATCGACTGGCACAGCTGGTCGCTGACGTGCCCGGGTACGGACGCGACCTGGTTGCAGAGCTGCTCGTACGCCTCCAGGAACTGCTGCTGAGCGCCGTCGTGGACGTCCACCAGGAGGACGACCCGGAGCCGGGAGCCGTCGAACACGGACTGGGAGACGCGGTGCGACACCTGTCGTGTCAGCGGCTGGGGGGCGGGTGCGGTGGTGGTCATGCTGGGCACATCTCCTTCTGCGGGGAGGACGGAGGGGCTGGCTTCACCTGCTGGCGCTGCGAGGCGGTGTGCCTCGATCTTGAGCCGGTCGCCACCGGCGCGCGATTCGGATGGACTACGCGGGTGACCGGCCGACAGGGCCCGGGGCGGGGCCGGTGGGCTCACCGGAGATGGGCGAAGACCACCAGGTTGGCCGTGTAGTCCTTGGCCGCGCGGTCGTAGTCGCCCGCGCAGGTGATGAGGCGGACCTCGGCCTTGTCCGTGTCGGCGTAGACACGGCGGCTGGGGAAGCGGTCCTTGTCGAAGGTCTCCAGGTCGTCGACCACGAAGGACGCCGTGCGTCCGTCGGCCCGCCGGACCTTGAAGACGTCCCCCTCCTCCAGCTCACCGAGGTCGGCGAAGACGGCGGGGGCGGTGGCCGTGTCGATGTGGCCGGCGATGATCGCGGTGCCCGTCTCGCCGGGGGAGGGGCCCTCGGCGTGCCAGCCGACGAGGTTGGTGTCATGGGCCGGCGGGGCTTCGAGCTGCCCCGAGGGGGTGATGGCGAGGTCGGTGAAGGGAGCGTCCACCGAGATCTTCGGGATGAGCAGCCGCACGGGCTCGGACCGGGGCAGGTGCCGGCCGGCCGGGTGCCGGGCGGGGGAGGTCGACGAGGCGGCCTGCGGGGAGTGCGGCGGGGGCGCGGAGCGGGGTGACGGATCGTTGCCGCCGAAGAAGCTGAGGGCCAGGAACAGGAGCACCACGGCGCCCAGCACGGTCATCGAACCGCGGGACCCCTGGTCGGCCGGTGCCGGCGCGGCGTGGGCGGGGGAGGGGGGAGGGACTGCCATCGGACGACCTCACTAGGGCGTTTCTCTCGGACCGGCCCGACGCGGCGGGTGGGCGGAGGGCGGGCCGGGCCGCCACGGGGACGTGTCGTGGCGGCCCGGGCTGCTATCGCGTCGGGCATGGTCAGGCCGGTCCGCCGGCGGTCTTCTTGCGGCGGGCGGCGTAGAGGCCGGTGCCGGCGAGGGCGAGGGCGGCGAGG
>NZ_JBVHDT010000018.1:0-149041 GCF_055563235.1 Streptomyces sp. NPDC003248 | reverse complement strand
CCGGCCGCATCCGCCTGTGCCTGGGCGGCACGGAGCATCCGCTCGAAGGTGCCGTCCAGGGCCCACCGGCGGAAGCGGGTGTGCAGCGTGTGCCACGGACCGTATCGCTCGGGCACGTCCCGCCAAGCGGTGCCGGTCCGGAACTTCCACACGATCCCGTTGAGCACCCTGCGGTCGTCCAACCGCTTCCGCCCCCGCGACGACACAGGCAGCAACGACCGGACGAACTCCCACTCGGCGTCGGACAGTTCATGACGACGTATCACCCGACCATGATCCACCATCCAAGATCAATTGAAGACACCGCCTAGGCGTCGATGCGCGACCGGTCCAGTGTGGCCGCCGAGCTGGAGATGAACTCCTTGCGCGGTGCCACGTCGTTGCCCATGAGGAGGTCGAACACCTGCTCCGCCGCCTCCAGGTCGGAGAGGTTGATGCGGCGCAGGGTGCGGTGGCGCGGGTCCATCGTGGTCTCCGCCAGCTGGTCGGCGTCCATCTCGCCGAGACCCTTGTAGCGCTGGATGGTGTCCTTGTACCGGACGTTCTTGGTCTGGAACTCCATCAGCTTGTCCCGCAGCTCACGGTCCGAGTACGTGTACACGTACTTGTCCTGGCCCTTCTTGGGCTGGACGAGCTCGATGCGGTGCAGCGGCGGTACGGCGGCGAAGACCCGTCCGGCCTCCACCATGGGCCGCATGTAGCGCTGGAAGAGGGTCAGCAGCAGGCAGCGGATGTGAGAGCCGTCGACATCGGCGTCGGTCATCATGATGATCTTGCCGTAGCGGGCCGCGTCGATGTCGAAGGTGCGACCGGAACCCGCTCCTATGACCTGGATGATCGCCCCGCACTCGGCGTTCTTGAGCATGTCGGTCACGGAGGACTTCTGGACGTTGAGGATCTTGCCGCGGATCGGCAGCAGCGCCTGGAACTCGGAGTTCCGGGCGAGCTTGGCGGTACCGAGGGCGGAGTCCCCCTCGACGATGAACAGCTCGCTGCGGTCGACGTCGTCGCTGCGGCAGTCGGCGAGCTTGGCCGGCAGGGAGGAGGACTCCAGGGCCGTCTTGCGGCGCTGCGCGTCCTTGTGCTGGCGGGCCGCGATACGGGTGCGCGCGGCGGCGACCGCCTTCTCCATGACGACCCGGGCCTGGGCCGCGGCGTCCCGCTTCGTGGACGTCAGGAACGCCTTGAGCTCCCGGGTGATCACGGTGTTCACGATCCGGCGGGCCGCCGAGGTGCCGAGCACCTCCTTGGTCTGCCCCTCGAACTGCGGCTCGGCGAGCCGGACGGTGACGACCGCGGTCAGGCCCTCGAGCGCGTCGTCCTTGACGATGTCGTCCTCGGCGACGCGCAGCAGCTTCTTGGCGCGCAGGACCTCGTTCATGGTCTTGGCCACGGCCTGCTCGAAGCCGGCCACGTGGGTGCCGCCCTTGGGGGTGGCGATGATGTTGACGAACGAGCGCAGCGTGGTGTCGTAGCCCGTGCCCCAGCGCAGCGCCACGTCGACGCCGAGTTCGCGGGTGACCTCGGTCGGGGTCATCTGACCGTGGTCGTCCAGGACGGGGACGGTCTCCTTGAAGGTGCCCTGACCGGTGAAGCGGAGGACGTCGCAGACGGGCTTGTCGGTGGCCAGGTACTCGCAGAACTCGCTGATGCCGCCGTCGAAGCGGAAGGACTCCTCGCCCTTGCTGCCGCCCTCGCCGAGGCCGTACTCGTCGCGGACGACGATGGTCAGGCCGGGCACCAGGAACGCCGTCTGGCGGGCGCGCTGGTGCAGGTTCTCCAGGGAGAGCTTGGCGTCCTTGAGGAAGATCTGGCGGTCGGCCCAGTACCGCACGCGCGTGCCGGTGCGGGTCCTGGGGATCTTCTTGGCCTTGCGCAGGCCGCCCGCGGCCTCGAACCGGGCGTCCGGGCCGTCGGCCGCGAACGCGCCGGGGACACCGCGGCGGAAGCTGATCGCGTGCGTGTGCCCGCCGCGGTCGACCTCGACGTCGAGGCGGGCGGACAGGGCGTTCACCACGGAGGCACCCACACCGTGCAGACCGCCGGAGGCCGCGTAGGAGCCGCCTCCGAACTTGCCGCCGGCGTGCAGCTTGGTCATGACGACCTCGACGCCGGACAGGCCGGTCTTGGGTTCGACGTCGACGGGGATGCCCCGGCCGTTGTCGCGGACCTCCACCGAGCCGTCGTCGTGGAGGATCACCTCGATGTGGTCGCAGTAACCACCGAGGGCCTCGTCGACGGAGTTGTCGATGATCTCCCAGAGGCAGTGCATCAGGCCACGACTGTCGGTCGAGCCGATGTACATACCGGGGCGCTTGCGTACGGCCTCGAGGCCCTCGAGGACGAGCAGGTGCCGCGCGGTGTAGTTGGAACCGTCCCTGTCTGCTCCTGCCAGCAGCGCAGTGGACGGCACGGACGTCTCGGCGGTCACGCGGTTCGCTCCTCGCTGAATTTCAAGTGGGCCCTAGTGGGGAAGGGCGCGGCATCGGTCGCCGCCAAGAGGGTACCGAGGCCTGGTAGAGCCGTTGTAACGCCACCCTCGTCTGAACGCAGACTAGTCCAGAGTCGTATGAGTGTTCGATCCCTCGATGGAGTGAAGTACATATCACGTTCCCTTCGAGGCATGAACCATTTAGGCTCCGGGCACGTCCTCCTGAACAAACCGGCAATCCAGCCGGGAGGACGCGACCATGACCGACAGCGCGAAACCGTAAGACACACAGACACGCAATACGGCACATTCGCCGCCAAACCGGCAGCAGACGGCCACCTCGGAAGATTTTTTCGAGGAGAAGCCACGAGCGGGAACGTTTTGGGGCTGGTTGGATGTTGACCCTGGTACGACAGCTCGTCGAGCTAGAGAAGAGGCGACGTGACTACTGTTCTGACCCCCGCGAGCCCGCTGACGGCCGCTGACCGCTGCGACCGCTGCGGCGCCCAGGCGTACGTGCGCGTCGTCCTGCTCAGCGGCGGAGAACTGCTCTTCTGCGCCCACCACGGCCGCAAGTTCGAGCCGGAACTCAAGAAGATCGCCGCTGAGATACAGGACGAGACGGAGCGGCTGACGGCCGTTCCCGCTACCGCCTCCGAAGAAGAACGCTGACCGTTCGCGTCCCACGCGTTCCACGACGAGCAGCTCCGGCGCAGGCCGGCACGTGGGCGGCCGCCCCTGCATCCCAGGGGCGGCCGCCCGCACGTCGTTGCCCCGAGTCCCCGCCCGGCCGCGTCAGGCGGTCCTGGGCAGCTTCCGGGAGCCGGTGCTCCAGCCCAGGGTCCGGACCAGGTCGGACACCCGTGTGTAGACGCCCGGGCTCCCGGCCCGGCCGCAGCCGCTCCCCCAGGACACCAGCCCGACGAGCCGGCCCTTCGCCACCAGCGGTCCGCCGCTGTCGCCCTGACAGGCGTCGCGGCCGCCCCGCGCCTCCCCGGCGCACACCATGGTCCGCGCCACGTACCTGCCGTCGGTCGGGCCGGGATACGCCGCCTCGCAGAGGCTGTCGGCCAGCACATGGACGCGGGCGGCCCTCAGGCTGTGCGCGTAGGACCCGATGCCCGTGGTGTCGCCCCAGCCGTAGACCAGGGCCTCCGTCGCGGGCGCGTAGGCCGGATCGCCCGCCGCGGCCATGCCGATGACCGAGGACCGCGGGAGCGGCTCGGTGAGCTTGAGCACGGCGAAGTCCCCCGAGTTGGTCGAGGTGTCGTAGGCGGGGTTGACCCAGACCTCCCCCACGGGGATCTCCCGGCCCGTGTCCGAGTAGAGGTCCGTACGGCCCGCGACGACCTTCAGATCGGTCGCCCGCGGCGCCCCCAGGACTTCCTCCCCCATGCAGTGGGCCGCCGTGAGCACGGTGGACGGCCCTACCACCACACCCCCGCAGAACTGTCCCGACCGCATACCGCCGAACCGGTCACGGCTGGACAGCGCGACCGCCCAGGGGCTGGTGGAGACATCGACCGGGAAGCCACCCACGACGACGCCGTCCGACGGCGCCGGAGCGGCGGGTGCAGCCGCGACCAGCGGTATCGCCATGGCCGCGGCTGTCAGGACCAACGGCCGGGCCAGGGCCCGGACAAAGGAACGACGCATGAACGCTCCTCACTCTGGAGTGATCGATGAACACCCAGGGTGAGGCAGCTCGTGACACCGCGCACCCGCGCGGCCACGCCGACGGCCCGGCCCCCGCGGGGGAAGCCGACGGCCCGGCCCCCGCGGGGGAACCGGGCCGTCGCTGTCGTCGTGGCCGGGCCGCGTCTCAGTCGAGGTAGTCGCGCAGCACCTGCGAACGGGACGGGTGGCGCAGCTTCGACATCGTCTTGGACTCGATCTGGCGGATCCGCTCGCGCGTGACGCCGTACACCTTGCCGATCTCGTCGAGGGTCTTCGGCTGACCGTCGGTGAGACCGAAGCGCATGGAGACGACGCCCGCCTCGCGCTCCGAGAGCGTGTCGAGGACCGAGTGCAGCTGCTCCTGGAGGAGCGTGAAGCTGACCGCGTCGGCCGGGACGACGGCCTCGGAGTCCTCGATGAGGTCACCGAACTCGCTGTCGCCGTCCTCACCGAGGGGGGTGTGCAGCGAGATGGGCTCGCGGCCGTACTTCTGGACCTCGATGACCTTCTCCGGGGTCATGTCGAGTTCCTTGGCCAGCTCCTCCGGGGTGGGCTCACGGCCCAGGTCCTGGAGCATCTGGCGCTGGACGCGCGCGAGCTTGTTAATGACCTCGACCATGTGCACCGGGATACGGATGGTGCGGGCCTGGTCGGCCATGGCACGGGTGATCGCCTGACGGATCCACCAGGTGGCGTACGTGGAGAACTTGTAGCCCTTGGTGTAGTCGAACTTCTCGACCGCGCGGATCAGACCGAGGTTGCCCTCCTGGATGAGGTCCAGGAAGAGCATGCCGCGACCGGTGTACCGCTTGGCCAGGGAGACCACGAGGCGGAGGTTGGCCTCCAGGAGGTGGTTCTTGGCGCGGCGGCCGTCCTCGGCGATGATCTCCAGCTCGCGCTTGAGCTTCGGGGCGAGCTTGTCGGCGTTGGCCAGCTTGTCCTCGGCGAAGAGACCGGCCTCGATGCGTTTGGCGAGTTCGACCTCCTGCTCGGCGTTGAGCAGGGGGACCTTGCCGATCTGCTTGAGGTAGTCCTTGACCGGGTCGGCGGTGGCACCGGCGGCCGCGACCTGCTGTGCGGGGGCGTCGTCCTCGTCCTCGTCGGAGAGCACGAAGCCGGCGCTCTCGGCGCCCTCGGGCTCGTCGCCCGCCTTGGGCGCCTCCTCCAGCACCTCGTCCTCGAGGAGCTCGACGTCGTCCTTCTTGGCGGAGGTCTTCTTGGCCGCCGTCTTCTTGGCGGGGGCGGCCTTCTTCGCGGCCGCCTTCTTGGCGACCGTCTTCTTGGCAGCCGCCTTCTTCGCGGGGGCGGCTTCGTCTGCGGGGTCGTCCGCAGCGGGCGCGACCGGGGCGGCGGGCGTGGTGGCCTTCCTGGTGGTCACCGTCTTGGCCGCGACCGTCTTGGTCGCGGTGCGCTTGGCCGGACTCTTCGCTGCGACGCTCTTTCGGGTGCGCTTGGGCTCCGCGGCACTGACCATCAGCGTCACACCCTCTTCCTCGAGGATCTGGTTGAGGCTGCGCAGTACGTTCTTCCACTGAGTGGCCGGAATCTGGTCAGCTTCGAAGGCCCGACGCACATCGTCGCCGGCGATCTGCCCCTCAGCCTTTCCCCGCTCAATGAGCGCCATGACAGAGACGGACTCGGCGATCTCCGGCGGGAGCGTACGGGATGTGCTGGCCGACACGAACAACCTCTCGGAACGTTGGAAAACGGCTTCCGGCCCCGTCCGGTGTGGACAGGAGCCGACCACCGGCCTGGGGATGGGCCGACGGTGCGGGCGGGGGCCGGGGAGTTCCACAGCGCCTTGAACGGCGTCCGTATTCCCTCCGCGGCTGTCACCTCTTAGGTCATCGCGTTGTTTCCACGAGCGTTACGCCCAATCTTCGTGGCCCGAGTCACACCCCGTAAGCGCTCAAAAACGGTCAGACGCGGGCGTAAAAGGTCACCAGCGACGTCTACCCATGCCGCGGCGGCCCAACCCGCCCCGTCGCACCGTCGGACCCCGCAGGCCCGTGATCGGGTCCTGCGGGGTCCGACGGAGGGCGGGGCGGCGACTGAGGGTGACACGTGGGAGGCAAGCCTCACCGGCCCTGCCGCCCGCGGTGCGCGCTCAGTGCTCGCGTGGCGCCGGAACGACGCGCTCCACCTCCGGGTGGACGGTGAGCAGCTGGCGCATGGCGGCTTCCGCCCCGGCGCCGTCGCCCGCGGCGAGGGCGTCGACGATCCTGCCGTGGTGCGCCAGGGACGTCTCGGTCGGCCGGTCACAGCCCGTGACGGGGCCTCCCGACACCTGCAAGGCGGCCGACACGATCCCGGAAAGGTGCTCCAGCATGCGGTTGCCCGCGATCTGGATGAGCAGCGAGTGGAACTCGGCGTCGGCGCGGGAGTAGGTGAGCGCGTCGCCCTGCCCCATGGCGTGCCCCATGATCTCGACCATGTCGGCCAGCCGCTGCTGGACCTCCTCGCGCCCGTGTCCGGCGGCGAGGCGGGCGGCGAGCGGCTCGATCGTCCACCGCAGCTCGCTCAGCTCGCGCCGCTGGTCGTCGCGCTGCGGACCGAAGGCCCGCCATTCGATGATGTCCGGATCGAGGAGGTTCCAGTCACTCACGGGGCGCACGCGCGTGCCCACGTTCGGCCGGGCGCTGACCAGGCCCTTGGCTTCGAGGACGCGGAGCGACTCGCGCACGACGGTGCGGGAGACCTCGAAGCGCTGGCCGATCTCCTCGGGCACGAGCGGGCGGTCGGCGCCCAGATCGCCGGACACGATCATCTGGCCCAACTGCTGGACGAGTTGGCCGTGCAGCCCGCGTCCGCGGCTGCCCGCGGCACGTCGGCCCACACGGCCCAGCTCGGGGTCCGCGCCCTCCCAGACAGGGGCTCCGACGCGGTCCGCGGCGGGAGCCTCGGCGTAGGGGTAGCGGTCGAGATCGCCCGGGCCGGCCAGACCGGAGTCGGCGGAGCGGGCGGCGGTCATCATGGTGTGCGCAAGGGTACTCACGCATCCTTTGTCGGCGTCGCCTCCAACTCCCTTGAGGTCTTTGGTGAAAAGCACACGAAAGGGTGATCGCTCACGACGCCGCAATTGACGCCTTATCGGAAAGAAACGGGCTTTCTGCGGGGAGTTGTGCACATGCGGAGTCCGGATGCGCACGAACAGTCGTCATCGGACCCGGCTGCGCAGCGTCGTGAGCACGTACGTGCACAGCAACGCGGCCAAGGCCAACGCCAGCGCTCCGCCCACGGGTTGGCCGACCACCCGGCCCGCCGCGGTCAGGTAGCGTTCCCCGCCGAAGGGCCACTGCAACAGGAACAGCTCGCGCGCACGGACCGAAAATCCCGCCGCGGTGCGCACGGACGCGCTCTCCACCGCTTTCTGCACGAGGGGTACACCGACCACGGGCACGGCGAGGACCGCGGCGAGCCCGGCCGTGGTGGACCGGAAGACACCCGCCGCCAGGACGCCGGCCCAGGCACAGCCGACGACGAGCGCGACCCAGCTCGCGCTCAGCGCCGGCCAGTCCTCGGGATCCTTCGCGAACTCCCGTCCGTGGACGAGGTAGAGCACTTCGGCGTCACAGCCCACGGTCAGGAAGGCCATCATCACCGCGGTGACCGCGGTGACGACGAGCTTCGCGGTCAGCAGGCCCAGCCTGCGGGGCACGGTGCCGCGGTCCGCGGCGAGGGCGGGGTGGCGGAACTCGTCGCCGAAGGCGAGCGCGCCGACCAGGCCGGCACCGAGCGCCGCCGGGGGCAGCGGCAGGTGCGCGGGCCAGGCGGCCAGCAGCCGCGGGTGGGGGGTGTGGCCGATACGGGCCAGCAGAAGGGTGGTGACGGCGGAGACGATCAGCACGGCGGCCGTGGTGAGGAAGCCGGTGCTGATGCCGGAGGCGCGGCGCACCTCGTAGCGCAGGGGGCGCAGGGGGCTGGGGGCGGGACGGACGGAGATGGGAGGCGGGAGGGCGGGCAGGGCCTCGCCGGCGGGCGTGGCTGACGCTTCGCCTGCGCCCGCGGCCGGCGCCTCGGCGCCCAGGGGCGGCTGTACGTCGCGGGAGGCGGGCGGCGGCATCTCACCTGCGACGGCGGGCGGCGCCTCGCCGGTGACGGCGGGCGGCGCCTCGCGGGCGGTGGCGGGCGATGCCTCACGGGCAGTGGCGGGCGGCGCCTCGCCGGTGACGGCCGCCGGTGCCTCATCTGTGGCTGGCCGGGGTCCGGTGGCGGATGCCCGGGCTCCGGCGGCAGTGGCGGTGGGGACGGGGACGGCGGCCGCGTCAGCCGTGCCGGGGGGCGTGGCCTCGGCTGCCGGAGCGGAGGGCTCGGTCCGGTCCCGCTTGCGGGGCGTGCCCGTGCCGCGGGAGGCCGCACGGTTCGCCGGCTGGTGCGGCACCGGCGAAGGCCGCCGCTCGCCGCCGACCGCGGCGAGGGCCGGGTTGGCGGCCGCGGCTTGCGTGGCCGGGGCTTGCGTGGTCTCGCCCGGCGGGCGGGCGCCCTCCCGGGCCTCCGGGCACTCCTGTGCGGCACCCGGCCCCATGTCTCCTACCTCGTCCGCGAGTTGATGCACGAGGATGCCGTGCCGGAACGCCGTCTCGCCCACGTCCGCGCACGTACTGCCGTACACGGAGAGCCGGTTGCCGCCTTCCTGCACGACCTCGACGGAACGCCTCCCGGTGCGGGCCTCCTTGGCGAGCAGGGCGGCGAGGCGGGCGGCGTGGGGGCTGCGGACGGCGACGCGGGGGCGCAGCCGGGTGCGGGCGAAGTCGCGGGCTTCCTGGTCGGCCACGAGTCTGCCCTGGTCCAGGGTGACGACCCGGTCGGCGATGCGCGTGGCCTCCTTGGAGTCCGCCGTGGTCGACAGGACGGTGCCGCCCTGGGCGGCGTGCGCGCGCAGCATGCCGTGCAGCCACCGGCTCTCGCGCTCGGAGAGCCCCTCGGCGGGGTTGTCGAGGACGAGCGTGTGGGGGTCGGCGAGAAGGGCGCAGGCCAGACCGAGCCGGCGGTCCATGCCGCGGGAGAGTGTGCCGAGACGCTCCTCGCGGAGGCTGACGATGCCGACCACCTCGAGGACTTCGTCGGCCCGGCGGGCCGGCACGCCCGCAGCCGCGCACAGCATGCGCAGATGGCCGCGGACCGTACGGGCGGGATGTCCCGGCACGTCGCCCAGGAGCACGCCGACCTCGCGCGAGGGATGGGCGATGCGGTGCAGGGGGCGCCCTCTGAAGTAGGTGACGCCACGGCCCTGTTGGAGTTCGAGCATGAGCCTCAGCGCCGTGGTCTTGCCCGCGCCCGGCGCACCGAGCAGCACGGTGACGCGACCGGCCCGCGCCTCGAAGGAGACGTCGTCGAGGGCGGGCGGAAGCTCGTTGCGGGGATTGCTGGTCAGTCCGAAGGCCTGGATCACCCGTAGCAAGGTAGCGCAGTATGTCCCATTTTCTGGTATCGCGCGCCTTTATGTGCAGTTAGTGGTGCGCGCTTGTCACACCTCGGGGCGCAGCATCGGCGGGTTGAGCAGGGTCGCGCCGCCGGCCCGGAAGAGCTGGGCGGGGCGGCCGCCCTGCCGTGTGGTGGTGCCGCCCGTCGGAACCAGGAAGCCGGGGGTGCCCGTCACCTTGCGGTGGAAGTTGCGCGGGTCCAGCGCCACGCCCCATACCGCTTCGTAGACGCGGCGCAGCTCACCGACGGTGAACTCGGTGGGGCAGAACGCGGTCGCCAGCGACGAATACTCGATCTTGGAGCGGGCGCGTTCCACACCGTCCGCCAGGATCTGGGCATGATCGAAGGCCAGCGGCACGGCCGGTTCACCCTCGCGGCCGTAACCGCCCGGTTCCAGCAGTTCCTCGACCGGTGCCCAGCGCGCGTTGCTGGCGTCGCCACCGGCCCGGGGGGCGGGCAGGTCCGGGGCGAGCGCCAGGTGGGCGACGCTGACGACACGCATCCGGGGATCGCGCTCGGGGTCGCCGTAGGTGGCGAGCTGTTCCAGATGGGCGCCGTAGTCCTGGGCGGGGGCGGAGGGGTCGTGGGCGTGCAGTCCGGTCTCCTCCGCCAGTTCGCGCGCCGCGGCCTGGGAGAGGTTCTCGTCGGCCCGTACGAAGCCGCCCGGCAGGGCCCACCGGCCCTGGTACGGCGGCTCGCCCCGGCGCACCGCCAGCGCACACAGGGCATGGCGGCGCACGGTCAGCACGACCAGGTCCACGGTGACGGCGAAGGGCGGAAAGGCTGACGGGTCGTAGGGCATGCGGTGATCATAGTCGTCTCCCTGACGATAAACACTCCCTTCGCCGACCGCTTCGGTGGCTGATCGACTCCGGTTCGGCACGGCTGCCGGCGTCCGGTCCCCGCTGCTGCCGAAGCCGAGCGTCATTCCAGGTCACACCCCCAATTGCAGTCCATCGGCCGCTTCCTCCACCAGGGCGAGTCCGAGCCTGCTGACCCGTACGGAGAACGGAGCGCCCGCGACCCGCAGGCCCGTCAGCGCGATCTCCCCGAGGGGTGCGCTGCGCATGGGACGCAGGGTGACGGTCCCCGACGGGGCGTCGGGGCGGATGCCCACCACGGTGGCCAGCATCAGGACCCCGGCTGCGGCCGCGGTGGCCGCCGGACGGCACGCGGCCGGGTGGGGCAGCGGCGCGCTCCCCTCGGTGCGCTGCTCCCCCGCGTACATCTCGGGGAGGCGGTGTCCGAAGGCCTCGGCCGCGGACAGGACGCCGCGCAGCAGGGAGCCCGCTTCCTTCTCGTAGCCCGCGGCGGTCAGGCCCGCGACGGCGACCGCCGTCTCGTGCACCCGCACGGCGCCGCTGCGGTGACCGAAGGGGTTGTGGCCCGTCTCCCTCGCCCCCAGTCCGCGCAGCCCCCAGCCCGAGTCCATGACCGGGCTGCCGAGGAGCCGGACGAGCTGCTCGGTCCGCACCTCGTCCAGCAGCCCGGGGGCGTGCTCGCCGCCGCCCAGCAGTCCCGTGTCCAGCAGGTGAGCGGCGGTCGCGCCCAGGTACGGCACCGGGCGCCCGTCCGGTGTGCGGGCGGCGGCGGGCCGGCCGCCGCCCGGGTCGTCGATCCAGAAGTCACGCCGGAACGCGGCCCGCAGCGCTCCCGCCCAGTCCCGCAGCCCGCTCCCGCCCGGTCTGCCGCAGGCGTCGAGGAGGTCGGCGCCGAGCAGTGCCGCGCGGTGGGCGTGGGCCTGCGTCTCGCAGCGGGCGGGGCCGCCGGGCTGAGGATCGGGCAGGTGGGTTCCCTCCCCCACGGCGGCCCGTAGCCAGGTGAGGCAGCGTTCGGCCGTCGGCAGCAGTTCCTCGGTCTCCCGGTCGGGCAGTCCCCAACGGCGGGCCTCCGCGAGGAGCACCGGAAACAGCAGGGTGGCCTCGGTGCCCGTGCAGCCCGGCGGCAGGTGCGGCCCCGCGTCGCGCCGGGGGCCGGGGATCAGGCCCGCTCTCGGTCCCCGGCCGGTGATCTGGGTGCGGGCGAGGGTGCGGAGCGTGCCCGCGGCGAGCCGGGTACCGAGGGGCAGCGCCATACGGGCCGCGGCGAGCGCCTCGGCCGGGGCGAGCCCGCAGCGCCACGGTGCTCCCGCCGCCGGGTGCGTGTCCACGGGGTGTGCGGGGTCACGCACCAGCAGGGCCCGCAGGTCCTCGACGCTCCTGCTCAGCAGTGCGGGGACACGCGGGTCGTCGGCCGTCGCCCGCGCGGCGGCCAGCGGATTGGTCGCGGCGCGGGCCACGGCTCGCACCGGCCCGGCGCCGTCCAGACGGACCCTCAGCTCCACGGTGACGCTGCCGCCGGGCGGCACGTCGAACTCCCATCGAAGGAGCCCCGCGGAGGCGAGCGCGTCGGCGGGCGGCGGGTCGGCGGTGACGGACGACGTCCCGCCGTCGCCGGTCCAGCGCAGGCCGGAGTCATGGACGCTGGCGGGCAGCTCGGGACCGACGGCGCCGGCCGCGATCGCCCCGAGGTCGGCGAGGTCCGTGCCGAGGGACACCTCGACCGGCAGGCGCAGCGGACGCGTGGCGGCACTGTGCAGGGTGATCCGCTCCGTCCCGTCCGCGGTGCGGGTCCGTTCGACCACGAGGTCCGGGTCCGGACCCCCGTGCGGGGCGGCCCGCAGAGTGCCGACGAAGCGGGCCCGGTCGGCCGAGGTCATCCGGGCCTGCACCCCGAGCGGTTCGCGTCCGGCCACCCGGACCTCGCAGCGGGCCAGGATGCGCCGCCCCGACCGGTAGTACCCCTCCAGCCCGTGTCCGGTCAGCTGCCCCCGCTCGGTGGAGACGGCGAGTCCCGGCAGGGCGACGCAGATCATCGCCGTGTGCGCGGCGGGCAGATCGGTGGAGCGGCGCGGCACCGAGGCGGCCGGCGGCACCGCGCCCCGGGGCACGGCGGGGGCGGGCGGACGTGTTGTGCGGGGCGGCGGAAGGGGCCCGTCCGTGAACGGCGGTTCGGCGCCCGGGGAGCGGACGGGCTCGTACCTGTCGGAGGCGGGACGTGGGTCGACGGCGGAGGGCGGAGTCGGCTGATGCATACGGTGGCTTCTTCTGCTCTCTGTGCGCCTCGGGCATGGTCGGCGCCGGTGGAAGGCTCCGGCACGAAGGGTGCGCTGTGGCGGTACGTCCCGTACGGGCGTTCCGCCACTCAGGTGAACGGGGCGGGGCTCTCCCAGGTCACGCCCGAGGCGGGGGTCACCACCGAATGGCGGCGCGGGTGGGTGGGCGGCCGGCGGCTGGCGGCCGCGGGTCACCGGCGGCAGGTCGCAGGTCATCGGCCGCAGGTCGGTTCCTCGGCGGGACGGTTCGTAGGAGGGACGGCCGTGGGACAGGTCGCCAGGTGGTGGGGTGCCGGACGGCCGCGGCGGGACGGACGCCGGACGGCCACTCGGCTTTGCGTGTCGGACGGCCAGGCGCCGGACGGCCGCCCAGCGAACGGATGCTGGACGGGTGCTCGCCAGACGGGCGCCGGACGGGTACTCGTCGAACGGGCGCCGGACAGGTGCTCGGTGAACGGGTGCCGATGGCCGAGCGCCCGTGCGTCGGCCTCGCCCGGCGCGGTACCGACGGAGCCTCACCCCACCTCTTTCGTCTCACCCCCGTCGGCCCGCACGCCGTCCGTGCAGGCACCTCGAGACCGACCTGAGGTTCGGGTCGCGCCCCGGGAACGGGGTCGGGACTCGCCCCGTGCGGGTGCGGCGGGACCCGTGCCACGGGCAGGGGTGCGGGGGCGGAGCGTGTCGGCTCGTGGCTCGGGACGTTGCCCGGCCGCCTCCGCCCGCGGGTGGCCGCCGGCGGTCCCCGAGGAGCGCGTACGGCGACGGCGACGGCCTGTCGCCGGCCCGGTCGCCGCCGGAGCCGTCCCCGCCGACTCGGCCACCGGTGCGCTCACGTGCGGCGGGTCGGACGCCGTGACATCCTCCGCCACACCGCGAGCATCGGGGCCGTCGGCCTCGCCGTCCGCATGGCCGCCACGCCACCCGTCGGCCCTCTCCCCTTCCGTGTCCTCGAGCGAAGGGTCGGCCCGCTCCGTCCCGCTCCGGCCGCGTCCCGCGCGTTCCGAGCGCAGGCAGCGCCGGACCGACTCCGGGTCGAGGCCCTCGTTGCAGGCCTGGTGCAGCAGGCGTGCGAAGAGGTAGTCGGGGTCCGCGCCCAGGGCCATGGCGAGGGCCTCCCGGGCCTCCAACTCGTCACCGCTGGACCAGGCGACCCACCCCGCGAGCGTGAGCGGCGCCGCCGCGTGTTCCGCGTAGGACCCGACGCAACGGCGTGCGAGGGCGCGCCACAGCCGTAGAGCGGGGGCTGCCTCGTCGCCCTCCATCCACTCGGCCGCGCGGTCGCGGGTCACTCGGTCCTGGAGGCCGAGAATGAGCGTCGCCGCCTCGTCCGGGGCCAGCAGTTCGTCGTCCCGGTGATCCGCCACAAGGGCCCCGGTCACGGGCGGCGCCTCGGTGAGGCGCCGCATGACGCGGGCGGCCAGCGCGATCGTCTCCTCCCTCACGGCCGCACGGCTCTCGTCCTCGAGGATCCGGGGCACCAGCGCCCTGCCGGCGGTGTCGAGCGCGAGTTCCTGCTCCAGCGCCGCACCGTTCTCCAGAGGGAGCAGGCGGGCCCTCAGCTCCCTCAGCGTGCCGCGGACCTGAATGCCGGCGTAGGTGGCCGCCGCCGCCATGACGGACGTGCCGGGCAGGCCCATCGGCACCCCCTCCACCGGGCAGCAGCCCTGGCCCGCGCAGCAGTAGGACCAGAAGCGGCCCTCGGAGATGCACAGAGCCTCGATGACGGGGATGTCGAGCCGGCCGCATTCGATGCGGAGTTGCTGGGCCAGCGGCCGGAGCCGCTCCATGACCTGGCGGCCCGTCCCGCCCTTCGCCGGTTCCTGGCAGAGATAGGCGACCATCTGGGCGGGACGGGCGCCCCTGCGTTCACTGCCCGTCACCAGTCCCTGCGCCAACTGCCTGGCCACGGCGGCCCAGTCGTCCGGGCTCGTGGGGATGCCGAGCCGGGCGCGCCCTCCGAACCGGCCCCGCCCGTCCCGGTCGTGCAGGGCGACCAGGACGATGCTGTCCTCGGGCCGGTATCCGAGCAGGTAGGGAAGGGCGTCGGCGAGTTCCGCCGGGGTGCGCAGGGTCACTTGGTGTGCGGGGCCCCCGTCGTACGACGGTTGCCGCCCTTCGTACGGGGCTCGCCCGTCGCACGGGTCATGGCCGTCGTACGGAACACGACCGTCGTACCCGACCCGGCCGTCATGCGTAGGTCCATCCTGTACGTCGTATCCGTCAGCGCCGATGATGTCGCCGTTCTCGGAGGATCCCGTGGTTTCGCTGTGGTTCGTCATGCGACGACGATCTCGCGGATCGCCATCCTCCGCTTTGCCCTGTGGATAAGTCCGAGCAGGGACACGTCAACCACAGGCCGTTCGTCATGGCGTCCGCGTCCTCTGCCATCCTCGGGTGGTGCTCCGGACCGATCCCACGGGCGTCGCGTTCTTCGACGTCGACGGCGCGGCACCCTCGTCGTGTTCGGCCGGCTCGACGAGCTCCCCGTGGTCGCGGGCACCGTGGAGACCGTGCACGGCGATGGCGTATGCCGCCCCGGACGGACCGCCGGGCCGCCCCGCCGGTCCGGGACGGTGACGTGAGGGGAGGCTCAGCCCGCCGCGGCGAGCACCAGGGGAAGGACCTGTTCGCTGCCCGCCCGGCGCAGCAGACGGGCAGCGACCGCGAGGGTCCAGCCGGAGTCGGTGTAGTCGTCCACGAGCAGGACGGGGCCCGAGGAGCGGGCCAGGGCGGCGGTCAGATCCTCGGGGACGGCGAAGGCGCCGGACAGTGCCCGGAGCCGTTGTGCGGAGTTGCTGCGGCGTGCAGCGTGGGCGCCGTCCGGACCGGTGTACGCCAGCGTCCCCAGCAGCGGGATCCGGCCGACGGACGCAATGCCCTGGGCGAGTGAGCCGACGAGGTGCGGGCGGGCCAGGGACGGCACGGCGACGACGCCGACCGGCCGGGCGGAGGCGTCCGGAACGTCCGGCGCCCAGCCACCGGGCGACCGTGCCCAGTCGGCGAGGACCGCCACCGCGGCCCGCAGGACGTCGTCGGGGACAGGCCCGTCGGGGGCGTTGTCGGCCAGCAGCGGACGGAGCCGGTTGCCCCAGCCGATGTCCGAGAGCCGTCCCAGCGCGCGCCCGGTGGAACACTGCTCCGTGGCCGGGATGCGCCCCTTGAGGTCGATGCCCAGTGCGGGCATTCCCGTCGGCCACATCCGGCGCGGCTCGATCTCCACCCCCGGGCGGTCCAGCTCCTTCGCCGCCCCGGTCAGCGTCTCCGCCGAGACGGACGGGTCGGCCCAGGCTCCCGCGCAGTTGTCACAGCGGCCGCACGGTGTCGCCCCCTCGTCGTCCAGCTGCCGGCGCAGGAACTCCATCCGGCATCCGTCCGTGCTCACGTAATCGCGCATGGCCTGCTGCT
The DNA here is from genome assembly GCF_055563235.1 of Streptomyces sp. NPDC003248. Lineage (NCBI taxonomy): Bacteria > Bacillati > Actinomycetota > Actinomycetes > Kitasatosporales > Streptomycetaceae > Streptomyces > Streptomyces sp. NPDC003248. The sequence continues at coordinate 133,010 of NZ_JBVHDT010000018.1, read as the reverse complement.
CGGCCGCGCGCTGCCGGGCGACCCAGGCATACCGGTCGGCGTCGTAGTCCCACCGCTCACCGGTGGAGATCCAGCCGCCCTTCACCCGTTTGACCGCGCCGTCGACGTCCAGCACCTTCAGCATCGTCTCCAGCCGGCTGCGCCGCAGGTCCACCGACGCCTCCAGGGCCGGCACGGACAGCGGCCGTCCCGCCCCCTCAAGGGCCGACAGCGTCTGCCGGACCTGCGCCTCGGGAGGGAAGGCGGTGTCGGCGAAGTAGCGCCAGATGGCCTCGTCCTCCTTGCCCGGCAGCAGCAGCACATCGGCGTGGGCCACGCCGCGGCCCGCACGCCCCACCTGCTGGTAATAGGCGATCGGCGAGGAGGGCGAGCCGAGATGGACCACGAAGCCCAGGTCCGGCTTGTCGAAGCCCATGCCCAGCGCCGACGTGGCGACGAGCGCCTTGACCCGGTTGTCCAGCAGGTCGGCCTCGGCCTGCAACCGGTCGGCGTTCTCCGTGCGCCCCGTGTAGGAGGCCACGCGGAAGCCGCGCTGCCGCAGGAAGGCGGTGGCCTCCTCCGCCGCCGCCACCGTCAGCGCGTAGATGATCCCGGAACCCGGCAGCTCGTCCAGGTGCTCGGCGAGCCAGGCCATCCGGTGCGCGGCATCCGGCAGCTGGACCACCCCCAGCCTCAGGCTTTCCCGGTCGAGCGGCCCGCGCAGCACCAGTGCCTCGCCGGCACCCGTCCCCAGTTGCTCGGCCACGTCCGCCGTGACCCGCGCGTTGGCCGTCGCCGTCGTGGCCAGTACCGGTACGCCGGGCGCGAGCTCGGCGAGCATCGCCCGCAGCCGCCGGTAGTCCGGTCGGAAGTCGTGTCCCCAGTCGGAGATGCAGTGCGCCTCGTCGACCACCAGCAGACCGGTCGTGGCCGCGAGCTTGGGCAGCGTCTGTTCGCGGAAGTCCACGGAATTGAGACGTTCCGGACTCACCAGGAGGACGTCGGTCTCGCCGCGCTCGACCTCCTCGTGGATGGCGTCCCACTCCTCCGGATTGGCCGAGTTGATGGTGCGCGCCCGGATACCGGCCCGCGCCGCCGACTCGACCTGGTTGCGCATCAGCGCCAGCAGGGGCGAGACGATGACCGTGGGGCCGGAGCCGCGCCGGCGCAGCAGGGCGGTGGCGACGAAGTACACCGCCGACTTGCCCCAGCCGGTGCGCTGCACCACCAGCGCTCGCCGGCGCTCACGCACCAGGGCCGCCACCGCCTGCCACTGGTCCTCCCGCAGCCGAGCGGAACCCGCCGGGTCACCGACGAGCTCGGCGAGGATGGTGTCGGCTTCGGTGCGCAGCTCCAGGTCGTCCATGCCTCCATGCAACCCGATGGCACTGACAATCGGCCACCTCACGCCGAGTGACAGCCGGATCACGAACGGTCCACGGGCCCCGCGCCGATCGACCTGCGGCCGCCGCCCCCGCCGCCCAACCGTTCAGGCACGCTGCTGCGATGCCGGCACCCTCCTCACCCCCGGATGCGGATCTCCGCGGCTGCACTGCTGGACTGCACGCTCCATTTCTCCGTCGGCGGAGAAGACGACAATGCGACAGGTACGGTGTTCGCCGGGGGTACCGGGCCGCGGCGGACGGCCGCCGGCTGTTGTGGTCCGCCGCCCGGCAGCTCGCTCTCATCGCGCCCGCCGTCCTGATCGTGGGGCCGCTCGGGCGGTACCGGCTCCCAGGCTTCCGCCTCGCCTGACGATCGCCGGACGCCCGTGACCAGGTGCCGCCCGGACCGGCCGCCCCGCCCGAACGGCGGCTGCCCGACGACGCGACCTCCACATGCCGGCGGCGCGCCATCGGGAACACCACCACGACGGTGGGTGAACCAGACGTGTACGGCGGGCGGACGCGTCATGACGCACCCAGTGGGTAGGGATATAAGACCCGCACCGCCATATAACGGTCGGTGGCCCCAATTGCTCGTTGCCGCATCCCAGTTCGACAGGAAGAATTGAGTTCCGCTCCCCCCGCATGGCCCGCCCGTGGTCCGGTAGGGCTTTGCCGTGGTGTGCGCTCCCCCGAAACCGACCCGCCCGCAGTGTGGGCCGTAGCCGAAGGGAGGCTCGTGACCCTCGGATTTGCTCCGTCCTCGGCGGCATCGTTGTCGACGTCCACGTCCGCCGCTTCCGCCAACCGCTTGCTCGAGCCTGCCGAGTGGGCCGCGGCCGGCATTCCGCTGCTGCGCAGTCCGCGGGAGGTCGTCAGCGGGCTGCACGCGCGCCATCGGCCCAGACCGTCCACCGCCGTGGTGGCCGTACTGGATCCCGACGAGCGGCTGCTGGCCAGCGCCTCCTTCACCCGGCGTCAGGCGTCCGCCGACGGCTGGATGTTCCGCAACGCGCTGCTCGCACAGTTGCGCCGGGTCATCCCGCACGACTTGCGGCGCCGCACACCGGTGCGCACCGCCGTGCTGCTCTACTGCCGCGACGGCGACGCACGCTGGACGGAGGAGGACGGTGCCTGGATGTGGGGGCTGCGTGACGCCTGCACCCTGCACGGCCTGCGCTGTGGGGCGTACATCACGCTGACGGGGGACGGCTGGCAGGTCCTGGGTGAGGGCCGGGGAGGCCGCCGCCCCAACGCGGATTCGGCTCCGGAGCCCTTCGGACTGTCGGAGGCCCCGCCTCCGCTGCCCCGCACCGGTGGCGTCGCCTCGGAGGTTCTGCGCCGCGCGGCCGCCCGCTGAGGGCCTTCGGCCGGACACAGGAGCCGCGGCGGCGTCGGCGGCGAAGGACGACGCGGTGTCCCAGGCGCCCCCGCCCGCTGCTTCGATTCCCTTACGAGGGACGGGGAACCCGGGCCGACCGCCGTATGTGCCGCCGCGGAAGCGGACACCGCTCGCGGCGGCACATACGGCGGGTCTCCTCCGGGGCACCGCCCGGCACGCCTGTCCGACGCGCCGTCGGCACACATCTGCCGCGCATGCCGAGGCGTACGCGCCGAGACTCACCTCATCCGCGCACAGCGAGGACGACCGTGGAGGTACCGCAGCCGCGACACCTCCGCCGGTCCGGTGCCGCCCCAGGTGACCGGGGCCGGCTCAGACGCCCGCGCCCAGGACCGCGTTGATCTGCTGCGGGTCGCCGCAGACGATCAGCAGGGCACCGGCTCGCTTGTGGGCCAACGGCAGGACGGTGGCCGCCGTGGCTTCGGAACCGCCGTTGACGGCGACCACGACCACGGGACGCACGCCTGCCCGGTCCGCGACGGCGGCGTCCGCGTAGAAGACGTCGTCCCCCGCCTCGTGCTGCGCCCAGTAGGACGCCTCACCGAAGGACAGCTCATGGGCGGCCCAGGGGTGCTGCTCGCCGGTGGTGATCACCAGCACCTCCCCCGGAGCGCGGCCCGCGTCCAGGAGCACGTCCACGGCCTCTTCGGCCGCATCCAGCGCGCCCTCGGCCGAAGCCGGGATCAACTGGATCTGGGGAGCCGCGGAGACAGTCGCGGAGGGGACAGGGGCGGCCGGGGCCGGGGGCCCGGGCTTGGCGGCGACGTCACGCGGTGCGCGCTGCACCGGCGGCGTCGGCCGCTGGGGTCCGGGACGCCCGGGACGCGACGGAGCCGCGGGACGGGGACCGGGTACGGGACGAGGGGTCGGCGCTGTGCGGCCGCTGGCCGGAGTGGCGCGGGGACCCTGGGCACTCTCGTGAATCTGAGGCTCCTCGGGAATGAGAGGCATGAGCTGTTATCTATCAAACGTTGGTGCGGCTCGCGCCAGCGGGTGGCACATATGTGCGAGCGGAATCGTCAGAAGTCGAAGCCGAGCTGACCCTCGATCTCCGGAACGCTTCCGTCCGCCCAGCTTCGGGCCTTCTTGAGATGCCGCCACTGGGGCAGCGCATCAAGATACGCCCACGACAAGCGGTGGTACGGGGTGGGGCCCCGCTCCTCCAGTGCGGCCTTGTGCACGGGCGACGGATACCCGGCGTTGTCCGCAAATCCGAAGTCTGCATGGTCGATACCCAGTTCGGCCATCATTTTGTCGCGCTGAACCTTGGCGATCACCGAGGCCGCCGCGACCGCCACACACGACCGGTCGCCCTTGATCACCGTGCGGACCTTCCAGGGGGCACCGAGGTAGTCGTGCTTCCCGTCGAGGATCACCGCATCGGGGCGGATCGGAAGAGCGTCCAGCGCGCGTACGGCGGCGAGCCGCAGCGCGGCCGTCATCCCCAGGTCGTCGATCTCCTCGTGCGAGGCATGACCCAGAGCGTACGAGGTCACCCATTTCTCCAGTTCCGCGGCGAGCGCGGTGCGGCGCTTGACGGAGAGGAGCTTGGAGTCGGTGAGCCCCACGGGAGGCCGGCGGAGTCCGGTGACCGCCGCGCAGACGGTGACGGGACCGGCCCACGCACCCCGGCCCACCTCGTCGACACCGGCAATGACCTTCGCTCCGGTCGTGGCGCGAAGGGAGCGCTCGACGGTGTGAGTAGGCGGTTCGTACGGCATGGCGCCCTTAGGGTACGCCGCCCGGATCCTCTCGCGACACCCAGGTTTCCCTGTGCGACCCCTCTGCCCGCGGCGAGCCCGTCCGGGTCCCCCTCATCCCGCGCCGGGTCGCAGCAACGGCAGCATGAGCTGGTCGACCATCTCCTCCAGATCCCGATCACTCCATTCGCTTGCGCACATCTTCGATCGGTACATCATCATGGCCGGAATGACGTCCAGGACGTAACCGTTCGCCGCCCCGGATCGCACCTCACCCCGCTCTACTCCACGGCCGATAATCTCGCGCAACACCTTGACCGCCGGCTCCACCACCCCTTCCACGATCAGCGCATGGAAGCGCTCCACCTGCAACGGATCGCATTCGTGAATGATCGACCTCACCGCCATACCTGGTCTGGACATCATCGCGTCACGCGCCGTCCGGCACAGCACGATCAGGTCCTCACGCACACTCCCCCGGTCGGGCACGGCGTCCAGCCGGGGCAGCCCGGCACGCAGGGCGTCCGCGACCAGATCCTCCTTGGAGGGCCACCGGCGGTACACGGCGGCCTTGCCGGTCTGCGCCTCGGACGCGACCCCCTCCATCGTGAGGCCGTTCCAGCCGACGGTACCCAGTTGCTCCAGAGCGGCATCGAGGATCGCGCGTTCGAGTACGGCCCCACGCCGGCGCGAGGAGGCCTCCCGAGCGGGGGCGGCGGTCCAGCGCGAAGTAACCATCTGAATGTCTCCAGCGAGCAGAGGGAGGAGGGGGAGGGGGATCGCGGGGAGGGAGGCGCCAGGCGGCAGTGGCGAGAGAGAGACCGGGGGACGACCCCTGAAGTGAACGCTTGCGTTCACTACTGGGGACTCACTACCGTTGGCGCAACAGTGAACGCCAGCGTTCACTAACGCCTTTGTGGGGGACCCATAGTGACGACCTCTCAGTTAATCGAAAATCAGGAACCAGGTGCGGGTGCGGCTCGTCGGCAAGGACACCCGGGCATCGCGCTCACCGTCATCGCCGCGTGCCAACTCATGGTGGTACTCGACGCGACGATTGTGAACATCGCGCTCCCGCACATTCAAGACGCGCTCAGGTTCAGCACCACCGATCTCACGTGGGTGGTCAGCGCCTACACACTCACCTTCGGCGGTCTGCTGCTGCTCGGCGCCCGAGCCGGTGACATTCTCGGCCGCCGCCGGGTCTTCCTGGCCGGCATCCTGCTCTTCACGTTCGCCTCGCTCCTGGGCGGAGTGGCCCAGGAACCCTGGCAGTTGCTGGCCGCCCGCGCCCTGCAGGGCATCGGAGGTGCCATCGCCTCGCCCACCTCGCTGGCGCTCATCACCACCACCTTCCCGGAAGGTCCGGAACGGAACCGGGCCTTCGGCGTCTTCGCCGCGGTGTCCGCGGGCGGCGGCGCCATCGGGCTGCTCGCCGGCGGCATGCTCACCGAGTGGCTCGACTGGCGCTGGGTGCTGTTCGTCAACGTGCCGATCGGTGTCCTCATCGCCGTGCTCACCCCGCTGTACATCAGCGAGTCCGAACGTCACCCCGGCCGCTTCGACATCGCGGGCGCGCTGACCTCGACGGTCGGCATGGCCTCCTTGGTGTATGCCTTCATCCGCGCAGCGGAGGAAGGATGGGGCGACAGCCTGACCCTCGGGGCCTTCGGTCTCGCCCTGGTCCTGCTGGTCGCGTTCGTCTTCACGGAGATGCGGGCGGCAGATCCGATCACGCCGTTGAAGATGTTCGCCGACCGCAACCGCAGCGGCACGTACGTGATCATGCTGAGTCTCGCCGCGGCCATGTTCGGCATGTTCTTCTACATCGTTCTCTTCGTGCAGAACGTGCTGGGCTACAGCCCGATCAAGGCAGGGCTCGCCTTCCTTCCGGTGACCCTCGCGATAGCCGTCGGGGCGGGCCTGTCCCAGCGGTTCCTGCCCGTGCTGGGGCCCAAGCCGTTCATGCTCGGCGGCTCCGCCCTTGTGGTGATCGGCCTCACCTGGCAGACGTTCATCAGCCCCGACAGCTCGTACACGGGCGGAGTGCTCGGACCGATGGTCACCTTCGGGTTCGGCATGGGTCTGAACTTCGTGACGGCGACGGTCACAGCGGTGTCGGGTGTCGCCCAGCACGAGGCGGGTGCCGCGTCCGGCCTGCTCAATGCGACGCAGCAGGTGGGCGGGTCTCTGGGACTGGCCATTCTGACGACCGTCTTCGGCTCGGCGAGCAAGGACGAGGCGGAGAGGCAGCTGCCGGACTTCCTCGCGCACGGGTCGGCGGAACAGAAGGCCGCTTTCGCCACCCAGCACCAGCTTCCGGCGCCCTGGGGGCATGAGGTCCTCGCGCAGGGCATCTCGACGGCCTTCGTACCGGCCGCCGCGATGGCCGCACTCGCCCTGGTGACGGCCTGGCTGGTGATCCGGGTCCGCAAGAGCGACCTGGAGGCCCTGTCCGGCGCGGCGGGGCCCATGGCCGGCTGACGACACACAGGGCTCACGGGCCGGCCCCGGGCCGTCGCCGACGTACGTCAGGACGAACGTCGCGTGCACGCGCTCGGGGCCAGTCGTTCCCCCCGCCCTGCCGGTCGGCGGAACCGCGCCTCGCCGCACCGTCGGAGTCGGCGCCCGCCGGGCTCTCACCGACCGCACCGACCAGGTCCCGGTCACGAACAGGACGACCAGCACCACCGCCAGCACGAACCGCATGCCCCACCCCCGACGCCTCAGCTGTCCCCACACCTCTCGGACGCCCGCTCCTGTGCACAGATCTCGCACAGCGGACACCCGAAGAACGAGCGCGCGGTCACGCTGAGTTCCCACCGGACACGGAAAGTTTCCACCGGGGGACCCGGCCGTGCCTCAGGGCACCGTCACACAGCCGTCGGCGCCCATGCCGGGAACGCCTCGACCTGCTCCGCCCAGGACTTCGGAGGTGCCCCGGCCTTCCCTGATGCCAGCACGCCGCCCACGATGGCGCAGGTCGTGTCCACGTCTCCGCCCACCTGGGCCGTGGTCCAGAACGCCCTCTCGAAGTCGCCCAGCGACCGGGCGGCGGACCAGAGGGCGAAGGGCACGGTGTCATGAGCCGTCGTGCGCCGCCCGCACCCCAGCACCGCCGCGACGGTGGCGGCGTCGCCGTAGTCGAGCATGTCCCGGGCCCGGCGCAGGCCGGCTCCGACGGCGCTCTTCGGGACGAGGGCGATGACGCCGTCCAGGAGTGCCTCGGGGCTGGGCGGCCCGTCGGGCGATCCGGCCAGCGCGGCGGCCGCGGCGACGGCCATGGCCCCGACCACGGCCTCCCGGTGCTGGTGCGTGGGATAGGCGGAGATCTCCGCCTGGTGGGTCGCCTGCTCGGGGTCGTCGGCGTACCAAGCTCCCAGGGGGGCGATGCGCATGGCGGCGCCGTTGCCCCAGGACCCCTGACCGTTGAACAGCGCGGCCGACAGTTCGCGCCAGTCACCGCCCTCCCGGACGAGCCGCAGCAGCCGGCTGACCGCCGGGCCGTAGCCGCGGTCGAAGTCGTGGTGCTCCGCGAAGGAGCGGGCCAGTGCGTCCTGGTCGATGCGGTGGTGGGCGGCCAGGACGGCGACGACGGAACAGGCCATCTCCGTGTCGTCCGTCCACTGCCAGGGGCTGGGCGGCAACTCGCGGCGCTTCAGCAGCGGGTAGTTCGCCGGTACGAAGAACTGGGAGCCCAGCGCGTCTCCCACCGCGAGTCCGCGCAGGCCGGCCAGGGCACGCTCCAGGCGCCCTTCGGGAGAGGAGTCAGCCGTCATCTTCCTGCCACTCTATCCGCTGATCCCGTACGGCTCCGGGTCTCGCCACTGGGCGAACCGTCGATGGAGGTAGTGGCACCATTGCCATCCAGTGCCGGGGGCTCCATCAGCAGCAGCTCCGGCGTCACCTTGCACCGCACCTGCAACGTCACCTTGTCGGGGTCCAGAAGCGTCGTCCCGGGAAAGCCCGCCAAGCGCTCCATCACGACCTCCAGGCCACCGGGCGCCCCCCACTTGACCCAGTGGTTCATCAAGGTCGTGTACGGCACGGGAGCCCCCAGAGCCCGCCAGGACACGCCGGTGCGGGCCTTCTCCAGGAAGGCCTCCAGCACATCCCGCGACGAGTGATGCGGCGAGAACCTGGGCACGACGTCCTTCACCTTCGCCCACGCCTCGTCCGTAAGAAGCGGAACGTCCAGGCCGCGCTCGACGAAGAACGCCATCGCCCGGCAGGGGCGTCCCGAGGGGCGCGAGGGCACCTCGCCCAGGATCATGATCTCGGCCCGCAGGAGATTGAACAGCTCCGCCTGCTCCTCCAGCGTCTTGTCCGCAAGGCGGACCCGCGCCTTCTCGGCCAGGACGCTCAGTTGCCTGGCGATGTCCTCGACCTCGACGACGGTCTCTTTCCAGCCCTCGATCTCCACACGCTGCTTATGGAGGTCCGCCAGATCGGCATTCGGCTGAGCGGTCATCCTGGCGATGTACTTCTCGGCCTCCGTCCGGGACATACGGCGAGAGGCCGCCTGTTGCGTAGCGGCCATGATCATGAGATCGATGGACTCTTCCAGCTCGGCAATGCGCTTGCCCAGGACCTTCAGCCGGCCGTCGAAGTCGGCGCCGGTCTCAGCCTTCTTCGCCAGGGCCGCCGTCGCCCGTCGCTCCAGCTCCACGGGGTCCTCAAGGAACTCCCGCACGAGACGCCATGCCTCTCGTTCCACCGGCTCCGCCCGGATGATCGGGCAGGTGCAGCGCCTGTCCTTCGGAATGTTGCTCCCGGCGCCGCTACAGCGCATGGCCTTGAAGGGACTGCGGCCCTGCTGGTCGCCCTGACGGGACTTCCCCGCCCCGACGTACACGAGGCCGCATGGGCTCGCGATACGACCGCCCAGGGCGTAGGTGAAGGTCTTCGGGGTCCGACGCCGAGGGCGCTGTGCCTTCGCCTCGGCAAGGGCCGCCAGCTCCCGCGAGGTGAGAACCGGCTTCAGCTTGATCTCGACGGCGGCCCCGTAACGAGGGCTCCCCGCCTTGTCCAGGACGACATCCCGGGAACCGCGATGCACGATGACCGCTTCCAGGGTGGCCCGCGAGTTGAGAAGGTTGTGAACGGATCCGTAGTCCCACAGGGCACCGCTCTTACGGCGGTATCCGGCAGCGTTCAGGTCGCCGCCGGTCGTGTCATAGGACCGCGTGGCCACGAACCGGGACACCGCCAAGTGCAGGCCGTCGGCCTCGTGAAGGCCTGCACATGCGCCGACGCAGTCGCACTCGTCGGGCTCCAGGCGGCTCTCGCCCTTCAGACCCTTGCTCTTCACCCGGTAGCCGTACGGCACGCTGCCGCCCAGATAGGCGCCCTGGTGGCCCAGGAATTCGGCCTTCTCCTGGATGCCGCCCTGGGTGCGGTTCCGGATGACGATCAGCTCGTCTTCCGCCCGGTCTGCGGCCTTGCGCATCCGGCTTTGACCCTCTTCGGTGGTGTTGTCGGAGTCGCCCACCACCACGGCCGTGAAGATCCCCAGGTCTTCCAGCTCCCAGACCCAGGGCCAGAAGGCGCGGCCCCGACGGCCGATGGCCCGGTCTTCGAAAACCACCACGACGTCGAACGGCTTCGGCGTCATACGGGCCTGGCGCATCAGCTCCTTCACGTCAGGCCGCTGCGTGTGGTCCAGGCTCCCGCTGAAGCCCTCGTCGGCGAAGATGTTCGTCAGAGCCCAGCCCTTGTCGGTGATGTGCTTGACGACCCTCCGGCCGGTGTAGGGGATTCCGTATCCCTTCCGCTGGTCCTCGGTGCTCACCCGGAGGTATGCAACGGCCCGGAGCTGTCCGGGCTCGGCCACCTGAGCCACAGCGTCCAGAGCGCGGAAGAGTGCTTCGCGCCTCGCCTGGTCATCGGTCATGGTCTCCCCCTGGCCACTCGGCAGCGCTACGGGAGCGGCCCGAACAAGATCTCCAACAGCCTCTCGTGCGAACGGGCATCCATGGCCTCGTCGCTGATGATCAGCTCACTGCGCCGCTCCGGCTCCTCCGTCATCGTCCGTCGGAGCCACTCTCCGGCCTCCTCGGCCCGTATCGCGCCATCGTCCTGCATGGGTGCTCCTCACCTGCCCGCGTTGCGTCCTGAGGCTCTTCAGCCCGACGCTGACGCTGGATGGAACTTCGCGAAGTCCGTCATCGCGTAGAGCGCCACTGGCCGTGCGCGGAAAGGCGTCTGACGGGCAGCAGAAATGCTGCCACCCGAAAGGGTGACAGCACAACTTTCGCTTGACTTCTCGGATTCCCTCCAGGATTTCTTGGAGATATTAGGCGGGCTGCTCCGCCGACTCGGGCAGATCCACATGGAGGATCTCGTTCACGAGGTCACCGACGTTGAAGCCCCGCTTCGTCGGGTCGAACCCGATGTACGAGCAGCCGAGCCGGTCCTCGATCAGGGTTCGCCGCCACCATTCGGCATTCCGATCGCGGCTGGGATCATTCAGGCGGTCGCGCTCGACCACAAGATTGAGAACCGGAATGAAGAGGTCCACGACATGATCACCGACCCGATACTCCTCGTGAACCCTGACCGGCCTCAGGGCGGCGATGACGATCCGGAGGACCTCCGCTACGGGGGTCGCGACATGCACGGTCTCCATGTTCAGCTCGATCGCCAGGTTCAAGGCGGCGGCCCGCTGGCTATTCGCCACCAGACGCCGCAGACCGTCCAAGGTCACGGCGGTGGTCACGGTTCGCGCCCGTGGGCCCTCTTCGCCGAACAACTGCCACGGGACGCGGGCCTTCATTTCCCGAGGGATCTGCCGGTGACACTTACCGTACGCGCCGGTCGCGGCGTACCCCAGGACACGAACACCGTCCCACAAGCTGTAGAGCGTCTCGTCATCTACCACTGCCGTTCGAATGCGGCTAAGCTCAGTCACGGTTTCCCCAAACCTCGGATGCGGCAACACCCGACTGATCTCTCCCCAGAGATTTTTGAATTCGAAGGCCCACCTCTCCCCAGAGGTGGGCCTTCAGCGTGTACGGCCGGCTGAAATCCTAGCCGTTTGAAACGACGGAAAGCGACCGCTCCAGCACGTGGCGCAATCTCTGACGAGAATCCGTTGCCGTTTTTAAAATCCTCTCCCGTTGATCTCCCGCGAGAAGGCGTCGAGTGCGACGGCTCGGCAGAACTCCCAGCGGTCCGGATCAGAGGGGTCCAGGGCCAGCGCCTGGGCCGCCTCGGTGTTCCCCTGGCCCCGGAGGGCCCTGGCCCTCCGGGAGGCAGTCCTGAAGCCCTCCAGGGTCAACTCGAAGCCGTCCGGGGTCTCCGTCAAGCCGTGGCGCCGCAGGGCCTCCTGGCGGGCTCCGTTGCTCATTGCCTCTCCTACTCCGTCAGCTCGGGGTGGCGACTCGGGAGGCCCTCTCACGCCGCCTACGGGCTTTGTCGATGCGGGCCTGGGTCCTGGCATCCACGACGGCCTCCTGGTTCGGCAGGCGGCCGAACACGGACTCGAAGATCCGCGGGTTGCCCTCGCACAGGACGCGGAGCTTGAAGTCGTCCTCGGTCTCGTCCTCGGCCTGAGCCGGCTGGGTGGCCGGGAGGACATCGGGGGCCTTCGGCGTCCGGTCCTGCTTGGAGATGCGGGCCCGCATGGCGGCCAACTCCTCGGGGGTCGGCGGCTTCGGGACCTTCAGCGGCTCCAGCTTGCCGAGGTCGGCAACCTCGACGACCAGGGCTTCTGGAGTGTCCGGGACCTGGACCGGCTCCAGCCACATCCGGACGTAATCCACCGACTCGGCGTCCACCAGACGGGCCTTGTGCCGGGCGAGGTCCTGCTTGTGCTCTTCGGTCTCGGCCTCGGCGATGGCGTCGGAGAAGGTCGCCGCGACATCCAAACGGTCCTTGTGTGCCCGCAGGGCTCCGAAGACCGCGAGGGCCCACTCGGGGAGCTGTCCGTCGTGCTGGGTCATCCAGGACTCCAGGGCCTTCGCCAGGCGCTCCTCGGAGTACTCCAGGACCTTCCGCCGCCACTCGGGGTCCTCGATCGCCTGGGCCACCAGCTCCCGGTGCTGGTGCACCCGGAGGGCCGCGTACCCGGCACGGGTCCCCCGGCGCCCGGCGTCCTGGCGCTTACGGTGGGCCGCCGTGAGCTTCAGCCCGGCCCGGAGGCCCTTCTCGTACACCCGGCCCTCCTCACACGCCTCGGAGACGTAGAACGAGAGGTCCACGATGACGACGGCACCCCGGCCCTTGGTCCGCTCGAAGCCGAGCCCGTCCACGATGCGCTGGGTCTGCTGGGCGCTCTTGCCCAGGACGGCCTGGATGACCTCCAGCGGGACCTGGACGGGCTCGAAGCCCCAGACCATGGCGATGGCCCAGCCCGCATCTCCCAGGGGCTTCTGGTTGCCGTACGGCCGGTTCCGCCACAGGTCGTTGCCCGGGTCCAGGAGAGCGGCGTACTCCTCGATCCAGGGGGCCTCAGACGAACTCGTCATCTGTCCCCCATTACTGGTTTCAAGATCCTTCTTCTCCTTCTCCTTCAGGGCCTCCAGGCCCTTCTCAGAGAGAGAGTTCGAAGAACTCTCATCAGATGATTGATGGGGGACAGATGACGAGTTTCGAGGGGAGCCGAAGGGGAGCGGCTCGATGGTCATGGGACTACGCTCCTCCTCCACTTCGCTCCAGACACCACGGGTGGCACAGCGCAAGAGGACCGAGGACTGGCCTTCGGCCGGAAGGATGCCGGGACTGGGACGACCGGACCTCTCCGAGTGGCCGTACAGGGTCTTCCGGTCCAGACCGGAGTGGGCCTCGATGGCGTCCAGTCCGGTCATCTCGTGCAGGACGAGGCCCGCGTGGACCCGGCACTCCTGAACGCCAACCCCGGCCCGGAGGGCGCGACGGGTGTCGTGGAGGGTCGTCTCCGGGGATTCCTGGAGGGCGGTTCGACCCGGGAAGTCGTTGCCGGTAGAATCGGCGACAGAGTTCACGTTGTTCCCATCTGCTTCGAGGTGTGTGGGGACAGCCGGTTCGGAGAGGTTGAAGGCCCTCCCGGACCAACCCGGCTTCATTTTTAAAAAGGAAGCCGCCTGACGTCGCCCCCGGTTCCAGCCGGGGGCTTCGTCGTGTCTGCGGGCAAGGATACGCACGCGCGTAACACCTTGGCGAGCGTCTGCATTCACTCCAAGAATTCTTGGAGACGTCCCCGCTCCAAGAAAAGTCCGAGAAAAGTCATAACCCAACGAGAAGCTGCCTAGGGCTTCCGACAGGTGGTTATCGACCCCTGCCGAGTGGTAATGTAGGGACATCGCGAAAGGCGATATCGACTCCACAGGAGGCACCCCGCACGGGGGAAGCCTCCTGTGCTGGGTGCCCCCCTGGAGCACTCCAGCACAACAGAGTCGAAAGGGGACGCCGATGGCCACCATCGCTCCCATATCTCCGGACGAGGTAACTCTGTCCGTGGGCTCGCTGCTGACCGTCATGCACGACGAGAAGCCGCATATCGTTCTCCGCCCGGCCGTTGAGGCCCTCGGTCTGAGCTACGCGGCCCAGTACCGCAAGCTCAAGTCCCGTTCGTGGGGATGCGTTGCTCAGAAGGCAATGCGTCTTCCGGGAGACCCCCGGACGCGAGAGGTCGACATCGTCCCGGTGCGGACTCTCCTGATGCTCTTGGCCACCGTCAACGAGAACCGGGTGGCGCCGGAGGTCCGTCCCACCCTCGTCGCGTTCCAGAGCGAGACCGCCGACGCAGTCGAGGCGTACTGGACCACTGGCGTGGCCTTCCGCCGCGAGGGCGGCACCCGTCAGCTCAACCGTCCGCGCGGCATGACCGTTTCGGACTTCCGGGTCACGTTCTTCGGGGACGTCGCGCCGCGCCAGCTCGACAGGCACCTGTACGACCGGGGCTACCTGATCGACCAGCGCAAGTCCCGGATCAACTCCCGGGGTGAGCTGAGGGACGGCTACAAGCACCGTCACCCCACGGCCATGGGCAGCAGGTGGTTCCAACTCCCCGAGGACCGGTACGTGGACGCCAACGGTCACGAGCGGGGCGGAGCAGTCATCCGGCCGGACCGGGTCCACGAACTCGTCGACCGGCTCATCTCCGAGGGCCTCCAGCACAACGCCACCATCTCCCGGGCCCCGAGCCGGCTGGCCCTGACGTCGTCGACCTCGACCGAGGTCATCGACGGCCACGTGATCGAGTTCCGGAGGGGCGCCTGATGGAGACCAACAACACCCCGCGCCCGATCGACCCCGCGCTCGACAGGGTCCTCCGGGACACCGACCTGGTCCTGTCCGCCCGGCTCGTCTGGGCCCACCTGCGCAACCGTCCGGTCGGCCAGCGCAAGGTCACCATCGCCCGGACCCTCGGGGTGGACAAGGCCGTGGTCTACCGCGCGATCCGAGCCCTCACCGAGCGCGGCCTGGTCGCCACCGAGGACGACGTCTGGACCGCCACCGCCCCGAAGGAGGAGGGCCGATGAGCGCCACCGAGACCGAGTACGACCCCTGGGCACGCTACGTCGCCGCCTACGACTCGCGGAAGGTCCAGCAGGTCCAGGTCCGCGAGCACATCGACGGCGTCGACCTCGTCGAGACCGTGACCGTCCGCCCCCTCCGGATCTTCATGAAGACCGACAGGGGATTGGTGGAGCTGCACGGAGAGGCCGCAGACCAAGCCATAGCCGACTTTTGGGCCCAGGCCGACCAGAACAACAACGGGGAGATCCACCGATGATCACTGCCACCGCCCTGAACGCCATGATCGAAAACCGGTTGGCGGAGATCGCCAATGACGCCTGGCGCCATCACCGCGTCATGGGTGTGAATCACGGCGACGGCCGCATCCTCCAGCTCGGCACCGGAGCCGTGTGGGAGCTGTGGGTCTGCCGCGCCGACCATGGCCACGGCCTCTGTGGGGAGCCCCTGGTGACCTCCAGTCAGGCCAGCGTCCTCCTGGGGCTTTACGCGGATGACGAGCCCGTACCGAACCCCGAGATCGAGCCGGTGGAGATCGAGCTGCTGGACGAGGGCGTCGGCGGCTTCATGATCGACAACCTGTTCCACTGGAGCGACGTCCGGGCCGAGTTCCAGAAGGCGCAGGGCTGACGATGCCGACGAACCCCCACAGCCTCGGGCACCTCTGCTACGTCATCGCCGCCGGGATCGTCATCGGCTGGATCGCCCTCGTCGTTCGCGACTTGCGGCGCGAGATGCGGAGGGGCCAATGAGCGACAGCACCGTGTGCGCGGTGTGCGACCGGACCTCCGAGAGCCGCACCTGCGTCTCCTGCCAGGCCCGGATCCGCGGGTTGATCGCCCAGCTCCCCGAGCAGTTCGCCTGGCTCCACCTGAGCCGTCAGCGGCTCCAGGGAGAGGGCGGGGACGGACGGTCGTCCAAGCGTCTGCACGCCCCCACGCCGGGCGACGAGAGGGTCCTGAACATGCTGGGCCCCGCGAGCCGTCAGCCCGTCACGGACGCCGAGGACCAGGTGGGCCCCGCGCCCTTCTTGGAGACCCTGGCGACCTGGTGTGAGGCCGTCGCCGACGAGCGGGGCCTGACGCCCGTCAGGCGCCACGTGACAGCCATGACGGCCCGGCTGACGGCCCACCTGCCGTGGATCTTCGAGCGGGGCTTCGTGAAGGAGTTCTCCGAGGAGATCCACGACCTCGTCAGGACCTGTCAGAAGATCACCCTGACGGAGCCCCGCCGGGAACCGTTGAGGGGCATCACGTGCCCGTCGTGTGACGGCCTGACCCTGGTCCGGCACCACCCCGGGGACTGGGCGGCCGAGTGCACCCTGTGCCCGTCGGTCCGCTTGGACGAGCAGGACTACCGGCAGCTCGTCCAGCAGGCCTACGAGGCCGTCAGCACGCCCCAGGAGGCCTGACGCTCGTGAGTCTCCGCGAGAGCCCCGCGTCCCCCAGCGGCGCGGGGCCTTCCCCTGTCCCCGGCTGGTTGGTCCGCACCGCTGCCATAGTCGGCCGCCCGTCAGTCCTGGCCGCCGCCTTAGCTCTGTCGGCACCTGGCGAGTACCGGCTCGCCCTGCTGGCCGGCTGGTCCCCGGCCTTCGCCTGCGTCATGCCGTTGGTCCTCAGCTTGTACGCGGCCGTCGGTGCGGCCATCGCCGGGAGCATGCCCAGGTCCAGCCCGGAGCGCCGTCAGGCCAACGTGGGCGCCGTGCTGGGCCTACTTACGGCGATGGCAGCCCAGGTGGTCGCCCACATGATCGCGGCCGGTTACATGACCAAGGGGCCTCTTGTCGTGGTGGCCGTCAGCGCGGTGCCCCCGCTGGTCGCGGCGCACACCTTGCATCTGGCGAGCGTCAGCACCGTGAAGCCCGTCCCTCCCCCGCTGACGGCCGAGCCCGAGTCCGTGACGGTGAACGTCACCAGGACCTCCGAGCCGCCCTGGAAGCCGCCGACGCCGAAGTGGGCACCCGCCCTCCAACCATCACCGCAGAGGGCCGTCAGCGCCGCTCCGACGCCCCGCCCGGAGGTCGTGACGGCCCGCGTCAGCACGGAGCCGGAGAAGGTCTCCGGGAGCCCGCAGAAGCCCACGGCGGACCGGATCGTCCGAGCGCTCTACGACTCTCTCGGCGGGAGGCGGCCGACGACCAAGCACATCGTTGACGCGTTGAAGGCCGCCGGACTCGCCAGCTCTGACGGGACTGCGCGATCTGTTCGTCTGAGGGTCGAGCAGGAGGAGCCGGAGCTTAAGGAACTGCCGCCCGCCTGACGGTGGTCGTGACGGGAGCCCAGGACTGTCGGAGGATCACCTCCGGGTCCGGGCTCCTTTGCGGGTGACGGGTCAGGAGCAGGCGCCCTCATTCTCCACGGTGTCGGGGCTGATACAAGCGGAGCCAGCGGTGTACTCGCCACCACGGTCGTACACCTGGAGAGTGGCGGTCTCATCGATCTCCCACCAGGCCGCGAAGGCCTCGGCGATGTACTGGGACTGCTTCTCCAGGCCCATCATCTTGTCCAACTCCACCATGTCGCCGCCGTCTATGGCCTCGTAGTCGATGGTCGGGTAGTCCGAGCTGACTTCCAGGGCAGGACGGAACAGCTTGCGCTCGTAGGCCCGCCACCCCTTGAGGTGCTGCACGGCCTTCTTCTGCTCAGCGGTCCCGTGCTTGGCGACGAACTCCTTGAACTGTTCGAAGGTGCTGGGGGTCTCAGCGATCTCCGCGAGCGACAGGGTGACCTTCTGCGTCTCGGGACTAACCGCCTTGTCCGACTCCTGTGCGAGGGGCTCCGGCGAGCCGGCTGAGGCGCTCGCGGTAGTGCTGGGCTTAGCCGTCGGGGCGGAGTCCGGCTTGTCGTCGTCTCCACTGCACTGGCTCACCATCGCCCAGATGATCGCGGCGACCACAAGAACGCCGCACCCCAGTGCCGACTCGCTGTTGCTATTGCTGCCCACGGACACGATCTCCATCAAGTACCGGAGGGCTTACCAACAGGCGTCACCGCAGGTAGAAGCCCTCTCATCTAGTGCCGCGCGATCGTACATGTGGCCGAGCTGTGAAGAGACTGCACCCCTGTTGGGTGGAGGCCACCGTGCAGGACAGGAAGCCCCGGCTTGACGCCTGTCAGGGGAGTGAACGCGTCCAGCGTTCTGCGCGAGCCGGCCGTTGAGGACTTGACGGAATCAGTCCCATACGAGCTGGTTCCCTCGTCATGATGATCGGCATGCATGAACTTCTGGGCAAGCTCTGGTCGATGGAGTTCGGGGCCGCTCTGCTGGGCGCCCTGGCCGGTGGGGCCTTCACGATCCTCGGCTCGTGGCTCCAGGCCCGCAGCGCCAGCAGGGCCACCGCTCTGGCCCAGGCCCAGGCGAATGCCCAACGGGCCTTCGACACTCTTTCTCGGCTCCGCGAACATCTGGAAGCCCAGACCTTCTTGGGCAGGGGTACGCACGAGGCCCGAGCGACCTGGAATCGAGAGCGCAAGACGCTCATCGCCACGGCCAACAGCGCGATCATGCTGTTGCCGGACGCGTACAAGGAGACGCGCGGACAGGCCCTCATGCTGCTCCGAATGATCAAGGAGTGGTACGGAGATCCCGAGTGGCGGGAGTACGAGGTGGAGACCAACCTTCTCCTCTCCGAGGCGTTGAAGTTCCTGGGACTGTTCGTCCGTGGGTCGAAGGTTCCGGAGAAGCGCGACATGGCCCCTGTCATCGCAGAGGCGATCGAGCACTACCGGCGCGAATGGATGACAGCCGAGCTGGCAGACCTCACCCGGCAAGCCGATTACGGCGGCCTGGACGAAGAGGATCAGGAGCGGGCCCGCCAACTTCAGGAGGCCCTCGGCCATCTCCCTCCGCAGGTTCCCGGTTCTGACGTGACGGCAGACCCGGCCCTGACGCCTGGGGCAGAGTGACGTGCAGGCAGAGACGCTGGCGGCGGTGATGGGTCTCGCGGGTGCCATAGTGGGTGCAGGGCTCTCCACAGGGGCCGTGATCTGGCAGCAGCGGAAGACCGCCCGCGAGGCCGAACGAACACACCTACTGGGCCTTGCCGAGGCGGCTGCCAACGAGGTCATACGGCTGAGCTACGAACTCCAGGACCACTTCAAGGAGGGCGTGCCGGATCGCAACTCCAGTGCGTACTACCACTGGCATGAGCCGATCGAAAGACTGAACCGCGCCCTGGAAGAGCAGGCACTGAGGTTCCACGATCCGCAGGTACGGGACTTCCTCTCCCGAGTCCATGCGGAGATTTACGTCAGGGCTGAGTCGATCGCCGAATCGGATGCCTGGCCACCGAGGTACATAACGATCAGCAGCGACCTCCGCGCCGTCATGGGTACCGTGCTCCGTCGACAGCCTTTCCCCAGGGAGGTCTGGGAGCACTATCCAGAACCGTCATGACGCCCGCCGACACGGTACTTGCTTTCCCTAACGAAAGACCGCATAATCGAACACAGCAGGCGAGGTACGTCCTCGTGCAGGCCCCGACGCCAGTGGCGTCGGGGCCGTTCGCGTGTCGGGAGGGCTTCAGTGGAGGACAACGAGATCTGGCTGACGGCCCGCGAGGCCGCCGAGCTGACGGGCGTCAGCGTCGTGACGGTCTACAGCTGGGAACGCCGGGGTCATCTGAGAGTCGAAGGCCTCGACCACCGAGGCCAGAAGCTCTTCCGACACATCGACGTCGCGAGGGCCGAGAAGGCCACCCGGGCCCGCGCTCCCCGGCGGAGCTTCCGCGTTGCCGCTTGAGCACGAGAGGATACGGATCCCGTTCCCTCGTGGAAGCCCAGGAGGCCCTGATGAGCACCGCTGGTCCCAACGTCTGCCTCTGCGGCTGCGACACCGAGATCGGTGAGGACAGCACCTTCGCGTCCGGACACGACAGCACGTACATGTGGAAGGTCCTCAAGGAGGACTTCGGCGAGGGCAAGGGTGTCAGCGAGCGCTTCCTCGACTGGTACCTGAAGAACCGCCCCCGGAAGTCATGACGCCGGGCTCTCCGACTGCTGCTGCGGCACAGTGCCGTTGACGCTCGCCTGCGGAAGAGGACCGGCCGGCTTCAGGACACCGCCCAGTTCGGGAAGTTTGGCAGCGGAGAACTTGAGGATCAGCGCGGCTTGGAGATGTGCCTTGAGCGCCGGATCCTTCACGTCCTCCAGCAGCCGGATCGCCTGACCGGCGTCCCGCTCGACCTTCATGTCCTGCCGGAGCGACTGGGTCTGCGACTCCATGTGCTTCAGTGCCAGGTCTGCCCGCCGGTGGAACAAGGTGCCGATGACCGTCATCAGGAGACCGGCAACGCTCGCCGTAACAGAGGCATACTGGTCCCCCGTGGTCTCAGCCCTGAAGATCGCCATGCCGATGCCGGAGATCAGGACGAGACCGCCCAGGATCGAGCAGGTCAGGCTGACGCTGAAACTCCGACGGGCCTGGGTGAGCCCGTAGGCGTAGTACTCGATCAACAGTTTGGCGAACCGCGTCTCCGCCTCGTCGTTCTGGTCGTCTTTCGGTCTACCCTCTTCAGGTACCAGCGTGATGTCTACGTGAGCATCGGATGTAGGAGCTTCACCGAGTACTTCCTGACGCAAGCGCGTCCGCTCCTCAGCAACCTCCTGGGCTGCGCGGTTGCTGGCCTTGACGATGTATCGGCCCCCGAGGATCAGCAAACCCAAAATGGCCGCCCAGAAAGCAACCTGAGTAACAACTGCGTCAGCGCTCACGCTCATCACGATGCCAGATCTGCCGCAAACAAGGCTCAGGTTCCGTGGACATGCTGACGGCCGTCAGCCCCTGACCTGCCGCCTGACGCCCCTTCCCGGAGCGCCAGGCGGCCGACTCACTCAGCTCTCGTCCTCGGCCTCCTCGGACGCCTGGGAACGCCTCTGGTCCCGGCGGTCACGACAGAAGCGGAAGACCTCGGCTCCGAGCGCGAGGGCTGCGGCGGCTGCACCAAGAGCCGCGTTGAAGGTTTCCACTGCGGAAGGTCCCTTTCTCCGGGACCCCGAACGCCGCCCAACACAGCGACCAAGATCCCGGCATGTGCGGTACATGCCTGGCTCTTCTTGGTTCGCATCCCCCCGATGGGTTCAGGTGTTGGACAGCAACTCCAAGGATAGTTGGAGAGTCGCCCCTTCGGTAGCCCTCAGTGCCTGACCAGTCACCCGTCACCACACGCGCGTGAGGGGTGAGCCGGCCGTGGCCCAGCCCCTCTCCCCCGAGGAACTCGACCGCCTTCGTCAGCTCCACGCTGACGGGTTGGGACGCAACGAGATCGCCCGTCAGATGGGCCGCTCGGTGGGCGTCGTCACGAACTACGCCAGGCGCCTGGGACTCGACTTCGACCGCTCCGCCACGAGGGCAGCGGTAGAGGCCCGTCAGATCGACCTGACGGACAGGCGTCAGCGTCTGACGGAGCTGTACATGGAGGCCGCCGAACTGGCCGCCATCCGCTCCATGGGCCAGTACCGGATCGAGACCTTCGACAGCCGGGGCGAGTTCGTGGCCCAGCTCGTCGACCTCCCTCCGGCCCGGGAGACCAAGGACCTCCTCCAGGCGTCCAAGGCGGCCTCCGATGCCGCTGAGCGGCTCCTCGCGGTCGACGCGGGGGACCAGGGACGGGAGAACGCCAAGGGCCTGCTGAGGACCTTGGGCGAGGCCATGACGGTCGCTGCCCAGGACCTGGGGGTCGACGATGTCGACGAGTACGGCTCGTAGCACCCAGTTCCTCCTGGAGCACTTCAGCCCCAAGCAGATCCTGAGCATCGGAACGACCAGCCGGAGGATCTCCCTCTGGGAGGGTGCGGTCTCCTCGGGCAAGACGATCGCCTCCCTGTGGGCCTGGCTGATGTTCGTGGAGAGCGCCTCCACGTCCGGCGAGCTGGTGATGATCGGCAAGACGCGGGACACCGTGTACCAGAACACCCTTGTCCCGCTGATGAACCCGGAGCGCTTCGGGGAACTGGCCGACCAGGTGGAGGCCAACAAGGGCGCCACTACAGCGAAGATCTTCGGCCGCACGGTCCACGTGATCGGCGCGAACGACATCAAGTCCGAGACCAAGATCCGAGGCATGACCTGCGTCGGCGCCTACGTCGACGAGGCCACGCTGCTTCCGGAGACCTTCTGGGAGATGCTCCGGACCCGTATGAGGGCCCCCGGAGCCCGGATCTTCGCCACGACGAACCCGGACGCGCCGACCCACTGGCTCAAAGAGAAGTACATCGACGACCCCGAGAAGCGGCGGTCGATGAAGGTCTTCTCCTTCGCGCTGGACGACAACACCCTCCTGGAGCCGGAGTACGTCGCCGACATCAAGGCCAGCCACCAAGGCCTGTTCTACCGGCGGTTCATCCTCGGCGAGTGGTGCGCGGCCGAGGGTGCGGTGTTCGACATGTTCGACCGGTCCCGGCACGTGGTAGACATCCTGCCGCCGATCACGCGGTGGCTCTCCCTCGGCGTCGACTACGGCACCTCGAACCCGACCCACGCGATCCTGGTGGGCTTCGGCAGCGACGGATGCCTCTACGCGGCTGCGGAGTGGCGGTACGACGGGCGCAAGGCCCAGCGCCAGATCACCGACATGGAGGCCTCCGAGCGCCTGCGTGAGTGGCTGGGCTCCGTGAGCCCCCCAGGGACGCGAGAGCGCGGCATACGGCCGGACATCGTGGCAGTGGACCCTTCCGCGGCCTCATTCCACGCCCAGCTCCGACTGGACGGCCTGAGCCCCCGGCCGGCTCACAACAAGGTCCTGAGCGGCATCCGCATCCTCATGGCGCTCTTCGCCGCCGACAAGCTCCGCATCCACAGCTCGTGCAAGGAGCTGCTGAAGGAGATCGACGGCTACGCCTGGGACCCCCGAGCCACTGAGAAGGGCGAGGACGCGCCCCTGAAGCAGAACGACCACGGTGTGGACGCCCTGCGCTACGCCATCAAGACCACACAGCACCTCTGGCGCCCCCAGATCAACATCCCGCTCTCGCAGGGAGACCGCGAGGACGAACGAGCTGCGTAAGGGGGGTCTGAGATGGCTACCGCATGGCCTCCTCCGGAACTCGCCGATGTCTTCGCCCAGCAGGGGATCTGGAGCGCCTGGTACGCCGGGACTCCGGAAGGTTTGGCGGACGCGTACCTGAACGCGCCCAACGACAGGCCCGCCGTTCGACGGAAGGGTTTCCTGGCCCGTCTGGGTCGGTGGTTCTGGGGACAACCCACTCCCATCGGGGAACGGCCCTCCAAACTCCACGTCCCGCTCGCGGGAGCCATCGCCGCCACCAGCGCCAACCTTCTCTTCGGGTCGCCGCTGAACCTCACGGCGGAGGACGAGGCGACCCAGGAGCGCCTGGACCAGCTCGCCGACGACACGACGTACGCCGTGCTGAGGGAAGCCGCCGAGATCTGTGCCGCCCTCGGAGGCGTGTACCTGCGGGTGGTCTGGGACCAGAGTGTCCAGGACAAGCCCTGGCTGGTCGCGGCCTCCCCCGACATCGCGGTCCCGGAGTGGAAGTGGGGCCGGCTGAGCGCCGTCACGTTCTGGAACGTCATCCGCGAGGACGCGAACACGGTCGTACGCCGGCTTGAGCGCCACGAGCCCGGCTGGATCCGGCACTCCGTCTGGGTCGGCTCCCAGAACGAGCTGGGCACCCAGATGGCCCTGACGGATTTCCCGGAGACGGCCGGTCTCGCGGATCTGGTGGTCGACGGTGACGGCGTCCCCACGGGCACGCTCAAGCTCACCGCGCAGTACGTGCCGAACCTCAAGCCGAACAAGCTCTGGCGCCATCTCCCCGCAGCCGCGCACCTCGGCCGCTCGGACTTCTCCGGCGTCGAGGCGCTGATGGACGCGCTGGACGAGGCCTACAGCGACTGGATGCGGGACCTGCGCACGGGCAAGGCCCGGCTGCTCGTCGGCACGGAGGTGCTCGACAACCTCGGCAAGGGCCAGGGCGGGTACTTCGACATCGACCGTGAGCTGTTCGCCCCGCTGAACCTCGCCCCCGGTGAGGACAGGGGCTCGGTCATCGAGCAGGTCCAGTTCAACATCCGCACGGAGGAGCATCGCGCGCTCTGTGCCGACCTGGCCGAGCGGATCATCCTCGGGGCCGGGTACAGCCTCCAGACCTTCGGGGTCACAAGCGAGGGCGGCGGCAACCCCACAGCAACGGAGATCGCGGCCCGGGAACGACAGTCGCTCACCACCAGGGCGAACAAGGCCAGCTACTGGCGACCCGCCCTGGTGCACCTTCTCGGGGTACTCCTGGAGATCGACCGGGCCGTCTTCGGGACCTCGGTGATTCCGGCGGAGCCGCACGTCGAGTTCCCTGACCTGGTCGCCCCGGATCCGGGTGAGACCGCTGAGCAGCTCGACCTGCTGAACCGCGCGGGAGCCATCTCCACCTTCGAGAAGGTCCGTCGGCTCAACCCGGACTGGCGTGAGGAGCAGGTCCTCGAAGAGGTCGCGCGGATCAAGACCGAGCAGGCCGAGGCCAAGCCGCAGCCTTCCCAGGCGCCCGCGAGGGCCCCGGAGCCCGCTGCGCGCCCCGGCAGGAGCCCCGAGGGTTCCGCACGTGAAGACGTCAGCGAGGCCCTGGCGGTCCGCTGAGCCCGCATGGGCAACCCCACCCGACAAGGGAGAGCACGACCATGGCGACACCCGCAGAGCCCGGCACGGGCGCGGAGAGCAGCACCACCCCGGAGGGCACGACATCTCCGGAAGGCACGACCCAGCCCGAGTCCGGCAAGGACGACAAGGGCACCAAGAGCAGCGAGACGAACTGGCAGGCCGAGGCCGAGAAGTGGAAGGCCCAGGCCCGCAAGCACGAGGACCGCTCGAAGACCACGAACTCCGAACTCCAGCGGCAGGCGGACCTGCTCGCCAAGCTCGCGCAGAAGGCGGGCATCGAGCTGGACGACGGCAAGGCCGACCCCGAGAAGCTCGCTCAGCAGCTCAGCGCGAGCCAGGACAAGGCCCGTCAGAGCGCCGTGGAGCTGGCCGTGTACCGCGCGGCCGGGAAGCACAGCGCCGACGCGGACGCCCTGCTGGACAGCCGGGGCTTCCTGAAGCAGGTAGACGGCCTGGACCCGGACTCCGAGGACTTCGCCGCGAAGGTCGGCGACGCCATCAAGGCAGCCGTCGAGTCGAACCCGAAGCTCAAGACCGCCCCCGCCCCTCCCGCTCGCAGCGGGACGGAGATGTCCGGGCGCGGTGAAGGAGCCCGCAAGCCCATCAACCTCGCCGACGCCGTCGCAGCACGGATGCGCGGCAACTGATCGAAGGAAGAACCCATGCCCGTCACCCTGAACGAGGCGAAGAACAACGCCACGGACGACATCGACGTCCAGGTGATCGACGAGTTCCGCAAGGAGAGCGCCGTCCTGGACGCGCTCACCTTCGACGACGTCGTGAACCCTGCCGGTGGCGGCGCGACCCTGACCTACGGCTACCGCCGGCTCGTCACCCAGCCCACCGCGGCCTTCCGTGCGCTCAACACCGAGTACACGCCCAGCGAGGTCCAGAGCCAGCGGTACAGCGTCGACCTGGCCGTCCTCGGTGGCAGCTTCGAGGTGGACCGCGTCATCGCCAAGATCGGTCCGGCTGCGTCCGGTGCCGTGGCGCTGAACATGGCCCAGAAGATCAAGGCGACCAAGACCCGTTTCCAGGACGCCGTCATCAACGGTGATGTCGTGGACGGCACGGACGCGGACGCCGCCAACGGCTTCGATGGTCTGAACAAGGCCCTCTCGGGCTCCAGCACGGAGTTCCGGCCCACCGAGGTCACCGACTGGTCCGACTTCGACACCAATCCGGCCTCGGCCCAGGTCGCCCTGGACGCGCTCGACGAGTGGCTGTCGCTGCTCGACGGCACGCCGACCATGGTCCTGGGCAACACCAAGGCCCTGGCCCGCGTGCGTGCCCTCGCCCGTCGGGCCGGCGTCTACACCCGGAACCCGGTGGAAGGCCTGATGGGCCCCGGTGGTCGTCCGATCGTCCGCGAGTCGTACGGCGACATCGTGTTCGTCGACCCGGGCGACAAGGCGGGCTCCTCGTCCCCGATCATCCCGATCGAGAGCCGCGACCCCGACAGCTCGACCTGGTCCCTGGAGGTCACCGGCTCCCCCACCGGCGGTACGTACACCGTCAGCGTGACCATCGCCGGGAACACCCAGACGACCTCGGGCATCGCCTACAACGCCTCGGCCGCCACCGTGCAGTCGGCCATCACCGCCCTCTCCAACGTGGGCTCGGGCAACGCCACCGTGACCGGCTCGGCCGTGAAGACCCTCACCTTCACCGGGGACCTGGTCGACGCGCCTGTGACCGTGACGGCTTCGGGCTCGGGCCTCACTGGCGGTACCTCGCCGGGCATCACGGTCGCCCAGACGGGAGACAGCGCGGTGTCGGGCCTGACCGACCTGTACGCGGTCCGCATGGGCCTGGACGGCTTCCACGGCGTCACGACCGTCGGTGGTCAGATCGTCTCCACCTACCTCCCGGACTTCACCACCGCCGGTGCTGTGAAGAAGGGCGAGGTCGAGATGGGCCCGATCGCCGTGGTCCTGAAGGCCACCAAGGCGGCGGCCGTGTTCCGCAACATCAAGGTCCAGTAGGTCCCGATGGCGTACGCGACGGAGGCAGAATTCGCCGCGTTCCTGGATCCCGACAGCCCGCCGGCTCACGCCCGAAGGCTGCTCGACACGGCCTCGGACCAGATCGACGAGCTGATCCGGTTCGCCGTGTACGAGGTCGACGCCGAAGGCGACCCGGTGTCCCCCAAGCTCGCCGACGCCCTGACGAAGGCGACGATCTACCAGGCCCAGTACCTGATGGCGACAGGAGACGAGACGGGGGCCAACGCCAACGTCTCCTCCATGTCGCAGGGCGGCCTGAGTATCGCCCGCTCCTTCGGCTCCGGCAGGACACCGAGGTACTCGGAGAACGCCATCGGGGCGCTGAGGGCTCAGGGGCTCCTGCCCGTCCGTCCTCGCACGCGCTGAGGGGGTGCCGTGGCGCTCCTCCTCTCCCCTCACGCGGTGACCGTGGTGAGGGCCCCCGAGGGCTTCGACGCCGAGGGGAACAGCAACACCGACTGGTCCAGCACTCAGCGGACCACCATCCAGGGCCAGGTGGAGCCCGCGGCCTCCTCGGAGAACCGCGACAACCGGGATCAGGTCGCGACGACCTACCTGGTCAGGCTCCCTCCGGGCACTGCGGTGGGCCCCAGGGACCGGCTGGAGTGGCGCGGCATGACCCTGGAGGTCACCGGAGACCCGCTCCCCTGGCTGGGCCTGGCAGCGCTGGACCACCTCCAGCTCACCGCCGTACGCATCCGGGGGTGAGCCGTGGACGGCATCAGCGGCATCCAGCTCGATGAGGGGGCCATCAAGGCCCTGACGCGGCACGAGACGGTCCAGGCGGCCGTCGAGGACACCGCAGAGCGCGGGCGGGACTTCGCCCGCTCCATCGCCCCCGTGGACACCGGGCGGTACCGGGACTCGATCGAGGTCCGCAAGGACGGCGACGGGGCGGAGATCGTCTCGGACGTCGACTACGCGGCCCACCTGGAGTACGGCACCCGGCACATGGAGGGCCAGCACATCTTCGGCCGGACGCTCGACTCCATGGTCAAGAGCGGCGGCACGTCATGACGAGAGGAACGACATGTCCGTCCAGGTGAAGGTCTCCTTCCCCCACAAGGACTGGCAGGGCAACCCCCACGAGGTGGGCGAGGTCTACTCGTGCTCCGAGCAGGAGGCCGACACCCGCGTCCGGGACGGCTTCGTGCGCCGCGTGGACGGGGCGACCCGGCAGCCGGCCGCGAGGGCCGAGTCCAAGCCCGCCAAGACCGAGCAGTCCCGCAAGGCCGCCGAGGACAAGGCCCCTTCCGCGTAGGAGGTCGCCGTGGCCCTCAGCGACGTGAAGGTCTTCCCGGACGCGGAGCTGATGGCCAGGAACTTCCTCGCCGAGTTCTTCGGCGACGAGGCGCACCTGTGCACCGTTCTGCCGGAGGACGCCCACTTCGACGAGCTGATCCAGAACAAGTCCGTGATCCGCGTGATGCGGATCGGCGGCTCCTGGCGCTTCCGCAGGTCCCTGGACGAACCGATGGTCGACATCGACGTCTGGGCCAGCTCCCTGGCCTCCGCCCGCTTCACCGCCAACCAGGCCCGTGCGGCCGTGGCGGACATGGCGGGAGACCAGCGCGACGGCGGCCTGTGCACCTACACCACCGAGATCTCCGGGCCCGGTAGACGCCCGGAGGACAACCCATCCGTCTACCGCATCGGCTTCACCGCCGGGCTCCTCGTGCGCCCCGCGTGACCGACTCTCTCCCGGGCCTGACCCGGACCATCACCCCCTGAAGGAGGGACCCATCATGGCTGACACCAGTGACGGCGTCCGGGTCGGATACGCGGGCAAGGCGTACATCGGTGCCGTCGGTGCCACCGTGCCCACCGACCTGACGTCTGCCTGGGACGCGGACGAGTGGTTCGACCTCGGCAAGGTCTCCGAGGACGGCCTCACCGAGGCGACCGACCAGGCCCGAGCCGAGTTCAAGGCGTGGGGCTACGACGCCCCCGTCCGGACCCAGCTCACGTCCAAGACCACCACCTTCCAGCTCACGTTCATCCAGACCAGCAACCCGCACGTCATGAGCCTGTACCACTCGGTGGCGCTGGACGACATGACCAGCACGGGCACCGGGGACGCGGCGTACACCTCGTTCTCCACCGGTCAGAACACCGAGCCGGACGTCCGCGCCCTGGGCCTGGACATCGTGGACGGCAACTTCCACACGCGGATCATCATCCCGCGCTGCGAGGTCACCGAGCGCGGCAACAAGGTCTACAAGGGCGACACCCTGGTCTCCTACCAGATGACCTTCACGGCGCTGACCGCCTCGGACGGCACCTCCGTCCACTACAAGATCGGCGGCCTCGTGGTCCCGGTCGTGACCCCGTGATCTGAGCGGCTCCGCTCACCCTGCACGACGAACCACACCCACCCTTCTTGGAGTCACCCATGCCCGAGTACCGGGACGACGAGTACGAGTACGACGAGCCGGAGGAGTTCGACGCTCCGGAGGACGAGGTCGACGACATCGACCTGGACGACGACTTCAGCGGGGCCGACCTGGCCAAGCGCGAGGCCACCAGGAAGCCGTACCGCTTCCGTGGAGCCCAGGGGACCGTGTACGAGATCCCCCACCCGGACCTGTGGTCCCTGCGGATGGAGATGGCCCTGAACGAGGGCGACGTCACCACGTGGGCGATGGGCGTCTTCGACGGTGACGCCGAGCTGGCCCAGGACTTCCTGGACGAGCCGAACTGGGTGATCCGTCCGGCCCTGAAGCGCGTCGGGGAGATCTTCGCCGAGACGGGGAAGCGGGGGGCGAACCGGGGGGAACGGCGGGCTTCCGCGCGCACGTCGCGGAGTTCTCGGACGAACTCGAAGCGTCGCTGATCGCGGAGTACGGCTGGGAAGCCGACCTCCTGAAGTTCTACCAGGGCGAGATGACGGTCCGGCGCCTTAAGGTGCTGATCAACGGCCTCCCCTCGGACTCGATGTACAAGTCCAAGGTCAGCGGCATCACGGACGGGCAGCAGTGGGGCCTTCGGGACTCGATGTTCGCCAACATCCACGACCTGCTGGTGGCCATCTTCGGCGTCCAGTACGTCGGGCTCACCCACAAGCAGCCCCCGAAGATCGCCACCTTCCCGCGTCCGGAGACAGCAGCGGATCTGGAGCGGAAGGCCGTAGAGGCCGAGAAGGACGCCAAGGCCGAGGAGTACCTCGAACTCCTCTCCAGCGGCGCCCTGGCGGGCCAGCAGGCCCCGCAGGCCTCCGACTGGGTCAGCGGCATCCCTGCCCACCGGCAGGAGCCGCCGAGCAGCACAGAGCAGCTTCCCGAGGCGGGAGGCGCGACTACCACCTGAAGAGGGGGCGGTCGTGGTCTCTGCCGGTTCTGTCTCGCTCCGTGTCCGGCCCGACACCTCGCAGTTCTTCGCGGACCTGTCGGCTCAGCTGAGGGCCCGTGGGACGTCTGCGGTCCAGGTCGCGGTTCAGATCGAGCGGTCCTCCCTGGCGCAGTTCCGTGCCCAGCTCGCGAACCTGACCCGGCGCGTGGTCGTGCCTGTGGCGGTCCAGATGGACCGCTCCTCGCTGGCCACCTACCGGGCCCAGGTCGCGAACCTCACGCGGGACCAGCAGGTCAACGTCGACGTCAACCTGCGGGGCGAGAACGAGGCCCATGCCCGCCTGGTCCGGCTCGCCCAGGACCGCAGGGCGAATATCCGGGTCGACGTCGACCAGGGGGCGGCCAGCACCATCGGCCGCATCACCTCGGCGGCCGGCTCGGCCATCGGCGCCATCGGGAGCCTCGCCTCGAAGGTGGCTCTCCTGGGGTCTGCCGCTCCGGCAGTGGGGGCCCTCGTCAACGTGGTCGCCGCCATTGCTCCGGCGGCGGCCCTCGCGGTTCCGGCGGTCGTCGCCCTCGGCTCGGCCGCCGGAGCCATCAAGCTCGGTACGTCCGGCCTGGGAGACGCCTTCAAGGAGGCGTTCGCTCCGGCCGCCTCCGGGGCCGCCAAGGCGGTCAGCGCTACCAACGCGGTGGCCGACGCCCAGCGCTCGCTGGGCCGGGCTCAGACCTCCCTGAAGCGCACAGCGCAGGACACCGCGCGTGCCATCTCGGACGCCCAGGAGCGCGTCAAGGACGCCCAGCAGGACGTCAAGGACGCCGAGATCCAGGCGGCCCGTGAGAGGCAGCGTGCGGCCCGCGCCGTCCAGGACGCCCAGCGGTCCCTGCGCAACGCCGTAGAGGACGCCGCAGAGGCCCAGAAGGAGGCGGCCAAGAAGGTCGCCGAGGCCGAACGGGACCTCCTGGACGTCAAGAAGGACGCCCTCCATGCGGAGGAGTCCCTCGCCGACGCTCGCAAACAGGCGGCCCAGGATCTCCTGGACCTCCAGGACCAGCTCACCCGATCCGCGCTGGAGGAGCGGGACGCACAGCTCGAACTCCAGCAGGCGCAGGAGGAGCTGGACAGGGTCAAGGCCCGTGGGGCTCTGGCCACCCAGCGCGAGCTGGACGAGGCCCAGCTCCGGTACGACCAGGCGGCCTTCTCCCTCAAGCAGCAGCAGGAGGGTCACAAGGCTCTCCAGCAGCAGGTGGAGGAGGCCAACAAGGCCGGGGTCGAAGGCTCCGACCGGGTCAAGGACGCCCAGGACAGGCTCTCCAAGGCCCAGCAGACGGTGGCCGACAAGGCCAAGGCCGTCAAGGACGCCGAGACCGACGCGGCCAAGGTCCGCCGGGACGCCGCCGAGTCGGTGGCGGACGCCCAGCAGAACCTGAAGGACGCCCAGCAGGCCCAGGCCGACGCTGCGGTGGAGGGTGCGCGCCGGATCAAGGACGCCCAGGACGCGGTCAAGGATGCCCAGCAGGGCGTGGCAGACGCCCAGGTGGCCGGGGCTCGGGCCATGGAGGACGCCCAGAACGCAGTCGCGGACGCCTCACGGGCCGTGGCGGAGGCTCAGCAGGCCCAGGCCCAGCAGACGGCCAAGCTCACGGAGAACTTCGCCAAGCTCAGCCCGAACGCCCAGTCGTTCGTCAACGCCGTGAAGGGCCTGAAGCCCGCCTGGGACGCCATGCAGCTCGGTGTCCAGGACCGTCTGTTCGCGGGCATCGGAAGCCGGCTCACGGACGTGGGCTCCCGGGTCATCCCGATCCTCCGGGGCGGTCTGGAGGGCACTGCCGGCGTCCTGAACCGAATGGCCAAGGGCGCCTTGGACGCGGTGAACAACCTGGCCAAGACCGGGATGCTCAAGCAGATCTTCGACGGGGCCGCCAAGTCCCTGTCGCCGCTGAGCCGGATCCCGGGCCAGATGGTCACGGCCTTCGGCCAGGTCGCCGTGGCGGCCCAGCCCGCCTTCCAGCGCATCACGGAGGGCGCGGCCGGAGCCGCGGACAAGGTCTTCGGCAAGCTCACCAAGGCGTTCGAGTCGGGCGCC
The DNA here is from genome assembly GCF_055563235.1 of Streptomyces sp. NPDC003248. Taxonomy (NCBI): domain Bacteria; kingdom Bacillati; phylum Actinomycetota; class Actinomycetes; order Kitasatosporales; family Streptomycetaceae; genus Streptomyces; species Streptomyces sp. NPDC003248. Next base: position 101,096 of record NZ_JBVHDT010000018.1, on the reverse strand, counting down.
ATGGAGAAGGCCATCGACCAGGCGGTCACCCTGCTCGGCGACCTGATGGACGTCGCGGGGAACGTCTTCTCGATCCTCGGCGACATCTTCATGGCCGGGGAGGGCACCGGCGGCGGCACCATCGGGATGCTGAAGGAGATCACCGGGGCCATCTCGGAGATCACCTCAAGCCCCGAGGTCCAGGCCGGACTGAAGGCGCTCTTCTCCGTGATGGGGACGCTCGCCCAGCAGGTGGCGCCGCTCCTCGGTACGGCCCTGAAGTTCATCGGGCAGATCTTCGAGCAGCTCGGTCCCCCGATCGAGACGGTCGTGGTGGCCCTGGGCAACGCCCTGGCACCCGTGATGGACGCCCTGGGCCCGATCCTCGTAGTCGTCGCCCAGGTCCTCGGCCAGGTCCTGGAGGCCGTCGCGCCCCTGATCCCCGTGATCGGTGAACTGGTCGCCCTGGCGCTGGAGCCGCTGAAGCCCATCGTCCAGGTGGTGGGCCGGCTGATCGAGGCCCTGGCCCCGGTCGTGGTCATCCTGGCCGACGTACTGAGCAAGGCCCTGACTCCCATCCTGGGGATCGTCGGCGACATCCTGGTGGAGGTCGCCGAGACGGCAGCGACTCAGTTCCTCGCGATCCTGGAGCAGTTGCTCCCGGTCATCCCGGAGCTGATCCCGCCCCTGCTCAGCGTCGCCCAGTCCCTGGGCGAACTGCTCCTCGCCATCGCGCCGCTGCTGCCGCAGATGCTCATGCTGGGCACCCAGCTCCTCCTGGTGCTTCTCCCGGCGATCCTGCCGCTGCTGCCGCCGATCCTCCAGCTCGTCGACCTGCTCGTGAAGCTGGCCGTCTGGGCGATCAAGGAGATCGTCCTCCCTGCCATCCAGGGCCTGATCGACTTCGTGAAGGACATGGGGCGCAAGCTCCAGCCCTTCATCGACGCCGTCAGGCACGTCACCGAGTGGATCGCCGAGAAGTTCCAGTGGCTCTACGACAAGCTCGTCGGCCACTCGATCATCCCGGACCTGATCAAGAAGATCCGGGACTGGTTCGACACCGGCAAGCGGTGGATCAAGGAGATCTGGAACGCCGTCTGGGAGAACACGATCGGGCGGGCCATCTCGGCCGCCCAGACCGTGGCCGAGAAGGTGACGGGCTTCGCTCGTGGAGTCCGGGACCGCTTCAACGACGCCAAGCGCTGGGCCAGCGAGAAGTGGAACGGACTCTGGTCCGGCGTCTCCGGGACTGTCACCTCGATGCGCAAGACCGTCGAGGGCAAGGTCCGGGACTTCAAGGACGCGGTGGTCGGCTTCTTCGCGAAGGCGGTCAGCGGCGTCGAGACGGCTTGGGGCAAGCTCCAGGACGTCGCCAAGAAGCCCGTGAAGTTCCTGATCCAGACGGTCTTCAACGACGGCCTGCGTGCGGTCTGGAACGCAACCGCGGCCAAGCTCCCGGGCATCGGCAAGATCGACGAGATGAAGCTCCCCAAGGGCTTCGCCTCAGGTGGCATCCTCCCCGGCTACACGCCGGGACGGGACGTCCATCGCTTCGTCTCCCCCACGGGCGGCGTGCTCGATCTCTCCGGCGGCGAGAGCATCATGCGGCCGGAGGTCACCAAGGCGGTCGGCCGAGGGGGCATCCACGCTCTCAACGCGGCAGCCCGCCAGGGTGGCGTCGCAGGTGTCCAGTCCCTCCTGGCCGATGGCCTCCCGCACCGCGCCTTCTGGGGCGGCGGCATCTGGGACGACCTGACCGACAACCCCGTCACGAACGCCGTGAAGGAAGCCGTCGGCAAGGGTGCCGACCTGCTGGACAAGGGCGTCGACTGGGCCCGGGGCGGTGTCGGCGACCTGGCCGAGAAGGCGCTGAAGACCCTCCTCGGGGTCGAGTCCCTGACGGTCGACACGAAGAACCAGATCTGGTCCAAGCTCGTCGGCAACATCCCGGTGGTCCTAGCGGACAAGATGGTCGACTTCATCCGGGGCAAGGAGGCGGAAGCCGGGGGCTCAGGCTCCTGGATGAAGCCCGTCAACGCCGCCTACGGGACGAAGTTCGGGGTCAAGGGCCGCATGTGGTCCTCCGGGTACCACACGGGCCTGGACTTCCCCGCTGCCATCGGCACGGCGATCAGGGCCGTGGCCGCCGGTCGGGTCTCCTCCGTCGGCCGGACCGGTCCGTACGGCAACCATCTGTCCATCGACCACGGTGGCGGGCTCTCCTCGCTTTACGCCCACATGAGCCAGATCGTGGCGAAGGCGAAGGAGACGGTCTCGGCCGGCTCGCTCATCGGCAAGGTCGGGGCCACCGGCAACGTCACCGGCCCTCACCTCCACCTGGAGGCCCGGGTCAACGGGAAAGCCGTCGACCCGATGCCGTACCTCACCGGAGGCGGCAGCGCGCTGAACACGCCCGGCTCGGGTGTCCAGCGGTGGGCCGGGGTGGTCAAGCAGGCTCTGGGCCTGGTGGGCCAGCCCGAGAGCCTGGTGCAGACGACCTTGCGCCGGATGAACCAGGAGAGCGGCGGCAACCCGAGGGCCGTCAACCTTTGGGACTCCAACGCCAAGGCCGGGCATCCCTCGGTCGGCCTCATGCAGGTCATCGGCCCGACCTTCCGGGCGTACGCGGGGCGGTTCAAGAACAAGGGCCCGTTCCTCTACGGGACCTCGATCGACCCGCTCGCCAATGTGTACTCCTCCATGCGCTACGCCCTCTCGGCGTACGGCAGCCTCTCCCAGGCGTACAACCGCCCCGGCGGATACGACCAGGGCGGATGGCTGCCGCCGGGGATCACCCCGGTGGTCAACGAGACCGGTGTCCCCGAGGCGATCCTCAACCCGCAGCAGTGGGACGCCATGATCACGCTCGCCCAGAAGGTGAAGCGCGACCAGGCGGGCGGCCACCACATCACGGTGAACAACCCTCCGCAGCCCACCGCCGAAAAGCAGGTGGCGGACGTGCTGTACCGCATGCAACTCCTGGGGAGGTGAGCCGTGGCCCTGCTCGTCGGCGGCTCGAACACCCTCCCTACCGGACCCGGGGTACCGGATGTCCGAGCCACCACGGTGACCTGGACATCCTCCTCGGGACGGGTCACGTCGCTGTCCGACTTCGACGACCCGCAGTCCGGTGCCTTCGTCATGCCTGGCGTGGCGGGCACCGGACTGCCGGAATACACGTACTTCAGCGACCAGTCCCCTGCCTTCGACGGCTCGGTGGTCCGTGGGGTACGAGCCGGCCAGCGTCAGATCACGATCCCTCTGCACCTATGGGGACCGGACAGGCCCTCGTGCCTGACCCGGTACCACCGGCTGGTGCAGGATCTGAACCCGGCGTACGGGCCCGGCACCCTGACCTTCACAGAGTCGGACGGCTCGGCCCGGCACATCTCGGCGTACTACTCCGACGGTCTCACAGGGCAGGAGGACGACGACCGAACGGGCCGCCACTGGATGACGGCGGTACTTGTCTTCATCGCCCCGTCGCCGTACTGGCTCGGAGAAGACAAGACCCTGACCTTCCACGTCGGTGGCGGCTCGGGGACGTTCCTGCCGTTCTTGCCGTTGCAGGTCCGCGACTCCCAGGTCCTGGGAGCCGTCAAGATCCTCAACCTCGGCGAGGTCGACACCTACCCGGTGTGGACGATCAAGGGCCCGGCCACGGCCGCCACAATCACGAACACCACGACGGGCGAGAGCTTCACCCTGACCCGGACACTCTCCAGCTCAGACACGGCAGTCATCGACACCCGTGAAGGGGTCAAGGACGCCCGCCTGAACGGCTCGACCAACCTCTGGCCGAACCTCGGCTCCTCGCCCGTCCTGTGGTCGCTCAGGCCCGGCAGCAATGACGTGGGGCTGACAGTCACCGGCACGAGCGGAACCAGCTCGGTCCAGCTCACGTACACCTCGCGGTACCTCACGGCGTTCTGAGGGGGTGGGCATGTACGGTCCCCGCGACCTCCAGGTCTACGTCCGCAACTCCAGCCACCAGATCATCGGCCAGGTCGACGACTTCACCCAGGTCCAACTGGTCCTGCGGTACAACGCCGTCTCGAACTGGACCCTGGATGTCTCGGCGACGTCCCGGAACGCCTCCCTGCTCTCCCCGGGCTCGAACCCGAACGGCGGCCTGGTCTTCAAGTGCTACGGGACCACGCTCCTGTCCGGGCCGATCCATACCTTCGGGTACGCGGAGAACGAGGACGGGACGGCGAAGCTCACGCTGGCGGGCCCGGACGACACCCAGTACCTCGCGAACGCTCTGGTCTGGCCGGACCCCGCTCACGCGATCGACGCCCAGGCCGCCTCGTATTACGCGGTCACGGCCTCCACGTCGTCGACCGAGACCCTGATGAAGAACCTGGTGAACCTGAACCTGGGGCCCGGGGCCATCACGGAGCGCCGCAAGAGCGGCCTCACGGTGGAGACGTCGGCGAACCGGGGCATCACCGGGCAGTCCTTCAAGTACCGCTTCGAGCCCGTCCTGGAGGCCCTCACCGAGATAGCCCGCGGAGCCCCCATCGGGTCGCCTCCGGGGTATCTCGGCTTCCGTGTCCGGCAGAAGGACACCTCCGCCGGGATCGAGTTCCAGGTCTACACGACCACCGACCGCAAGAGCACGGCCACGTTCTCCAAGGGCCGCAACAACCTGATCTCCACCTCATACCAGGCCACCGCGCCGACCATGACGTACGCGATCCTCGGCGCTGGCCGGGAGGCCGTGGACGGATCCACCAACGCGGCCGTCGTGGCCAAGGAACTGTTCGGGTACAGCCGGGTCGACACCCAGCCTGTCTTCCCCGGTTTCCGGGTGGAGGGCTTCGTGGACGTCGGCGAGGTCGATCCTGCGGCGGCGGACGCTCAGGCGCAGCTCGACGAGAAGGGGCAGGACGCCCTGTACACGGGCGCCACGTCCATCTCGATCACGATGAAGCCGCAGGACACGCCCCAGCTCACCTACGGCAAGGACTTCTTCCTGGGCGACCAGGTCCAGGTCCTCGTGCCGTACGTGGACGCGGTGCAGGAGCAGGTCCGCGAGGTGGAGCTGACCTTCAACGCCAGCAGCGGCCTCACCACCGAGATCACCGTGGGCACCGAAGCCACGACCTCCCGCAAGACCTCCGGCTCCACCAAGCGGCTGAACACGCTCGCCGACATGGTCAAGAAGCTCAACACCCGAAAGTGAGGTCGGCGTGGCCTTCATCTCGTACCCCTTCAGCTCATCGCCCCTCGCCACCGAGGCCCAGTACGCCCTGACGGCCAGCCGCTGGGGCAACGACGGGGTCCACACCGACGACCTCACGAGCACTGCCCTGAAGGTCACGGCGAACGGCACGAGCAGCGTGTCCATCGCGGCCGGCTCAGCCTTCGTCAACGGTGCGACGGTCGAGAACGACGGCCCGTACTCCCTGCCGGTGGTCTCCAACTCCGGTGGCTCCTCGGCCCGCAAGGACCTCGTGGTCCTGCGGTACGACGCCTCCGCCGACTCGATCACGCCCGCGTACAAGACGGGCGGCACGAGCGCTCCCGGGGTCACGAACAGCCCTGGGACGGGCGTGGTGGAGATTCCGCTCGCCGAGTGCACCGTGGCCGCCGGCGCCTCGGTGGTCGCCTCCGGAGCCGTCGCAGACCGCCGCTGGGGAGTAGGCCGCCCGGTCGCCTACGGGACATCTGGGGCCCGCCGTCCGTCCCGCAAGGGACAGCTCTTGGTGGAGGGCAACGACATCTACCTCGGGGACGGCGTCGGCTGGAACTTCGTAGCCACGGCCGGGGACCCGTCGTACAAGACCTACACGCCGGTGTGGACTGCGGGATCGACCACGATCAACTGGGGCTCCGGCTCACAGAACATCGGCCGGTATCAGGTGATCGGCAAGACCTGCTTCGTCAAGATCCAGGTGATCCCTACCGGCAACCCTCCGGCGTACACCTCCGCGATCCAGGTGACGCTGCCCCTGGCGTGCCAGAACAAGTACCGTGAGCTGTTCAACTTCTGCTTCACGCAGGACCCGGCGAACGGCGGTCTGTCGGCTCTCGGAACGGCGATGACCTTCCCCACCGAGTCGACGGCGAAGATCGCTCGCATCCGCGTACCCGTCTCGGAGAACGCCTCGGGCTCCTCGGGCGACGTCAACTCGCGGAATTTCCTGACGAACTCGCCCTTCAACATCCGCGCCGCCGACGTGCTCACCATCACCGGCTCGTACGAACTGGCCTGACCCCGTCCGACCACGCACCCCCGAGGCGCTGCCTCCGGGGGCTTTTTCATGAGCGAAAGGAGGGGCCGTGCGGCATCTCTTCGGATTGTCGGCCGCTGACCTGGCCATGGAGAAGGTCGGGGACGAGGTCCGGCTTCGGGCCGGGGCCGTCGGTACGGTCTGGGACGCCCTGGTGGGCGGCTCCCAGCTCACCGACCTGACCGACCTGAGCGGCAACGCGATCACCCAGATCACCGCCGACACCGAGGCGGCCGTGGGCTTCTACGGCCCCGACGACGTCAGCACGGTCTACGCCGACTTCGGGTACTCCCGGCGGTTCCTGATGATGGCCGTCGACCTCGGCGAACAGATCGACGACCTGAACACGAACAAGCTGGATCTCACCGGCGGCACGATGCTCGGGCCGATCATCACCAGCGGCGCCCCGTCCGCCACGGGCGAGGCCGTGAACAAGGAGTACGTCGACTCCCAGGTCTCCTCCGGGGATACGGCCACCCTGAACTCCGCGTGGGCGTACACGGACACCAAGACGGACCTGAAGGTCTCCAAGGCGGGCGACACGATGACGGGGCCGCTCACGCTGCCCTCGAACCCGACCAGCCCCCTCCACGCGGCCACGAAGCAGTACGTGGACTCGGTGGCTGTCGGCGGCGCGGTCTCCTCGGTCAACGGCCAGACGGGCGCCGTGAACCTCACAGCGGCCAACGTCGGAGCCCTGGCCAGCACAGCCCGCGGATCCGCCAGCGGCGTGGCCTCCCTGGACGCGAGCACGAAGGTGCCGGCTTCCCAGCTCCCCGATCTCACGACCGTGTACCTGGCCTTCGAGGACCTCTGGGGCAACCAGTGGGGACCTGCCGACCAGGGACTGAAGGCGTGGACGTACGACCCGTCCCAGGCAGGATTCCAGTCCGCCCCGGTCGGCGGCTCGGTGTACCTGATGCGGGTCAAGCTCCGGCAGGCCACGGTGATCTCGAAGATCGTGATGATGACCGTGGCGGCCGGCTCGGGCCTCACCGCCAACCAGAACTACGCCGGGCTCTACACCGCGAGCGGCACCCGGGTGGGCGTCACGGCCAGCCAGGCGAGCGCCTGGACCACGGCGAACAACACGCTCTCGATGGCGCTCACGGCCTCGTACAGCGCACCGGCCGGGGACTACTACGTGGCCTTCGTCGCCAACGGAACCACCCGGCCCGGCTTCGTCTGCGCCACCACGCTCGGCGCGACCCGGACCCCCGGCAACGCCAACCTCTCCTCCGGCGGCTACCGGTACTGCATCGGCGCCACGGGCCAGACCTCGCTGCCCAGCAGCCTCAGCATCGCCTCAGCCACCCCGGACGCGAACGCGTACTGGGTCGGCCTGGCCTGATCCGAAGGGAGCACCCCTGTGGCGCTGCCCGCCAACTTGAGCACGGTGACGGTCTTCGGCCGGTACATCGACTTCACCGGCACCCCCATGCAGGGCACGGTGACCTTCACCCCGAGCCAGAAGTACGTCACCGATCCCACGGCGGACGTCCTGATCTTCTCCGCTCCGCTGGTGGCGAATCTGGACGCGGACGGCGCCTTCTCCATCGAGGTCCCGGCGACCGATGACCCGGACGTCACACCGCAGGGCTTCACGTGGCAGGTCGTCGAGTCCTTCAACCGGAAGTCCGGGCGGACATTCTCGATCGCGGTCCCCCAGGACACTCCGGAGCCGGGCATCGACCTGGTGACGGTGGCGCCCGTCCTTCCGGCGGACAACGTCTCGTACATCGTCACCTCGATCGACGGTGAGACGGGAACGGTCGACCTCACGGGGAAGTACGCCCCACTGGGTGAGGACGGCAAAGTCCCGGTCGAGAACCTCCCGTCGATAAGCAGCGGCGTCGCCTCGGTCAACGGTGCCTCCGGAATCGTCTCCCTGGGAGCCGAGGACGTGGACGCTCTGCCGATCCTCGGCGGCACGATGCAGGGCCCCCTGAACCTTCAGGCGGACCCGACGGACCCGACCCAGGCCAGCACCAAGGCGTACGTCGATACGGCCGTCAGCGGGCTCCTGAGCGCCTCCGGCGGAACGGTCTCGGGCAACCTCTCGGTTGCTGGCCGGCTCACTACGAACGGCTTCCCGGTCCCGATGCTGCCCCGGCAAGGACGCCTGCCCGCACGCCGTAAGGCCACCTGGTCGCAGATCTTCCAGTCGGGGCACGGCTGGGTTCCGGGCGGCTCCGGGGTGACCTCCTCGAACGCCAACGACGGCACGGACTACGTCAAGGGCACTCAGTCCGTGAGGGTCACCACGAACGGCACAGGGCTCCAGTCGAACATCCGCAGGACCGGGATGACGCCCATGGACCTCACCGGCAAGATGATCCGGCTGATCTTCAAGGTCGACGACGTCACCAACCTGGACCGGATCGTCTTCTACCTCGGCACCTCGAACCTGGCGAACTACTTCCAGTTCAACTTCCACACCCGAAGCGCCACCGCCTCCACGAACTACGTCCAGAGCGGCGAGTGGGTCACGGTCCACATCTCGTGGGCCGATGTAGGCGGCGCGTCGGGCACCTACTCGATCAACTCGAACGGGACGCCCAGCACCACCACAGGCTTCACGGACATGTCCTTCGCGCTGTACGACAAGGCGTCCACGAGCGGCCTGACCTTCCACCTCCAGGCCGTGGAGGTCGTGCCGGACACCACCACGACCTTCCCCAACGGCGTCGTGTCGATCACCTTCGACGACTCCTGGCAGAGCGTGTACGACCTGGCCCGGCCCAAGATGGACGCCCTCGGCTTCGCCGGAACGATCTACAACATCGTGGAGTACATCGGCTCCGGTCCCACGAGGCTCACCCTGCCGGAGATGCGAAGCCTCCAGAACTTCTCCGGCTGGGAGATGGGCGGCCACAGCTACTCGGCGGCCAACCACGGCGTGGGCTTCCAGGCCTTGTCCTCCAGCGTGGTGGCCAGGGACTTCCAGCTCATGAGGGCCTGGCTCGTGGACAAGGGCTTCACCAGCGAGCACTTCGCGTACCCCCACGGGGCCTTCGGCCTGACCTCGGACGGCGTCCCGGTGGACCAGCTCGCGGCCCAGTACTTCACCTCGGCCCGGTCGATCATTTCGGAGACGATCGAGACCTTCGCCCCGGCGATGCCCTTCCGGCTCAAGTCGCCGACGGGGATCAACGACGGCACGGGGCTGGGCGGCATCCCGCTGACGAGCATGACGAACGTCGGCGGCAAGCTCGACCGCTGCGCGAACAACGGCGACTGGCTGATCCTCGCCATGCACGACATCAAGCCCACGCTGGGTGCCGTCACTGACGCCACCCACATCAGCCAGGCGGGCTTCAACACGCTGATGGACGCCATCGCGGCCCGGGGGATCCCCGTGCTGCCGGTGGGCGACGTCCTCCGGTACTACAGCTAGGAGGGCCCATGCTCCAGGACATCGACCTCAGGTACAGCAAGGGCGGCGCGCTGACCTCGGGGAAGTCGCTCTCCCTGACCAGTTCCTTCACGGGCGGCGAGAACACCTCCGACTCCACGAGCCGGATCAACCTCTTCTCGTATCAGCGAGCCCAACACCTGGCCGCCGACGGGACGACGTACGCCCACTTCGGCGAGGTGCTGCGGATCTACTCCCGCAAGCACAACTCCAAACAGATGATCGCCTGGTACGGGCCCACGGCGTACGACGGGAACGGCGATCCCTCCACAGCGGACACCGCCTGGTTCTGGATGGGAGCGCACTACGACCCGAACGACCCGGGCCCGGCCCACGGCCACTGGTCGGTGGAGTCCCCGGACCTGAACGGCGACCTCCAGACCCGCTTCGAGATCCGAATCTGGGACCCCACCACCGGGGTCTTCGGCATGAACCGCACGATCGCCAAGTTCAACGCCGCCGATGTCGTGGTGGCGCAGGACAACGGTGCGCTGTACATGGCCGCCAGCGCCGGAACGAACAAGAACCTGTACTTCACCAACGACTCCACCGTGGTCAGCGATGCCAGCTCCACGGGGAAGCGCTGGGGTATCCAGGCCAACGGCACCTCGGAGGCCGGGGCCAACGTCGGCACGGACTTCCAGATCAACCGGTACAACGACTCCGGACTGTTCACCGACGCGGCGCTGTTCATCAAGCGCTCCACCGGCCAGGTCGGCATCGGAGCCGTCATCTCGCCGCTGGCCAAGCTCGACGTCTCGGCGGCCGGCTCATACCACACGGTCCAGTCGACCCAGACGACCACGAGCAGCGTCGTGTACGCCGCGTATTCCGGCATCCTCGGCCTGGCAACGAACAAGCTGTTCGACGGACGCGTGAGCGGCGACGCCAACGGGCGTCTGGTCGTCTATGGCGACGGTAAGCACGAGTGGGGCGATGGCGCCAACAGCCGGGACACGAACCTGTACCGGGGCAGCGCAGACACCCTCCAGACGGACGACTCGTTCGTAGTCGGCGTTACCCTGCGGGCCCCGACGATTCAGGGCTCCATTTCGTCCGGCGGCACGATGACCCTGCGCTCCACGAGCAACGCCGCCAAGGGCACAATCAACATCGGTGCCTCCCAGTGGAACGACGGCACGAACGTCCTGCTGTTGGGCAACACCACGGCGGCCCCGTCCTCCAACCCCACCGGTGGCGGATACCTGTACGTGGAGGCGGGCTCGCTCAAGTACCGGGGCTCGTCCGGCGACATCTTCGACACCACCAAGCGGGCTGTCACCGGCTCGCGCGGCGCCAACGCGGCCCTGGCCAGCCTCCTCACGGCCCTCGCCTCGGCCGGTTTGATCACTGACTCCACGACTGCCTAGGAGCGTCATGTCCTTCAACAACGGCCTCGGCTTGACGTCCTCGCCCGGGATGTCCTACCCGCTGTACCGCTTCAATCTCGAAGGAACGACCGGAGGCAATCCGTGGTCGAGCTACTTCGTGGTCAGCAACTACACCGGTACGAGCATCGGCAACGAAGACCTGCTCGGCGCCATCAAGGACACCGTCGCCGCGCTCCCGAATGTCACGTCGGTCCAGGTCGTCGAGTACGACCAGGTCACCGAGGACGTCACCAGCTCGCTCTGAACCCCTCTCGAACCACACCCCTGGAGCACGTCATGCAGATGACCCCCGAGCAGCTCGTGGAGGAGTACCGGGACACCGTCCTGGAGCTGCACCTCACCCGGCGCCGTATGGCCGTCCTGGAGGCCGAGAACGCCTCCCTCCGGGCCCAGCTCGCCGAGTCCACCGAGCCGGCCAGCTCCCCCGAGAGCTGACCCTAAGCCCCGGTCTCGGGGAGTTCCTGGGTGTGGTTCGCCCTGGGGCCGGGTCTTTTTAGAATCTCATCGCCCCTGTAGCACAGGGACGGTTACCGTCCATCCATGGACGATGCGCTCTCGTTTGAGAGCTTCCTCGAAGGTGCCCGCAAGGCCGCTCACAAGGCCATGGAAGCCCATGGACGCGGCGAGTACGACAACTTCGCCCTCCAGGGCGGTATCGCCATCGAGAAGCTCGCCAAGGCCGTGCTGGTCTCGAAGAACCCCGTGTACCTCCTGGACATGAACAAGGGGAACCACGACCTACTCCTCTACTTCGGCGGCCACCTCGACATGGATGCGAACAAGGTCCGCACGGTCGGGGCAACCGACTCGATCAAGCGGCTTCGTAAGCTAGGGGTGCTGCCTCCGAGCGAGAAGCTCGACGAACTGATCGAACTGCGGAATGGCACCGCTCACGCCAGCAGCGGCGAGGGGGCCAAGTCCATGATTCCGCCGCTGGCCAAGAACGTCGCCACCCTGCTGGCGGAGGTTGGCGTCGCCATCGACAGATTTTGGGGGCGCTGGGAGAGCACTGTGAGCGCGGCTCTTGATCGACGAAAGAGCGAGATCGAGCGAGACGTACAGATCCGGATAGCGCAGGCAAAGCATCACTACGACGATCGGTTCTCGGATCTTCCTGATCACCTTCACCGGCGTCTCGTGGTCAAGCAGTTCAGCCGGATCAACGTCTCGGTGTCCGAGACGGAGGCTGGCATCTGGATCGAAGGGGAGAACGTCTGCCCCGCCTGCGATTGCGTAGCCGACGTACTCGCCGTGGGGCAGAGCGCCGGGGAGGCGTCGCCCGTCAGCGTGTTCGCGCTGAAATGCCACCTGTGCCGCCTACAACTGGCCACACGAGAGGAACTCGCAGCCGCTGGGATGGATCTTGAAACCGTTGACGAGCGACTTGCAGCACGAGCTGCCCGTTACCTCGGCGGATCCGAGATCTCAAACGTCGCGTTCCGGCGCAAGGTTGCGCAATTCCTCCACTCCGACCTTGACGACTGGGAGTGACCTTCGGGCCCTCCCCCCACCATGGCTTCCCCCTCAATCCGATCGCCCCTGTAGTACAGGCCCCGCTACTGTCCATCCATGGACGAATCACTCTCGTTCGAGAGCTTCTACGAGGGGGCCCGGAAGGCCGCTTGGAAGGCCATGGAGGACCACGGACGCCGGGAGTACGACGAGTTCGCCCTGCACTCTGGTGTCGCCATCGAGCGGCTCGCCAAGGCCACTCTGGTCATGAGGAACCCGATCTACCTGGTCGAGATGCGCAACGGCAACGCAGACCTGCTGCTGCACTTCGGCGGCGACCTAGAGCTGGACATAAACAAGGTCCGCACCGTGAGTGCCAGTGAAGCCCTTAAACGTCTTCGACGCATAGGCGTCCTTCCTCCCGACCCTCAGCTCGACCTGCTGATCGAACTGCGGAACGGCACGGCTCACACAACCATTGGAAATCAGGCCAAGACGCTCCTTCCACCCTTCACCGAGACCGTCGCAACCCTGCTGGTGGAGGTCGGCACGAACTTCCACGCGTTCTGGGGTCGGTGGTCGAGCGCGGTGCTCGTTGCCGTCGACAAGGAGCGTGACGAAATCCAGCGGGACGTCGAGATCCGGATCAAACAGGCCCGACACGTCTTCGAGGATAAGTTCAAGGGGCTACCCAAGGAACTTAAGGATCAAGTCCTCGAAGGGGCTAAGCCGCAGGCCCTAGGGTTCGATCCAGGCCTGGACGCAAGATGGCTGGACGATTTGCCCGCAAGTGGACATTACTTCCATCTTTCCACGGTCGACTGTCCTGCATGCGCGGGGCCCGCCATGGTCAGACTCCTGCCTTCCGAGCAGGACACCGCCCCTACCGGCATGGACATGCTGCACTGCAATCTATGCAATCTGTACCTGGTAGGGCAGGGCGAGGTGAAAGCGTCCGGCGCGAGGAGCCCTTTTCAGAGCAGTACACATCCTCGGCTCATAACGATCACCGGCGTTGGACCTATACCCGTCCGGGATCCCGAACCGGCGACCGAAAGCTGATCCAGACCCCCAAGCCCCGGTCCCCCAGCCGGGGCTTTCGTATACCCCCACAGCGCTGGATCCTCCTGCGCACACCCCGCAAGGAGGTCCCCTTGTCGATCTCTGATCTGCTCAGGATCGCCGCAGCCGAGGACTCCGGCCCCGACGTCGGCAAGCTGATAGGCCAGTTCGCTCAGTACGGTGTCGTCGGCCTGGTCGTGGTCCTGCTGATCCTCGGCGTCATCGTGCCGAAGTACGTCATGACGTCTCTCACGGCCGACCGCGACAAGTGGCGAGAGGCGTTTGAAAGGGAGCGGGAGGCGCACCAGGCAACGCGAGAGCAACTCGCCAAGGCCGAGGAGCGCGGAGACGTCGCGGTCGAGCAGGGCAAGACCTTAACCCACCTCCTTGAAGAACTCGGCCACCGTCCCGCACTGCCCGGGAGCGCATGACATGTGGCCTTTCACCCGACGTACACCCCTGTCCTCCGTCGAAGCGGAGACCGCGAAGAGGGCCGCCGAGAAGTCCCTCCGAGACGCGCTGGCCCATCACCCCGAGGTGGAGGCCAAGCTCACCGAGAGCCGCCGGGTGAAGGAGCAGCTCCAGGCCCACAACCGCGCCAACCGGTACAGCGACTGGATCGAGTCCGTCGTCCTCGGCCGGCTCAGCGGCGGCTGAAGGAGGTCCCATGCTCTACGCCCTGACCCTCTACGTCCTCTTGGGCGTCGGCCTTGCCGCCTCGATCGGGTTCCTCGTCCTCCACCGTCCCCGGCATCCCTTCCGGGTCACCGAGGTCAACGCCTCAGGCTGGGTCGTCATCATCGGCCTGATCTACGCCCGGTCGCTCCTGCTGCTGGGAATCCGCGGCACTTCTCCCCCGGAGCCCTGGTGGGACGTCGTCCTGTCCCTCGGGCTCCTCGCGGGCACCACAGCGCTCCTCCTGGTCCGGTTCCTCTCCTACCTGCGGTACCTCCGGCATCACCCCGAGGACCCACCCACGGCCTCCTGAGCCGCCCCACCGCCCCCTCCGGTCTCATCCGCAGGGGGCTTCTTCATGCCCGCCAGACACCCGAGGAGCCCCTATGTCCAACCTCTGGCTTCCCGGTGCCGAGAAACTCGACACCGGCGACCACGCACCCACCCACGGCGGCCCGGCGAAGGCCATCGCGCACATCACCTGGGACCGCAACGCATCCAAGGCCAAGCCCCAGGACCTCGTCCCGTACGCCAACCTGCGCTCTTACTTCTCGGGTGGCGGCAAGGCCTCGGCGCCCCACATCCTGTGGGATCCGTTCACCGGCCGCTTCGTACAGTTCCTCCCGGCCAACAACCGCTCGAAGTCCCTCGCGGACGTCTCCGGCGGCACCCGGACCAACCGGGCCGGCTCCGTGGTCCTCCAGATCGAGGCGCTTTTCTTCCCCTGGTGCCGTGTGAACGGGAAGGTGTACGAGAAGCTCACCGACACCCCGTGCAAGGGCTGGGACGAGCTGCACGCCTGGGTGAAGTCCTGGGGCGTCCCGGAGGTCTGGCCGATGGGCAAGCCGACCGGCTTCACGGGCCACCGCAGCGAGAGCGTATGGAGGACCACCGCCGGATGGTACGCGCACGCTCACGTCCCCGAGAACAACCACACGGACCCTGGAACCTGGCCCGCCTTCCCGGCCTCTCCTGCAACCAAGACGAAGGTCTCCCTGAAGCACGTCGTCGAGGCGGCTCAGAAGGACCCGAAGCTCGCCCAGGGCCAGGGCACCCATCCCGCCGACGTGAAGCCCGTGGAGGCCGCTCTGAAGGCCGAAGGGCTCCTGTCCGCCACCTACGCCTCGGACGGATCCTTCGGGTCCACCACCGTGGCCGCGTACAAGCGGTTCCAGCAGACTCTGGGCTACACCGGCTCGGCTGCCGACGGCATCCCCGGGGAGACCTCCCTGAAGAAGCTGGCGGCCAAGCACGGCTTCACCGTGACGGCTTGACCTTCGGGGACCTGTCGCATCCGGTCGCAGGCGTTGATCACGTCGTGCGCGAAAACGACCTGAGTTGATCATCTCGGACGAACCGAAGATTCCGGAGATCCGGCTCGCGTATCGTCCCCGGTGGCGCCTCCGTGGTGCTCCTGGTGAACTCTCTGGCGAGAAACACCACTACGCCCCGATCTCCCTCGCGGAGGTCGGGGCGTTTTCTTCGTTCGGGCGGAGTCCTGGTTCAACCGTTCGGTATTGACCGTGACTGTCCCGATGAGTGACCGTCGTAGAAGTCCGTAGAAGCCACGGGAATTGGGGAGAGCCATGACGCTACGGTTCATCGCGAAGGACCCGAACACCAACGGCGACAACTGCCCGACCGTCTGGGTGGACGAAGACACGAAGGATCTCGTCATCCAGGGGTGGAAGGCCGACGACGAGACGGAGCGGGAGTGCCTGAAGACCGGAAGCATCCCCGACACCGAGGCGGTGGTCCGGCTGCCCGCCCGCATGATGGCCGCGATCAGGGAGGCGTGTGATGCCGCAGACGGTTCCTCCGTTCGCTGACCTGCTGGCGCGCTGCCGCCGCAGTGCCGTCCACCTGGAGACCCGCGACGTCTACGCCGTACCGGAGGAGGATGAGGACTTCGCGGCCTGGCGGGCCGGGCGGGAGTATGACCTCGAAGATCGCTCGTCGTGGTGGAACGGCTTCCACGACTCCGTGGCCGATGCGGTGAGCCGCGGAGTCACCGTTCGTCGTGCTCGTGTCGTCTCCGAGCCGGTAACCGAGTACATCCGCTACGAACACTCATGCACGCCGCAGAACCTGGCGGCCGGCGAGGATGTCCGCTGGCTGCCTCGCCGTCTGGCCTCCGACCTGCTGATCCCCGGCAACGACTTCTGGCTGTTCGACAACGACCTGATCCGGTTCGGCCTGTTCTCCGGTGACGGGGCCTTCGTCGAGCACGCCCTCTGCGACGATCCCGTTGTGATCAAGAACGTGTCCGAGTCGTTCGAGGCCATCTGGAACCGCGCGCTTCCGCACGACCGCTACACCGTCTGAGTACCGAGGTATGACCGAGTCGCCAACAGCCGCCGTACAAGCTGCCCGACGCCAGCTCGCCACCCGTCTGCGGGAGATCCGCACGGAGGCGGGGCTGACGGCCACGGAGCTTGCTCGGCGGCTGGACTGGTACCCCTCGAAGGTCTCCCGCATCGAGAACGCCCGGACTCCGCCGGCGATAGCCGACATCAGGGCCTGGTGCGCGGCGTGCGGGGCCGACCGTGCCGTGGACGATCTGGTGGCCTCCGCCCAGTCCGCCGATTCCATGTACATGGAGTGGCGTCGCCTTCAGCGCACCGGGCTGCGCCACCTCCAGGAGTCCCGTGTCGAGCTGTACGAGCGCACGAGTCTGTTCCGGGTGTACTGCTCCACCGTCATCCCCGGACTGCTCCAGACGTCCGCGTACGCCACTGCTCTCCTGGAGTCGATCGCCCGCTTCCACCGCACCCCGAACGACGTGGCGGAGGCCGTTGAGGCCCGGATGAAGCGGTCCCGGGTGCTCTTCACGGCGGGGAACCGCTTCTCGGTGCTCGTGGAGGAGTCCGTACTCCGGTACCGCATCGGTGATGCCGAGACGATGGCCGGGCAACTGGGCTACCTGCTCACGCTGATGTCTCTGCCGTCCGTCAGCCTCGGCGTGATCCCCTTCTCCGCACAGCATCCGGCATGGCCTCTGGAGACGTTCAGCGTCTTCGACGACACCCGAGTGCACGTGGAACTCCTGTCGGCAGCGGTCAAGATCACCGCTCCGAGCGAGGTCGAACAGTACGTGAGGGCCTGCAAGATGCTGAGCCGTTCGGCCGTCTACGGCGCCCAGGCCCGCGAGTTGGTCACCGAGGCGATTGCCCATCTCGGGTAGACCACATAGAAAACCGTAGAAACTCCTTGAGGTCCCGCTGACGCCTTTTCTACGGTCACTGCAACCGACTTGCTCCGGGGATTCTGCCGATCGGGCCGACCTGTGATGCGAAGTAGGCGGTCCTGATCGTTCGACAGCGGACGAGGTTCCGATGATCCTGCCAGCGAAGCCGCACCATACGGGCCATCCCGGCTACTCCGAGACCCTCCCGGGTCTGGAAGAGAGTGCCGAGGTCGCCCGCAAGCTCGTCCGGACGGCCCTGGCGGCCTGGTACCTGGAGGAACTCACGGACACCGCCATACTGCTCGTCTCGGAACTGGTGGCCAACGCGGTCAAGCACACCAACAGCCGTGTGATCCGGGTCGTCATCCTCCGTCCAAGTGAACGGTCGGTGCGCATCGGGGTCGTCGACAAGGCCCGCGTACTGCCGGAACTGGTCAGTCCCGGTGACGATCTCCTCACCTGCGGCCGGGGACTCTTCCTGGTCGATGCCCTGGCCGAGCGCTGGGGCACCGACGTCTACCGCTGGGGCAAGCAGGTCTGGGCTGAGCTGATGAGCGAGGCGGCCCGATGACCGAGGAGACGCCCACGGCATGGGTCGGAGATCAGGTGTACGACGCCAACGCGGACAAGGAGGGCGTGGTCACCGACGTGAAGAGCGGGACGTACATCCTGCGGCCCGTCCGCAGCCACTGGGGACAGACCTGGACGGCGTCTGACGCCCGGGACCTGACCGTCACCGTGTCGCGCCAGGAGCGCGTCAAGAGAAACCGAGAGGCGTAGCCGTGGAGAGCATCGCGTTCACCTGGCTCAGAGAGATCACCGACGAGCAGGCGTACGAGTTCCTCGACCAGGTCCTCAAGGCCGCTCAGGACGCCGGGACCCACACCGCATTCCTCCACGCGCTGGACGTCCTCGTGGCCCAGCACGCGCCCCTCCCCAATCTCCCCCACGGGGTCATGCCGTAGAGGCTCCCCCGGCCCTGTGAGGTGAGAAGAGCCCCGGCCGTCTTCGGACGGTCGGGGCTCCTTCGCGTGGTCAGAGCACGCGGCCTACGGTCTCGCAGCCGTCTTGCCGCGCTGCCTCAGTCGTCGAATTCGCCTTCTGTGACCATGTCGCCGCGCTCATCCAGCCACTGCCGCCTCCACTCGCCCTTCTCGACGTCAAAGTAGAAATCGTCCTCGGTCAAGTGCTCCTCTTCAGGAGCGGCATCAGGGCGGGTGAAGCGGACGTCACCATTCCGCTGCCAACGGTACGACCAGTCGATCTCGCTGGTGATCTGCCGGATGCTGTCGGACGGCAACACCTCTCGCGCCTCGCGGATCGCCGCCTCGACGGCGACCTCGTACGCTTCATGCGCCCGCTTGTAGCGGACCGTCGACCCTTCGGTGGCGAGATCGAAGTCGATGGTGATCTTCAGATGCTTCGGTACAGGCTTCTGCGCCATGGTCCCTCCCCTTGAGAACATGCAAGAGCGCCAGTATCGGTCCGACAGGGGATCACCCACTGCGGAACGGGTGGAAAACCCTCAAGTAGATACGTTTGAGTGAACCCGTGGTGGGCCACCTTCAGCACGTCCACCCCGCCGAGCAGCCCGGCCGCCGGGGACCGTGCCAGCGCCCGCTGCCCCGGGGGTTCCAGGTCCCCGAGCAGCAGCACCCGCAGCCCGCCCGACCGCACCAGCAGCGTCACGCTCGCGTCGTTCGGGCTCTCCGGTTCGGGAAGCGACGGGTGCCCGGCGCGGCCGGCGGCTCCAGCGGTTCCCATGAGGGCACAGAAGAGTTCCGGCCGTCCCGTGCAGTCGGGGCTCCTTCCTGTGGTCCGGCTCGGAGTCTCCCCCGTGAAGATCTCCAGCTTTGGGAACTCGTCCTCGGGTAGGTGTCCGGCTCCGAATCTCAGTGTGGTACTCCCACCATGATGAGAGCCGCCAAAGCCGAGGCTGTCTCTTTTGAGCAGGTCAGACAGCGAGAAGCACCGAAAACTGAAAGGGTGCCCTACTTCCATCGCCCGAACGGCCGGTCAAGGAGGTACTTGCCGTCGTCTCCGAGAACGAGCACGCGCATCTCGGCGTTCCCCGGGTTCGACAGCGACTCGAACTCGGCGACCGTCCAGTGGAACCAGCGCATGCAGAACAGGCGCATGGCGAGGCCGTGGGTCACGATGAGGACGTTCGGCGGGTGGTCCGGTGCCTCGAAGCTGCGGAAGAGGCTCTCCAGGAAGCCGCCGACCCGGTCGTAGACGTCGGCCCCGCTCTCCCCCTGGGCGAAGCGGTAGAAGAAGTGCCCGTAGGCGTCACGGTAGGCCTTCTGCAGGCGGACGTCTTCGCGGTCCTGCCAGTTGCCCCAGTCCTGCTCGCGCAACCGGGGCTCCTCGCGTACCCGTATCAGGTCGGGGTCGAGGTGGAACGCGCGAAGGGTTTCGTGTGTCCGCCGGTAGGGCGAGACGTACACGCTGACGCGCTCGGAGCCGAACAGTTCCCGGAGGGTCTTCCCCGTCTCCTCCGCCTGCCGCCAGCCCCGCTCGGTCAGAGCCAGTGCGTGGTCCGGTTCACGCTCGTACACGGTGTCATCAACATTGCCCGTTGACTCCCCGTGTCGGACAAGGACGATGCGCCGTGGTCGTGCCATGCCGAAACACTAGATCGGGTGGCGGCCGATCGGGCAATCGAACGGTCCCTGTACGGCGTACGTCACATGGATCCCACGCCGGAACGCCCACGAGGCCGCACTCACCGCGAGTCCGGTTCTCAAACCGTCCAGGTCGGTTCGAGGGGCACGATGTCACCGGTGAGGGAGGAGATGTCCGCCTCGATCTGGGCGCGCAGCGCGAGCCGCTCGACCCGCTCGGTACGGTACTTGCCGTGCTCGGCCTCCGAGCGCCACATCGACAGCACCAGGAACTCGTGGCCCGGCGCCTCCGCGAACAGGCCGCGGATCATCCCCGGGGAACCGGCCATGGCGGGGTTCCACACCTTCTCCTGCATGAGCGTGAAGTGCTCGGCGCGCTCCTCGCGCACCCGGCACAGGGCGACCCGCAGCAGGTCGGAATCGGTGAAGCGGGGTTCGAAGCCCGTCTTCACGTCGAAGCGGTGGTCGAACAGCCGGACCTGGGCATCCGTGAAGGTGCCCGCCTGGGCGGCCGCGAGCCGGTCGTGGGAGCGCGCCATGAAGGAGTCGTAGAAGGCACGGCTCTCCCAGAAGGCGAAGACATGCGCGACGGAGGGCCGTGTCCTGCTCCAGCCCCCGCCCTGTCCCCGAAATCCCGGCTCCCCCAGAAGCCCCGCCCACTTCCGCTGCCCCCGCTCGAAACCGCGGCGGTCGACCACGGTGCAGCGAATCCACTTGACCAGCACCGCGCCATCGTACGGCCACCGGGCGTGGTGCCGGTCTCCAAGGGCACCCAGCGGTCCTGCGCGGGCGCACGCGCGCGTGGCAGGATGGACAACCGGCCCTGACGATCCGGCAGTTCGGGGCGACGACAGACGGGGAACGGGGAGGGCAGTCCGGTGAGCGGCCTCAACAAGGGGATCGGCAAGGTCGAGATAGCGCTGAAGTGGGACCCCAGTCCGGCGGGACAGCCACCCACCGATCTGGATCTGGTGGCCGCGGCCTACCTGGCGGACGATCCGCAGGGCGCCCCCGCCTACGTGGTGCACTTCGACAGCCGGTCCCCCGACGGCACCGTCCATCTCAACCGGGACAGCAAGGACGGCAAGGGCTTCGGCTGGGACGAGGTCATGGTGGTGGAGCTGAACCGGCTGGATGCCCGCTACGCGCGCGTGGTGGTCGGTGTGGTCATCCAGCAGCAGCCCGCCCATCGGACCTTCGTCAGCGTGCTCAACCCCGCCGTCCGTATCCGCGAGGGCTACACCGACCTGGCCGTGGACGACTTCGGCGGCGTCCTCGGCGCGACGGCGGCGACGGTCGCGGAGTTCAGGCGGGTCTCGGCCGACGGATGGGCGTTCGACGCCGGTGTCCGGGGTTTCGAGGACGACCCGGCGACGTTCACGCAGATCATGGGCCGACTGCACCGGAACTGATCCGCGCGCGCGAGCCGCGTACGCATGCACCAGGGCGGTGGCGCCGGGGAACCGGCTCCACCGCCCTGATCAGCAGGTCACGCCACGACGGCGCCCGGGATACTGGCGGAGACCACTTATTGCTGGCGTGTCGTATTCCTCGCCTCAGCCGCTCTTCATGCTCGACGCCGGGGACCTGGCCAGGGGTAGCCGAGCTGATCGGCAAACTCCTTCGAGCCGCCACAAACCTCGGCGACCTCGCGGGGGTCTTCGGCCGTGAGACAAGCCTCAAGGCGCTCTGCTTGGTCGCCCGGGTCGTCTCCGGAGACCGGAAGGGTCATCCTGAACTGAAGCCAGGGGCGGTCTTCTCTGATCGCGGAGCGGCCGGGATGGAACAGGAAGACGCGGATCTGGTCAGGTTCCCAGTGCCAAGCTGAGACGGCTCCCAGTTCGCATTCCCAGGTCGTCAGCCAGCCGACACGCTCCCGGAGCCGTTCTTCAAGAAGCCGGGCGACTGTTCGGGCCGGCCACTCCCAGCTGCGGTCGGTCGCGGCCCGGCGGACCTCCGCGTCGTACTGATTGACGTCGAATCGAAGCTCTGGGAGGTCGACATCGTCTTCATCCGGGTTGCGCCAGCCGCTCCAGACCACGTGCTGTCCTTCGCGCCTGATGGTCACGTAGACAGCGCCGCAGCATCCTTCCGTGCACTCGGCCTCGGCAAGCCGAACCTCGCGGGGCGTGTCTGTCGCGTGAAGCGGCGCATGCTGCCCCAACAGATACCGAGGGTCATCTGCCGGCCCCTCGTCGAACACGTCGGCCAGGATGTCTCGTCCGTTGATGATCGGTCGGCATTCCACGGCGCCGTGTCGGCTTCCCAGCGGTGGCACGACGATGCGGAGGGACAGCAGATGCGGTTCTGTGGTCATTGGCTGATGGTCTCGGAGTCAGTGGCAGTTGTCCTGCGTGTTTCTGCTTGAAGGGAGACGGGGGACTCCGTCCTGGACATCCTTGCCTGAATGCCTCTGCATGTCGTGGGCGCGGGCGGCGAGGTAGTCGACCCAGGAGGTCTTGGCGAACCCAGCCCAGCGAACTGCGGTGTTGGGGTAGAGGCCGAGGATGCTCGCGAGGACCGGGGCGGGCAGGTCACCGGCGAGCGCGACCAGGGCCGCGTTCCGGGCCGGTCTGGTGTCGATGCCGTGGGGCAGGAGTTTTGAGCTGAGGCCGGTCTGAGAGGTGGGGCGGCCGGGGACCAGACCGGGGAAGAGCCATGGCTCGCCGCGGTTGGTGCGGGTGAGGGCGGCCCGGGTGTGGGGTGCTTCGGCCAGCTGGTGGAGGAGTCTGGCGAGCCGGGGCGGCAGCAGGATCGGGTGCCGGTCGACGGTGAGGTAGCTGTTGCCATCGCGGTGAACGAGTTGGGTCGCGGTCAGGTGCCGGACGTGGGACGCGTGCAGGCCGAAGAGCAGGATCAGTGCGCCGGCGGCCCTGGTGTCCAGAGCCATCGTGGAGTCGGTCAGGCACCGTTTCAGCAGCCGCCAGCGGCCGTCTTCGTCCATCAGCTGGCTGGGCTGCTGACGCGGAATGGAAGGGACAGTGAGCTTGCCAGTGAGGCCGCGGCCGGTGGTCCAGGACAGGAAGTAGCGAATCGCGTAGGTGCGGGTGTTGCCCGCGTCCAGCCAGCGGTCGAGGCCGTCTTGCCGAAGTCCGCCCAGGTCGAGGCCGTGCTCGTCCAGCCAGGCGAGGAACTCCAGAGCCACCAGAACACGGGTGCGGAGGAACGAGCCCGGCTCCGCCGGGCGGCGTCGCTGGGCGGCACGTCGTCGGGCTCGCCGCAGCAGGTGCCAGTGCGCGTAGGGACGGACCATCTGGACGTGGCCGACGGGACGGTCGGCCAGGACCGTGTCCAGCCAGGCAGGGATGCGGTCGAGTTCCTCATCTCGCCCTGGGAGGGCTCCGAGGTGTACCAGGGTGTGGCGGACGTAATGCAGGTGTCGGCTGGGTGGAAGCTGATCGAGACGTTGGTGGGTGATCGGTTCTCCGGAGGCGGCCAGGCTGGCGAAGAGGGCGGCGTTCGGGCTGTGCTTGAGCCAGTGCAGGATGCCGCGGGGCCGCTCGGCAAGGGCGAGAGCGTCCCGCAGCGGCTGTAGCTGTGCCGGGATGTGCCCGTCGGGGCCGGCCAGCAACTGTTGGAGGCGGGCGGTGAGCACGCAGCGGGCGCATTGGGCGTCGGCGTAGGTCCGGCCGCCGAGTCCGCAGGTGCGGCAGGTGTAGTCGAAGGCGGTGCCCGCGCAGGCTCCGCAGATCCCGGTGCCGTCCTCGGCGATGCCGATCAGTGGCTGGTGGCGGCCGCAGCCAGTGCAGGTCGCGGGCGCGTCCAGCACGACGGTGTAGCAGGTCGAGCAGACCGGGCCGATCGGCCAGCGGGTGTGGACGCGGCGGGTCCGACCGCAGCGGCAGCACTCCTGGGTCAGCCCGGGACGGCAGGTCCGGCATGTCCATGCGCCGTCCGTCGCGCGGTGGCAGGGGCGGACTTTCCCGCAGGTGGAGCAGGTCTTGGTGGGCCCGTTGCAGCAGTCCTCGCAGATGTCCGGCCGCGAGCCAGTGGCCCGACGAGCGATGCGTCGTACTTGTCCGCAGCGGCCGCATTCCCTGACCGGCTTCTGTTGCTGGTGGTGGCAGGACGCGCAGAGCGGCCCGTCGGGGCCGTTCGTCTTGGCTTGGCCGAGGGTGCCGCAGCTCACGCAGGTGTACTGAGGGCCGGTCCAACAGGACGCGCAGAGCGGCGAGTTATCCGGACGGCGGGTGACCGGCATGCGAAGTTGGCCGCAGGCGACGCATTCTTCGACGACGTCCGGGTCGACGCGGTAGCAGGAGTAGCAGATGAGGCCCTCGGCTCGGCGGGCGGCGAGCCTGGTGTCGGTGCGACCGCATCGATCACAGGTGCCCTTGCTGCTGCGGGCGGAGCAGTTGACGCAGAGGCGTCCGTTGGGGCCGAGCCGTGGGAGGTCCAGGTTGGACCTTCCGCAGTCGGTGCAGGCCGGCCGGACCACGGCTGTGTGTCCCGTGGAGTGCAGGACCTTGGCAAGGCGGACGATGACAGGCGGGCAGTGGGCTTCACCGGAGATCAGGGCCTGGGGGTGGTCGGCGAGGTGCTGGTCGAGGTCGCGGAGCGCGATGCCCCGGCCGGCCCGTGCCTCGGAGACAGCCTGAACGGCCTCCGCCCGGTCGAGGCCCGGCAGTGAGGCAGTGAGCGCGGTGATCACGCGGTCCAGAGCCGCCTGTCGCTGTTCGGCTCGCTGGCGGTCGCGGGCCTTGGTCATAGTCCCTCGGGCCGGCGGATCGTGGTCCGGCGGGCAGTCGGCAGCGGCCGGACCGGTGCCTCGTCTGCGGTCTTGCGAATCTCCTCGTTGACGACCCGGACCTCAATGAGGTCGCCGGGCTGGCAGTCGAGGATGTCGCAGAGCGCCGCGAGGGTGTCCATCGACAGCCGCTGCGGGGGCTGGGTGACCAGGCGGAAGACCTGTTCACGGGAGAGCGTGATGCCCCGTTCGACGAGCGGCCCGACCAGGTCCGTGGTCTGGAACATCTGCCGGGTGGCCATGATCTGCCGCAGGTGCCAGTGATAGCCCATCTTCTTGATCACGTCTCGTCGTCCTCCCAGAGATCGCCATGGCGTTCCTTCAGCACCCGCTGCAGCAGCCGGTTGCGGTACTCGTCGGAGACACCGGTGTAGATCGCGGTGGTGCTGGCGTAGGCGTGGCCGACCTGGTCCTGGACGAACCGCTCGGGGTAGCCGAACTCGACAAGATGCGTGACATAGCTGTGGCGGAGCCCATGCAAGTCGAGTTCTTCGGGCAGGTCCGCGGCTTTGCGGGCGGTCTCGAAAGCCTCGTCCAAGCGTCGGACGGACATCCGGCCGCGGCGTTCGGTAATCCAGAGGGCGGGGTGCTTTCCCGGGGAGAAGGCCGGGCGGATCTCCTCCAGGTACTGGTTGAGGAGGCCGACGCTCCAGTCCAGTTCGGGGACGGTCAAGACGGTGCGGCGCTTGGGCGGGCCGCCCTTGGAGGACTTTCCGTAGCGCACGAACAGGCCGCCAAACCGGCCGTACTGCGGCATCTTCGGATTCCGCCACAGGTCAGCCAGGTCCAGCCCACAGGCTTCCTGGCGGCGCAGCCCGTAGGCGTAGACGGTCTTGAGGAGGATCGCGTCCCGAAGGGCGGCAAGCGAACCCTTGCGGCGCCGCGCCCGGATCTCGGCGACCCGTGCGTCCGCCGCGTCGAACAGAGCCTGGACCTCGTCGTAGGTCAGCGGGCGCCGACCGGCGTCGCCCTCGTACTCGCTGCTGTGGGTGACCGTGTTCCACTCGTGCAGGATCTGCACGGGCGCCTGGCCGAAGCGCTCCAGACAGCGCGCGGGCCAGCCGTAGCGAGCGTCAGTGGCGTACTCGCAGAACATCCGGAGGGCGTTCTGGTAGTTCCGCCCGGTGGACACGGCGAACTTCTTCCGCCGCGACCTCAGATGGTCGATGAACGCCTCAACCTCGGCAGGCTCCCACTGCCAGGGGTACTGATTGGTGAACTCCGCGAACCGCCGCACCACCGACAGTCGCGGCTTGATCGTCCCGTCCTCGTCCAGGAACCGGGTCCTTTGTTGCCGGGCCCAGCCGTCCAGCATTGCCTCAAAGACCGCCGGCTCAGGGTCCAGATGCACGACCCCGTCCGCCAGCACCAGGTGCGCGGCACCCGGCAAATCCACCCCTCGACTCACGATGCATCTAACGCAACATCGTTGAATCGGTTACGGCGGCGCGTCTGGCCAGCGAAAACGGGACTGGCCGCCCCGGGGGTAGGCCCAGGGCGGCCAGGCATCACTTCTTCTTGGTCTTGCCGGACTTGGTCTGCGACAAGGCACTGGCCGCCACAGACTTCTGCGCCGCCGTCGACTTCGAACTAGCCAGCTGCTTGCTGGCCTTCGACGCGACCTTCTTGCTGGTCTGACGCTTGTTCGCCATGTTCATCACTCCCTTCCTGGTTGCTTTTGCATCGCAGACCAGGACGTGATGTCATGCAGGTTCCTACACCGCGCAGGACACAACGTTCCTGACTGCAACGACCGCCCGGCCCCCTACAAGGCTGGGCGTTCGTCATTCCAGAGGCTTGCGCCCCCAGAACGATCTCTTCTCGCGCCTTCGGCGCGACACGCGCGCTCCTCGAACGCAGTCGTGGTGTACAGACCGCGGAAAGGGAGGGGCGTCAGCCCAGGGCCGACGCCCCTCCCTCACAGAGATCATGCTTCGGGTTCAGCTACGCCGGGTGTTGCATCCGACGCAATTCCGCCCGGTATCAGCTGCAGCCGCTGGTCGAGCCGCAGCCCTCGCAGATGTAGCAGGAACCGGCCCGCTGCATCTTCGTGCCGCAGGAGAAGCACAGCGGGGCGTCGGCCTGGATGCCCAGCTGCATCTCCACCAGCTCGGCGCTGGTGTGGGCCTGCTTCGGGGCGGGCGCGGCCGCCTCGACCTCCACCTTCGGCGTGGCCACGGCCTTCAGGTCCGTCTGGCGCGGAGCCGACTGGGCCAGCCCCTCGACGTCGACGTCCTCCTCGGCCGGCTCGTAGGAGCCGGTCTCCAGGTGCCGCTGGCGCTCCTCGGCGGAGTGGATGCCGAGTGCGGACCGCGTCTCGAAGGGCAGGAAGTCGAGCGCCAGGCGGCGGAAGATGTAGTCGACGATCGACTGGGCCATCCGCACGTCCGGGTCGTCCGTCATACCGGCCGGCTCGAAGCGCATGTTGGTGAACTTCGAGACGTACGTCTCCAGCGGAACGCCGTACTGAAGGCCGACGGAGACCGCGATGGAGAAGGCGTCCATCATGCCCGCGAGCGTGGAACCCTGCTTCGACATCTTCAGGAAGACCTCGCCGAGACCGTCGTCCGGGTAGGAGTTGGCGGTCATGTAGCCCTCGGCGCCGCCGACCGTGAAGGAGGTGGTGATGCCGGGACGGCCCTTGGGGAGGCGCTTGCGGACCGGGCGGTACTCGACGACCTTCTCGACCGCGGTACGGATCGTGTCCTCGGCCTTCTCCGTGATCTCGGCCTTCTCCTTCTCCTTGGTCTTGGCGGAGAGCGGCTGGCCGACCTTGCAGTTGTCGCGGTAGATCGCGAGCGCCTTGACGCCCAGCTTCCAGGCCTCGTAGTAGATCTCCTCGACCTCCTCGACGGTCGCCGTCTCCGGCATGTTGACCGTCTTGGAGATGGCACCGGAGATCCATGGCTGGATCGCGGCCATCATGCGGACGTGGCCCATCGGGGAGATGGCGCGCTCGCCCATGGCGCAGTCGAACACCTCGTAGTGCTCCTGCTTGAGGCCGGGGGCGTCGATCACGTTGCCGTTCTCGGCGATGTGGGCGACGATCGCCTCGATCTGCTCCTCCTGGTAGCCCAGGCGGCGCAGGGCCTGCGGGACGGTGCCGTTGACGATCTGCATCGAACCGCCGCCGACCAGCTTCTTGAACTTGACCAGGGCGAGGTCGGGCTCGACGCCGGTGGTGTCGCAGGACATCGCGAGACCGATGGTGCCGGTCGGGGCGAGCACGGACGCCTGGGCGTTACGGAAACCGTTCTTCTCACCGAGGCGCAGCACGTCCTGCCAGGCCTCCGTGGCGGCGGCCCAGACCGGGTTGTCCAGGTCGTCCATGCGGACGGCCGCGCCGTTGGCGTCGGCGTGCTGCTTCATGACGCGCTTGTGGGCGTCGGCGTTGCGGGCGTAGCCGTCGTACGGGCCGACGACCGCGGCCAGCTCGGCGGAGCGGCGGTAGGCCGTGCCGGTCATCAGGGAGGTGATGGCACCGGCCAGGGCGCGGCCGCCGTTGGAGTCGTACGCGTGGCCGGTCGCCATCAGCAGGGCGCCGAGGTTGGCGTAGCCGATGCCGAGCTGGCGGAACGCGCGCGTGTTCTCGCCGATCTTCTGGGTCGGGAAGTCCGCGAAGCAGATGGAGATGTCCATCGCGGTGATGACGAGCTCGACGACCTTCTGGAATCGCTCGGCCTCGAAGGACTGGTTGCCCTGGCCGTCGTCCTTCAGGAACTTCATCAGGTTCAGCGAGGCGAGGTTGCAGGACGTGTTGTCCAGGTGCATGTACTCGCTGCACGGGTTCGACGCGGTGATCCGGCCGGATTCGGGGCAGGTGTGCCAGTTGTTGATGACACCGTCGTACTGGATGCCGGGGTCGGCACAGGCCCAGGCGGCCTCGGCGATCTTACGGAAGAGCGACTTGGCGTCGACCTTCTCGATCACCTCGCCGGTCATCCGCGCCCGCAGGCCGAACTGACCGCCCTGCTCGACGGCCTGCATGAACTCGTCGTTCACGCGGACCGAGTTGTTCGCGTTCTGGTACTGGACGGACGTGATGTCGTCGCCGCCCAGGTCCATGTCGAAGCCCGCGTCGCGCAGGACGCGGATCTTCTCCTCCTCCTTGACCTTGGTCTCGATGAAGTCCTCGATGTCGGGGTGGTCCACGTCGAGGACGACCATCTTGGCCGCGCGACGGGTGGCGCCGCCGGACTTGATGGTGCCGGCGGAGGCGTCGGCGCCGCGCATGAAGGAGACCGGGCCGGAGGCGTTGCCGCCGGAGGAGAGCAGTTCCTTGGAGGAACGGATGCGGGAGAGGTTCAGGCCGGCGCCGGAGCCGCCCTTGAAGATCATGCCCTCTTCCTTGTACCAGTCGAGGATCGACTCCATGGAGTCGTCGACGGACAGGATGAAGCAGGCGGAGACCTGCTGGGGCTGCGGGGTGCCGACGTTGAACCAGACGGGGCTGTTGAAGCTGAAGATCTGGTGCAGGAGGGCGTAGGCGAGCTCGTGCTCGAAGATCTCGGCGTCGGCGGGCGAGGCGAAGTAGTGGTGATCCTCTCCGGCCTTCCGATAGGTCTTCACGATGCGGTCGATCAGCTGCTTGAGGCTGACCTCGCGCTGCGGGGTGCCGACGGCGCCCCGGAAGTACTTGCTGGTGACGATGTTGACCGCGTTCACCGACCAGAAGTCGGGGAACTCGACGCCGCGCTGCTCGAAATTGACCGAGCCGTCGCGCCAGTTGGTCATGACGACGTCACGGCGCTCCCAGGCCACCTCGTCGTACGGGTGCACGCCGGGAGTGGTGTGGATGCGCTCGATACGCAGCCCCTTGGTGGCCTTGGTGCCCTTCGCTCGGGAACCTCGTGCCGGACCGCTCGCCGTCTCTGTCATGCCGCCTCCCTGTACAGGCAAAAACGCCCTGAAATGCCACGATGTTCCGTGGCACGGTGTTGTGTCTGGTACTGCGGGCAACCACACGCCTGCGCCCGCAGCAAGTCTTCTTCGCCGCCGCCCGGCCGGATCCGGGGGTCCTGGCCCCGTCCCGGCCCGCCGGTCAGTCGGCGGCGTGGGCGGGCTCGGGGACCTGCACGGTCCCTCCGCGCCCGCCGTCGTCTTCCCGGCCCCCCGCGACAGCGCCTTCGGCGTCCTCGCGGTCGTCGTCCGCGGCGGGGTGTCCCGTCTGCTCCCTGAGTTCCGCGATCGCGGCCTCGAAGTCCTCGAGCGAGTCGAACGCCCGGTAGACGGAGGCGAACCGCAGATAGGCGACGAGGTCGAGTTCCTGCAACGGTCCGAGTATGGCCAGCCCGACGTCGTGGGTGGTCAGCTCGGCGCTTCCGGTGGCCCGCACCGCCTCCTCGACCCGCTGGCCGAGCTGGGCGAGGGCGTCCTCGGTGACGGGCCGGCCCTGGCAGGCCTTGCGCACGCCGTTGATGACCTTGGTGCGACTGAAGGGCTCGGTGACGCCGGACCGCTTCACCACCATGAGCGAGCACGTCTCCACGGTCGTGAAGCGACGGGAGCAGTCAGGACACTGGCGGCGCCTGCGGATCGACGTGCCGTCGTCGGTCGTGCGACTGTCGACGACGCGGCTGTCGGGGTGCCTGCAGAAGGGGCAGTGCATGAATTCCCAACCCTCCTCACAGCAGACTCTTGCGCCCCAGGGGCCTCATGGACCCCTCGAAGCAGCCCCAAGCATAGGCGATCCATCAGCATGCGATGACCCGGGGGACCACAACTTGTGGGCCGCTGCCGCCATCCAACCACTAGATATGGGGCCTGGCCCATTCGCCCAGGCCGTTTCGCGTGTCGCACCCACGGCGCTTACGCACCGCTGTTCGGGCGTCACACCGGGCACACGAAAGCGACGCTCACGCGCGCGCACAGGCCCCGCGCCACCGCACCCACGGGGATACGGTGAGCACCACAAGGAGGACCGGTGGGACTCTCGCGCAGAGCTGGGCCCGGTTCCCGGACGAGGGGAGGGCGGATGGCAGACTGGGGCGACACCCCGCAAGGCCATCGGCCCCGGCGGGGAAGAGTACAACAATGAGCTCCCCCGTCCGCCGGTCAGCGCGTTAGCCATACACCCAAACACATGATCAAGTCAGGCAATACACGCTTTTTCACTCGAACGTGTGTTTGGCGCAACCTTTCGAAAGCAACTACCGTTGTCCAGCAGGGAGACCATCGAGAGGGGCCGACGTGACCACCACCGCAGACAGTGCCACCATCACCGCCCAGGACCGCTCCCAGGGCCGACTCGAGCCGGTGCATGCGATGAACGAAGCCACGAATCCCGAGGGGCACAAGCGCTCCCTGCCGGGCCGACCTCCAGGCATCCGGGCGGACAGCTCGGGGCTCACGGATCGGCAGCGGCGGGTGATCGAGGTCATTCGGGACTCGGTGCAGCGGCGCGGTTACCCGCCGTCCATGCGGGAGATCGGCCAGGCGGTCGGCCTGTCCAGCACCTCCTCGGTCGCGCATCAGCTGATGGCGCTGGAGCGGAAGGGCTTCCTCCGCCGGGACCCGCACCGCCCGCGCGCGTACGAGGTGCGGGGCTCCGACCAGGCGGCCGCCGTGCAGCCCACGGACACCGCCGGAAAGCCCGCCGCGTCGTACGTTCCGCTGGTGGGCCGGATCGCCGCCGGCGGCCCCATCCTCGCCGAGGAGTCGGTCGAGGACGTGTTCCCGCTGCCCCGGCAGCTGGTCGGTGACGGTGAGCTGTTCGTGCTGAAGGTCGTGGGCGACTCGATGATCGAGGCCGCGATCTGTGACGGCGACTGGGTGACCGTCCGCCGCCAGCCGGTCGCCGAGAACGGCGACATCGTGGCCGCGATGCTCGATGGTGAGGCCACCGTCAAGCGCTTCAAGCGTGAGGACGGCCATGTATGGCTGCTCCCGCACAACGCGGCGTACGAGCCGATCCCCGGCGACGACGCGACCATCCTCGGCAAGGTGGTGGCCGTTCTGCGCCGGGTCTGACACCGGCGACGGACGGGCCTTCTCGACCCGCCCCCCTGACTGGGCCCCGGGATCCCTGCGCCGGTTCCGGGGCCCTGTGCTGCGCCCGGCCGGATACCGTGCCCCCATCGGTTCAGGTCCGTCCCGGATGCGTGCGACCAGCCAGGGGCCTGCCGCTCCGGCGCGTCCGGCACGGAGAGGGCTTGCCCGGCCGACCCGCATCCGTCTTGCCGGATCGGGCCTGTCCGGCTTACCCGACCGACCCAGCCCCATGTCCGGAACGTCCGACCAGTCCGTATCGAACCTGCCCGATCAGCCCCTGCCCGGCCCGATCGGCCCCTGCGCGTGGGTCCGCCCCGGAGCCGGGACAGACCTCCCTCACCGTGCCGTCGCCGCCACCGCTTCTCCTTCCGCCTTCTTGGCCACCGCGTCGATCGCCGCCAGCGACTTCCGGACCTGGTTGCGGTCCGTGGTGTACCAGAAATCCGGCATGGACGCCTTCAGGTAGCTGCCGTAGCGGGCTGTCGCCAGGCGCTGGTCCAGTACGGCGACGACACCGCGGTCACCCGACGCGCGCACGAGCCGACCCGCGCCCTGCGCCATCAGCAGCGCGGCGTGTGTGGCGGCGACGGCCATGAAGCCGTTGCCGCCCGCGTCCTCCACCGCCTTCTGGCGGGCACTCATCAGCGGATCGTCGGGGCGCGGGAACGGAATCTTGTCCATGACCACCAGCTGACAGCTCGGCCCTGGTACGTCGACACCCTGCCAGAGCGACAGCGTGCCGAAGAGGCAGGTCATCGGGTCCGCCGCGAAGTTCTTGATCAGCTCGCCGAGGGTTTCCTCGCCCTGCAGCAGGATCGGGAACCCGGGGATGCGCGTGCGCAGCTCCTCGGCGGCGAGCTGGGCGGCCCGCATGGAGGAGAAGAGGCCGAGAGTGCGGCCGCCGGCCGCCTGGATCAGTTCCGTCAGCTCGTCCAGCATGTCCGCCCGGTCGCCGTCGCGCACGGGGCGCGCCAGATGCTTGGCGACGTACAGAATGCCCTGTTTGCGATAGTCGAAGGGCGAGCCGACGTCGATGCCCTTCCACTGGGGAACGTCCTCACCCTGTGTGCCCTCCGGGGCGAGGCCCAGTGAGGCGCCCACGCCGTTGAAGTCCCCGCCCAGTTTCAGGGTCGCCGAGGCCAGCACCACGGAGCGGTCCGTGAAGAGCTTCTCCCTCAGCAGGCCGGACACGTTGAGGGGGGCGACCCGCAGGGAGGCGCCGAAGCGGTCGTGGCGTTCGTACCAGACGACGTCGTACTCGGAGCCGTTCACGATGCGCTCCGCCACGTCGTGCACCGACTCCACGGAGGCGAGCGCCTGCTTACGCATGGCGTCCTCGTCCTGGACGGACTTGTCACGGGTCGCGCCGATCCCGGAGATGACGGTGCGTGCAGCGTCGCGCAGCGCCATGAGGGCGTACCCGAGGTCTTCGGGGATCTCCTCCAGCCGGCCGGGCAGCGCCAGCTCCATCAGCCGCTCGAAGCCTTCCGCGGCGGTCTGGAGCTGGTCGGCGGCCTTCTCGTTGACCAGCTTCGCCGCGCGGCGTACCGCGCGGTTGACCTGGCCCGGGGTGAGCTCGCCGGTGGCGACTCCGGTGACCCGCGAGACCAGTTCGTGCGCCTCGTCGACGATGAGCACCTCGTGCTGCGGGAGGACCGGGGCGCCCTCGATGGCGTCGATGGCGAGGAGGGCGTGATTGGTGACGACGACCTCGGACAGCTTGGCGCGCTCGCGGGCCATCTCCGCGAAGCACTCCGCGCCGTACGCGCACTTCGAGGCGCCCAGGCACTCCCGGGAGGAGACCGACACCTGGCTCCAGGCACGGTCGGAGACGCCGGGGGTCAGGTCGTCGCGGTCACCGTCCTCCGTCTCGTCGGCCCAGTCGCGAAGCCGCAGCAGGTCCTGACCGAGCTTGCTGGTGGGTGCGGCAGCCTCGAACTGGTCGAAGAGGCCTTCTTCCTCGTCCTGTGGCATGCCTTCGTGCAGACGGTGCAGGCAGAGGTAGTTCGACCGGCCTTTGAGCATGGCGAACTCCGGGCGGCGGCGCAGCAGCGGATGCAGCGCGTCGACCGTGCGCGGCAGGTCGCGTTCCACGAGCTGACGCTGGAGCGCCAGGGTGGCGGTCGCCACGACGACTCTCTCCCCGTGCGCAAGCGCGGGCACGAGGTACCCCAGCGACTTGCCGGTACCGGTGCCGGCTTGGACCAGCAGATGGGAGCCGTCGTCGATGGCCTCTGCGACGGCTTCGGCCATGGCCACCTGGCCGGGGCGCTCCGTACCGCCGACTGCGGCGACGGCGGCATGGAGGAGTTCGGGGAGTGAGTGCTTCGTCATAGCGCGACCACCCTACGGCCCGGCACTGACAAACGGGTGGCCATGCAGGTGACCGGTGGTGAGGACGGAGGCGTGATCACTGTTCGGACGCTTCTCGGGTCGGGCGCGGGCCGGAGAGATGAAGGGGGCCGACGGGACTGGAGGCTGAAGGGACGGAAAGTCCGAGGGAGCGGAAGAGAGCGAAAGAGGGCGGGTGCGGAAAAAAGTTCGGACGGCGGGAACCGGCTCGCAGGCCGGTCCGTTCCATGTGTGACTGCTCGATCGCGGAGAGTCATGACCGGGAGGGTGGGTTCCGGTCCCGGAGCATGAGGGCTGCTCGCTTGGTGGGCAGGTCGATCTCGGCGGAGAGCCGGAAGCCGGCGTTGAGGAAGGCGGATACGGAGGCGATGTTGCGAAGGTCGGGTTCAGCGATGACGCGTGCGCAGGCGGGTCTGCCGCCGAAGACGAGGTCGGCCACGGCTGCGATCAGAACGCCGCCCAGTCCGCGCCCGCGGTCGGCGTTACCGCCGATGAGGAGGTGGATGCCAGTGTCGTGAGGCAGGGCCGGATAGTGACGGGCCAGCGGATCGAGATCTGCCCGGTAGATCTCCCAGTAGCTCATCGGTGAGCCCTCCAGCAGGCCGATGCAGGGGACGCTGTGGCCGTCGCCGTCCAGTTGGCGCCGCAGGTGTTCCTCAGTCACGGACGCCGGGCCGGCCAGTTCCCAGAACGCGGCGACGGCGGGGTCGTTCATCCAGCCGACGATGCGGAGCAGGTCCCTCTTGATCCGCACCGACGCCAGGCTGAAGGCGCCGACCGCAGTGGTGACCGGCCTCGCGTCGTCGAGGCGGTCCAGCAGGTCGTCGGCGGGCGGACGCGCGGTCCTCACGTCCTCGACGGTTGTAGGGGCCATGGTGAGGCTCCTCTCTGAAGGCAGGAGGGGGCTGGGCCGGGTGGAAGGAGGAAGGAAGGAAGGGGACCGGCTCCCCGGGGCGGTGGCAGTAGTGGCCAGGCGGATGAACGTGTCAGGAGTGCAGGGGGTTGGCGATGGAGACGTACACGGACTGGGTGTCGACCGGGCCGACGAGTTCGTCGAGACCGTGCAGTCGGGTCAGCAGATTGGCCTTGCAGCGCAGGACGGGTGAGTCGAGCAGACGGGTGGGGAGTGGGCTGCGCGTCCGGCCCCGGCCGTGGGCGGCGTCGGTGAGGAACCGGCGGAAGGCGGCGAGCAGCACGTGCTCGTCGGCGAGTCTCTGGGAGCCGAAGGCGCCGATGAGTCCGAAGACGTTGTTGATCCCGAGGTAGTAGGCGAAGCGCTCGTCGGTGATCTCGTCGCAGACGAAGGTGTCGCTGCGTTCGCCGATCCCCGGCAGTCGGGCGTCGAGTTCCGCACGACGGGACGCGCGGAAGTAGTAGCCCTGGTTGTCGCGGTAGCGGCCTCCGCCGGGCCAGCCGTGCGGATCCAGCAGAAGAAGGGTGTTCTGCTGGTGTGCTTCGAGGGCGACGCCCGCCTCGCCGTCGAGCCACAGCACCGGACGGACGACCTGCTCCAGGTAGCGCAGGAACCACTCGGTGGCCACGGCCCCCAGCGGGCGGCCCGTCTTCCGGGCGAGACGCGTGACGAGTGTGGCGAGACGGGACGGCAGACGGGGAGCCGGGTCCTGGACCGGCCGGTCCGCCTCGGCACAGGGGTACTCCGGTCCGGCGTTCCGCTGGACGTGCGGGCTGGGCGCGGCAAGGGCCGCGACACAGGTGACGTCGTCGAACGGTGTGAACGGGTTGTGCCGGATGACGACGTCGAGTCCGGTCACCGGAAGGCCGTCGGGTCCGTCGACCGCGAGCCATGCCGGGTCGCGGACGATGTCGAAGCGTGAATGGGCCGCCTGCCAGTGCCTGGACAGGCCGGTGCGCAGCAGGCGGTGCACTTCGACACCACGGTGGAGTTCCTTGCGGAGGTTCTCACGGCGGGAGTTGGTGATACGCAGCCCCAGCGACAGCTTGAGCATCGCCGGGGCGCCGGAACGGTAGACGGTTCGGACGGAGGAGGTGGGATGCCAGGGGAGGCCGTGGACACCGAGGTCCCGGAGGAGTCCGGCGTCGAGCAGGGCCGCGACCTCGGGACGGTGGCGGACTGCGCGCATCTGCCACGGATGCAGCGGCAGGGCGGCATGACGGTCGGGCAGCGGCAGCCCGGCACCGGCGAGCAGGCACGTCAGCCGGTCCGCGGGCACACGGCGACCGCGCTCGGTCCAGGCGGAGTCGGAAGCGATCAGGGACGGGGCGACGGCCAGCCAGTGCACCGGGAAAGAGCCGCCCGCCTCGGGTGAGTACAACGCCGCTTCGGCGTCGGAGAGGCCTTCGCGGCTCTTCGGGGTCGGGTGGAGGGGATGCCCGAGCGTCAGCGCCTGTTCGGCGGAGAGGAACAGGTCGGGCCGGTCGGCCGGGCGTTCCCGGTGGGCGCTGATGAACGTCGCGGTGCGGCGGACGGAGTCGGCGACGCGGGCGACCAGGTCGGCGCTGTCGAGGGCGTCCTGCTCGGTCGGTGAAGAACGGGGTGCCGGGATCCCGGAGGTGGGTGCGGCCTGACGCGAGCCGGGGTGCGGCCCCCGGCCGGCGGCTCGCTCGGCAGGATCTGCGGCTGCGGTGCGGGAGGCGAGCGCTTCGTGGGCCAGTAGGGCCGCGACCGTGACCGGGTCCACGGGTGGGCTGTGCTCAGGGGCGGCCACCAGGCGCGGGAGGCCGAAGCGGTGCCATCCGGTCGGGGACCAGTAGTGGACGGGGGTGATCAGCTCGGTGCCGGTGGCGGGCAGCGGAACACGCAGGAGGCTGTCGTCGGGGGCGGTCAGGCCACTCTCGCGGACCCAGCAGCGCAGCAGGTTCTCCACGGAGGCCGCCTGGGCCGCCGTCGACGGATCGGGGTCGTGCAGGAGATCGGTCGCACCCGAAGGACCGGCGTCGACGGAACCCTGCGGTTCGGCGTGCTCGGTGCGGTGTCCGTGGTCGGCGCGGTCGGTGTCCTCCGGTCGGCGGGGGACGGGGAGAGCGGGGGCGGAGAACGATGACGGAACGAAGGGGGTCGACGCGGATGCGGGGGACGGGGCAGGTGTCCGGGGCGCGGAACCGGCGGACTGGGGGGACGTGGTCAAGGTCGTTCCTCGTCGGATGGGAGCGGCTCGGTCGGCGACGAAGCGAGGTGCGAGGGTGCGTGTGTTCGTCGGAAGACGCCAGGATGCGCGTCGAGGCCGAGAGGCGGGTTCTCGGCGGAAAGGCCCGGAAGTGGCCGGCCCGAGGTGACGGGGGTGGCCGCGGGCGGTCGGTGGGGCTGCTCCGTCACGGGTCGCGGGAGCGTCGCGGTACACGGGCCGCCGGTGGGCTCGGCCTGCGTGGCAGGTCTGTGCGGGTGGGGGCCGGGTCAGCTGTCGCCTTCGGCGCCGGCGGTCCCGGGCGGCGGGGGTGGACCGGTCGGCTGTCGCGGTGGGCCGGGCCGGTGGTGGCGGGTGTGGCCCGAGCGGCCGATGTGGCCAGGTCGCCCGGCGTGACCGGGGTGACCGGCCTGGCACGGTCGGTCGGCGTGCGTGCGGGCCACCGCCTCCATCGCGTCCGCCAGCCGGTCGAGTACGGCGGCCGCCTGCTCGTCGGTGATCGTCAGGGGCGGCAGCAGGCGGACGACGCTTCCGTGGCGCCCGCCGATTTCGACGATCAGGCCGCGGCGCAGACACTCGCGCTGGACGGCCACGGCCAGGCCGGGAGCGGCAGGGTGAGGGCCACGGGCGGCCTCCTCCGCGGTACTCGTCGCACCGGCCGGCGGGTGCGGTGTGGAGGGGACGACTCCGGTCGGGCCGCCCGCCCGGTCGCACGTGCCCTCGGGGTCCACCATCTCGATCCCGATCATCAGCCCTCGTCCTCGCACGTCGCCCATGTACGGGACGCCCTGGGCGAGTTGCCGGAGCTGGGAGAGCATGCGGACGCCCAGGCGGGCGGCGCGGTCGGCGAGGCCGTTGGCACGGACGTAGGCGAGGGTCGCCGTTCCGGCGGCCATGGCGAGCTGGTTGCCGCGGAACGTGCCCGCGTGGGCGCCGGGTTCCCAGACGTCGAGGCTGTCGCGGTAGACGATGACGGCGAGGGGAAGGCTGCCGCCGATCGCCTTGGAGAGGACCATGACATCGGGGGTGACCCCGCTGTGCTCCACCGCCCAGAAGGCGCCGGTCCGGCCCACGCCCGTCTGGACCTCGTCGGCGATCAGCGGGATGGACCGTTCGGCCGTGAGCTGCCGCATGCGCCGCATCCAGGCGTCCGGTGCTGGAATCACCCCGCCCTCGCCCTGGACGGGTTCGAGGATCATCCCGGCGGGCGTTCGCACTCCGGACTTGGGGTCGTCGAGCACGGACTCCGTCCAGCGGGCGGCGAGTTCGGCGCCCCGCTCGCCGCCGACACCGAACGGGCAGCGGTAGTCCTGCGGATAGGGCAGGCGTGTCACCCGTACGTCGACGGCGCCACCGGATGCTTCGAGGGAGCCGGCGGTCATGCCGTGGTAGGCGCCGGTGAACGCCAGGACGCCCGTCCGGCCGGTGGCGGCCCGCACCAGCTTCAGCGCGGCCTCCACGGCGTCCGTGCCGGCCGGTCCGCAGAACTGCACGCGGGCGCGGTCGGCGAGCCCGGACGGCAGACTGCGGAACAGTTCCGTGGTGAAGGCGTCCTTGACGGGGGTGGCCAGGTCCAGGATGTGCAGGGGTGCGCCGGAGTCCAGGACCTTGCGGATGGCCTCCAGCACGACGGGGTGGTTGTGGCCGAGCGCCAGGGCGCCGGCGCCCGACAGGCAGTCGAGGTAACGGCGGCCGTCAGCGCCCTCAATGGTCAGCCCGCGCGCCCGCACGGGCACGATCGGCAGGGCGCGCGCGTAGGTGCGCGCCGCCGACTCTCGCAGGGACTGCCGCCGCAGGATCCCCTCATGGGCCGGGCGCCCCCCTGCCGACGCCCTCTCAACGGGGACGCCCTCACCGACGGCACTCCGTGCTTCGGGCACCGCGGTGGACTTCCCCGCGGCAGAAGTCCCGTCGGCGGAAGTCGCAGTCGTGGGCCTTCCCACGCCGGCTCCCCCGGCCGGGGCTGTCCTCAGGGCGACGTCTCCGTCGTCGCCGGAGCACCTCGAAGGCACCTCCCCCGGTACAGGCTCGGTCACGGCCACGGCTCCTGTTCCTCCCGCTGTGCAGAGGCGAGTCGGTGCGTGGCGGAACCCCGGGGGCCGGCGTAGGGGTCGTCGGCCTCGGTTGACGGAGTTCCCCACCCCCTCGGTGAGGTTCCGCACGCGGGGCAGCACACAGGCGGCAGGCCCCATGGCTACCAACCCCGGCAGGTCCAGCGGGTTACGGGTTGCGTCGGGACTCGTGCGGTGACGCGTCGAGGCGGTGAGGGCGCGACCCGGCATGCCGCCTTTCCCTCCCCATTGCTCGGCCATGGTCAGGGCCACCTGTTGCCTGCTCACCCATCACCTCCCCTTCGTCCTCACCTCGCCCCCCTTCCAGATGTTGTGCATTTTATTGACTGCGACACAATAATCGCCCTACATTCCCGGGACGCTCGCATCGGCCAGTAGCCACACCCACCCCCACACCCCACGCCTCACCCCCACGACAGGAGTCGCCTCATGCGTGTCCGTCCTGCCCTCACCCTCGCCGCCGCGGCCGCCTTCCTGATCACGTCGCTGCTGTCAGCCCCGGCCGCACAGGCGGAACCCGCGGTCGCCCGCCTCACCGGCACCCTGGACGACGGCGCCACCTGGATCGCCGACGTACCCGCCGACTGGAACGGCACCCTCGTCCTGTACAGCCACGGCTTCGGCTCGCTCGTCGCGCAGAACGCGCCCTCCGAAGCCGTGCGTGCGGAACTGCTCTCCGAGGGCTACGCGCTGGCCGGCTCCTCCTACGACCCCAACGGCTCGAAGTGGGCGCTGGCCAGTGCGGAACGCGATCAGTTCGCCACGCTGGACGCGGTCAAGGCGAAGATCGGGGAGCCCGAGCGCACCCTCACCGTCGGGCAGTCCATGGGAGGACTGGTCAACGCTCAGCTCGCACGGGACGGAGCCGGCCGGATCGACGGCGCGCTGGGGCTCTGCGGGCTGGTGGCCGGCGGCACCGACCTGGACAACTACCAGCTCGACGCCGAGTACACGCTCGCCCGGTTGCTGTTGCCCGGCGAGCAGGTCGAGCTGGTGGGCTTCGGCTCGGCCGCAGAGGCGGCCGACACCGCCCGTGTGCTCACCGACGCCGTCACAGCGGCGCAGGTCACACCGCAGGGGCGGGCCCGCATCGCGCTGGCCGCGGCCTTCCTCAACCTCCCGGCATGGGCCCCGGACCGGGACCGGCCCGCGGCGGACGACTGGGCGGGCCAGGAGGAACAGCAGTACGCGTGGTTCGCGAGCGGTGTCCTGTCGTTCATCGAAGGAGGGCGGTACGCGGTCGAACAGTCGGTCGGAGGCAACAACTCCTGGAACCGGGGCGTCGACTACGCGGGCCTGCTGGCCGGCTCCGTGCACGCGCCGCAGGTGCGTGCCCTGTACCGGAGCGCCGGGCTGGATCTGGGCGCCGATCTGGAGGCGCTGACGGGCGGTGCGGAGATCATCGCCGATCCGGCCGCGGTGCGCACCGCCGAGCGCACCTCGTCGGCGGGTCAGGGGCTGGCCGTACCGCTGCTGAACGTTCACACCACGGCCGACGCGCTCGTGCCGGTGGAGCAGGAGCGACGGTTCGGCGACCGGGTGCGCGCGGCGGGTGACGGCGCCTTGTTGCGCCAGGCGTACGTCGAGCGGCAGGGCCACTGCACCTTCACCGCCGCGGAGACGGTGGCCGCCCTGCACGCCCTGGAGCACCGCGTCACCACCGGGCACTGGGGCAGCGCCGCGACCCCGGCGGCGCTCCAGCGGTCGGCCACCGCGCTCGATCTGGGCGAGGCGGCCTACGTCGTGTACCGGCCCGCGCCCCTGACGGTCGGCCGTGACCGTCAGGGCGGTGGTCGCTGACGGTGTCTCGGCGGTGGGGGCGCGCCGGATCGCGTCCCCACCCTCGCCCCACTGTCGTCGGCAGCACCGGGAACCGTCCCTCCCCACAGGGACGATGAGCAGGTCAGGCGGCTTGTAGCCGAACCGTTGCCGTTCCGGCGGAAGTCCCCCGCGGCGAGCGCATATCGTGTGAGGCCGTTCCACGAGGCCGTGAGGCTCATATGAACCAGGCGTGAGATCACCATGAGTTCCGCGCCGGGAACGGCCACCGCTCCAAGTTCGTTCACAGCAGGGGGAGTCAGACCATGCGATCCATACGGCCGTCGTCGACCGTTCGTCGGGGGAGGGACGCCCGCCGCGGAACTTCCCCCTTGCTGGGCGCTGTTGCTCTCGCCTCGGTGCTCGTGCTCACCGCGACCGCGTGCGACGCGGGCGGCGCCGAGGCGGGAGGCGAGGCCACCGCGTCCGCCTCGGCGGGTGGCGACGGCAAGATCACGATCCCGGACGACATCAAGGACCGGCTCAAGGAGCACGGGATCGACCTCGACAAGTGGAAGAACGGCGCCTGGAAGGACTGGGACCGGGACGACTGGCTGCGCGAGGCACAGGACTACATCAACCCGATCATCGAGGGTCTGTGGGACGAGGACCGGATGCGTGAGGCCGAGGATCCGGAGCGGGCGGTCGACGACAGCGACCTCGCGGACGACCAGGGCGTGACCGATCCGACGCCCGCGGTGGTGGAGGCGACGGCCGTGTCGCCCGCCTACCACGCCAACGCCGCCGAGGCGGGCAAGGTGTTCTTCGACTCCCCCGAGGGCACGATGGTCTGCTCGGCGACGGTCGTCCAGGACCCGGCACACCCCGGCAAGTCCAACCTGGTGTGGACGGCGGGCCACTGCGTGCACGCGGGCAAGGAGGGCGGCTGGTACCGCAACATCGCGTTCGTGCCGTCGTACAACGACTCGGGCATGACGGACGCGGAGTTGCAGACGGCCACCAAGGAGCAGGTGGCGCCGTACGGCGTCTGGTGGGGTGACTGGGCGCAGACCTCGGACCAGTGGATCGCGCAGGGCGGGCAGACCGGTGGTGACGGTGCCTCGTACGACTTCGCGGTGATCCATGTGACACCCGAGGCGGGTGGTTCGGGCAAGTCGCTGGAGGAGACGGTCGGTTCGGCCCTGCCGGTGGACTTCGCGGCGCCGGCCGTGGCGAAGGTGGGCACTGTGACCGCCACGGGTTACCCGGCGGCGGCGCCGTACGACGGGCAGAAGCTGTACCAGTGCCAGGATGCGCCGGGGCGGCTGTCGCTGAACGCCACGGACCCGACGATGTACCGCATCGGCTGCACGATGACCGGCGGTGCGTCCGGCGGCGGCTGGGTGGCGACCGGCTCGGACGGCGAGCCGGCGCTGGTCTCCAACACCTCGATCGGCCCGGTGAAGGCGGGCTGGCTCGCGGGGCCGCGGCTGGGTGAGGTGGCCGAGAGCGTGTACGACTCGGTGAGCGGCAAGTTCGCCGGGCAGTGATGCGCGCGGCGGGCGCCGGGGACTGCCCGGCATCTGCCGCCGTCGCCCGGCGCGGAGCGGGCTGAGGACGGTCGCGTGCGTCGACCGGCTCGGCGACGGCCAGGGGGCGGTCACGACGACCGCCCTCCCCGGGCGGAGCAGAACCCGTGCACGCCGACGGCCCGCCACCTGCACCGAGCAAGGGACGGGCCGTCGTGGTGGAGGCTGTCAGGCGAGCGACGCCGGGACGTACGGCGCGAGGTCCGCGGCGAGTTCCTCGTGCACCCGCGCCTTCAGCAGGGTGCCCTCCGCCGTGTGCTCCGCGGAGATCACCTCGCCCTCGGTGTGGGCACGGGCGACCAGCTTGCCCAGCGTGTACGGCACGAGCGCCTCGATCTCGACCGACGGGCGCGGCAGCTCGTCGTCGATGAGCGCGAGCAGTTCGTCGATGCCCCGGCCGGTGCGGGCCGAGACCGCGATGGAACGCTTCTCGATCCGCAGGAGCCGCTGGAGCGTCAGCGGGTCGGCCGCGTCCGCCTTGTTGATCACGACGATCTCGGGTACGTCGGTGGCGCCGACGTCCCGGACCACCTCGCGCACGGCGGCCAGCTGCTCCTCCGGGTTCGGGTGCGAGCCGTCCACCACGTGGAGGATCAGGTCGGACTCGCCGACCTCCTCCATGGTGGAGCGGAACGCCTCGACCAGGTGGTGCGGCAGGTGCCGGACGAAGCCGACGGTGTCCGCCAGCGTGTACAGCCGGCCGCTCGGGGTCTCGGCCCGGCGCACGGTCGGGTCGAGGGTGGCGAACAGGGCGTTCTCGACCAGGACACCCGCGCCCGTGAGACGGTTGAGCAGCGAGGACTTGCCGGCGTTGGTGTAGCCCGCGATGGCCACGGACGGCACCTTGTGGCGCTTGCGCTCCTGACGCTTGATCTCGCGGCCGGTCTTCATCTCCGCGATCTCACGGCGCATCTTCGCCATCTTCTCGCGGATCCGGCGCCGGTCCGTCTCGATCTTGGTCTCACCGGGACCTCGGGTGGCGAGGCCGCCGCCCTTGCCGCCGCCCATCTGCCGGGACAGCGACTGACCCCAGCCTCGCAGCCTCGGCAGCATGTACTGCATCTGCGCGAGCGCGACCTGCGCCTTGCCCTCCCGGGACTTGGCGTGCTGGGCGAAGATGTCGAGGATCAGGGCCGTACGGTCGATGACCTTGACCTTGACGACGTCCTCGAGGTGGATCAGCT
This sequence comes from Streptomyces sp. NPDC003248, assembly GCF_055563235.1. NCBI lineage: Bacteria > Bacillati > Actinomycetota > Actinomycetes > Kitasatosporales > Streptomycetaceae > Streptomyces > Streptomyces sp. NPDC003248. The sequence goes on along the minus strand of NZ_JBVHDT010000018.1, from coordinate 57,276 downwards.
GACCCGGGCTGAGCTCACCGTCGCAGATGACAGTGTCGGCGCCCGTTTCGAGCACGATGTCCCGCAGTTCGTCGGCCTTGCCGGAGCCGATGTAGGTGGCCGCGTCGGGCTTGTCGCGGCGCTGGATCACGCCGTCGAGCACCAGCGCGCCCGCGGTCTCCGCGAGGGCGGCCAGCTCCGCGAGGGAGTTCTCCGAGTCCTGCACGGTCCCCGAGGTCCAGACGCCGACGAGTACGACCCGCTCCAGGCGGAGCTGCCGGTACTCGACCTCGGTGACGTCCTCGAGCTCGGTGGAGAGGCCCGCGACACGGCGCAGGGCCGCGCGCTCGGAGCGGTCGTACTGTTCGCCGTCCCGCTCTCCGTCGATCTCGTGGCTCCAGGCGACGTCCTCTTCCATCAGGGCATCGGCCCGAAGACCTTCGGGGTAGGCGTGCGCGAAGCGCTTGGTGTCCTGGGAAGGGGAAGAAGAGGAGGTCATTGGGTCCTTACGTCGTTGGGGATGCCGATTCGATGGTCTTCATGGTCAACGCACGAGTACCCCGGGAGATTCCCGTCGTCCCGTGCCGCGCCGACCTGACGATGGTCGCACGGTACGGCCCGTCTCGTCACCGTCTTATTCCGCGGCCTCCGCGGCGGGTGCGGGCGCCGCCGACGTCCACTCCGGGTGTCCGGGCATCGGCGGGGTCTTCGCTCCGTACAGCCAGCCGCGGAAGAAGGCCCCGAGGTCGCGTCCGGAGATCTTTTCGGCGAGGCGCCGGAAGTCGGCGGTGCCCGCCGTGGCGTCCCGGTGGTCGCGCACCCAGGCACGCTCCACCTGCTCGAACGCGCGCGTGCCGATCTTCTGGCGCAGGGCGTACAGCACGAGGGCGGCGCCGTCGTAGACGTTCGCGCGGAAGATGCCGATCTTCTGGCCGGGCACCGGCGGCTTGGGGGCGGCGGGCGGACCGCCGGCCGCCCGCCAGCGGTCGGAGGCGCCGTACGCCGCCTTCATACGGGCATCCAGGGTGCGGCCCGCCTTCTCCTCCGCGTGGAGGGCCTCGTACCAGGTGGCGTGTCCCTCGTTGAGCCACAGGTCGGACCAGGTGCGGGGGGTGACGCTGTCGCCGAACCACTGGTGGGCCAGCTCGTGCACCATGATCGACTCGACGTACCAGCGGGGGTAGGCGGGCTCGGCGAACAGGTCCTTCTCGAAGAGGGAGAGGGTCTGCGTCTCGAGCTCGAATCCGGTGGCGGCGTCGGCCATGAGCAGGCCGTACGTCTCGAAGGGGTAGCGGCCGACCTTGTTCTCCATCCAGGTGATCTGGTCGGGGGTCTTCTTCAGCCACGGTTCGAGGCGCTCGCGGTCCCCGGTGGGCACGACGTCCCGGACGGGCAGTCCGTGCGGGCCCTTGCGGTGCAGGACGGTGGAGCGGCCGATGGACACCTGGGCGAGCTCGGTGGCCATGGGGTGGTGCGTGCGGTACGTCCAGGTGGTCGTGCGGCCGGACCTGTGGACGCCGGCCGGCAGACCGTTGGCGACGGCCGTGTAGCCGGCGGGCGCGGTGACCCGGATCGTGAACCTCGCCTTGTCGGAGGGGTGGTCGTTGCAGGGGAACACCAGGTGGGCGGCGTCCGCCTGGTTGGCCATGGCCAGGCCGTCCGCGGTCCGCACCCAGCCGCCGTCCCGTCCGGCGACGCTCACCGGGTCGCTGGTGTGCCGCACGGTGACGTGCATCCGGTCGCCCGCGCGCAGCGGCTCCTCCGGTGTGATCACCAGGTCCTCGCCGGCTCCGGCGAAGGCGGCGGGCTCTCCGTCGACCTCGACGGACTCGACCGTGCCGTGGGCGAAGTCGAGGTTGATCCGGTCCAGGGCGGTGGTGGTCCGGCCGTCGATGGTGGTGACCGCCCGGAGCGGCCGGCTGTTGTCACCGGAGTACGTGAAGGACAGGTTGTAGGCGGTCACGTCGTACCCGGGGTTGCCCAGGTGCGGGAAGAGGCGGTCGCCGATGCCGAGCGGGGTCGCGGGTGCGCCCGCGGCGACGAGACAGACAGAGACGGCCGAGGCGAGGAGCGCGGAGGCGAGGCGACGCGAGGAGGCGGCCCGGGGGCGGGCAGGGCGGAGGGGGAAAGGGATGCCGGTGGTGTTGATGGTGCCGGTGGTGTCGGTAGGGCCGGTGGTGTCAGTAGGGCTGGTGGTGTCGGCAGGGCTGGTGGTGTCGGTGATGCCGGAGGTGAGGGGGGCGCTGGAGGTGCGGGGGGCGCGGGGGGTCAGGGGCATGCACCACCGCTACCAGCGCGCGCGTGCGGCTCCGCGACGGCGCGCGACCGGCCCACTCGAACGGACTGCCCGGGTGGGGGTGGTGGGTGAGGGGCGGACACCGCGCCGACGGCCGCGGCTGCCTCCCCGACCGGCCGCCTCGCCGGCCGGGCTGGGGCGCGCGGGGTCGGCGGCCGGGCGGGGCACGTCTCAGGGGGCCGGTGCGTGGTGCTGTGCCCGGGTCACGTCGTACACGCCGGGCACGTTCCGCATGGCGCGCATCAGAGCGGGCAGGTGGGCCGCGTCGGGGAGCTGGAGCGTGTAGGTGTGGCGTACGCGTTGCTGGCTCGGGGGTTCGACGGTCGCGGAGACGATCTCCGCGCCCTCCAGCGCCATCGCCTCGGTGAGGTCGGCGAGCAGATGGGGGCGGCCGAACGATTCAGCGACCAGGGTGACCCGGCACTCGGTGGTGTCTCCCCAGCGCACGTCGACCCGCGCGCGCCCCGCGTTCGTCATACGCGCCACTGCGGCGCACTCCACACGGTGCACGGTCACCGCTCCCCCGCGCACGGCGAAACCGGTCACCTCGTCGGAGGGCACGGGGGTACAGCAGCCGGCGAGCCGGACGCTCGCCCGGGGCCGATCCACGGCGGTGATCGCGTCGCCGGGCCGGGAGACCGGCCCCTCGGAGGCAGGTCGCGCGGAGACGCCCTCGACGGCTCCCCCCACGCCCGTCGCCCCGGCGGTCGTGCCTCCCCCGGCGGCGCCGCCGAACCCGCCGTCCCCGCCGAACCCGCCGTGCCTGCCATGCCCACCGTGCCCGCCGGGGTGACTGCCGTGCCCGCCGGGGTGGCTGCCATGCCCACCGGGACGGGGCCGTCCGCCGGGCCGGGGCCGTCCGCCGGATCCGCCGTCAGATCCGCCGCCGGATGCGCCGTCGGGCTCCTCCGCCGCGTCGTCGGGCGCGGGATGCGTGGCCAGCCACCGTTGGATGGCGATGCGGGCGGCCGGGGTGTGGGCGTGCTCCAGCCACTCCCTGGAGGGCTCGGAGGCCGGGTCCTGGCCCATGAGGAGCTGGACGGTGTCTCCGTCCCGCAGCACGGTGCTCAGGGTCGCGAGGCGGCCGTTGACGCGGGCGCCGATGCAGGCGTGGGCGTCCTCGCCGTACTGCGCGTACGCGGCGTCCACGCAGGTGGCGCCCTCGGGGAGGCCGAGGGTGCCGCCGTCGGGACGGAAGACGGTGATCTCGCGGTCCTGGGCGAGGTCCTCGCGCAGGGTCGACCAGAAGGTGTCCGGGTCGGGGGCGGCTTCCTGCCAGTCCAGGAGGCGGGAGAGCCAGCCGGGCCGGGTGGGGTCGACCCGTTCGCCGTCGCCCGAGAGGTTCTGTTCCTCCGCGGGGGCGGCGTAGGGGTTGCCGAGTGCGACGACACCGGCCTCGGCGGCCTTGTGCATCTGGTGGGTGCGGATGAGGACTTCGACGACCTGGCCGTCCGCGCGGGCGACGGCGGTGTGCAGCGACTGGTACAGGTTGAACTTGGGGACGGCGATGAAGTCCTTGAACTCCGAGACCACCGGCGTCATACAGGTGTGCAGTTCGCCGAGGACCGCGTAACAGTCGGCGTCCTCGTTGACGAGGACGAGCAGGCGGCCGAAGTCGCAGCCGCGCAGCCGGCCGCGTTTGCGGGAGACGCGGTGGACGGAGACGAAGTGCCGGGGCCGGATGAGCACGTCGGCCTGGATGTCGGCCTCGCGCAGCACGCCGCGCATCGCGTCGGCGAACTCGGCCAGCGGGTCGTCGGCGCGGGTGGCGTTCTCGGCGATCAGCTCACGCGTGTGCGCGTACTCCTCGGGGTGGAGGATCGCGAAGACGAGGTCCTCCAACTCGGTCTTGAGGGCCTGGACTCCGAGGCGTTCGGCGAGCGGGATGAGGACGTCGCGGGTGACCTTGGCGATGCGGGCCTGTTTCTCGGGGCGCATCACGCCGAGGGTGCGCATGTTGTGCAGCCGGTCGGCCAGTTTGATCGACATCACGCGGACGTCGTTGCCGGTGGCGACGAGCATCTTGCGGAAGGTCTCGGGCTCGGCGGCGGCGCCGTAGTCGACCTTCTCCAGCTTCGTCACGCCGTCGACGAGGTAGCGCACCTCCTCGCCGAACTCCTCGCGGACCTGCTCGAGCGTCACATCGGTGTCCTCGACGGTGTCGTGCAGCAGGGAGGCCGTCAACGTCGTGGTCTCGGCGCCCAGTTCGGCGAGGATGAGGGTCACGGCGAGGGGGTGCGTGATGTACGGCTCGCCGCTCTTGCGCATCTGGCCGCGGTGCGAGGACTCGGCGAGCACGTAGGCGCGGCGCAGCGGGTCCAGGTCGGCGTCGGGGTGGTGGGCCCGGTGCGCCTCGACGACATGGCCGATCGCGTCGGGCAGCCGGCCGCGCGAGGCGGGGCCGAGCAACGCGGCCCGGCCCAGCCGCCGCAGGTCGATCCGGGGGCGACTGCGCCTGCGGGAAGCGACAGGCACCACCGGGCCTGGGGTCGCGGGGTTCGTGGCCTCCGCACTCATGGGCACCTCCGGCTGCGTGGACCGGCGGACGGAGTGCCCCGGGGCGGACACGGCTCAGGGGCCTGGCAACGGTCTCCCGTCCGGGCCGGTGCTTGATGCTACCGAGCCCACCACGCCCGACCGACCGCCTCTCCCCGAGCGTGAAACGGATCACCCATTCGAGCGACCGTCAGGAGGTTTACGGTTTTGCGCCGCCTGACCTGCGGCAGGTCGCGAAGTCGAAGACACGACCCCGGTCCCGGCGGCACTCCTGTGCGCCACCGGGCCGTGTCGGCCTCCGATGCCAAGTCGGCGCACCCGTCAGCGGGCGGCGGTTTCCAGCCACTCCGGGTCGATCGCGCCTTCGGCGACGATGACCGCCGGGCCGGTCATCTCGATCTCCCCGTCGGGGCGCTCGGTGATGACGAGGCGGCCGCCGGGGACGTCCACCGTGTACGTGGCCGGTGTGCCGGTGGCGGCCGGGTCGGCGCCGTCCCGGCGCGCGGTCGCCACGGCGACGGCGCACGCGCCCGTGCCGCACGAGCGGGTCTCGCCGGATCCGCGCTCGTGCACGCGCAGCGCCACGTGCCGCGGGCCGCGGTCGACGACGAACTCGACGTTGACGCCGTCGGGGTAGGCGGAGGCGGGGCTGAAGGGCGGCGGGGCGAGCAGGTCGCCGGCGTGCGCGAGATCGTCGACGAAGGCGACGGCGTGCGGGTTGCCCATGTTCACGTTCCGGGCGGGCCAGGTGCGCTCGCCGACGGTCACCGTGACGTCCCCCTCGGGCAGGCGGGCCCGTCCCATGCCGACGGTGACGTCCCCGTCCTTGGCGAGGTGCACCGTCCGCACGCCCGCGCGCGTGGCGACCGTGAGGTCGCCCTCGGTGGCGAGTCCGGCGTGCTGGAGGTAGCGCGCGAAGACGCGGACGCCGTTGCCGCACATCTCGGCGACGGAGCCGTCGCCGTTGCGGTAGTCCATGAACCACTCCGCCTCGCCCGCCATGTCCTTCGCCTCGGGGTGGGCGGCGGACCGCACGACGTGCAGCAGCCCGTCGCCGCCGATGCCCGCGCGCCGGTCGCACAGGGCGGCGACGGCGGCCGGGGGGAGGTCGATGGCGTTCTCGGGGTCGGGAACGATCACGAAGTCGTTCTCCGTGCCGTGACCCTTGAGGAAGGCGATCCGCGTGCTCATCCCTCGATCGTACGGGGTGGCTCCGACACCGCGGCCCGCGTCGGAGCGGCACCCGGGGAACCCGGCCGTGCACACGGGAACCCGGCCGTGCACGCGGGGAACCCGGCCATGCACGCGGGAACCCGGCCGTGCACGCGGGAACCCGGCCGTGCACGCGCGCGTGCAGGCGTGCGGTCCGCGCGGTGCGGGGAACCGCGGCGCCCAGGCCCTGTCGGACCTAGCGGAGCCGGGCGACCCGCCACACGGCCAGGACCACGACCGCGGCCACGAGCAGGACGTACGCGAGGACGACCCGCCAGTCGGGGCGGCGGCCGGAGCCGCGCTGGGGCAGGCCGGGCCAGGTGTGTCCGACGCGGCGGGCGGCCATCATGCCCCAGCCTGCCGCACAGGAGCAGATCAGCAGCCCCAGCATGGCGATCACGGCACCGCTGTCGCCGAAGTCGAAGGCGAGGGGGAACGCGAACATCAGGGAGCCCGTGGCGGCCAGGCCCACGATGGGGGCGAGGTGCCATATCCGCAGCCGGCGCTGGGGCCGCAGCTCGACCTCGACCTCGGGGCCGCCGGCGAACATCTCCTCGGGTTCGGGCCCGTCGGCGGTCACGCCGTCCTGCGTGTCGTCGGCGTCCGGCCCGTCCGGGCTCAGACGTCCTTCCTCCGGCTCCGGTTCACCCCGTTCGGGGGTGAGGTGCTCGGTGCCTTGTGCGGTGTCGCGAGGGCCGGCCTCCATCGCCACGCGCCCTCCCAACTCGGACTCCACTTGGTCGATCGAAGCTCGATGATGGCACGGGGCCGGAGGCCCGGATGACGGCCTGAGCGTCCCGATGCCATGACGTGATCAGGCTGTAACCGGTCGTTCGACCAACGCCAACGCGAGCCGCGGAAGTTCCGCGAGGTCCGCCGCGGCCCCACTCAACCAGTGCACCCGCGGGTCGCGCCTGAACCATGAATCCTGACGGCGCGCGAAGCGCTTGGTGGCACGGACGGTCTCCGCGCGCGCCTCGTCCTGGGTGCACTCACCGGCGAGTGCGGCGAGGACCTGCTGGTAGCCCAGCGCGCGCGAGGCCGTACGCCCCTCGCGCAGGCCTTGCGCCTCCAGTGCGCGCACCTCGTCCACGAGACCCGCGTCCCACATCCGGTCCACGCGGCGGGTGATGCGGTCGTCGAGCTCGGGGCGCGCCACGTCGACGCCGATCTGAACGGTGTCGTAGACGGAGTCATGGCCCGGGAGGTTGGCGGTGAAGGGCTTGCCGGTGATTTCGATCACTTCGAGGGCGCGCACGATACGGCGGCCGTTGCTGGGCAGGATCGCCTGCGCCGCCTCGGGGTCGGCGGCGGCCAGCCGGGCGTGCAGGGCGCCGGAGCCGCGCAGGGTCAGCTCCTCCTCCAGACGGGCGCGGACCTCGGGGTCGGTACCGGGGAACTCCAGGTTGTCGACGGCGCCGCGGACGTACAGCCCGGAGCCGCCGACCAGGATCGGCCAGCGGCCCTCGGCGAGCAGTGCGTCGATCCGGGTGCGGGCCAGTCTCTGGTACTCGGCGACGGAGGCGGTGACCGTGACGTCCCAGATGTCCAGGAGGTGGTGCGGGATGCCGCCGCGTTCCTCTGGCGTCAGCTTGGCGGTGCCGATGTCCATCCCTCGGTAGAGCTGCATGGAGTCGGCGTTGACGACCTCGCCGCCGAGGTGCCGGGCCAGGAAGACGCCCAGATCGGACTTTCCGGCCGCGGTCGGTCCGACGACGGCGATGACGCGGGGGGCGAGGGGTGCGCTGCTCACGGCACCAGTTTCGCAAACCTCTCACCCGGCTCCCGAACGAGTTACGTGACGGGGCCGCCGCGGTGTCGTTGCCCGTTGCGAGATTCCCGTCGCCCGTTCACGGGGCGGCACATCCCGGCGGCGCAAACGGACGCACCGGGCAACGCGGGATTTCGCCCGCACGAGTACCGTATGGAGTGGATATGGGCGTTTTGGCGCGGCTTTTCCGGAGGTCGAAGACCACGGAGGAGACGGCTACGGAGGAGACGGCGGCGAAGGCGACGGTCACGGAGGAGGTGACCGCGCGGGAGGCGAAGATCACCGCCGGGACGTCGGACGGCACGCCGGCGGAGGACGCGGAAGCGGCGCCGACCACGGGGGACGCGCCGGGGCGGGACTCCACCGGGGCCGGTGACGCCGGGGAGACGGTGGCGTCGGCCGACGAGAGCCCGGCCGCCGACGGCGTCGAGATCCCCCGGCAGCAGTCCTCCGAGGAGGCCGTCGGCAGCGAGGCCGGCGAGGGCGCCCGCAGGTAACAGACCCGCCAGGGAAGGTGACCCATGGGTCTCTTGAACCATCTGAAGACCAAGCTCGCTCCGGCCAAGGGGAAGGTCTCCGGCCTCGCGCACCAGCACGGGGACAGGATCCAGCACGGGATCGACAAGGCCGCCAAGGCCGTCGACGACAGGACCAAGGGCAAGTACAGCGACAGGATCCACACGGGCACCGACAAGGCCAAGGGCGCCATGGACCGGCTCGCGCACCGGCACGAGCCGGGGGCGGGCGGCGACACGTCCACACCGCCGAAGACGCCCCCGCCGTCCTCCTGAGCAGCGGTCCACGGCGAAAACAGGTCCACGTCAAGAACAAGCAGTACAGCAACGCAGCAGCACAGCTGCACAGCAGCACAGCAGCACAGCAGCAACACGGCAATACAGCAGCAGTACAGCGAGATCGGCGGACAGACCGGCGGACGGCCGCGGAGCGACGACGCACGCGGCCGTCCGCCGTCCGCCGTCCGACCGTCCGTCCGTCCGTCCGTCCGGAAACGACCGACAGACACGACCATCCGGAAACGACCATCCGGAAACGACCGTCCGGAAACGACCGACAGGCACGCCGCCCAGTGGACGGCCACCCGGAAGCGGTCGTCCAGGGACGTCACGACCAGGCCGCGACCACGTAGCCGACGCCGTACGGCGCGTCCTCGTACAGCAGCGTGCCCGTGAGGCCCGCGCTCTCGGCCGCGCCCGCGAGCACCTGCCAGGGGGCCCGGCCCGCGGCCTTCAGCTCGCGCGCCAGTCCCGCGTCGAGCGCCATGAGCGCCGGGAGGTCCGCGGCGCCGAGGGCCCGCGCGGCCTCCGCGTCGAAGGGCGCCGCGCGTTCGTCGAGATAGCCCGGCGCCTTCAGCGTGCGGCACGCGCTGGCGTCGCCCAGCACCAGCAGCGCGGTCCGCCCCGGGTGGGCGCCGATCTCCCGGCCGGTCGCGGCGCACCGTTCGGGTGCGAGCTGCGGTGCGACGCCGAGTGCCTCGACGGGGCTCTTCGGCCACCCGTGCCGCGCCAGCAGCCAGGCGCCGACGGCGAGGGAGGGCGGCAGCTCGCGCTCGGCCACGCCCTCCCCGCTGCCGCGTCCCAGCCGTACGGCGAGATCCACGCCGTATCCCCGGAACGAGCCGCGGGTGCCCTCCGGGTAGGTGCCCCGCCCCGACTCGTCGGCGGGTCCGACGACCAGGAGCCGGTCCGGCCGTGCCGCGGCGAGCACGCCGAGGGCGTCGGAGCAGGCGGCGCGCGCGGCGTCCAGTTCGGGTGCGGCACCCGCGGCGACCTCGGGCACGAGCAGTGGCGGGCAGGGGCAGACTGCGGCGGCGACAAGCATGACCGGCAGCGTAGTCCCCGCCCGTCGTCACCCCGCGGTCAGCACGTCCGGACGTACGGACGTATGGACCTACGGACTTACGGACTTACGGACTTACGGACGTACGTCGGCCGGCCGGTCGCACGACGCGTCCGCCGTCGCGTCCGGCCACGCGTCCGCCGGCCCGAGCGGCCTCCGTGCCGTGCCGTCTCCGTGCTCCGGGCGGGCGGGGTCCGTCAGTCGCAGCCGCAGCCGGTGCCGGTGGCCACCGGGAGCGGGGCCGGGGCGCCGATCCGGGGCAGGCCGAGCATGACGCCCGCCGGCTTGGCCGCCTTCTCCGCGGTGCGCTTCTCCCAGGCGTCCCCCGCGCGGGTGCGGCGCACTCCGAGGACGGCGCCCTCGGCGAGGAGGTGGTGCGGGGCGGCGTAGGTGACCTCGACGGTGACCACGTCGCCGGGGCGCACCTCCTGCTCCGGCTTGGTGAAGTGGACCAGGCGGTTGTCGGGGGCCCGCCCGGAGAGGCGGTGGGTGGCGCCGTCCTTGCGGCCCTCGCCCTCGGCGACCATCAGCTCCAGGGTGCGGCCGACCTGCTTCTTGTTCTCCTCCCAGGAGATCTCCTCCTGGAGGGCGACGAGACGCTCGTAGCGCGCCTGGACGACCGCCTTGGGGATCTGGTTCTCCATGGTCGCGGCGGGGGTGCCGGGACGCTTGGAGTACTGGAAGGTGAACGCCTGCGAGAAGCGGGCCTCGCGCACGACGTGCAGGGTCTGCTCGAAGTCCTCCTCGGTCTCGCCGGGGAAGCCCACGATGATGTCGGTGGTGATCGCCGCGTGCGGGATGGCGGCACGGACCTTCTCGATGATCCCGAGGTAGCGCTCCTGGCGGTAGGAGCGGCGCATCGCCTTCAGGACGGTGTCCGAGCCGGACTGGAGCGGCATGTGGAGCTGCGGCATCACGTTGGGCGTCTCGGCCATCGCGGCGATCACGTCGTCGGTGAAGTCGCGCGGGTGCGGGGAGGTGAAGCGGACGCGCTCCAGGCCGTCGATGGTCCCGCAGGCGCGCAGCAGCTTGCTGAAGGCCTCGCGGTCGCCGATGTCGGAGCCGTAGGCGTTGACGTTCTGGCCGAGGAGGGTGATCTCGGAGACGCCCTCGGCGACCAGGGCATCGACCTCGGCGAGGATGTCGCCGGGGCGGCGGTCCTTCTCCTTGCCGCGCAGCGCCGGCACGATGCAGAAGGTGCAGGTGTTGTTGCAGCCGACGGAGATCGAGACCCAGGCGGCGTACGCGCTCTCGCGGCGGGTCGGCAGGGTCGAGGGGAACGCCTCCAGCGACTCGGCGATCTCGACCTGCGCCTCCTCCTGCACGCGCGCGCGTTCCAGCAGGACCGGCAGCTTGCCGATGTTGTGCGTGCCGAAGACGACGTCCACCCAGGGCGCCTTCTTCACGATGGTGTCGCGGTCCTTCTGCGCGAGGCAGCCGCCGACCGCGATCTGCATGCCCGGCCGGCCCGCCTTCTTCGGCGCCAGCCGGCCGAGGTTGCCGTACAGCCGGTTGTCGGCGTTCTCGCGGACGGCGCAGGTGTTGAAGACGACGACGTCCGCGTCGCCGTCCGAGCCCTCGGGGGCGCGGACGTAGCCGGCCTCCTCCAGCAGCCCGGACAACCGCTCGGAGTCGTGGACGTTCATCTGGCACCCGTAGGTGCGGATCTCGTAGCTCTTGGGTGCGGGAACGTCCACTGCCGGGCTCCGGTCGCTGCTGCTGGTCATGGCTCAAGGGTAGGCGTTCCGGGGAGCGGGCCCGCTGCCGAGCCGGGTACCCCTGCGGGGCCCCCTTCGGCGGCCGGCCGGGCGTTCAGCCGCTCAGGGCGTCGACGGCGTCCTGGACGGCCGGGTGGAGGGGGAACAGCTCGTCGAGTCCCGCGATGCGGAAGAGCCGGTCCAGGGCGGGGGTCAGCGCCGCGACCGAGAAGGCCGTGCCCGCCGCCTCGGCGCGGTGGAAGGCCCTGATGATCTCGGTCAGCCCGGTGGAGTCGCAGTAGTCCAGGCCCGACAGATCGGCGACGACGCCGGTGCCCGGGTCGCGCAGCGCCTCGTCCACGGCCCGGCGCAGGCCGGGGCCCGTGTAGTGGTCCAGATCACCGGTGACGCGCAGCACCACCGGCCCCGCGGAGCCGGGCCGCGGAACGATCTCCACAGCCAGCGGGCCCTCTTCCTCAGTCACCCTGTCTCCTGCCCGGCCGCCGCGATGGGGTACGCCGGGGGGCGGGTCGTGGCCGGGGCTCCGGCGCACGGTCCGGGGACCGTGTGTCCCCCGTCCCTGCGGATCGGTCGTCCCCCCTGACGCGCACCGGGTTTCCCCGACCGGCTGGAATACTCTATCGGTCGTCAACAGCCCGCACAGAGCCTCGCCGACATCTCGGGCAGCACGGCGTCCGGGGTCACGGTGACGGTGCGGGCCCGGGCCGGAGCGAGGAGCCGTCGGCCGGGCGGAGGGGCGGGGCGGCCCTCCGTCGGTGGCGGGACGCGGAGGTGCGGCGGTCCGTCGCGTGCCGGCCGGGGGCGGGCGCGGTCGGGGTCCCCGCGCGGTCGGTACGGCGAGGGTGCCGGAGGTGGACCGGCAGGACGGGAGGGTGTCGCGTGGCACGTTCGGACGACGCTGGGCCCAGGCCGCCGACGGCGGCCGGAGGCGATGTGTTCGCGGCCGACCGGGAGGTCGGCGCGGACCTCGCCCGGGTGGACTGGGCGGCGACTCCGCTCGGCCCGCCCGCCGGGTGGCAGCAGAGCCTGCGGACCGCGGTGAGCATCCTGCTCTCCTCCCGGTTCCCGATGTGGATGGCCTGGGGCGAGCGGCTGACGTTCTTCTGCAACGCCGCCTACCGGCGCGACACGCTGGGCAGCAAGTACCCGTGGGCGCTGGGACGTCCGGCGAACGAGGTGTGGGCGGAGATCTGGGACGACATCGGCCCGCGCATCGACTCGGTGCTCGGCACGGGCGAGGCCACCTGGGACGAGGGGCTGCTGCTGTTCCTGGAGCGGTCCGGCTACCCGGAGGAGACCTACCACACGTTCTCCTACAGTCCGCTGTGGGACGACGCCGGTGACGTGGTCGGCATGCTGTGCGTGGTCAGCGAGGACACCGAACGGGTGATCGGCGAGCGACGGATGGCCACGCTGCGCGACCTGGGGTCGGACCCGAGCGTCATCCGCACCGAGCAGGAGGTGCTGGCCTTCGTGGACCGGCAACTGGCCCGCAACCGGCGGGACCTGCCCTTCACCCTGACCTATCTCTTCGAGGAGGGGTCCGCCCGGCTCGCCGGCGCGGCCGGTGTCCCGGCCGGCCACCCGGCCGCGCCGGCGGTCTTCGCCGTCGACGCCCCGGACGCGGTGTGGCCGGTCGCGGCCCTGGCCGAGAGCGGGACGAGACTGGTGCCGCTCGCCGGTGACGCGTTCGCCGGCCTGCCCCGCGGGGACTGGCCCGAACCGCCCGTCCAAGCGCTCGTGGTGCCGCTGATCCAGCAGGGCGGCACGCCCTACGGCTTCCTGGTGGCGGCGCTCAACCGCTACCGCGAACTGGACGCGGGCTACCGCAGCTTCGTCGAACTGACCGCCGGTCACATCGCGTCCGGCATCGGCAGCGCCCGCAGCTACGAGGCACAGCAGCGGCGGGCGGAGGAACTGGCCGAGCTGGACCGGGCGAAGACCGCCTTCTTCTCCAACATCAGCCATGAGTTCCGCACCCCGCTCACGCTGATCATGGGGCCGGTCGAGGAGCTGCGCGGGCGGCTCACCGAGGCGGCCGACGGGCCGGTGCGGCAGGAACTCGACGTCGTCCACCGCAACGGGCTGCGGCTGGGCAAGCTGGTCAACACGCTGCTGGACTTCTCCCGCATAGAGGCCGGCCGGATGCAGGCCCGGTACGAGCCGGTGGACCTGGCCGAGGTGACGGCCGAGCTGGCCAGCGTCTTCCGCTCGGCGGTCGAGAGGGCTGGGCTGGACTACGACGTCGACTGCCGGTCGCCGGCCGAGCCGGTGTACCTCGACCGCGGCATGTGGGAGAAGGTGGTCCTCAACCTGCTCAGCAACGCCCTGAAGTTCACCTTCGAGGGCGGGATACGGGTCGGTGTGCGGGGTGAGGGCGCGCACGCCGTGGTCACCGTGGCCGACAGCGGCACGGGGGTGCCGGAGGCGGAGATGCCCCGGCTGTTCGAGCGGTTCCACCGCATCGAGAACGCCCGGTCCCGTTCCGGCGAGGGCAGTGGCATCGGGCTGGCCCTGGTGCAGGAGCTGGTGGGTCTGCACGGCGGCACCATCACCGCCGAGAGCACCGAGGGCGCGGGCACCCGCTTCACCATCCGGCTGCCGTACGGCAGCGCCCATCTGCCGGCCGAGTCGGTGGTGCCGGAGACGGGCGGTGCGATCGGCTTCGGGACCATCGAGTCCGGGACCATCGACTCGGGGACTATCGACTCCGGGACTATCGACTCCGGAACCAGTAACTCCGGAGCCATCGAGTCCGGAACCGTCGACTCGGGTACCGCCGGCTCCGGTACCGCCGGCTCCGGTGCCGCCGGCTCCGGTGCCACCGATTCCGGTACCGCCGGCTCCGGTGCCACTGATACCGGTACCGCCGCTCCGTACGTGCAGGAGGCGTTGCGCTGGCTGCCCGGAGACGGCTCCGGCACTCACTCCGGCGGGCCGGCCGGCGGCGCGGCGGCGGAGGCCGGGGGAAGTGCCGGCGCGCCGCGGGCCGCGGCGCCGGGGGGCCCGGCCCGGGTGCTCGTCGCCGACGACAACGCGGACATGCGCGAGTACCTGACGCGGATGCTCACCGGGGCGGGCTACGACGTCACCGCCGTCGCCGACGGTCTCGAGGCGTTCCGGTCCGTCCGCCGCGACGCCCCCGATCTCGTCGTCAGCGACGTGATGATGCCGGTTCTGGACGGCCTGGGGCTGGTGGGCAGGCTGCGCGCCGATCCGCGCACGGCCTCCGTGCCGGTGCTGCTGCTGTCGGCCCGGGCCGGGCAGGAGGCGTCGATCGAGGGCCTGCGGGCGGGCGCGGACGACTACCTGGTCAAGCCGTTCGCCGCCGCGGAGCTCCTCGCGCGGGTGCGGGCCAACGTGGAACTGGCGCGGCTGCGCACCCACCACGCCCGCTGGCGGACCGCGCTCGTCGACTCCCTCCAGGAGGCGTTCTTCGTCTGCGACGAGGCCGGGGCCGTCGTGGAGATCAACAGCGCGTTCGCCGACATCCTCGGCTACGGCCCGGAAGGCCTGCCGTACCCGTCGGTCCACCCGTGGTGGCCGGACGCCGCCGCCGATCCCGAGGCGCACCGGCGGACCCGGGAGGCGTTCGCCGGACTGCTGGAACGCGCCCGGGGCTCCTGCACCGTCCCGGTCAGCCACCGCGACGGCCACCGGCTGTGGGTGACGGTCACCTTCGCCCGGGTCGACGACCCCGACTCCGGGCGCGGCGTCACCGTCGGCACCTTCCGGGACGTCACCGCCGAGCACTACGCCGTCCAGCGCGAGACGGCGCTGGCCGCGCTGAGCACCTCCCTGTCCCTGGCGTCGAGCCTGCCGCAGGCGTTGTCGGGTGCCCTGGAGGAGCTGAAGGGGCTGTGGCGGGCCCGGGGTGTGATGGCCGCGGTCTTCGGCAAGGGGGCCGTGCCGGCGCTGACGGCGACGGAGCCGCCGCCGCGGTGGGAGGACCTGCCGGCCGCGTGGCGGGAGGCGCTGGCCGGTCTGCGCGACCGGACCCCGCTCACCCCCGTCGCCGAGGGCACCGGGGCCGGCGTCCTGCTGGAACACCCCGACGGCCCGCTGGTCCTCTGGATCGACCTGGGCGAACACCGGCCCTTCACCCGGGAGGACCACCTGCTGCTGTCGCTGCTGGCCGGACGGCTCGCGCAGGGGCTGGTGCGGGCGCACCAGATCGACCAGCAGCGGGAGACCGCGATCGCCCTGCAACGCGCCATCCTCGGTCCGTCGCGGCTGCCCGACGGCTTCGCGGTCCGCTACGAGCCCGCGACTCCGCCCCTGGAGGTGGGCGGCGACTGGTACGACGTCGTCACGCTGCCGGACGGACGGATCGGCATCGTCGTCGGCGACTGCGTCGGGCGCGGTCTGGAGGCGGCGACCGTCATGGGCCAGCTGCGCAGCGCCTGCCGTGCCCTCGTGCTCCAGTACTCCAGCCCCTCCCGGACGCTGATGGCGCTCGACCAGTTCGCCGCGGGCGTCACGGGCGCGATGTGCACCACCGTCTTCTGCGGCGTGCTCTCCCCCGAGACCGGGCTGCTGACCTACTCCAGCGCGGGGCACCCGCCGGGCATCCTCACCCACCCCGACGGCACGGTCCGGCTGCTGGACGACGGGCGTTCCCTCCCCCTCGCCGTACGTCCGGGCCGGCAGCGTCCGGAAGGCGAGTGCACACTGCCGGCGCGGGCCACGCTGCTGCTGTACACCGACGGGCTCGTCGAGCGCCGCCGGCGTTCGCTCAACGTCGGCATCGACCTGGCCGGCCGGGCGGTGCAGCAGGGCCGCAACGTGCCCGTCGACGAACTGGCCACGCAGGTGATGGCACAGCTCGCGCCGGCCGGGGGCTACGACGACGACGTGGCCCTGCTGCTCTACCGTCACCCTTCGCCGCTGGAGGTGACCTTCCCGGCCGAGTCGTCGCAGCTCGCGCCGGTCCGCAAGGCGTTGCGCGGCTGGCTCGCCCAGTGCGGCCTGCCGCCGAACACCGTGCAGAACGTCCTCGTCGCCGCCGGCGAGGCGTGTGCCAACGCCATCGAGCACGGCCACCGGAACGCCCCCGGGGAGGCGGTGCGCCTGCGCGCCGAGGTCTCCGGCGACGACCTGCGTCTGACGGTCGCCGACAGCGGCCGGTGGAAGACCCCGCGGCCCGAGCGCAACCCCCATCGCGGCCGGGGTGTCTCCCTGATGCGCGCCATGATGCAGCACGTCACCATCACGCCCGGCCCGTCCGGCACCACCGTCGACATGCAGATGAGGATCGCCTGATGACCACCCCTCTGATCCTCACTCCCGGCCGGAACCCGGACGGCACCGCCCGGCTCGTGGCCGCCGGGGAGATCGACATGAGCAACATCGGTTCCCTGGCGGACGCCCTCGACGCGACCTCCGGCCCCCTCGTCCTGGACCTGACCGCGGTGGAGTACCTGGACAGCGCCGGACTGAGCGTGCTCTTCGCGCACGCGGACCGCCTGGTGCTCGTCGTCACCCCGCTCCTGGAGCCCGTCCTGACCTTCTCGGGCCTCGCCGCGCTGACCACCGTCCGGGGCCCGGCCCCGGACGACGCGCCGCCGCGGTGACCGGGGCCGGGCGCGGTGCGGCGCGGCCGCGGGGCGGACCTCGGCGAGGGACCCGTCGAAGCGGGCGAAGGGGGTGCGGGTTCAGGCCTGGAGGAAGGGGGCGCTCATCGGGCGCCGCCCGCGACCGGTTCGGCGGCGGAGGCGGTGCCGGCCCCGGTGCCGAGGTCGGCGGAGGCGGTGCCGGCTCCCGGGCCGAGGTCGGCGGAGGCGAGCGGGATCGGCGTGAACATGGCCGGCTCCTCGTCGGGGGTGAGGGCGGTCGGGCCGTACACCCAGTCCGTGAAGCCGTAGTCGTAGGTGTCGCGCTCCGCCATGATCGCGTTGCGCTGGAGGCGCTCGGTGCCGTCGAGGTGCCACAGCTTGCCCCAGGCGCGGGCGGTCTCCACCACGCGGCGGCAGTGCTCGACGCGGACCGCCTCGTAGGCGGCGAGGGCGGCGTCCCAGTCGGGTACGGCGGTGGCCCCGGCGCCGGACTCCGCGCGCAGCCGGGCGACGTGCCGGGCGAGCACCCAGCCGTCCTCGATGGCCATGATCGCGCCCTGGGCCATGTACTGGAGCGGCGGGTGGGCGGCGTCGCCGAGCAGCACGATCCGGCCGTGCACCCAGGTCTCGACGGGGTTGCGGTCCAGCATCTGCCACCAGCGGTCGCGCCACATCAGCGGGATGCCCTTGCGCACGGTGTCGCAGGTGGGGGCGAACGCGGCGTCCAGCTCGTCCGGCGTGCCCCAGTCGTCCCGGCCGGCCAGCGCCTTCGGCGACTCGAACACGGCGACCTGGTTGAACATGTCGCCGCCGCGCAGGGCGTACTGCACGAAGTGGCAGCGGGGGCCGACGTAGACGGTGACGTCCTTCTCGGCGATGCCGTTGTCGCGCACCTTCTCGATGGGGACGGCGGCGCGGTAGGCGACGTAGTCGGAGCTGACGACGTCGTCGCCGACGAGCTGCCGGCGGGCGACGGAGTGCAGGCCGTCGGCGGCGACGACCAGCGGGGCGGACTCGCTGGTGCCGTCCTCCAGCCGGACCAGGGCGCCGCGCTCGGTGTGCTCGTAGCCGGTGACCGTCTTGTCGGTGACCAGCTCGACACCGGCACGGCGGCAGGCGCGCAGGAAAAGGCCGTGCAGGTCACTGCGGTGGATGACCATGTACGGGAACCCGTAGCGGCGTTCCAGGTCGCGCAGGTCGAGGCGGGTCAGCTCGCGGGCGTCGACGGCGTCGCGCATGACCATGTTCTCGGGGAGCACCCCGAGGTCCTTGGCCTCGTCGAGCAGGCCGTACTCGTGGAGGATGCGGGTGCAGTTGGGGGCGATCTGGATGCCGGCGCCGACCTCGCCGAACTCCTTGGCCCGTTCGAGGACGCGCACGCGCAGCCCCTGGCGGGCGAGGGCGAACGCGGAGCTGAGACCGCCGATGCCGCCGCCGACGATGAGGACGTCGGGCTGGTCGCCGGTGGAAGGGGTGGCAGGGTTCATCGTCTTTCCTCGATCGAGTCGCGTGGGTCGTCGGCGGCGTTGCCGTCGACTCGGCGGTGCCCGTCGGGCGGCGGGCGCGTCGAAGGGCGGGGCCGTCGGAGCGGGGAGGCGTACGACGGCGCGGGCGCCGGCGCCGGTGCGCGGGTGCACGGGTGCGGCGCGGCGCGGCGGGCTGTCGCCGGGCGGGGGCCGGTGCCCCCGGGTGACCGGCGGTGGGTGGGCGGCCCGGCGCGGACCGGGGCCCTGGGTGGGCAGGTGGGTTCCGGACGGCCGGCCGGCGGTCCGTCAGGAGATCGCCGGCCGGTCCGCGCGGGTACAGGGCCGCGTGGCGACGGCGTGGCCCTCGCCGGAGTCGGCCCGGACGTCCGGGGCCGGCGGGGAGCCGGCCCGGACGCGGCGGGTCAGAGCCAGGGGCCGATCTCCGGCGCGGGCGCGCCGGCGGCGGTGGTCAGGGCGTGGGCCCGTCCGGTGAGGTAGGCCGTGACCTGGAACAGGGGGCCGGCCAGCACGGTCGGGGTGCCCTCGCCGGGCAGTTCCCAGCTGTCCGCGGTGTCGGTGGCGTCCAGCCGCAGGGCGGGCCCGGCGGTGTTCTGGGAGCGCTTGCCGACGACGTCGTCGCAGAGGGCGGCGAGGAAGCCGTCCGGCAGGTCGGCGAAGGAGAGGCCGGTGCCGAGGTCGACCGCGTGGACGCACACCTCGCGCGAGCGCATCCAGGGCAGCTCGGTCGCGGGGACGGTGCGGCCCTGGACGGTGACGACCTCGTTGTCCCACTGCGCGTCGTCGAGGGCGGCGGTGGACGCGGCCAGTTCGCCGGCGGAGCGGCGCAGCCATTCGGTCAGCTCGGCGGCCGGGAGGACGGAGCCCTTCTCGATCCCGGCGGCACGCTCGTCGGGTGAGGCGTACATCGGGGTCGGCTCGCCGGTGGCGGCCCAGTGGACCAGGTTGCCCAGGGCGTCGGCGTTGGCGGCGACGTGGGCGATCACGTTGCCCCGGCTCCAGCCGGGCAGCGCGCTGGGCGCGGCGATCGCGGCGTCGTCCACTCCGGCGGCGCTGAGGAACAGCTCGGTGCCGAGGCGTTCCCAGGCGCGGGCGTCGTCGAAGGTGCGGGCGGGGCGGCCCATCAGACCGCACCCTCCTTGACGACCTTGTTCTCCAGGCGGCCGATGCCCTCGACCTCGGTGACGACGGTCTCGCCGCCGAGCAGGTAGCGCGAGGGCTTGCGGGCGTGGCCGACGCCGCCGGGGGTGCCGGTGGCGATGACGTCGCCGGGGTTCAGGCGGATGACCGTCGACACGTACTCGACCAGCGCGACCGGGTCGAAGAGCAGGTCGCCGGTGTTGTCGGACTGCATGACCTCACCGTCGACGGTCAGCCTGACGTCGAGGGCGGGGCGGACGCCGCCGGGCAGGTCGTCCGGGGTGACCAGGTAGGGGCCGACGGGGGTGGAGGAGTCCCACATCTTGCCCTGGAGCCACTCACGGGTGCGGAACTGCCAATCGCGGCAGGTGATGTCGTTCAGGACGGTGAAGCCGGCGATGGCCGCCTCGGCCTCGGCGCCCCGGGCGCGGCGCACCTGCTTGCCGACGACGACCGCGAGCTCGACCTCCCAGTCGAACTCCTCCGTCTCCTCGGGGCGCAGGATGTCGTCGCCCGCGCCGATCAGACAGTCGGCGAACTTGGCGAACAGGGTGGGGTGCTCGGGCAGGTCGCGGCCCATCTCCTGGATGTGGTTGCGGTAGTTGAGGCCGACGCACACCACCTTGGAGGGAGCCGGCACGACCGGCGCGAAGTCGGCGTCCGCGACGGCATAGGTGGCGGCGCCCCCGGCGGTGACGGCGGCGGCGCGCTCGGCCCAGCCGTCCTCGGCCAGCAGTGCGCCCACATCGGGGACCCCGAGGTCGACCAGGACGTCACCGTCGAGCCGGACGGCCCGGGTGGTGCCTTCGGTACGGATGGTCGCGAGCTTCATCGGGTGGTTCCTTCCACATGGGTACGGTCGAGGCGCAGCGCTTCGAAGATCGGGGAGTCGCTGAAGCGGAACAGGTCCAGCGCTCCGGAGTCGGAGTCGGTGGCGCCCGCCTCGGAGCGGACCGAGAACGGCTGCCAGGACGGCACGACGAACAGGTCGCCCCGGGTGACCGACCAGGAGGTGTCGCCGACGGTGACCGTGCCGGAGCCGTCGAACACCTGGTAGACCGAGGAGCCGGTCTCCTTCGCCGGGGCGGTCTCGGTGCCGCGGGCGACGCGGTGCATCTCGGCGCGGATCGTGGGCAGCACGTCGGCGCCGGTCGACGGGTCGGTGAACCGGACGGCGGCGTGACCGCGTTCGACGGTGCCGCCGAAGCCCTCGGCCTCCAGGGCGAGCTGGTCGGCCAGGGCGCGGTCGGTGTGCTCCCAGCGGTACGCCAGCAGCGGGGAGCCGGGGGTGGGTTCGCCCGCGGCGACGGGACGCAGGCCGGGGTGGCCCCACAGGCGCTCGGCGCGCGACCGGTCGGGAGTGATGCGCTCGGCGTCGCTGATCTCGTCGCGGCCGAACTCGAAGAACTGGGCCTCGGAGGCGTACTGGAAGGGGATGTCCAGGCCGTCGATCCACGCCATGGGCTCGGCGGTGGCGTTGTGGTGGGCGTGCCAGTTCCAGCCCGCCTGCGGCAGGAAGTCGCCGCGCCGCATGGCGACCGGGTCGCCGCCGACGACCGTCCACACGCCCTCGCCCTCGACGACGAAGCGGAAGGCGTGCTGGGTGTGCCGGTGCTCGGGCGCGTCCTCGCCGGGCATCAGGTGCTGGATGGCGGCCCAGAGGGTCGGGGTGGCGAAGGGCCGGCCGCCGAGCGACGGGTTGGCCAGGGCGATGGCGCGGCGCTCGCCGCCCCGGCCCACCGGGACCAGCTCGCCGGCCTGGGCGGCGAGCGCGCGCAGCTGCTCCCAGCGCCACAGGTGCGGCACGGCCCGCGAGCGCGGGTGGGCGGGCATCAGGTCGCCGATCTCGGTCCACAGCGGGACGAGGAGTTCCTGTTCGAAGCCCCGGTACAGGTCTTCCAGTGCCGGGGTGACCTCGGGCTGGCCCGGCGCCGAGACGGCTTCCAGGCGGACGGGGGAGCCCGTGGCGATGTCGGGTGCGAAGGAGGTGTCGGTCACGGGCCCAGAGTGCGCCGCGTTCACCTGGAAGACATGTAGATTCTGGAGGACAGAACGAAGCGGGGGGCGAGCGGAACCGGGAGGCCGCGTTGGACAAGCCGCTGAAGAACCCGCCGCCGTACGCCATCAGCAGCGTCGACCACGCCCTGCGGGCCGCGGCGATGCTCCAGCTGGAGGGCGGGCTGACCGTGTCGCAGGTCGCCGAGCGCCTCGGGGTGGCCCGGTCGACCGCGCACCGGCTGCTGGCGATGCTCGTGTACCGGGACTTCGCCGTGCAGGACGAGCAGCGGGTCTACCGGGCGGGTCCCGTCCTGGAGCTGGCCGCGCACTCGCAGTCGCAGGTGTCCCGGCTGCGCGCGGTCGCCCTGCCGCATCTGCACCGGCTGGTGGGCCTGCTGGAGGAGACCGCCAACCTGACGATCCGCACCGGGGACACCGCCCGGTTCATCGCCAGCGTGGAGTGCGCGCAGTCGCTGCGGGTGGGGTCCCGCGAGGGCATGGTCTTCCCCGCGCACCGCACGACCGCCGGTCTGCTGCTGCTCGCGGAGCTGACCGAGGACGAGCTCCGGGAGGTGTACGCCGTCGAGCGCTACCACGACCGGCCCGGCGAGCGGCCCGACCTCGCGGCGCTCGCCACGGACCTGGAGCGGGCGCGCCGCGGCGGGTTCGTGGTGAACCAGGACCGCTCCGAACGGGGTCTGGTGGCCGTCGGCGTACCGGTGCGCGGCACGGACGGGGTGGCCCTGGCGGGGGTGTCGGTGTCGATGCCGGGCGTGCGCTACGACCCGGGCCGCCTCCAGTCCCTGGTCGCGACCCTGAACGCGGCCGCCCGCGGTGTCGAGGACGACCTGGCCGCGGGCTGACCCGAGACCCGAACGGGCCGCGCGGGCGGACGGGCGGTCACCGCTCCAGGGGCTCGCGAACGACGGTGGCCCGCCGGGAGCGCCACACATGGCCGATGCCGGCGCCCGGAGGGGGCTCCGGGTCCTCCGGGGCTGGTGGCACGAACCGTCAGGGGTCGATCAGACCTGCCCGGATGGCGTAGCGGGTGAGTTCGAGACGGTCGCGCATGCCCAGCTTCTGGAGGAGGTTGGCGCGGTGCCGCTCGACCGTCTTCGCGCTGATGAAGAGGAGCACGCCGATCTCCTTCGACGTGTGGCCCTCGGCGACCAGTTTGAGGATCTCCTCCTCGCGTTCGGTGATGGGCCGCTCGGGCAGCCCCTCGATGCCGTCCCCCCGGTGCAGCCGCTCGAGGTAGGAGCGTACGAGCGCCCGTTCCGCTCCCGGGTAGATGAAGGGCTCGTCGCGCATGACCGCCCGGCACGCCTCGACGAGGTCGCGGTCGGCGACCGACTTCAGGACGTAGCCGCCGGCGCCGGCCCTGAGGGCCTCGAAGAAGTACTGCTCGTTGTCGTACATGGTGAGGATGAGGATGCGCAGGCCGGGGAGGCGGCGGGAGAGTTCCCGGGCCGCCTGGAGCCCGGTGGTGCGGGGCATCGCGATGTCGAGGACGGCCAGGTCGATGTCGCCGGCCCGGGCCCGCTCGACGGCCTCGGCCCCGTCCCCGGCCTCGGCCACGACCGTCAGGTCCGGTTCACCGTCGAGGATGAGCCGCACGCCCCGGCGCACCAGCGTGTGGTCGTCGGCGAGCAGCACACGGACCGGCGGGGCCGGAGGCACAGGCGGGACACGAGGTGCCGAGGCGGCTTGGGGAGCGGGCGCGGGCGGAGGAGTCGGCGCGGGCGGAGGAGCGGGCGAGGGCGGAGGAGCGGGCGAGGGCGGAGACACCGGCGGAGCGGGCGAGGGCGGAGACACCGGCGGAGCGGGCGAGGCCGGAGACACCGGCGGAGCCGGCCGGGCCGGAGATGCCGACGCGACGAGAGGAGCCGCCGCGGCCTGCGGAGCAGACGCAGGCGGCGGAGCAGACCTAGGCGGCGGAGCGGACGCGGCCGGCGGAGCAGACGGGAGCGGCAGAGCGGACGCGAGCGGCAGAGCGGACGCGAGCGGCAGAGCGGACGCGAGCGGCAGAGCGGACGGGAGCGGCGGTGTCGCGTGGGTCATCGGCGGCCGCCGGGTGTGGCCGCGGGGCGGTCGCGCAGGGCGGCGGCTCGGAACCGGCCCACCCCACGGCCGACGGCTCGGATGCCGCAGGCCGAGTCGGCGGGAAGCCACCCCTCGGTGCCGGTCCGCGGCCCCTCCCCGAGCCTTGCTCCCGGCCCCTCCCCGAGCGTTGATCCCGGCCCCTCCCCGGTCACGGTCCCTGAGCCCTCCCCGGTCACTGCCCCCGGCCCCTGCCCGCTCCCGGTCCGCCCGATCCGCAGCCGTACGTCCGTCCCGCCCTCGGCGCCGGGTGCGAGGGTGAGCGTGGCTCCGACCAGCAGGGCGCGTTCGCGCATGCCGCGGATGCCGGAGCCCTCGGCCGCAGGGCCGAGACCGGTGCCGTTGTCCCGGACGAGGAGTTCCACACCGCCGGCGACCGGGCGGAGGCTGAGGTCGGCGCGGTCGGCGCCGGAGTGCCGGGCGGTGTTGGTGAGGGCCTCCTGGGCGACGCGGTACAGCACCAGTTCCGTCTCCTCGGTCAGCGGGGGCAGGCCGCCGCGCAGGTCGCGCCGGACCGTCAGCCCGTGGGTGGTGAACTCGGCCGCGAGGGAGCGCAGGGCGCTCGTCAGCCCGAGTTCGTCGAGGACGCCGGGGCGCAGGCGCCGGGCGATGCGGCGGATCTCGTCGAGGCCGTCGCGGGTGGCCTCCTGCGCCTGGCCCACCTCCTCGCGCAGTCCCTCCGGGACGCGGTCGGCGACACGCTTGAGCTGGAGGAGCACGGCGGTGAGGGTCTGGCCGACCTCGTCGTGGAGTTCCCGGGCGATGCGGTGGCGCTCGCGTTCCTGCGCGGAAAGGGCCCGCGCGGCGCTGGTGGCGCGCTCGGCCTCCAGCCGGTCGAGCATGGCGTTGTAGGTCGTGATCAGTTCGGCCGTCTCCACCGGCCCGGAGACGACGGCCCTGGCCCCGGGGTGCAGCAGGTCGGCGTCGGCCATGGCCCGGCCCAGCCGCCCCAGCGGGGCCAGACCGACGCGCAGGACGACCGCGTTGACGGCGAGCAGCGCGGCCAGGCCCGCCACCACGACCAGCACCTCGCCGGGCAGCACGGGCGTGGAGACGGTGATCGGCCCGAGGAGCAGCGCGGTGGCCACGACGAGGCCGGCGGCGTTGAGGGCGAAGATCCGCCAGAACAGCGACACGTGCGCGGATCCTCCTCTCCCGGGCCCCGCAGTCCGCCGGGTCCTCGTCCATGGCACCGCCGTGACCAGCCTCTCCGTCCTGCACCGACCCTGTCCATCCGTCGCGACACCCATGTCGCCACCGTACGGGGGGATGGCAGCATGGCTGCTCCGGGCACCCGTGGGCGGTCGGCCGCGACGGGATCCCGGCCCCGGGAACACGACCCCACCGGCACCACGTCGACCACGACGTCGGCCCTCACTTCCACAAGGAGAAGAAACGTGTCTGCTCCGCGTCTTCGCACGACCCCGCTGCCAGGGATCGGCGTCCAGTACGACCTCGTGACGCGGGAGCAACGGCACCTGTCCGTGGTGGCGCACCGCGACGGCAACCGGACGGTGAGCGTGTACCGCGCCGACGACCCGGACTCCTGCGCGCAGTCCCTGCGGCTGACCGGCTCCGAGGCGGGCGCGCTGATCGACGCGCTCAAGCCCTCCCACCACAGCGCGAGCCTCCTGTACACCACGGACCTGGGACTGGTCGCCGAACGCGTGGAGGTGACCGCGACCTCGCGCTGGAACGGGCGGCTGCTGGGCGACACCCGGATGCGCACGGAGACCGGCGCCTCGATCGTGGCGGTGCTGCGGCGGGCCGAGGCCATCCCGTCACCGGCGCCGGACTTCCGGCTGGCGGGCGGCGACACCCTCATCGTCATCGGCACCCGTGAGGGCGTGGACGCGGCCGCGGCGATACTCGGGCGGGGGTGAACCGGTGCATTCCTCCGCCGTCCTGCTGATCGAGTTCGGTTCCATCATCCTGGGCCTCGGCCTGCTCGGCCGGTTCGCGGCCCGTTTCCAGTTCTCGCCCATCCCCCTGTACCTGCTGGCCGGTCTGGCCTTCGGTGAGGGCGGCCTGCTGCCGCTCGGCGCGAGCGAGGAGTTCGTGGCCATCGGCGCCGAGATCGGCGTCATCCTGCTGCTGCTCATGCTCGGCCTGGAGTACACGGCGAGCGATCTGGTCTCCAACCTCAAGGCGCACTACCCGTCCGGTCTCGTGGACTGCGCCCTGAACGCCCTGCCGGGTGCGGCCGCCGCGCTGCTGCTCGGCTGGGGGCCGGTGGCCGCCGTGGTCCTCGCCGGCGTCACCTGGATCTCGTCGTCCGGGGTGATCGCCAAGGTCCTGGGCGACCTGGGCCGGGTCGGGAACCGGGAGACCCCGGTGATCCTGAGCGTCCTCGTGCTGGAGGACCTGGCGATGGCGGTCTACCTGCCGATCGTCACCGCGCTGGTCGCGGGGGTCGGTTTCGCGGCCGGCAGCGTGACCCTGGCGATCGCGCTGGGCGTCGCGGGTCTCGTGCTGTTCGCGGCGGTGCGCTACGGCCGGGTCATCTCCCGGTTCGTGTCGAGCGACGACCCGGAGAAGCTGCTGCTCGTCGTCCTGGGCCTGACGATCCTGGTCGCCGGCGTGGCGCAGCAGCTCCAGGTGTCGGCGGCGGTGGGCGCCTTCCTGGTGGGCATCGCGCTGTCCGGGGAGGTCGCCGAGGGCGCGCACACCCTGCTCAGCCCGCTGCGCGACCTGTTCGCCGCCGTCTTCTTCGTCTTCTTCGGGCTGCACACGGATCCGGCGAGCATCCCGCCGGTCCTGCTGCCGGCCCTCGCGCTGGCCGTCGTCACCGCGGCGACGAAGATCGCCACCGGCTACTGGGCGGCCCGGCGTGCCGGGATCTCGGTCCGGGGCCGCTGGCGCGCGGGCGGGGCGCTGGTGGCGCGCGGCGAGTTCTCGATCGTCATCGCCGGGCTGGCAGTCACCGCCGGCATCGAGCCCTCGCTGGGCCCGCTGGCGACGGCGTACGTCCTGATCCTGGTCGTCGTGGGACCGCTCACCGCCCGCTACACGGAACCGCTGGCGTCGTGGTGGACCCGGCGGCGGGGCACGCCCCCGGGCCCGGCGCGGCCGCCGGCCGAGGTAGGGGCCGGATCCCGCGTCGGGGACTGACGGCAGGCGGGCCCGTCCGGACGCCGGGCGGGCCCGCCCCGCAGTCCCGGCAGTCCTGGCAGCCCCAGTGGGCACTGCGAACGCGGGGGGGGCGCGGCGGGCGGTACGCGCGTCCCCCGCCCCTCAGTCCGCCCCGCCCGGAACCCACCCCTGGCGCCGCAGCACCGCCGACACGTCCGGGGCCTCGTAGTGCTCGCCCTTGAGGACCTTGCCGTCGTCACGGCGGGCGATCCGGCCGTCGGGGCCCCGTTTGGTCATGTTGGAACGGTGGATCTCGGCTATCACCGCGTCGAGGTCGATGCCGTGCACCAGGGCCGTCCCGTAGGCGACGTAGACGACGTCGGCCAGCTCGTGCGCCAGCCGGTCCAGCGGGCCGCTCACCGAGACCTCGGCGACCTCGGCGGCCTCCTCGGCGAGCAGCTCCCCGCGGTGCGCGGCGAGCCGGGGCGACACCTCCGTGGGCGTACTGCGGACGTCGAGCCCGCAGGCTCGGTGGAACTCACGGACCAGGTCGGCGGGCGAGGAACTCATGCACCGACTGTAGCGACGCCCACCGACACCCCCGCCCTCGACCGTCCGCCGCCCTCCCGCGGCGGGGTGTGAGCCCCTCCCCGGCAACCGCCGGAGTGTGATCCCCTCCCCGGCCGGTCCAGCGGATGTGAGCCCCTGCCAGGTCGGTCCGGGACGTGTGGACCCCGCCCGGTCGGTCCCCTGCGCATGAACCCCGCCCTGGCCAGTCCCCGTCCCGGCCTGGCAGGATCGCGCTCATGTCCAAGGCGCTCCCCCCTGTCGGCAGGCGCCGGGCCTTCCAGGGCGCGGCCGCCGGCGTCGTCGTGCTCGGGCTGCTGCTGTGGTGGCTGCTGCCCCTGGGCGAGGATCCGCCGAGCGGATCGATCACCTTCAGCACGGGCACGACGAGCGGCGTCTACTACGAGTACGGCACCCGTCTGCGCACCGAGCTCGCCGAGGACATGCCCGGCCTCGACGTGAACCTGACGACGAGCAACGGATCGCAGGAGAACGTCGCGCGCGTGGCGGAGGGCCGCGCGGACTTCACCATCGCCGCGGCCGACGCGGTCGCCACGTACGAGGCGCAGTACCCCGGCTCGGCCGCCCGGCTGCGCGGTGTGGCCCGGCTGTACGACGACTACGTCCAGCTCGTCGTGCCGCGCGACTCGGACGTCCGGTCCGTCGCCGACCTGAAGGGGAGGACGGTCGCCACGGGCCTGCCCCGCTCGGGTGTGCGGCTGATCGCCAACCGGGTGCTCAAGGCGGCGGGCCTGGACCCGGCGAAGGACCTCAGCGCGGTGTCGGAGGGCATCGACACCGGGCCGGAGCAGCTGAAGCAGGGCACGATCGACGCGTTCTTCTGGTCCGGCGGGGTGCCGACTGCCGGGCTGGAGAAGCTGGCGGACGGATTCAGCTTCCGGTTCGTGCCGATCGACGCCGCGCTGGTCGCCAGGATGCACGAGCAGGACGACACCACGGGCTAC
This sequence comes from Streptomyces sp. NPDC003248, assembly GCF_055563235.1. Lineage (NCBI taxonomy): Bacteria > Bacillati > Actinomycetota > Actinomycetes > Kitasatosporales > Streptomycetaceae > Streptomyces > Streptomyces sp. NPDC003248. The sequence goes on along the minus strand of NZ_JBVHDT010000018.1, from coordinate 29,066 downwards.
TACCGGGCCACCAACATGCCCGAGTCGGCCTACCCCACCATCCAGAACGGCGCCACCGTGGCGACGATCGCGGTGTCCAACCTGCTGATGACCCGCACGGACACCGATGCCCGGCTCACCGAGTGGCTGACCCGGACCGTGATCAAGAGCCGGGACGGCATCGGTGCGCACGTCCACTCCGCCCAGCTGGTCGACCTGCGCACCGCCATCTACACCGACCCGCTCGACCTGCACGAGGGCGCACGACGCTACTACCGGTCCGTCAAGCCGTAGCCCGGCCGGTCCAGCCGTAGACCTAGCCGCAGACCGGCCGGTCCAGCCGTAGGCCGGCCGTGGACGCACCCGCCCCCCGGCCGGCTCAGGCCACGGGCCGCGACCGCGGCACCGACACCGTCACCCTCAGCCCGGTGGGCTCGTGGCGGTCGTAGGACAGCGAACCGCCGCCGGCCGCGAGCAGGGCCCGGGAGATGGACAGGCCGAGGCCGGAGCCCTTGATGTTCTGGTGGCGGCCGCTGCGCCAGAACCGGTCGCCGACGCGCGCGAGCTCCTCGTCGGTCAGACCGGGTCCGTTGTCCGTGACGACGACGGTGGAGGTCTCGCCGTCGGCCGCGACCGCCACCTCCACGCTCTCTCCCTCCGGGGTGAACTTCACCGCGTTGTCGATCACCGCGTCCAGGGCGCTGGACAGGGTGACCGGGTCGGCCCAGGCCGTGGTGGGCGGGCAGTCGCCCAGCAGGCGGACGCCCTTGGCCTCGGCCGTGGGCGCCCAGGCCGCGACGCGCTCGGCGGCCAGCGCGCCGATGTCGGTGACCCGCAGGTCGGCCTCGCTGTGCTCGGCCAGGGCGAGGTCGAGCAGGTCGTCCAGGACCTGGGCGAGGCGCTTTCCCTCGTTCTGGACGGAGGCGATCTCCTCGTTGCCCTCGGGGAGTTCGTAGGCGAGCAGTTCGATGCGCAGCAGCAGCGCCGCGAGCGGGTTGCGCAACTGGTGGGAGGCGTCGGCGACGAAGGCGCGCTGCTGCTCCAGCACGTCCTCGACGTTGTCGGCCATCTCGTTGAACGACCTGGCCAGGCGTCTGAGTTCCGGCGGGCCGCTGGCGACCGCGACCCGGGACTTCAGACGGCCGCTCGCGATGGCGTGGGTGGTGGTGTCCAGGACGCGTACGGGCTTGAGCACCCAGCCGGTCAGCTGGAGGGCCGCCCCTATGGCGAGCAGCATCGCGGCGATCTCGCCCGCGCCGATCACCAGCCACCCGTGCAGGATCCGCGACCGCATCGCACCGGTGGGCGAGTCGGTCACGACGACGGCGACGACGTCACCGTCGCGGATCACCGGGGACGCCACCACCAGGCGGTTGCGCTGCCACGGCCACACCTGCCGCGGGTCATGGCTCCGGCGGCTGAGGAAGGCCTCCTCGTACGCGTCCCTGACCTCACCCGTCTCGGGCAGGTACCAGTCCCTCGGGGCGTGGGCCATGGGGGTGTCGCTGCGGTAGAAGACACCGGCGCGGATGCCGTAGACCTCGTAGTAGCTGGTCAGCTCGCGGCCGAGGGTCACGCGCCGCTCGTCGTTGGACGTGGACGCCTCGCCGGAGCCGGCGGTCGGGGTGGTGACGAACTGGGCGAGGGCCGCGAACCGCGCGGTGTCGTCGATACGGTCCACGACGACCTTCTGCTGCTGGGCGCCGGCCACGCTGACGGCCAGGGGCACGCCCAGCGCGAGCAGCACGGCCGCCATGAGCACGATGAGCAGCGGCAGGAGACGTGTGCGCAACGGTCCCCGCTACCCGGCCGGGGCGACGAGCCGGTAGCCGACGCCGCGTACGGTCTCGATCAGCGCGGGCATGCGCAGCTTGGCCCGCAGGGAGGCGACGTGCACCTCCAGGGTGCGCCCCGTCCCCTCCCAGCTGGTGCGCCACACCTCGCTGATGATCTGCTCCCGGCGGAAGACGACGCCGGGGCGCTGCGCGAGCAGGGCCAAGAGGTCGAACTCCTTGCGGGTGAGCTGGACCACCGTCCCGTCCACGGTGACGCGCCGGGTGGGCAGTTCGATCCGCACCGGCCCGAGGCCGAGCGCGCCCTCGCCGGCCTCGGCCGGGTCCTCCGGGACGGTGCGCCGGCTGACGGCGTGGATCCGGGCGAGGAGCTCCCCGGTGTCGTAGGGCTTCACCACGTAGTCGTCGGCGCCGAGGTTGAGGCCGTGGATGCGCGAGCGCACGTCGGAGCGGGCCGTCACCATGATGACCGGGGTGGAGGTGCGTTTGCGGATCTTGCCGCAGACCTCGTAGCCGTCCTGGTCGGGCAGGCCGAGGTCGAGCAGGACGACGCCGAAACCGGGGCCTTCCGGGACCAGCGCGCGGAGCGCCTCCTCGCCGCTGCGCGCGTGGGTGACGTCGAAACCGTGCCGCCTCAGGACCGCGGACAGCGCGGCGGCGACATGGTTGTCGTCCTCGACGAGCAGCAGCCTCATCCCGGCCCCCTTCGGTTCATCGGTCGTACGGCCCGGCCCGGTAGACCCGGTCGTGCACCCGGGGCGTGCGGTTCCGCGCGCGACAGCGGTGCGCACTCGCGTGCGCACCATGGCAGTCACGCTGATGGACGAGGACGCCGTCAAGTGCGTTCCGGTTGCGCGCCGCTTCCGTTATCCGGCCGATACGCGCGCTGATCACCAGTGCTACGACACGTGTCCGATTGCTATCGGATCGTGATGCTCAGATCTTTCTCAGATGTAATGACGCTGGTCGAGACTGGTTACTACTGTCCTCCGAAACCGAGGAGGACGGAGCCTGAGAGCGATGACCGAAGTATCGGTGGCCAAGGAAGACGCGGCCGCGCCCGGCGAACTGGTCGTCCTGAAGAGCGTCAACAAGCACTACGGCGCGTTGCACGTTCTCCAGGACATCGATCTGACGATCGAGCGCGGTGAGGTCGTCGTGGTCATCGGACCCTCCGGGTCCGGGAAGTCCACCCTGTGCCGCACCATCAACCGCCTGGAGACGATCGACGCGGGGACGATCACCATCGACGGGAAGCCGCTGCCCCAGGAGGGCAAGGCGCTGGCCCGGCTGCGCGCCGACGTCGGCATGGTCTTCCAGTCCTTCAACCTGTTCGCGCACAAGACGGTGCTCGAGAACGTGATGCTGGGGCAGGTCAAGGTCCGCAGGACCGACAAGAAGCAGGCCGCGGAGCGGGCCCGCGAGCTGCTGGACCGGGTCGGCGTGGGCACCCAGGCCGACAAGTACCCCGCGCAGCTGTCCGGCGGCCAGCAGCAGCGCGTCGCGATCGCGCGGGCGCTGGCCATGGAACCGAAGGTCATGCTCTTCGACGAGCCGACCTCCGCCCTGGACCCGGAGATGATCAACGAGGTGCTGGAGGTCATGCAGCAGCTCGCCCGGGACGGCATGACCATGATCGTCGTGACCCATGAGATGGGCTTCGCCCGGTCGGCCGCGAACCGCGTGGTGTTCATGGCGGACGGCCGCATCGTCGAACAGGCCGCGCCCGACCAGTTCTTCAGCAACCCGCGCAGCGACCGCGCCAAGGACTTCCTGTCGAAGATCCTGCACCACTGACGCGCCCCGGCGCGCCCGACGACCTGCGTCACCCGCCTTTCGACGGCCCGTAACCCTTCGTCACCCGAAGGCACCACCCAAAGGAAGTTCACCATGAAGCTTCGCAAGGTCACCGCCGCCTCGGCCGCCGTCCTCGCCCTCGCCCTGTCCGCCACCGCGTGCGGCGGCGACGACAAGGACGCCTCCAGCGGCTCCGGGTCCAGCGGCGGCGAGAAGATCAAGATCGGCATCAAGTACGACCAGCCCGGTATCGGCCTGAAGGAGCCGGACGGTTCCTTCTCCGGTTTCGACGTCGACGTGGCGACGTACGTGGCGAAGGAGCTCGGCTACGACGCGGACCAGATCGAGTTCGTCGAGACCAAGAGCGCCGACCGCGAGAACGCGCTCGCCCGTGGCGACGTAAAGTTCATCGTGGCCTCGTACTCGATCAACGACGAGCGCAAGCAGAAGGTCGACTTCGCGGGCCCGTACCTGCTGGCCCACCAGGACCTGCTGGTCAAGGCGGACGCCGACATCGCCAAGGGCGCGGACCTCAACGGCAAGAACCTGTGTTCCGTGACCGGCTCGACCTCGGCGCAGAACGTCAAGGACAAGATCGCGCCGAAGGCCAACCTGCGTGAGTACAGCGGCTACTCGGAGTGCGTCGCCGGTCTCCAGAGCGGCGCGGTCGACGCGCTGACCACGGACGACTCGATCCTCGCGGGCTTCGCCGCGCAGGACAAGTACAAGGGCCAGTTCAAGCTGGTGGGCGAGAAGCTCAGCAACGAGAACTACGGCATCGGCGTCAAGAAGGGCGACACCGCCACCGTCGACAAGATCAACACCGCGCTGGAGAAGATGGTCTCCGACGGCTCCTGGGAGAAGGCGGTCGACGCCAACTTCGGCCCGGCGAACTACGAGAACGAGCCGGCGCCGAAGATCGGTGTCGTCGTCAAGTAAGGCGTCGTCACATGAGGCGTCCTCCGCACGCCATGCGGCATTCGCTGCCGTAGGTCCGGCCGGCGCCCTCCCGTCGTCCGCCCGAGGGGCGGGCCGACGGGAGGATGCCGACCGGACCCGGAATCCCGCGGCCGACGTGGGGTTCCGCGGGCGCGCCGCCGTCCGCCGCGATCACGGCGGCGGCGCGTCCGCCCTCCCTCCACGTACGCCACACACCCGGAAGCGCGGGAGATCGTGTTCGACTTTCTTGAAGGCTACGACGTCCTCGCGGCGTTCTGGATGACGGTCCAGCTGACCCTCCTCTCCGCCGTCGGCTCCCTGGTCTGGGGCACCCTGCTGGCCGCGATGCGGGTCAGCCCGGTCCCGCTGATGCGCGGGTTCGGCACCGCCTACGTCAACATCGTCCGGAACATCCCCCTGACCGTCATCATCGTGTTCACCTCGCTCGGCCTCGCCGACATCTTCGGCATGACGATGGGCGCGGCCGACGACTTCAAACTCCAGGGCTTCCGTCTCGCGGTGCTCGGTCTGGTCGCCTACACCGCGGCCTTCGTCTGCGAGGCGATCCGGTCCGGCATCAACACCGTGCCGCTCGGCCAGGCCGAGGCGGCGCGCGCGATCGGGCTGAGCTTCACCCAGACGCTGTCGCTCATCGTGCTGCCGCAGGCGTTCCGCTCGGTCATCGGCCCCCTGGCCAACGTCCTGATCGCCCTGACCAAGAACACCACGGTGGCGGCCGCGATCGGCGTGGCCGAAGCCGCCTACCTGATGAAGGAGATGATCGAGAACGAGGCCCAGACGGTGGCCATCGGCGCGGTCTTCGCCTTCGGTTTCGTGGTCCTGACCCTTCCCACCGGCCTGCTGCTCGGCTGGCTCGGCAAGCGACTGGCGGTGAAGCGATGAGCTCGGTCCTCTACGACACCCCCGGACCGCGCGCCCGGCGGCGCAACGTCCTCCTCTCGGTCCTCTTCGTGGTCCTCCTGGTCCTGGCGCTGTGGTGGATCTGGCAGAAGATGGACGACAAGAAGCAGCTCGAATGGGCGCTGTGGGAGCCGTTCACCACCTCCCAGGCATGGACGACCTACCTGCTGCCCGGCCTCGGCGACACCCTGAAGGCCGCGGCGCTCTCCATGGTCATCGCCCTCCCGCTGGGCGCGTTCTTCGGCATCGCCCGTATGTCCGACCACCGCTGGGTGCGCGTCCCGGCCGGCGTGGTGGTCGAGTTCTTCCGGGCCATCCCGGTGCTGCTGCTGATGCTGTTCGCCAACGAGTTCTACGTCCGCTCCACGGGCGTCAGCAGCGAGGACCGGCCCCTGTACGCCGTCGTCACCGGCCTGGTGCTGTACAACGCCTCGGTCCTCGCCGAGGTCGTCCGGGCCGGCATCCTCGCCCTGCCCAGGGGCCAGACGGAGGCCGCGTACGCGATCGGTCTGCGCAAGGGCCAGACGATGACCAGCATCCTGCTGCCGCAGGCGGTCACCGCGATGCTGCCGGCCATCGTCAGCCAGCTCGTGGTCATCGTGAAGGACACCGCGCTGGGCGGCGTGATGCTCGGGTTCACCGAGCTGCTGAACGCGCGCAGCACGCTGGCGGCCAACTACGCCAACGTCGTCCCCAGCTTCATCGTCGTGGCGATCATCTTCATCGTCCTGAACTTCCTCCTCACCTCCTTCGCCTCCTGGCTGGAGGGCCGCCTGCGGCGCAGCAAGCGCGGCACGGGCGCGGTGCTCGGCGCCGAGGACGTCGACGACATCAACGCGGCGGAGGTCGGCGGCCTCCACGGGGCGGGCCAGGCCGACAAGGCCTGACGCGCACTCAGGCGGCGTGACCTGTACGGAGGCAGTGGCGTGCTCGCCACTGCCTCCGTCGCTTGACGCAAGCGGTGGCAATGGGTTGCATACGTTCTGTGATCGTGCACCCTGCTCCAACCTCTTGTTCACCCACGTCCCTGAGGACACCGTCGCGGGCAGGGGGCGCCACGCCGTGGAACCGGTGATCATCGTCGGAGCGGGGCCCGTGGGGCTCACGCTCGCCCTGGCACTGGCACGTCAGGAGGTTCCCTCGATCGTCCTCGACGAGGGCCCGGGCAAGGACGAGCCGCGCCTCGCACGCACCGTCGTCCTGCGCCACGACACCACGGCCCTCGTCGAGCGGCTCACCGGAACGTCCCTGGCCGGGGCCGGGCTGCGCTGGACCGGATGGCGGGCGATGCGGCGCCGGCAGGTGACGCGCGAGATCACCTTCGAGGACGGCGGACCGGCCCCGCTGCACCTGGCCCAGCACGTGCTGACGGGCGCGTTGCGCGCCGCCCTCGCGCGCGAGCGGCTGGTGCGGATCGCCGTGGACAGCCGCCTGGACGCCCTGGAGCAGGAACCTTCCGGCGTCACGGCCCACACCCGGGGCCCCCGGGGCACGTGGTGGCGCGGGAGTTACCTGGTCGGCTGCGACGGCCCCCGCTCCACGGTCCGCAAGCTCCAGGACATCCGCTTCCCCGGCCGTACGGCGGTGGAACGGCACGCCGTCGCCGCGCTGCGCACGGAACTCCCCTGGGCCGGTGAGGCGTTGCTCCACCGGATGCCGCCCTGGCGGACGTCCGGACCGTCCGCCGGGGAGGTCACCGGACGTCCGCTGCCGGACGGCGTCTGGCGGCTGGACTGGCTGCTGCCGCCCGGCAAGGACCTCGTCACGCCGGAGCTGCTGGTCGGCCGGATCCGCGAGACCCTCACGGGATGGAGCGGCGAGACGGCCCCCGTGTACGAACTGCTCGACACCGGGGTGCACACGGTCCACCACCGGCTGGCCCGCCGCTGGCGCGCGGGACGGGTCTTCCTCGCCGGGGACGCCGCCCACCTGCTCGGCGCGCTCGGCACCCAGGGCCTCGACGAGGGCCTGCGGGACGCCGACAACCTCGCCTGGAAGCTGGCCCTCGCCTGGCACCACGGGCCGCACGAGGGACTGCTCGACAGCTACCAGACGGAACGCCGCGCGGTGGTCGCCGCCCGGCTGCGCGCCGCCGACCAGGCACTGCCGCTGCTGCGGAGCGGCGGCGGCATAAGGGCGTACGTCCCCGGCTCCGGCCGCGGTCACGACGCGCTGCTCACGGACGGTCATCTGGGCCGCGGCCCGCTGGGCGCGCCGGGCACGTACGCCGCCTCCCCCCTCGCGCCCGGGCGGCTGGAGTCGGAGGTCTCCGTGGACACGCTCCCCGGCTCGCCGGTGGAGGACGTACGGGTGACGGCGGAGGACGGCTCCTCCGTACGGCTGGCGGACCGGCTGGGCCGGGGCGCCCTGCTCGTCCTGCTGATCGCACCGGGCACGGGGGTGTGGGAGCGCAAGCACTGGGTGGGCGCCGGGGTCATGCCCCGGCTCGCCGCCGCCGTGACGGCGCTGCCCTGTCCGGCCGAGCTGCTGGTGGCCGAGAGCTACCCGGGGGCGGCCGCCCACACCGTCCTGCTGATCCGGCCCGACGGCCATCTCGTCGCGGCGCTGGGCGGGGTGCGCCCGGCCGACCTGTACGCGGCGGCGGAGGCGGCGGTGGGCGGTCCGGCCGGCGCGCAGGCCGGAGCCGGGGCCGACGCCGGGGCGGGCGCCGAGGCCGGGGCGGGGGCGAAGTAGCGGTACGAGCGACGGCCGCCGCGATCGGCGGCCGCCCGCCGGCACACACCGTCACCGTGCGGTCCGCATGGTGACAGCGAGTTGACCGGTGTGCACCGGCATGGTGTACTCCGGATCGTGACCGACACCGATGTGCGCCTGTGGCGGAGGGTCCACATGGACCTCGTCCGCTACGCGGGCTGCGTGTGTCGTCCGTCCTGCTGAATTCGCAACCTTCTCCCCCTGCGCGCCCCGCCGAGCGCTCCCGCGCCGTCGCGCGCTCCTCCGCGAACGTTCCCAGGACGGTACCCGTGTCTGTCTCCCCCTCCGTCGACCCTGCCTCCACCCCTGCCTCCGCCCCTGTCTCCTTCTCTGCCGCCGCGCCCGTCGCCGCGCCCACGCAGGCGGACCTCCTCGACTTCGTCCGGCGTACGGCCGCCGACACCGATCTGATCGCCTCGCTCCCCCTCGACCCCGAAGGCCGCACCTGGGTGCGCCTGGAGGGGCCCGGCGGCAGCGAGGCCTGGCTGATCGGATGGCCGCCCGGCACCGGCACCGGCTGGCACGACCACGCCGACTCGCTGGGCGCCTTCCTCACCGCGCGGGGCGAGCTGAAGGAGCACTCGCTCGCCGCGCGGCTGCCCACCGACGGCTGGAAGACCCTGGAGCTGACGGAGGGCGTGGACCGGGAGCGCCGGCTTCCGGCCGGAAAGGGCCGCGCCTTCGGACACCACCACGTCCACGAAGTGCTCAACGAGTCCACGGAGGAACACGCGATCTCCGTGCACGCCTACTACCCGCCGCTGCCCCGCATCCGCCGCTACAGCCGCACCGGACAGGTCCTGCGTCTGGAGCAGGTCGAGCGCCCGGAGGACTGGCAGTGAGCGGTGCGCGGCCCCCGGGCATCGACGAGCTGCTCGAACAGGTGCGTTCCGGGTACGCGCGCGTGGAGGCCCGGGAGGCCTACGAGGCCGCCCACGCGGGCGAGGCGCTGCTCGTGGACATCCGGTACGCGGCCCTGCGTGAGCGGGACGGTCTGATCCCCGGAGCCCTGGTCGTCGAACGCAACGAACTGGAGTGGCGCCTCGACCCCCAGGGCAGTCACCGCGCCCCCGAGGCCACCGGCCACGACCTGCGGATCGTCGTGGTCTGCAACGAGGGCTACGCGTCGAGCCTCGCCGCCGCCTCCCTGCACCGGCTGGGTCTGCACCGGGCCACCGACCTGGTGGGCGGATTCCAGGCATGGCGGGCGGCGGGGCTGCCGGTGACGCCGTAGAGCCGTGGAGCGGGACGGGCGGGGGCCCCACGCGCGCGTGGGGCTCAGCCGGCCGGCGGGCAGTACAGCGGGGCCGTGTCCGCGTTGTTTGCGGTGACGAGGCGGACGGGAGTGGCCTCGATCTTGTCGGCCCGCTCCTTGCGGAGCAGCGAGATGACGTTCTCCACGGCCAGCTCGCCCGTGTCGGCGGCCGAGTTGGAGACGGTGGCGGAGAACCGGCCGTCCTTGAGCGCGGCCAGCGCCTCGTCGGTGCCGTTGACCGTCACGATCCGGACGTCCTTCGCGCCGGCCGCGTCGAAGGCCTTCCGGGCGGCGAACGCCATCTCCTCGTTGGCGACGAACGCGTAGTCCAGGTCGGGATGGTCCCGCACCATGTCCGCGGCCACGGTCCGCGCCGTGTCGGGGTCGTACATGCCGGGCCGGCTGGCGACGACCTCGGCACTGTCCGGAAGCCCGTCGGTGAAGGCGTCGACGAGAACGTCGGAGGCGGCGCCGGGGGCTCCCGCGATCACCCCGACCGACACCGCGCGGCCGCCGGCGTCCTTCTCGATCCACCCGGCGTCCAGCTTCCCCACCTCCTCCAGGTCGACGACGACGGCACCGAGGATGTCGGAGGTGTCGTCGGGGGCGACCGAGGTGAGGAAGATCGGCACACCCGCCTTCCTGGCCTTGGCGATGTCGCCCTTGAGGGCGTCCACGTCGACGGTCTGCACGATCAGGGCGTCGACGTCCGAGGCGATCAGATCCTCGATGTTGGCGGCCTCCGTCGCGGCGTCCTGACGCGAGTTCGCCGTGAGCAGCTCCACGTTGTTGTTGCGCGCCGTGAGCCGGACGGACTCCTGGAGACAGGTGTGGAACTCGGAGGTGCCGCCGTTGACGAAGCCGAGCGTGATCTGCCCGGTGACGCCGCCCGTGGTCTCCTGCGGCGCCCACAGTCCGCAGCCGCTCAGCAGGCAGATGCCGAGGGCGGAGGCGACCAGCGGTCTTCGGGAGCGGACGGACACGGGCATGGCTGGGCGCCTTTCGGACGTGCGGGTGGAGTGGGGCGTGCGAGGTGGATGGCATGCGTGAGGTGACGTGGCATGCGCCGATGGGCGAGGTGGTGGGACGTGCGAGTGAAGTGGACATGCGAGGTGAAGTGCGATGTGCGAGTGGTGTGGGATGTGCGAGGTGGTATGGGATGTGCGGGTCGCGGCGGCTGTGCGGGCATGAGGGTCACGAGACCAGGGGTTCGCACAGGACCGAAGGGCTCCCTGCGGCGGCGCGACGGAGGCAGACGGTACAACCGGGCCGTCGGGACCTCACCCTCCCGGGAACGCAAGGTAATCCTGCGCTCCGCAGGGGGCTCGTCCGGCGCGACATCCCCTAGCCTCGAACGCTCGACAGGCGGGGCGGGCCGCTCCGCCCGGGTCACCCCTTGGCCGTGGCCACCGTCACCGCGCGAACCCTGAGCGCCACACGGCCGGGCAGCGCGGTCGCGACGAGCGCGAGGAGCCGCGGCCCCGGCGACGACCGTGACGTAGGCGAGGGACGTGACCGAGGGCGCGGCCCGGCCCGTCATGCCGACGCTGAACGCCGTCCGGACGGACAGGGCGACGGCGCTGCCAGGGGCGTGACGAGGAGCAGCAGGGACAGGGCCTCATGCGGAGCACGCCCAGCACCTGACGGCGGGTAGCCCCGGCGAGACGCAGCAGCGCGAACTCGCTCACCCGTTCGGAGACGGACATGGCCAACGTGTTGACGACGGCGATGGTGGAGTCATCAGCTCGGGAACGGCGAACGGCGGCCCGACGCCCCCGTCATGGCCGCGTGCCGGGGCAGGGTCGGGCCGCGGGCCCAAGGCCGGATCGGGGCCAAGGCCGGATCGGGGCCAGGGCCCACTGCCGGGGCCGGGGCCGGCCTCAGAAGTCCCCGTCCTCGAGGAAGTCCGTGTCCTCGCCCTCCTCCTCCAGCGCCTGCCGGACCACGCGCAGGGCCATGCCCTGGGAGTAGCCCTTGCGCGCGAGCATCCCGGCGAGGCGGCGGAGCCTTTTGTCGCGGTCGAGGCCGCGGGTCGAGCGCAGTTTGCGGTCGACGAGTTCGCGGGCGGTCGCTTCCTCACGCTCGGAGTCGAGCTGGGAGACCGCCTCGTCGATCAGCGTGGAGTCGACACCCTTGGTCCGCAGTTCCTGCGCCAGCGCGCGCCGGGCCAGTCCACGGCCGTGGTGCCGGGATTCGACCCAGGCGTCCGCGAAGGCGCTGTCGTTGATGAGCCCGACCTCCTCGAAGCGGGAGAGCACCTCCTCGGCCACGTCATCCGGAATCTCCCGCTTGCTCAGCGCGTCGGCGAGTTGTTTCCGCGTGCGCGGGGTCCCGGTGAGCAGGCGCAGGCAGATCGCCCGTGCCCGCTCAGCCGGGTCCCCTGAAGGCTCCCCCTTCCCGGCCCTCGACGAGGTGAAGGTGCCTTCGTCCTCGGTGGACGGCTCCCCGAAACCGCGCCGGCGGCGTCCACGCTCGCCGCGTGCACCGCCCCGGCCGCCGTCGTCGCTCCCGTAGCGGCGGCCGTCGGCCGGCGGCCGGTCGTCGCCGCCCCGGGCGAGGCCGGCGCCGTCCCGGCTCCCCGGCTCCCGGGGGACGCCGGGGTGGGCGTCGTACTCGGCCCAGTCCGTTCGTCGTGTCACGGGTCAGCTCTTGGCAGCCGTGGCCTTGGTCTTGGCGGCCTTGGCGGCGGGAGCGGGAACCGTCTTGGCGTCGTCGGCGGCCGTGCCCGTGGCGGCCGCCGCGTCCGCGCCCGGCTCGGCGGCGGGCTCCTCCGGGCGCACACCGACGCCCAGCTTCTCCTTGATCTTCTTCTCGATCTCGTTGGCGAGGTCGGGGTTGTCCTTGAGGAAGTTGCGGGCGTTCTCCTTGCCCTGGCCGAGCTGGTCGCCCTCGTACGTGTACCAGGCGCCGGCCTTGCGGACGAAGCCGTGCTCCACGCCCATGTCGATCAGACCGCCCTCGCGGCTGATGCCCTGGCCGTAGAGGATGTCGAACTCGGCCTGCTTGAAGGGCGGCGCGACCTTGTTCTTGACGACCTTGCAGCGGGTGCGGTTGCCGACCGCCTCCGTGCCGTCCTTCAGGGTCTCGATGCGGCGGATGTCGATGCGCACCGAGGCGTAGAACTTCAGCGCCCGGCCACCGGTCGTGGTCTCGGGGGAGCCGAACATCACACCGATCTTCTCGCGGAGCTGGTTGATGAAGATCGCGGTGGTCTTGGACTGGTTGAGCGCACTGGTGATCTTCCGCAGGGCCTGGCTCATCAGGCGGGCCTGCAGACCGACGTGGCTGTCGCCCATCTCACCCTCGATCTCCGCGCGCGGGACGAGCGCGGCGACGGAGTCGATGACGATCAGGTCGAGGGCACCGGAGCGGACCAGCATGTCCACGATCTCCAGGGCCTGCTCGCCGTTGTCGGGCTGGGAGAGGATGAGGTTGTCGATGTCGACGCCGAGCTTGCGCGCGTACTCGGGGTCGAGGGCGTGCTCCGCGTCCACGAACGCGACCTGGCCGCCGGCCTTCTGGGCATTGGCCACGGCGTGCAGGGTCAGCGTGGTCTTACCGGAGGACTCCGGTCCGTAGATCTCCACGACGCGGCCGCGCGGCAGACCGCCGACGCCGAGGGCCACGTCGAGCGCGGTCGACCCGGTCGAGATGACCTCGATGGGCTCCTTGGACCGCTCGCCCATGCGCATGACCGCGCCCTTGCCGAATTGCCGTTCAATCTGTGCGAGTGCGGCATCCAGGGCCTTCTCGCGGTCGGTTCCTGCCATGGGTTCCACCCGGTTTGCTTGAGTCGATCGCTTCACGTCAAAGACGCTAACGCCTGCCACTGACAATGCGCCCCGACGCCGGTCCGGCCTGTGGATAACTCGGTTCTCTTCCTACCCAAACCAGGACGAAATCCCCACCGAGAGCTCCGCCGGAACCCCAATAAGAATGGATGTTCGATTTTCGTGTCAAGCGCACCACCCGGCACACCGAGCACTGCCCGGGCACCCACGCCCCGCACCACCGGGGTCTGAGGGCCTCCTCGATGTCACAGGTCCGCGGCTCGCGGCCACGCGGCCGCGTGGCCGCGGCTCGTCAGCCGGACTCCCGCCGCCGCCCCGCGATGCGCTCCCGCGACCTGGACCACAGCTCTCGCGCCCGCGTGAGCGGCCCCGGCCCCTCGCCCCGTCTGCGGTGGCCGTGCACCCGGGGGTCGTCCGTGACGTCGTACCGCTTCACGTACGCGCCCAGGAACGCCTGCAGCGTGGCGACCGCGGGGATGGCGATCAGCGCGCCGACCGCGCCGAGGAGGGCGGTGCCGGCGACGACCGAGCCGAAGGCCACGGCAGGGTGGATGTCGACGGTCTTCGAGGTCAGCTTGGGCTGGAGCATGTAGTTCTCGAACTGCTGGTAGACCACGACGAAGATCAGCACCCACACCGCGTACAGCGGGCTGACCGTGAAGGCGATCAGCATGGGGAGCGCGCCCGCGAGATACGTGCCGATGGTCGGGATGAACTGCGACACCACCCCCACCCACACCGCGAGGACCGGCGCGTACGGGATGCCGAGCGCCTCCAGCAGGACGTAGTGGGCCACTCCGGAGATCAGCGCCATCAGCCCGCGCGAGTACAGGTAGCCGCCGGTCTTGTCGACGGCGATCTCCCACGCGCGCAGCACCTCGGCCTGCCGCGCGGGCGGCAGTACGGAGCAGAGCGCGCGGCGCAGCCGGGGTCCGTCGGCGGCGAAGTAGAACGAGAACAGCCCGATCGTCAGCAGTTGGAAGAGGCCGCCGAGGACCTGCGTGGACACGTCCAGGACACCGGCGGCGCTGTTCTGCGCGTACCTCTTCAGCCAGTCCGAGTGGAGCAGTCCCTCCTGGATGTCCACGCGTCTGAGCTCGGTGTGGAACGTCGTGTTGATCCAGTTGATCACGGAGTCGAGGTACTCCGGGAAGCCCTCGATCATCCTGATGATCTGTCCCGCGAGCATCGAGCCGAGCAGGGTGAAGAAGCCCGCGACCACGATCAGCAGGCCGAGGAAGACCAAGAAGGTGGCGAGCCCCCTGCGTATGCCGTGGGCGGCCATCCGGCTCACCGCGGGTTCTATGGCCAGGGCCAGGAAGAACGCGATGAGGACGTTGATCAGCAGGCCTATGACCTGGTGGAAGGCCCAGGTGCCCAGTTGGAACACGCCGAAGAGGGCGAGTGCGAGCACCATCGCGCGCGGGAGCCATCGCGGCATGCGCGCGCCCGACGCGGCCACGCCGCCGACCGGAGGCAGGGCGGGCGACGTCGTGTCCGACGGGGAGGTGTGCGGGCCGGCCTGCCCGGACTCGTCAGTGGGTGCCACGGCTCAAGTCTCGCCCACCGCACCGACAATCGGAGAGCCCTCTGCGATCTTCACCGCTGATCAGTGCTTCTCCGGCGGAACGTTCATCACCGCGCACACCACGCGCCACACGTCCTTCGCGTCCCAGCCGGCCGCCAGCGCCTCGTGCACCGTCCGCCCGCCGAGCTCGGCCATCACGTGATCGCGCGCGAAGGTGTCGGCGTAGCCCGTACCGAAGTGCTCCGCCATCCGCTGCCAGAAGACCGTCAACCGCATGACACCAGTATCCCGCCCCCGGGGGTGGCCCCGGCCGTGACCGCCTGCCGACACCGCTTTCCGTCCTACGGTCTGCTCCATGGCCGAAACCGGAGCATCCCCACTCCCCCCGGCGCCCCCGGCGCCCACCCCGCTCTTCCGCGCCGAGCACTTCGTCTGGCTCACCGCGCGCGTGCTGGAGCAGCGCCTCTTCGCGTACCACTTCCTGCACGGCGGCGCCGAACCCGCGGAGACCGCGCTCGACGCCTACCGCAACGAGGACGGCGGATACGGCCACGCGCTGGAGCCCGATCTGCGCGGGCCCGTCAGCCAGCCCCTGCACGTGGTGCGCGCCCTGCGCGTCCTGGACTCGCTGGGCCGCTGCGCGGGCCGGCGCGTGGAACAGGTGTGCCGCTACCTCACCTCCGTCTCCAACCCCGACGGCGCGCTCCCGGCGATCCGTCCCGGCCAGCGCGGCTATCCCGCCGCTCCGTTCGTCCCGATCGTGGACGACCCGCCCAGTGAGCTGCTGGCCACCGGTCCGGCGGTGGGCGTCCTGCACGGCAACGAGGTCTGGCACGCCTGGCTCTTCAGGGCCACCGACTTCTGCTGGCAGGCGGTGGACTCCCTGGAGACGTCCCACCCCTACGAGATCCAGGCCGCTGTGGCGTTCCTCGACTCCGCGCCCGACCGCCCGCGCGCGGAGGCGGCCGCCGACCGTCTCGGCCGCCTGGTCCGGGCCCAGCGGCTCGCCGTGCTGGACCCGGACCGGCGCGACACGCACCCGGTCCCGCCCGGCTACGCCCCCGGCGAACACCACTTCCCCCACGACTACGCCCGCACGCCCGGCTCTCTCGCGCGCGCGTGGTTCACCGACGACGAGATGGAGCGGTCCCTGGACTTCCTCGCCGCCGACCAGCAGCAGGACGGCGGCTGGCCGATCCGGTGGCGCCGCTGGGCGCCGGGAACCGACCTGGAGTCACGTCCCGTGGTGACCATCGAGGCCCTGCGCACCCTGAGGTCGTACGGACGCCCCATCGGCTGACGCCGGACCGCGTCCGCACCACGGCCGGCCGCCCCGACCGCCACCGCCACCCGGCCGCCACCCGCCACCCGGCCGCCACCCGCCACCCGGCCGCCACCCGCCGTCCGACCGCCCCCGCCGTCCGAAGACCGCCCCCGCCACCTTCACCACCCGACCGGCACCACCGGTCTCCGAGGACCGGCATCCCGGCCGCCCTCATCCCCCCACGGCCCGCACCCCGGCCGTCACCACCACGGCCGCCGCGACGACGAGCAGGAACGGCGCCCGCAGGGCGAGCGCCACGGCCGCCGCGGCGAGCCCCGCCGTCCTCGCGTCCAGCACCAGCGCCCGCCCGTCGGCGAACGTCTGCTGGGCCGTGAGGGCGGCGAGCAGGGCCACGGGCAGCAGGGCCGCGAGCCTGCGCACCAGGGGCCGTTCGAGCACCCCGGCGGGAACGAGCAGCCCGGCGAGCTTGACGGCGTAGCAGCCGAGGGCGGTCGCCACGATCGCGATCCAGATGTTCATCGCCCGCCCTCCTGACGGTTCCGCGGACGCCCCGCGCGACGGCCCTCGCCCCAGAGGGCGAGCGGGGCGGCGAGCGCGGCCACCAGGACCGGCACACCGCCGGGCAGGACGGGCAGCAGACCGAGCCCCAGCACGACCGCGAGAGCGGCCGCGGCCCGGTCGGTGCGGGTCTTCAGCATGGGGGCGAGGAGCGCCAGGAACACGGCCGGGCCGGCCGCGTCGAGCCCCCAGGCGTCGGTGTCCCCGAGTGCCTCGGCCCCCAGGGCGCCCAGCAGCGTGGTGAGGTTCCACAGCACATAGAGGCTGAGCCCGGTGACCGCGAAGCCGATCCGCGCACCCCGCCGGTCGCGCTGCGCCAGCGAGACGGCCGTCGTCTCGTCGATCACCCACTGGGCGGCGAACGGACGCACCGCGCGCGGCAGGGCCAGCACCTGCGACAGGCGCAGGCCGTAGAACGCGTTGCGCACGCCCAGGAAGAAGGCACCGGCGGCCGCCGTGAGGGGGCTGCCGCCCGCCGCGAGCGCCCCGACGAGCGCGAACTGGGACGCGCCCGTGAACACCAGCAGGCTGAGCGCACAGCTCTGCCACACGGTGAGGCCGCTGCCCGCCGAGGTCACCCCGAAGGCGAACCCGGAGAGGCCGACGGCGACCCCGACGCCGAGGGCGTCCCGTACGACGGCGGCGTCCGGCCTGCCGTACCGGCGGCCGTCACCGGTGTCCGAGCGAGCTGTCCGACGTGCTTTTTCTGCCTGTTCCGCCACACGTCGGACGGTAGGAGCGGTCACCGCCGCGCGTCTTGTACGTTCTTGCGCTCACGCTGGTAGGCGCCCGGCGGCACTCCCACGATCCGGGCGAAGTGACGGTTGAGGTGCGGCTGGTCCGTGAACCCCACCGCGAGGGCCGCCTCCGCGGGTGCCCTGCCCGCGTCCAGCAGCCGCCGCGCCCGACGCACCCGCGCGTCGGTGAGCCAGGTGTGGGGCGGCATCCCGTAGGTGTCGCGGAACGCGCGCAGCAGCGCGAACGGACCGGTCTCCAGCTCCCGCGCGAGCTGCTCCAGCGTCGGCGGGTCGGCCATCCGCTCCTCCAGCACGGCACGCGCGCGTACGGCGACCAGGCCCCCGGCCGTACGCACCCGCCGAACGGGCAGCGACCCGCCGTTCGACCGCAGCAGCCGCGTCACGGCCACGCGCAGCAGCGTGTCGGCGGCCAGCGCGTTGCCCTCGTCGGCGGCCCGCAGCACCTGGTGCACCAGCCGGACGGCCTGTGGATCGTCGAGCACCGGGCGCACGAAGCCCGGCGTGCCGCGCAGGCCGGTCGTCTCGGCGGCGATGCCGGCCACGACCTCCACGGAGGGGTACACCGCCCCGTACCGCCACCCCTCGGGGACCCCCGCCCGTCCGGTGTGCGGCGTATCGGGGTTGACCAGCGCGAGCGCGCCGGCTCCCGCGTACTGATCACCCCCACCGTGGTGGAAGACCTCCACGCCCTCGGCGATCCCGGCGATCACGAAGTGCTCGTGGGTGTGCCGCACGAAGTTCTTCCGCACGTACCGGGCGCGCAGCAGGTCGACCCCGGGCAGCTCGGCGTACCGCCAGTGCCGCGCCACCTCACCCGATCCCGCCATACCCCCATTCTGCGCACCGTTCCGCGCGCCCTCCGCCCGACCCCGCCCGCTCGGCGCCCCTGCCCCGAACGCTCGGCGCCCACCCCCACCCCGGCCCGAAGCGCTCCTGTCCGGCATGTCCAGGTCCGGCCGCCCGACACCCCCTTCCAGCCCGACACCCCGTTCCCCCCCGCCCGTCGCCCCGCGCCGCACCCGTCCCGGCCCCGCCCCGGCCCCGTTGTCAGACCCCGGGTGCACGATGGACGCATGGTCAGCAACGCGCACCGAGCCCTGGACGGCTTCTCCCCCGCGACCCGCGCCTGGTTCACGGGGGCGTTCTCCGCGCCCACCGCGGCCCAGGCGGGCGCGTGGCAGGCCCTCCACGAGGGCTCGGACGTGCTGGTGGTGGCCCCGACCGGCTCCGGCAAGACCCTCGCCGCGTTCCTCGCCGCCCTGGACCAGCTGGCCTCGGCTCCCCCGCCGGCCGACCCGAAGAAGCGCTGCCGCGTGCTGTACGTCTCCCCGCTCAAGGCCCTGGCCGTGGACGTGGAGCGCAACCTGCGCAGCCCTCTGACCGGCATCCGCCAGGAGGCCGTGCGCCTGGAGCTGCCCGAACCCGAGGTCAAGGTCGGCATCCGCTCCGGCGACACCCCCGCCGCCGAGCGCCGCGCGCTGTCCACCCGCCCCCCGGACATCCTGATCACCACCCCGGAGTCCCTGTTCCTGATGCTGACGTCGGCCGCCCGCGACGCGCTGACCGGCATCGAGACGGTGATCCTGGACGAGGTGCACGCCGTGGCCGGCACCAAGCGCGGCGCCCACCTGGCGCTCTCGCTGGAGCGCCTGGACGAGCTGCTGCCGAGGCCGGCCCGCCGCATCGGACTCTCGGCGACCGTCCGCCCGGTCGACGAGGTGGCCCGCTACCTCTCCCCGCGGCGGAAGGTGGAGATCGTCCAGCCCGAGTCCGGCAAGGAGTTCGACCTCTCGGTCGTCGTCCCGGTCGAGGACCTGGGCGAACTGGGCGGTTCCCCGGTCGCGGACGGCTCCGAGGGGGCGGAGCGTCCCTCGATCTGGCCGCACGTCGAGGAGCGGATCGCCGACCTCGTCCAGGCGCACCGCTCCACCATCGTCTTCGCGAACTCCCGCCGCCTCGCCGAGCGCCTGTGCAACCGCCTCAACGAGATCGCCTACGAGCGGGCCACCGGTGAGCCGCTCGACGAGCACCACGCCCCGGCGGAGCTGATGGGCGGCTCCGGCGCGGCCCAGGGCGCCCCGCCGGTCATCGCACGCGCCCACCACGGCTCGGTCTCCAAGGAGCAGCGCGCGCTCGTGGAGGAGGACCTCAAGGCGGGCCGCCTCCCCGCCGTCGTGGCGACCTCCAGCCTGGAGCTGGGCATCGACATGGGCGCGGTCGACCTGGTCGTCCAGGTCGAGTCGCCGCCCTCCGTCGCCTCGGGCCTCCAGCGCGTCGGCCGGGCCGGCCACCAGGTGGGAGCCGTCTCCACGGGCGTGGTGTTCCCCAAGTACCGCGGCGACCTCGTCCAGGCCGCGGTGGTCACCGAGCGCATGCGCACCGGCGCCATCGAGTCCCTCAGGATTCCCGCGAACCCGCTGGACGTCCTCGCCCAGCAACTGGTCGCCATGACGGCGATGGACGCCTGGCCGTTCGACGACCTGCTCGCCACGGTCCGGCGCGCCGCGCCCTTCGCCGCCCTGCCGGAATCCGCCTTCACGGCCGTCCTCGACATGCTCGCCGGCCGCTACCCCTCCGACGCCTTCGCGGAGCTCCGCCCGCGCGTGGTGTGGGACCGCGTCACCGGCACGATCACCGGCCGCCCGGGGGCGCAGCGGCTCGCGGTGACCTCCGGGGGCACCATCCCCGACCGCGGCCTGTTCGGCGTCTTCCTCGCCGGAGCCGACCCGAAGAAGGGCGGCGGCCGGGTCGGCGAGCTCGACGAGGAGATGGTCTACGAGTCGCGGGTCGGCGACGTCTTCACCCTGGGCACGAGTTCCTGGCGCATCGAGGACATCACCCGCGACCGCGTCCTGGTCTCCCCCGCCCCCGGGGTCCCCGGCCGTCTCCCGTTCTGGAAGGGCGACCAGCTGGGCCGCCCGCTGGAACTGGGCCGCGCGCTGGGCGCCTTCCTGCGCGAGGTCGGCTCCCTGCCCGAGGACGACGCCCGCCTGCGCCTGCTCACCGCCGGTCTGGACGCCTGGGCGGCCGACAACGTGCTCTCCTACCTGAGCGAACAGCGCCAGGCCTGCGGCCACGTCCCGGACGACCGCACGATCGTCGTGGAGCGCTTCCGCGACGAACTCGGCGACTGGCGGGTCGTCGTCCACTCCCCCTTCGGCGCCCAGGTCCACGCCCCCTGGGCCCTCGCCCTCGGCGCCCGGCTCTCCGAGCGGTACGGCATGGACGCCCAGGTCATGCACGCCGACGACGGCATCGTGCTGCGCCTGCCGGACGCCGACCTCATGGGGCTGGAGCTGCTCGACCAGGAGCCGCTGAAGGCGGGCGCGGAGTACGACGCCGCGCAGGCGCCGGTCGGTGCGGCGGACGTCGTCTTCGACAAGGGCGAGGTCGACCAGGTCGTCACCGACCAGGTCGGCGGCTCCGCCCTGTTCGCGGCCCGCTTCCGCGAGTGCGCCGCCCGCGCCCTGCTGCTGCCGCGCCGCAATCCCGGCAAGCGGACCCCGCTGTGGCAGCAGCGCCAGCGCGCGGCCCAGCTGCTCCAGGTGGCGAGCGAGTTCGGCTCGTTCCCCATCGTCCTGGAGGCGGTCCGCGAGTGCCTCCAGGACGTCTTCGACGTCCCGGGGCTCGTCGAGCTGATGGGCGACCTGGAGTCCCGCAGGGTGCGTCTGGTGGAGGTCACCACCCCGGAGCCGTCCCCCTTCGCCCGCTCCCTGCTGTTCGGATACGTCGCCCAGTTCCTCTACGAGGGCGACTCCCCGCTCGCCGAGCGCCGCGCGGCAGCCCTCTCCCTGGACTCGCGTCTGCTGGCCGAACTGCTCGGCCAGGCGGAGCTGCGCGAGCTGCTGGACGCGGAGGTGCTCACCGAACTGGAGCGGGAGCTCCAGTGGCTGACCGAGGACCGCCGGGTGAAGGACGCCGAAGGCGTCGCGGACGTGCTGCGCCTGCTCGGCCCGCTCACCGACGCCGAGCTGGCCGAGCGCGGCGCGGAACCCGACTGGGCCCGGGAGCTGGCGGCCGCCCGCCGCGCCATCCGGGTCCGTGTCGCCGGCGCCGACCACTGGGCGACGATCGAGGACGCGGGCCGGCTGCGCGACGCCCTCGGCACCGCCCTGCCGGTCGGGGTGCCGGAGGCCTTCACCGAGCCGGTGAAGGACCCGCTGGGCGACCTTCTGGCGCGGTACGCCCGCACCCACGGCCCGTTCACGTCGGCGACCGCCGCCGGCCGCTTCGGCCTGGGCGTCGCGGTCACCGAGGGCGCCCTCCAGCGCCTCGCGGCGGGGGGCCGGGTGGTCCAGGGGGAGTTCCACCCGGCCGGCATCGGCCAGGAGTGGTGCGACGCGACCGTCCTGCGCAGGCTGCGCCGCCGCTCCCTGGCCGCCCTGCGGCACGAACTCGAACCCGTGCCGCCCGCCGCCTTCGCCCAGTTCCTGCCCCAGTGGCAGCACATCGGCAAGGGCCACGCCCTGCGCGGCGTCGACGGCCTGGTGCGCGCGGTCGAGCAGCTCCAGGGGGCGTCCGTGCCGGCCTCCGCCCTGGAGAAGCTCGTCCTGCCGTCCCGGATGACCGACTACGCCCCGGCGATGCTCGACGAACTCACCGCCTCCGGGGAGGTGCTCTGGGCCGGCGCGGGCGCGCTCCCCGGCAAGGACGGCTGGGTCTCCCTGTACCTGGCGGACGCGGCCCCCCTGCTCCTGCCCGCGCCCCATCCGCTGGAGCTGACGGCACTGCACCAGTCCGTCCTGGACGCCCTGGCCGGCGGCTACGGCCTGTTCTTCCGCCAGATCGCCGACCAGGTCCGCGCCACCACGCACCCCGAGGCGACCGACCCGCAACTCGCCGACGCCGTCTGGGACCTGGCCTGGTCGGGCCGGCTCACCAACGACACGCTCGCGCCGATGCGCGCCCTGCTGGGCTCGGGCCGCACCGCCGGCTCCACGGCCCACCGCGCCAAGCGCGCGGTCCCGCGCGGGCGCTACGGCTCGCTGACGGCCGCCGCGCGGTCGGCCTCCCGCAACGGCCCTCCGACCGTCGCCGGCCGCTGGTCGCTCCTGCCGGGCCACGAACCCGACCCCACCGTCCGCGCCCACGCCGTCGCCCGCGCCCTGCTCGACCGCCACGGCGTGGTGACCCGGGGCGCGGTCTCGGCCGAGGGCATCGAGGGCGGTTTCTCGGCGACGTACCGCGTCCTGTCCGTCTTCGAGGAGAGCGGCCAGGCCCGCCGCGGCTACGTGGTGGAGGGCCTCGGC
Source organism: Streptomyces sp. NPDC003248 (assembly GCF_055563235.1). Classification (NCBI taxonomy): domain Bacteria; kingdom Bacillati; phylum Actinomycetota; class Actinomycetes; order Kitasatosporales; family Streptomycetaceae; genus Streptomyces; species Streptomyces sp. NPDC003248. Next base: position 6,498 of record NZ_JBVHDT010000018.1, on the reverse strand, counting down.
GCGGCACAGTTCGCCATGGACGGCGCCGTGGACCGGGTCCGCGCCGTCGCCAACGCCCGCGACCGGGACGAGACGCCGCCCGCCCCGGCCCGGGAGAGCGGCGCTCCCGACGGCCTCGCCTTCCCCGACACCGCTCCCTCCGACGATCTCGGCTGGGACGTCCCCGGCCTCGACGGCGCCTTCGACTCCCCGGCGGCCCCCACCGCACCGGGCGGCCGCCTCTCCCCGCGCGACCTCGCCTCCCCCGGCGCCGGCGGCCCCCGCGGCGGCGACGGCTTCCCGTACGCCTCGGGATTCCCCGACCGCCACCGGCGTACGCCCTCGCCCGCGTCGCGCGCCGTGGTGCTCGCCGCGGCCGATCCCGCGAACGCGTACGGCGCCGCCCTGTCCTGGCCCGAGCCGCCCACCGGCGCCGGGCACAAGCCCGGCCGCAAGGCGGGTTCCCTGGTGGTGCTCGTGGACGGCGAGCTGACCCTCTACATGGAGCGCGGCGGCAAGACCCTGCTGGCCTGGCCCGCCACCGCGGACGGCGAGGGCGCCGTCGGCGACGACCCGCGCCTGCCCGCGGCGGCGGAAGCCCTCGCCGCCGCCGCCCGCGCCGGCTCCCTGGGCACGGTCACCGTGGAACGCGTCAACGGCGCCTCGGCCCTGACCGCCCCGCTGGGCACCCTGCTGGAGGGCGCCGGCTTCATCGCGACCCCCCGCGGCCTCAGACTGAGGGCCTGAGGCCGCCCGGCCGCGGCTCCGTGCCACCCTTGACCCATGCCCGAAGGCGACACGGTCTGGCAGGCCGCGAGGCGGCTGCACACCGCCCTCGCGGGGAAGGTGCTGACCCGTTCCGACCTGCGCGTGCCGAAGTACGCCACCGCCGACCTCACCGGCCGTACCGTCCTGGACGTCACCCCGCGCGGCAAGCACCTCCTCACCCGCGTCGAGGGCGGCCTGACGCTCCACTCCCACCTGCGGATGGACGGCTCCTGGAAGGTGTACGCGAACGACCAGCGCTGGACGGGCGGTCCGGCCCACCAGATCCGGGCCGTCCTCGGCACCGACGACCGCACCGCGGTCGGCTACCGCCTCCCCGTCCTGGAACTCCTGCGCACCTCCGAGGAGGAACGGGCCGTCGGCCACCTCGGCCCCGACCTGCTGGGCCCCGACTGGGATCCGGAGCGGGCCCTCGCCAACCTCCTCGCCGACCCGGCCCGCTCCCTCGGCGAGGCCCTCCTCGACCAGCGCAACCTCGCCGGCATCGGCAATGTCTACAAGTGCGAGCTCTGCTTCCTCCTCGGCGCCACTCCCTGGCTGCCCGTCGGCGCGCTCCCCGCCGACCGCGCGGCGAAACTGCCCGTCCTCGCACAGCGGCTCCTGGAGGTGAACCGCGACCGCCCCACCCGCGTCACCACGGGCCGGCGCGGCCAGGACCTCTTCGTCTACGGCCGCGCACGCCGCCCCTGTCTGCGCTGCGGAACACCCGTACGGGTGGCCGACCAGGGCGACGGCTCCCGCGAACGCCCGACGTACTGGTGCCCGAGCTGCCAGACCGGCCCCGCCCCGGCCCCCGGCTCCCCGGCCACCCGCCGTGTCCGCTCGCACCCGGCCGTCTGACGCCCCACCGGTCGACGAGAAACATGCGCGCGCTCCCGCAAGCGCTGCGCGACCGTACGCCCCACCGGCCGCACCGCGCACCCGTCACCGGTGCCGCACACGGCCGAGGCCGCGCCCCCGCCGCCTCCCTCCCCCGCCCCCGCTCTCCGGCACCCCCCGACCCCCGCGCGTCCCCCGCCAGGCAGCCGCCCACCGCCCGTCGGCGACCGCCCCCACCGCCCGCCCCTTGGCCGCACAGTGGACCGGCAGCAGACTCAGGCCCCACCCCCCGGCGGCGACGGCCCCTTCCAGCACCCCGGCCTCGGGCACCACGGCGAGCCGCAGCACGGCCCACCACCACAGCACCCCGAGCCCGAGGCACGCCCCCCGGCCCACTGTCCGGCCCGCCACGGCCGTCACCTCCTCCCACCCGCCACCACCGGCCCGACGCGGGCGGACCACCGCCTGCGCACGGCAGGACGGCAGGAACGGCAGGACGGCGAAGCGCCCACCCGTACCACCGGGAGGGCGCACCACCGTCCGCGCGGACCACTCGTCACGCCTCACATCACACGTTCTCCGCCTGGAACATCCAGTGATGCTTCTCCAGATCGGCGGTGATCCCGATGAGGAGGTCCTGGCTCACCGGATCGGGGTCCTCGGTGGCCGCGACCCGGTCCCGCATCCGGGTGATCACCGCACCGAGCGCCGCCACCAGGGCGCCCACCGCGTCCGCGTCCTTGATCCATCCCTGGGACACCGTGTCGATGCCGCTGCCGGAGGCGACCGTAGCCGCCCGGCCGTCGGGCGACACACCCAGCGCCGAGGAACGCTCCGCGACCGCGTCGGTGTGCGTGCGGGCACTGGCCACGACCTCGTCGAGCTGGAGGTGGATGGAGCGGAAACGGGGCCCGACGACGTTCCAGTGGACCTGTTTGGCGACGAGCGAGAGGTCGATCAGATCGACCAGCGCCCCCTGCAGGGCTTCGGCGACGGTCTTGAGATCGGCGTCGGGCAGCGGGCTCTTGACGGCGTTCATCCCTACCTCCGGGTGGGTCGGCTCCCGTCATGCCCCTCCACGATGACCGCAGCACGCACGACCGGCAAACGGACCTGAATCAGCCCGAGCTCTCCTGAATCAACCTGATTCCACCCAGACACCCGGAACAGGGAAGGACCCCATGCAAAAACCCCGACCGCTCCCCTCCGGCCTGATCCGGAGAAGCCCCGGCCGGGGCCTCACACACGCAGTGAGCGACTCACCCGCGCTCGTGCCGTACGCCTCGCACACACCCGCCGGCCGGCACGGCCGCCGAGGGGCTTCTCACGCGGCGACCACGTCCACCGCCTCGGCGGGGGCCTTGATGGTCACCCGCTCCGGTGGCACACCGGTCACCGACACGGAACCCAGCATCGGACGGACCGGCGTGGGCACAGGCTCACTGGGGGTGGCCGCAGCGGACTGGGCCAGCTCGGCGAGGGCGAGCTCGTCGCTCACTTCCCGCATGAGCTCGGACATCCGTACGTCCAGCGCGTCGCAGATGGCGGCGAGCAGCTCGGAGGAAGCCTCCTTCTGCCCCCGCTCCACCTCGGAGAGATAGCCGAGTGAGACTCGGGCGGACGAGGAGACTTCGCGCAGAGTACGGCCCTGGCGCTGGCGCTGCCGACGCAGCACGTCACCCAGCAGGCGACGGAGCAGAATCATCGGTGGCTCCCTCCTCGGACCGCGTAGCCGCATCCTTCACGCCCCACCGTACCGCCTTGCGCTGCGGCCGTGCGGGGAGCGATGTCGTGTTCACTCAGGGCTGCAAACATCAAAACCCCCCGTTCTGTTCCGTATCCTGTGCCCGCTCATTCCCGGTCTGTTCGCCCGCGAGCTCCTTCAGAAGCACTGCGAGTACGCTCCGTACACTCTCTCTACGAATTTCCGCACGGTCGCCGTTCAACCGCAGGGCCTCCACTTTTCCGCCAGAGGCAGAACCGGAGTCCGCCCCCGACGGACCGTCCACGGCCACGTAGACCGTCCCGACCGGCTGCCCGTCCTGGGGGTCCGGACCTGCGACGCCGGTCGTCGCGATACCCCAGTCGGCGCCCAGAGCCTTGCGCACCCCGGCCGCCATCTGGGCCGCGACCTGCGGGTCCACCGCTCCCCGGGCGGCCAGCAGATCACCGTCGACGCCGAGCAGCTCCTGCTTCAGGGCGGTGGCGTAGGCCGTCACGGATCCCCGGAAGACCTTGGACGCGCCGGGGACCGAGGTGATCTCGGCGGCCACCAGGCCACCGGTCAGCGACTCCGCGACGGCCAGCGTCTGGCCCGTCACGGTCAGTAGTCGGACCACGTCGGCGGCCGTGGAACTCACCCTTCCGTCTCCTGCGCCACCGTGCTGCGCTCGGCGATCCCCTGCCGGCGCAGCAGGATGGCCTGTCTCACATAGTCGAGCCCGGTCACCACGGTCAGCACGACCGCCGCGCCCATCACCCAGAACCGCAGGGTGGCCAGCCAGCCCGTCAGCGCCAGCACGTACATGCCGACGGCGACGCCCTGGGTGAGCGTCTTCAGCTTGCCGCCCCGGCTCGCCGGGATGACGCCGTACCGGATGACGAGGAAACGCAGCAGGGTGATCCCGAGTTCCCGGCCCAGGATCACGATCGTCACCCACCACGGCAGGTCACCGAGCGCGGAGAGGCAGATCAGGGCCGCTCCCATGATCGCCTTGTCGGCGATGGGGTCGGCGATCTTCCCGAAGTCGGTGACGAGGTTGTACGTCCGCGCCAGATGGCCGTCGAACAGGTCGGTGATCATGGCGACGGCGAAGGCCGCCCAGGCGAGCGCACGCCACGCCGGGTCGTAGCCGCCGTCGGCCAGCATCAGCGCGACGAAGCCCGGCACGAGGACCAGGCGGAGCATCGTCAGCAGATTGGCGACGTTCCAGACGCTCGCCTGGTTGACGGCCGCGGCCGCCAGCTTGCCGCCCCGCGGCGCCTTGCCGGCACCCGGGGTCTCGTCGTCGGCGGACGCGCCCGCAGCGGCCGCGGCGCCCTTCGCCGGTGAGGCGCCGCCCGCGGCCGATGCCGGGACACCCGTCATCTGTCCGCCTCCTCACGACACCCGGCCGAGCCCGGCAGGGGCTCGGCCACCAGGTCGACGCCTTCGGTGCCGACCACCTTCGCCTCGACCATACGGCCGACGACCAGTCCCTCGCCCGACGTGAGCAGCACCTGGCCGTCCGTCTCCGGCGCCTGGTGCGCCCCGCGGCCGTGGACGCCCTCGTCGTCCACCGACTCCACGAGCACGCGGACGGTTTCCCCGAGGCGCTCCTCGGCGCGCTGTGAGACGAGTTCCTCGGCCAGCCGGGAGACCCGGGCGAGCCGCTCGGCGACCACGTCCTCGTCGAGCTTGTTCTCGTACGTCGCGGCCTCGGTGCCCTCCTCGTCGGAGTAGCCGAAGACGCCGATGGCGTCCAGCCGCGCGTGGTTCAGGAACCGCTCCAGCTCGGCCAGGTCGGCCTCGGACTCGCCGGGGAAGCCGACGATGAAGTTGGAGCGGACGCCGGCCTCGGGCGCCTTGCTGCGGATGGTGTCGAGCAGTTCCAGGAAGCGGTCGGTGTCGCCGAAGCGGCGCATCGCGCGCAGCACGTCGGGCGCGGAGTGCTGGAAGGACAGGTCGAAGTAGGGGGCGACCTTGGGGGTCGAGGTCAGCACGTCGATGAGGCCGGGCCGCATCTCGGCCGGCTGGAGGTAGCTGACGCGCACCCGCTCGAGGCCGTCGACCTCCGCCAGCTCGGGCAGCAGCGACTCCAGCAGGCGGATGTCGCCGAGGTCCTTGCCGTAGGAGGTGTTGTTCTCGGAGACCAGCATGATCTCCTTGACGCCCTGCTCGGCCAGCCACCGCGTCTCGTTCAGCACGTCGCTCGGGCGGCGGGAGATGAAGGAGCCGCGGAAGGAGGGGATGGCGCAGAAGGTGCAGCGCCGGTCACAGCCGGAGGCGAGCTTGACCGAGGCGACCGGGGCGCCGTCGAGACGGCGGCGCAGGGGCGCGCGGGGGCCGGAGGCCGGGGCGAGCCCGTCGGGGAGGTCCGCCGGAGCGTGCCCGGGGAGCGCGACACCGGCGGCCGAGTCCTGCCGCTCGGCCGGGCTGATCGGCAGCAGCTTGCGGCGGTCGCGCGGGGTGTGGGCGGCGTGGATGCCGCCGGACAGGATGGTCTGGAGGCGGTCGGAGATGTCGGCGTAGTCGTCGAAGCCCAGGACGCCGTCGGCCTCCGGGAGCGCCTCGGCGAGGTCCTTGCCGTACCGCTCGGCCATGCAGCCCACCGCCACGACGGCCTGGGTTCTGCCGTGTCCCTTGAGATCGTTCGCCTCGAGGAGGGCGTCGACGGAGTCCTTCTTGGCGGCGTCGACGAAACCGCAGGTGTTGACGACGGCGACGTCCGCGTCCGCGGCGTCCTCCACCAGGTGCCAGCCGTCCGCCTCCAAACGGCCTGCGAGCTCCTCCGAGTCCACCTCGTTACGGGCGCAGCCAAGGGTGACGAGTGCGACGGTACGGCGTTCAGGCATGGGCTCAAGACTACTTCGTCCGGCTGTCAGCCCCCGCCGACGGGGTTGGCGATCTTCCTGGGTGAGGGGCCGACGGGTGCCGACGGCCCCTCACGCGGTGGGTAGGGCGCTTCTGACGGATCTCCGTGGGAGAAGGAGCGGCGTTCGGTGCGTGCCCTCGGCGTGCGGTGTGAAGGGTCATGTGGCGGAGCCACCTGGCCCTGCACACCGTGCGGCGAGGGGGCGTGCCGGGCGTTGCGACGCCGCGGAGATCCGTCAGAAGCGCCCTAGGTGTTCTGTCTCGGGAGGTTGTGGACGGGTGAGCCAGGTCTCGGCTGAGGGGTCTTGAACAGGTGAGGGCCTTCCGGTTCGGTGTGGATT
>NZ_JBVHDT010000017.1:0-158248 GCF_055563235.1 Streptomyces sp. NPDC003248 | reverse complement strand
CCGGGCTTTTCCCTTCGGTCTTGCGTTTCCGACTCTATCAGATCTTTTCTCGATCCGATTTCCTCGGCGCTTTCCAGGTTTCCGCTCTCGCGGTTCCCTTTCCGGCGGTTCCGACTCTATCAGACCGTTTCCGATCCGATTCCCTGTCGGCTGGATTTGCCTGAGGCCTTTCGGCTTTCGCCTGTCGGCCTTTCGACATTCACTACGTTAGCCGATTCCCTCGCGAGCTCATAATCGAGTTCCATCGAGTTCGAATTCAGGCGTGCGGGCACGCCGGAATCGACCCTGCTGAGGGGTGTCTAGGTAGTGGGTTGGCCGCTCCGGCTGCAGGCGAATGCCGTACCCGGTTCAGCGGCTTGGGCTACATTACGCGCCCGTCAAGAGCGAGTCAACTTCGACGGCGCCTAGGGACATGGGGGCGGTAGGGGCTCACCGTCGGGTCGTCGTCGACCCAGTAACGCCATGGGTGGACGGCTCCGTCGCCGGACACTCCCGTCCTGGGGCCGTTGCGCACCTGCTCGGGAGGTACGGGGGTGCCCGCCAGGATGCGGAGGGGCGTGTCTCCGGGGGTGCAGGCGTCCGTGCCGTCGAGGGCGCGGTCCACGTCCAGGGCTGTGGCCAGACGGGCGGGACCTTTGGCCAATTCCTTGTCGTTGCGGGCCGAGAGTCGGCGGGTGCGGGCCAGCTCGGCGCCCTCGACGATCTCGCCGGCGCGCAGCAGGACGGCGCTCGCGCTGCCGTCCGGGCCGCAGACGAGGTTCATGCAGTGCCACATGCCGTAGGTGAAGTAGACGTACACGTGTCCGGGCGGACCGAACATCACGCTGTTGCGGGCGGTGCGGCCACGGAAGGCGTGGGAGCCGGGGTCGTTCGGGCCGTCGTAGGCCTCGACCTCCGTGAGGCGCAGGGTGATCGGACCGTCCGGGGTCGTGCGGACGAGAAGGCGGCCGAGGAGGCCGGGGGCGACCTCCAGGACAGGGCGGTCGAAGAAGGACCGGGGGAGGGGCGTACGGTCGGGGGTCGCGATCATGCCCTCCGAGCGTAGTGCAGGCGGGTGGGTGCGTCGGGGTGGTCGGCGGGCTCTCGGCTTGCCAGGGTGTGTGACGGAACCGGCCACGGCCGGGTCGCGTTTAGAGGATCAAGGATCCAGTCGTAGAGGTCGTAGAGGGGAAGTCATGGCGTTCAAGAAGCTGCTCGCGAGTCTCGGGGCCGGCGGGGCTTCGGTCGAGACGGTGCTGACCGAGGTCAACGTGGTCCCGGGCGGCGTGGTCCAGGGCGAGGTGCGGATCCAGGGCGGGTCCGTGAACCAGCAGATCGAGGGGCTGTCCGTCGGGCTGCAGGCCAAGGTCGAGGTGGAGAGCGGCGACCAGGAGTACAAGCAGGACATCGAGTTCACCAAGCAGCGGCTGGGCGGGGCCTTCGAGCTGCAGGCGGGTGCGGTGCACGCGGTGCCGTTCGGCCTGGAGATCCCGTGGGAGACGCCGATCACGATGATCGACGGGCAGGCGCTGCGCGGGATGAACATCGGTGTGACCACCGAGCTGGAGATCGCGCGGGCCGTGGACTCCGGTGACCTCGACCCGGTGAACGTGCACCCGCTGCCGGCGCAGAAGGCGATCCTGGACGCCTTCATCCAGCTGGGCTTCCGTTTCAAGAACGCCGACCTGGAGCGCGGCCACATCCGGGGCACCCGGCAGAAGCTGCCGTTCTACCAGGAGATCGAGTTCTTCCCGCCGTCGCAGTACCGGGGCCTGAACCAGGTCGAGCTGAGCTTCGTGGCCGACGCGCAGGCCATGGACGTCGTGCTGGAGATGGACAAGAAGCCCGGGCTGTTCGGTGAGGGCAGCGACACCTTCCGCTCGTTCCAGGTGGGGCTGAACGACTACCAGGGGACCGACTGGGCGGCGTACCTCAACCAGTGGCTGTCCGAGGTCGGCAGCAAGCGCAACTGGTTCTAGGCTCGGAACCACTGACTCCAGAACCGTTCAGGAGGTACCGAGGTGACCGAGCACAAGAGGCGGCCGCTCCCCCACGACTTCCATCCTCCCGTGCCGTCTTTCACGGTGACGAGCGAGGACGTCGAGGAGGGCGCGACCCTCAAGAGTGCGCAGGTCCACGCGGAGGGGAACACCTCGCCGCAGCTGCGGTGGGAGGGGTTCCCGCCCGAGACCAAGAGCTTCGCCGTGACGTGCTACGACCCGGACGCCCCCACGGGCAGCGGGTTCTGGCACTGGGTCCTGTTCGACATCCCGGCCTCGGTGACCGAGCTGCCGGTGGGTGCGGGCAGCGGGAAGTTCGACGGCCTGCCGGAGGGCGCCGTCCACGCGCGCAACGACTACGGGACGAAGGACTTCGGGGGCGCCGCGCCGCCGCCCGGGGACGGTCCGCACCGCTACGTCTTCACCGTGTACGCGGTGGATCAGGACAAGCTCGGTCCGGACGCGGACACCTCGCCCGCCGCCGTGGGCTTCAACCTGCGGTTCCACACGATCGCGCGCGCCCAGCTGATCGGTGAGTACGAGAACCCCGCGCGGAGCTGACGCCGTCGGCTGAGCGAGCTCATCGTTCATTCAACGTTTGTCCGCCCCTGGTCTTGGAAGTGATCAGGGGCGGGCATTTTTGTTGCCGGGGGTCGCGGGGGTCGCCCCCCGTGGGAGCAGCAGATATTGCGTTGTCCATCCCGGCGTGCCCGGCCAGAGTTGATCCCAGCCCGCCAGGGGGTGGGCCGGTGCACACGGGAGGTGGGCTGGTATGCGGGACACGCTGGTACTCAACGCGAGCTTCGAGCCGTTGTCGACGGTGACGCTGAACCGAGCCGTCGTTCTGGTGCTTCAGGACAAGGCCGTCGTCGAACAGTCCCACCCCGAACTGCGCATGCGAGGGGCCGCCGTGGACATACCGGCGCCCCGGGTGATCAGGCTCTGCCGGTACGTGAGGGTGCCGTTCCGAAGACAAGCACCGTGGTCGAGGCGGGGTGTGCTGGTCAGGGACCGGCACCGGTGCGCGTACTGCGGGCGGCGGGCGACGACCGTGGACCACGTGGTGCCGCGGGCGCAGGGCGGGCGGGACTCGTGGCTGAACACGGTCGCCTCGTGCGCGGAGGACAACCACCGCAAGGCGGACCGGACTCCGGAGCAGGCGGGGATGCCGTTGCTGCGGCTGCCGTTCGAGCCGACTCCGCAGGACGCGATGCTGTTGGCCCTGGGGCAGGAGGACTTGGCCGCGCTGCCGGAGTGGCTGGCCGTGGACGCGGCTTAGCGGTGCGCCGCAGGGCCGCCCTGGCCGGCCCGTGTACGGACGGAGCCCCGCACCCCTGCGAACGGGGTGCGGGGCTCTCTGCCGTCCGGTTCCGTCAGTCGATCGACGGCTTCTCGCGGCGCTCCGGGATCTTCTTCTCGGTGCCGCCGCCGTTGGAGCCCGAACCGCCGCCCATCGCGCCGAAGTTGCCCATCGCGCCGGAGAGGCCCTTGAGGGCGTCACCGATCTCGCTGGGGACGATCCAGAGCTTGTTGGCGTCGCCCTCGGCGATCTTCGGGAGCATCTGGAGGTACTGGTAGGAGAGCAGCTTCTGGTCCGGGTCGCCGGCGTGGATCGCCTCGAAGACGGTGCGGACCGCCTGGGCCTCGCCCTCGGCGCGCAGGGCGGCGGCCTTGGCCTCGCCCTCGGCGCGCAGGATCTGGGACTGCTTCTCGCCCTCGGCGGTGAGGATCGCGGCCTGGCGCGTACCTTCGGCGGTGAGGATCGCGGCGCGCTTGTCGCGGTCGGCGCGCATCTGCTTCTCCATCGAGTCCTGGATGGAGGTCGGCGGCTCGATCGCCTTGAGCTCGACACGGTTGACGCGGATGCCCCACTTGCCGGTGGCCTCGTCGAGGACGCCGCGCAGAGCCGCGTTGATCTCCTCGCGGGAGGTCAGGGTCCGCTCCAGGTCCATGCCGCCGATGATGTTGCGCAGCGTGGTGACGGTGAGCTGCTCGATCGCCTGGATGTAGCTGGCGACCTCGTAGGTCGCGGCCCGGGCGTCGGTCACCTGGTAGTAGATGACCGTGTCGATGTTGACGACCAGGTTGTCCTGGGTGATCACCGGCTGGGGCGGGAACGGCACGACCTGTTCACGCAGGTCGATGCGGTTGCGGATGGTGTCGATGAACGGGACGACGATGTTGAGTCCGGCGTTCAGCGTGCGCGTGTAGCGGCCGAAGCGCTCCACGATCGCGGCGCTCGCCTGTGGGATGACCTGGATCGTCTTGATCAGGGCGATGAAGACCAACACCACCAGAATGATCAAGACGATGATGACCGGTTCCATCGTGCTCCCCGTCCCCTTCTCCGCCTCGGCGCTTTCGGAAGATCTTAGGCTTGTTGAAGATCTTGCTGGTCGAGTCTGACAGACGGTCGTGCGGCTCGTGGTGTGTTCTGTCCACTTGCGTGGTGCGGGAGTTGTGCAAGGTCAGATGACGATCGCCGTGGCTCCCTCGATGTCCACGACGTCGACCTCCTGGCCCACCTCGTAGGCGTGGTCGGTGTCGAGGGCGCGGGCCGACCAGACCTCGCCGGCGAGTTTGATGCGTCCGCCGGAGCCGTCGACCCGTTCCAGTACGACGGCCTGTTTGCCCTTCAGCGCGTCGACACCGGTGACGAGTTGGGGGCGCTGTCTGCTGTGGCGGGCCGCGATGGGCCGTACGACGGCGATGAGGGCGACCGACACGGCGAGGAAGACGAGTACTTGGGCGACGGTGCCGAGGCCGAGGCCCGCGGCGACGGCGGCCGCGACGGCGCCGACCGCGAGCATGCCGAACTCCGGCATCGCGGTCACCACGAGCGGTATGCCGAGCGCTGCCGCCCCCACGAGCCACCACACCCACGCGTCGATGTCGTCCACGCGTTCATGGTAGGACCGAGGGTCGTGCCGCCGACAGAGCGCGAAGGGGGGCGGTCGGGACGGCGGTCAGGACAGCGGCAGGCCGTGGGCGGTCCAGCGGTCGCCGACCTGTTCCACGACGAGGGGGAGGCCGAAGCAGTGGGAGAGGTTGCGGGAGGTGAGTTCGAGTTCGACCGGGCCGGCGGCGAGGACCTTGCCCTGGCGGATCATGAGGACGTGGGTGAAGCCGGGGGCGATCTCCTCGACGTGGTGCGTCACCATGATCATCGACGGGGCGATGGGGTCGCGGGCGAGGCGGCCGAGGCGGCGGACGAGGTCCTCGCGGCCGCCGAGGTCGAGGCCGGCGGCGGGCTCGTCCAGGAGCAGCAGTTCGGGGTCGGTCATGAGGGCGCGGGCGATCAGGGTGCGCTTGCGTTCGCCCTCGGAGAGGGTGCCGAACCTGCGGTCGAGGTACTCGGTCATGCCGAGGCGGTCGAGGAAGGCGCGGGCGCGCTGCTCGTCGACGGCCTCGTACTCCTCCTGCCAGCCGGCCGTCATGCCGTAGGCGGCGGTGAGGACGGTCTGGAGGACCGTCTGGCGCCTGGGCAGCTTCTCGGCCATGGCGATGCCGGCCATGCCGATGCGGGGGCGCAGTTCGAAGACGTCGGTGCCGGGCCTGCCGAGGGTCTCGCCGAGGATGGTGGCGGTGCCCTTGCTGGGGTAGAGGTAGCTGGAGGCGAGGTTCAGGAGGGTCGTCTTGCCGGCTCCGTTGGGGCCGAGGATGACCCAGCGTTCGCCCTCCTTGACCGACCAGGAGACCTGGTCCACCAGAGCCCGGTCCTCGCGGACCACGGATACGTCCTGAAGCTCCAGAACATCGCTCATGAGCGCGTTGTCTCCCCTTGCAGTGTGGCCGGACTCGGTCGTCGCGTACGCCTGTGGCTCGGACCGCCGCGCGCGGGTGGGCGCGGCCCTCCGGGAAAATCTACGCCACCGGTCGGGGGAGCCGTTCCATCGGTCCGGTCCTTAGGGTGGGGGGATGCTTTCGGAACCGCGCTCTGGTCGCCTTGCCGCTTGGGGAAACGCGCTTCTGTCCGGATTTGTCTCTCCGGACGATGCGGTGCACGCCATAGTCGGTGCCGATGCCGTGCACCGGGTGGCGGGGCTGCCCGGCGAGGCGTCGCCCGTCGGACTCACGCTCGCTCTGGGGCGGCTGCGGGCGCTGGGGGTGAGGGGGTTCCGGGTGGCGCTGCCCGCGTCCGGGCATCCGCTGGGGCTGAGCGGGCCGCCGGAGTTCAACGCGCGGGCGCTGGAGGCGGAGGAGGCGGTGATCTGCCACGGGGCGGCGCTGGGGCTGGTGCCGGAGGTGTCCGAGGCCGGGCCCGAGGGCGATGTGCACGCCGGGGTGGTGTGGCGCTGTCTGGCGGTGCGGGAGGCGCCGCCCGCCGACGTGCCGTCGCTGGGCGAGGCGGAGCGGGAACTGGCGGAGGCGTTGCGCGACGCCACGGCGGTGTTGTCGCGGCTGGACGTGGCGGGGTCCGGGCCGGTGGCGGAGGCGGCGATCGACGCGTACCGGGCTCGGTCGGAGAGGGGGCGGGAGGTGCTCGCGCCGGGGTATCCGCCGCGGGCGGTGCGGGTGCTGGAGCTGGCGCAGCGGGTGGGGTTGCTGGTCTCCCTCGCCCTGGAGCGCGGGCACGGGGGTGCGGTGAGCGCGTCGGAGATGGCGGCGCGCGGGGAGGCGCTGCGGCCGGTGGAGCGGACGGCTCGGCGGGCGCAGGTCGCCGCGTACAACGCGTATGTGGAGGAGCTGGAGCGGGGGGTGCGGTGAGGGCCTCGCCGGGGTGAGCGCGTCGGTCGGGCGGACGGCCGGCGCCGGTGGGAGCCCGCGGTCCGACGGGGGGGCGGGGCACGCACGGGTCCCGTGTTCTTTCCGGCGGGGGCGGGGCGCGTACGGGGCCTGTGTTCTTCCGACAGGGCCGGGTCACGCACGGGGGCCTGTGTTCTTCCCGACGGGGCCGGGTCACGCACGGGGGCCTGTGTTCTTCCCGACGGGGCCGGGTCACGCACGGGGGCCTGTGTTCTTCCCGACGGGAGGCTCCGTGCGGGCCGAGCGGTTTCGGGCGTGCACGGCGACATGCGGACCGGCCTCCCCCGGAGTGGGGCCGGGGGAGGCCGGTGTGCGCGAAGGGCGTCAGTGGTTGAGGCCCGAGTTGCCGAAGGCCGGGTTCAGGACGCCGATGACGTTGACGCTGTTGCCGACGGCGTTGACCGGGACGTGCACCGGGACCTGGACGACGTTGCCCGAGAGGACGCCCGGCGAGCCCTCGGCCACGCCGTGGGCCGCCGCGCCGCCGGTGGCGGAGGCCATGCCGGCGCCCGCGGCGACCAGACCGCCGGCCACCATCGTCACGGCCGCTGCCTTCTTCAGGTTCTTCACTTCTGAGTCCTCCTGGCCCTGCTGGCGAGTGCCGCGGCAGTCGCCGCGGTACGCACTGGAGAACGCGGGCGCCCGGCGGAGGGTGCGCCGTCCGGGGGACATTCCCACGACGGTATGAATCTCGGACCGGAGGGAACCGCTCCGCGGGGGCGCCCCGGCACGCTCCCGGTCGTGCGCCGGGGCGCGTCTCAGCCGGTCACGCCATGGCGTACGGCCCACAGGGCGGCCTGGGTGCGGTCGGCCAGGTCGAGTTTCATCAGGATGTTCGAGACGTGGGTCTTGACGGTCTTCTCGGAGAGGACCAGGGCGCGGGCGATCTCCCGGTTGGAGCGGCCGTCCGCTATCAGCCCGAGGACCTCGCGCTCCCGCTCGGTGAGCGAACCGCCCCTGCCCTGCCCGGTGGTGGCCTCCTCCTGGGAGAGCAGGGCGCCCGCGACCTCCGGCTGGAGCAGGATGTGGCCGGCGTGGACCGAGCGGATGGCGCCGGCCAGGGCGTCGGGGTCCACGTCCTTGTAGACGTATCCGGCGGCGCCCGCGCGCAGGGCCGGCACCACGGTGCGCTGTTCGGTGAAGCTGGTGACGATCAGCACGCGCGCGGGGTTGGCGAGTTCGCGGAGCCTGCGGAGGGCCTCCACGCCGTCCGTGCCGGGCATCTTGACGTCCATCAGGACGACGTCGGGCCTCAGCTCCTCGGCGCGGGCGACGCCCTCGGCGCCGTCGGCCGCCTCGCCGACGACCTCGATGTCGTCCTGGACCTCCAGGAAGGTGCGCAGGCCCCGGCGGACGACCTGGTGGTCGTCGACGAGCAGCACCTTGATTGCGTCAGCCACCGGGGGCCTCCATCTCGATCGTGGTGCCCTTGCCGGGCGCCGATTCCACCACCAGGCTGCCGCCGACGCCGCTCGCCCGGTCCCGCATGGAGACCAGGCCGAGGTGGCGGCCGGCCCTGCGGACCGTCGTGGGGTCGAAGCCGCCGCCGTCGTCCGTGACGCGCAGGACCGCGGCCGGGCCGCGCCGGTGGAGGCTGACGTCGACGTGCTCCGCGCCGGAGTGGCGCAGCGCGTTGTGCAGGGCCTCCTGGGCGACGCGCAGCAGGGCCTCCTCCTGGGCGGCGGGCAGGGCGCGGACGCCGTGGCTGGTGAAGGTCACGCGCGCGGAGTGGGCGCGGTCGAGGACCTGTATCTGGGTGCGGAGGGTGGCGACCAGGCCGTCCTCGTCGAGGGCGGCGGGGCGCAGCTCCACGACGGCGGCGCGCAGTTCGTCGGCGGCCTCGGCGGCGAGCGCGGCGACCTGCTGGAGTTCGCCCTTGGCGCGGGAGGGGTCGCGGTCGACGAGGGCGGCGGCGGCCTGGGCGGTCAGGCGCAGGGAGAACAGCTTCTGGCTGACCGCGTCGTGCAGTTCGTGGGCCAGTCGCGAGCGTTCCTCGGCGATGGTCAGTTCGCGGCTGCGCTCGTACAGGCGGGCGTTGGTGAGGGCGATCGCGGCGTGCTGGGCGAGGATGGAGAGCAGTTCCTCGTCGTCCTCGGTGAAGCCGCAGCCGCCGGCCGGCTTGGCGCAGTTCTTGTTGGCGAGGTACAGCGCGCCGACGACCTCGTCGCCGTCGCGGATGGGCAGGCCGAGGAAGTCGGACATGTCCGGGTGGGCGGACGGCCAGCCCTCGAAGCGCGGGTCCTGGCGCACGTCGGCGAGGCGCTCGGGCCGGGCCTCGTGGAGCATCGCGGCGAGGATGCCGTGCTGGCGGGGCAGGGGGCCGATGGCCTTCCACTGCTCCTCGCCGACGCCGTCGACGACGAACTGGGCGAAGCCGCCGTGGTCGTCCGGGACGCCGAGCGCGGCGTACTGCGCGTCGAGCAGCTCGCGGGCCGAGGCGACGATCGTCTTGAGGACGTCGCGCACCTCGAGGTGCCTGCTCATGGCCAGCAGCGCGGAGCTCACCGCGGCGAGGCCGGACCGGGGGCCTTGACTCATGCCCTCACGGTACCGGCGGGGTGTGACAGGGGGATCGGACCGGTGGCGGCGTCGGGGTGGGGCCCGGAGCCTAGGTCCGCGGTCCCGGGCGCCGGGCCTAGGTCCGCGGTCCCGGGCGCCGGGCCTAGGTCCGCGGTCCCGGGCGCCGGGCCTAGGTCCGCGGTCCCGGGCGCCGGGCGTAGGGCGCGCGGCGGGGGTGCGGGGACGTACGCCGAAGGGCCCCGGTGTCGCCCGCCCCGCGTCCGAGGCGGGGCGGGCGGGGCGGTTCCTACGGTGAGGGCACCGCCGAGCGGCGGCGGGTCGTCGGACGAAGGGACGGTTGTCATGCCGGTGGCGATCATCACGGGAGCGTCGAAGGGCCTGGGGAGGGCGTTGGCCGAGGCGCTGGCCGCGCGGGGCTGGGATCTGGTGCTGGGCGCCAGGACGGCGGAGGTGCTCAAGGAGACGGCGGCGGCGGTCGCGGCGGAGCACGGGACGCGCGTCGAGGCGGTGGCCGGGGACGTCACCGATCCCGCGCACCGGTCGGAGCTGGTGGCGGCCGCCCGCCGGCTCGGCGGCTGCGACCTGCTGGTGAGCAACGCGAGCGCGCTGGGCGCCGAGCCGCTGGTCCGGCTGGCGGAGCTGCCCGCGGACGGACTGCGGCGGGCGCTGGAGGTGAACGTCGTGGCCGCGCTGGGGCTGGTCCAGGAGGCGCTGCCGCTGCTGCGGTCGGCGCGGGCGGGCGCGGTGGTCACGGTCAGCTCGGACGCGGCCGCCGAGGCGTACGGGACGTGGGGCGGCTACGGGGCCTCGAAGGCGGCGCTCGACCAGCTCGCGGCGGTGCTCGGCGTGGAGGAGCCGGGGCTGCGGGTGTGGTCGGTGGACCCCGGGGACATGGCCACGGACCTGTACGCGGCGGCCGTGCCGGACGACGACGCTCCGCGGCCGGATCCGCGCACCGTGGCGCCGGCGTTCCTGCGGCTGCTGGACGAGCGGCCGGCCAGCGGGCGGTACGGGGCTCCGGCGCTGCTGGGGGGACGGCGATGACGCCGGTCACGGGGGTCTCCCCGCACGAGCGCAGCCGACGCCGGGGCAGTGTGCCCGAGGAGCTGTCGGCGCGGGTGCCGGCCGAGCAGCGCGGCCCCGGCCGGGGTCGGGACTCCGTACGGCTGCTGGTGTCGCGGGGGACGGAGGTGGCGCACCACGTGTTCCGGGAGCTGCCCGGGCTGCTGCGGGCCGGGGACCTGCTGGTGGTGAACACCTCGCCCACGCTGGCGGCCGCGGTGGACGGGTGGATCGGGCACGCGCGCGTGGTGGTGCACTTCTCCACGCGCGGGGACGACGGGCGGTGGGCGGTCGAGCTGCGGGATCCGGACGGGAGGGGCACCACGCGCGCGCGGGTGGGG
The DNA here is from genome assembly GCF_055563235.1 of Streptomyces sp. NPDC003248. NCBI lineage: Bacteria > Bacillati > Actinomycetota > Actinomycetes > Kitasatosporales > Streptomycetaceae > Streptomyces > Streptomyces sp. NPDC003248. Next base: position 147,600 of record NZ_JBVHDT010000017.1, on the reverse strand, counting down.
AGAGCGGCGGGCACGGTCCGGGGAACGGAGGTGCGGCTGCCGGGAGGCGTGCGGCTCGTGTGCGAGGAGGCGCTGGGCGGGGACGACGGGCGGCTGTGGTGGGCGCGGGTGTCCGGCGGGCCGGTGCCGGTGCTGCTGCGGGGGCACGGGCGGCCCATCCGGTACTCCTACACGGAGCGGGACCAGCCGTTGTCGGTGTACCAGACGGTGTTCGCGCTGCCGTCGGCCGACGGGTCGGGCAGTGCGGAGATGCCGAGTGCCGCGCGGCCCTTCACCGCCCGGCTGGTGACGGAGCTGGTCAGCCGCGGGGTGCGGTTCGCGCCGGTCACCCTGCACACGGGGGTGGCCTCGGCGGAGGCGCACGAGCCGCCGTACCCGGAGTGGTTCGCGGTGCCGGAGGCGTCGGCCCGGCTGATCAACGCCGTGCGGGCCGAGCGGGACGGGCGCGGGGCGCTCGCCCGGCAGGGCGGCGGGAGGCGGACGGCGGGGCGGGTGATCGCGGTGGGGACGACGGCCGTGCGGGCCGTGGAGTCGGCGTCCGGGGCGGACGGGGTGGTGCGCGCGCGGGAGGGGTGGACGGACCTCGTCGTCACGCCCGGGCGCGGGGTGCGGGTGGTGGACGGGCTGCTGACCGGGCTGCACGAACCGGAGGCCTCGCACCTGCTGATGCTGGAGGCGGTGGCGGGCCGGGCCGCGGTCGACCGGGGCTACGAGGAGGCACTGCGCGGGCGGTACCTGTGGCACGAGTTCGGGGATCTGCACCTCCTTCTGCCGGGGGACGGGGACCACCGTCCCGCCTGAGCGGGGCGGTCCGGTCCCGTCCGGACGAGGCCCTCCCGTCCCGTCTGCGCGGGGCGGTGCGATCCCGCCGCGAAACCACTCACGCTCGGCATTGCGCCAGCAACTGGCAGTGAGAAGCCTGAGAGGCGGATGTGAGCCCGCACATAGGGTGCACATCACGTACGAAGGGCCTTAGGAGTCAAAAGGGTCCGGGTTGAACGGGACAGACGTTGTGGTCTGTCCCGTTTTGCCGTTCCCTGATCCACTACCCGGCTTCGTACGTCACATGATTGCCTCCGAATTTTGCGGCCGCTAACAATGGCTGCCGTCGCTCAGCGCCGCGGGCTCTCCCCGCGGCGTTCGTGCCGAAAGCACCCGTGTCCGCCGTGGACAGACAGAGCGACCTCCGCGCTATCGAAGAGGTCATTCCGCCATGCCCAAGAACACTCGCAGGATCGCGATCGCCGGTGTCACCACGCTCGGTGCCGCCGCCATCGCCTTCTCCGTGGTGCCGGCCGACACGCACACGACCACGACGGACGCCGCCTCCCCGGCCCGCGTCGCCTACAGCTCCGAGCCGGTGAAGGACGTCAAGGCCGGCGTGACCGGCCGGCAGGCCGGCGTCACCGTGAAGCTGGACGCCATCGAGGCGAAGAAGAAGGCGGCCGCCGACGCCGCGGCCGCGCAGAAGAAGGCCGCCGCCGCTGCCGCCGCGGCGAAGAAGGAGGCCGCCGCCGACGCGGCCGCCCAGAAGAAGGCGGTGGCCCGTGCGGTCGCGAAGGCCGCCGCCGAGCGCAAGGTGCAGCAGGCCACGAGCCGGGCCTCCCTGCGCGCCGCCGTCCAGCCGGCCTCCGTCAAGAGCTACCCGAACAACCTCGACGGCTGGATCCGCGAGTCGCTCGCCATCATGAAGAAGCACGGCATCCCGGGCTCCTACTCGGGCATCCACCGCAACATCATGCGCGAGTCCTCCGGCAACCCGTACGCCATCAACAACTGGGACATCAACGCCATCAACGGCGTCCCGTCGAAGGGCCTGCTCCAGGTCATCCCGCCGACCTTCTCGGCCTACCACGTCCCGGGCACGTCCTGGAACATCTACGACCCGGTCGCCAACATCACCGCCGCCTGCAACTACGCGGCCCACCGCTACGGCTCCATGGACAACGTCAACAGCGCGTACTGAGCCTGTCGGCCGACGCCGTAGGTCCGCGAACGCCGAAGGGCGGCACCCCGGTCGGGGTGCCGCCCTTCGGCGTCGGCCGCGTGCGGACTACTTCCGCATGACCTCGGGCTCGTGGCGGCGCAGGAAGCGGGCCACGAAGAAGCCGCAGATCACGCCGAGGGCGATCAGGGCGGCCATGTCCATGGCCCAGGCGCCGACGGTGTGCTCCCACAGCGGGTCGTTGCCGACGCCCTCCTCGGGCGGGCTGATCTTGTTGAAGTCCAGCGTGGCGCCCGCGGCGGCGACCGCCCAGCGGGAGGGCATCAGGTACGAGAACTGGTTGACGCCGATCGAGCCGTTCAGGGCGAACAGGCAGCCGGTGAAGACGACCTGGATGATCGCGAACATGACCAGCAGGGGCATGGTCTTCTCGGCGGTCTTCACCAGCGCGGAGATGATCAGGCCGAACATCATCGAGGTGAAGCCGAGCGCCATGATCGGCAGCGACATCTCCAGGAGCGTGAGCTTGCCGAGGACCAGGCCCTCCTCCGGGATCTCCCGGCTGGAGAGGCCGATGACGCCGACCAGCAGCCCCTGGAGCACGGTGATCATGCCCAGCACGAACACCTTGGACATCAGGTACGCCGAGCGCGACAGGCCGGTCGCGCGCTCCCGCTCGTAGATGACCCGTTCCTTGATCAGCTCACGGACGGAGTTCGCGGCACCGGCGAAGCAGGCGCCGACGGCGAGGATCAGCAGGACCGTGGTGGCCGTGCCGTTGGGGATGATCCGGCCGGTCTTCGGGTTGGCCGGGTTCGGCAGCAGGCCGCGGTCCGGGTCGATGAGCAGGCTCACCGCGCCGAGGACGGCCGGCAGGATCACCATGAGGGCGAGGAAGCCCTTGTCGGAGACGATCACCGAGACGTAGCGGCGCACCAGTGTGACGAACTGGGACATCCAGCCCTGCGGCTTCGGTGGCCGCAGGGCCTGCATCGGCGGCATCTGTACGGACTGCGGCGCGGTGGCGTCGATGTCCGCGGCGTACATCTGGTAGTGCTGCGAGCCCTTCCAGCGGCCCGCCCAGTCGTAGTCGCGGTAGTTCTCGAAGGCGGAGAAGACGTCGGCCCAGGTGTCGTAGCCGAAGAAGTTCAGCGCCTCCTCGGGCGGGCCGAAGTAGGCGACCGAGCCACCCGGCGCCATCACCAGGAGCTTGTCGCAGATCGCCAGTTCGGCCACCGAGTGGGTGACGACGAGGACCGTGCGCCCGTCGTCGGCGAGGCCGCGCAGCAGCTGCATCACGTCGCGGTCCATGCCCGGGTCGAGGCCGGAGGTCGGCTCGTCCAGGAAGATCAGCGACGGCTTGGTGAGCAGCTCCAGGGCCACCGAGACACGCTTGCGCTGGCCGCCGGAGAGGGAGGTGACCTTCTTCTCCTTGTGGATGTCCAGCTTCAGTTCGCGCAGCACCTCGTCGATGCGGGCCTCGCGCTCGGCCGCCGTGGTGTCGGCGGGGAAGCGGAGCTTGGCCGCGTACTTGAGGGCCTTCTTGACGGTCAGCTCCTTGTGCAGGATGTCGTCCTGCGGGACCAGACCGATGCGCTGGCGCAGCTCGGCGAACTGCTTGTACAGGTTCCGGTTGTCGTAGAGGACGTCGCCCTGGTTGGCGGGCCGGTAGCCGGTGAGCGCCTTGAGCAGGGTGGACTTGCCGGAACCGGACGGGCCGATGACCGCGATCAGGGACTTCTCCGGCACTCCGAAGGAGACGTCCTTCAGGATCTGCTTGCCGCCGTCGACCGTGACGGTCAGGTGGCGGGCGGAGAAGGACACCTCACCGGTGTCGACGAACTCCTCGAGGCGGTCGCCGACGATCCGGAACGTCGAGTGGCCGACGCCGACGATGTCGGCCGGGCCGAGCAGCTGCGAGCCGCCCTTGGCGATCGGCTGGCCGTTGACGTACGTGCCGTTGTGCGAGCCGAGGTCGCGGATCTCCATACGGCCGTCGGGCATGGAGTGGAACTCGGCGTGGTTGCGGGAGACCTGGAGGTCGGAGACGACCAGGTCGTTCTCCAGGGCACGGCCGATGCGCATGACGCGGCCGAGGGAGAACTGGTGGAAGGTGGTCGGGCTGCGGTCGCCGTAGACCGGCGGCGCCCCCGCGCCGACGCCGGGGCCCTGCTGCTGCGGGATGGGCGCGGCGGCCTGCTGCGGCGGCTGCCAGCCGGCCTGCGGCGCCTGCGGGTGCGGCGCCGGCTGCTGCGGTGCCTGCTGGTGCGGTGCCGGCTGGTGCGGTGCCGGCTGACCCCAGCCGGGGTTCGCGCCCTGCGCCGCGTACGGCTGCTGCTGCGGCTGGGCCTGCGGCGCGGCGACGTTCGCCGCCGCGCCGGAGAGGTTCAGGCGGGGGCCGTCGGTCGCGTTGCCGAGGTGCACCGCCGAACCGGCGCCGAGCTCCACCTGCTGGACCCTTTGGCCCTGCACGAACGTGCCGTTGGTGCTGCCGTGGTCCTCCAGGACCCAACCACGGCCGTTGAAGCTGACCGTGGCGTGACGCCAGGAGACCCTGGCGTCGTCGAGGACGATGTCCCCCTGCGGATCGCGTCCCAGGGTGTAGGCCCTGGACGGATCCAGTCTCCAGGTGCGTCCGTTCAATTCCAGTACGAGTTCCGGCACTCCATGCCCCACTGAGTAGTCCCCCGAGTTACCCCCGTCGCAGGGAGTCTAGGGATGTCGAACATCGTCGGGAACTATTTCAGGCACGGCCCCCTGACCGAAAGCCGGGCCTTGTGAAGACCGCGTAGGGGCTCCTCGGCCGTATCCGTTGACGAGGTTGAAACCGGGCCGGAGAGTGGTAAACAAACGCGAGAAGGGACGGAAACGGCGATCTTCGCCGCTCCGCACCGCGGATCGGGGGGTCTGCATGGGTGCCGGCACGGGTGTCGGGGGCGTCGGGAGCTCGGAGCGCGGCGCGGGTGTGCCGTGGGCCGACGTGCTGGTGTCCGCGATCGCCGCGGTGAGCTGGGCATTGATCGGGATGGCGGGGACCGCGGCGCTCGGGCTGCACCTGCTGGAGGCCGACGCGGCGGGCTCGTTGGGCCCGATGACGGCGGCGGTGGTGGCGCTCGGGGCGGGTGGTGCGGTGACGCCGTCGGGGGACGTGTCGGCGTTCGGCCTCACGGGCGCGGAGGCGGTGACGGCCGTCGAGATCACGCCACTTGGCGTCGGCCTGGTCGGGGCGCTGCTGCTGTCGTGGTTCTTCCTGCGGTCCCTGCGCACGGCGGGCGCGGTGATCGCGCCCGCCGAACTCCTCGCCCGCGCGGCCACGATGGTCGCCCTGTTCGTGGCGGTGCTGGGCGGGCTGGCCTGGGCGGGGCACGACGTCGTCACGATCGACGGGGGCACGCTCGGGCTGGACGACCTGTCCGGCGGGGGCGGGGGCGGTGGGGTCGAGATCCCCGGGCTGGGCGACCTGGGGGACGTCGGTGGTCTGCTGCCGGACCGGCTCGGGGATCTGATGGACGCTCAGGCGGCCGTCGGCTACACCGTCGACACGGTCCCGACGCTGCTCGGCGGACTGCTGTGGTCGGCGGGGGTCCTGACGGTCGCCCTGCTGGCCTCGCGCCGTACGCCCCTGCCGCGGGGGTGGGAGGCCGTGCACCGGGTGGTACGGCCCGCCGTGTCCGCCGTCGTCACCGTGCTGCTGGTCTCCGTGGCGGCCGGGTTCGCCGCGGCCGCGTACGGGGCGATCGGCGACGACGACCCCGGGCGCATCGCGGGGGCGGCGCTGCTGGGCGCGCCGAACGGGGCCTGGCTCGGTCTCGGCATCGGCCTGTTCGTGCCGTGGGACGGCAGGGCTACGGGCGTCCTGACCGGCGTGCTGCCGGCTCCGCTGGACCGGCTGCTGGGCATGGGCACCGAGCAGTCGGTGACGCTGGGCCGACTGGCCGAACTGGACGGTCGCGTGTGGCTGTTGGCGGTGGCGGTGGTCGTGATGATGCTGCTGGCCGGGGTGTTGGCAGCCGTACGGACGCCGTTCGAGGCGGCCCGGGACTCGGGCGCCGTCGGGGGCGCCGGCGTCGTCGGCTTCGCCGGACGGTGTGCGCTGCGGCTCGGGGTCGTGACCGGGGTGGCCCTGCCGTTGCTCGTCCGGCTGACGGACGTGTCCGCGGACGCCTCCCTGTCCGTGCTGGGGTTCGACGCCTTCGAGGCCGGGATCGAACTGCACGGGCACCTCGGCACGGCGGTGCTGCTGGGCGTCGCGTGGGGTGCCGGGGCGGGGGGCGTCGGCGCGGCACTGGCCTGCGCGACCGGGGCGGCGGGTGGACGGGCGGCGCCGCTGGCACGGGGTGTCAGGGAGGTGGGGGCGCCGGGGGTGGGGGTGCCGGGGGTGGGGCGTGGTGCGGGGGGTGGTGGGGGAGAAGGCGGTGGGGCAGGAGGCGGTGGGGCAGGAGGCGGTGGTGGTGGTGCAGGAGGCGGTGCGGCTGGGGTCGGGGGCGGGTTCGCGGGTGTCGGGTATGGGGGCGCGGCAGGTGCAGGTGTCGGGCACGGAGACGAGGGAGACGCAGGTGTCGGGCCCCGGGGCGCCGGGGCCGGGGAGGCGGAGCGTCCGGGGGTCGGGCCCGGCGAGGGCCGGTCCGGACCGTACGCACCGAGCGCTCCGTACCGGCCGCCCAATCCGGCGACCAACCCGTACCTGCGCGTGCCGGACCGTCTACGGGAGCCGGAGGACGCGCGCCCCGGGGCCCCGAGCGGGCGCAGCACGGACGCGTCCCCGCCCGAGGACTCCCGTCCCGCCCCACCGCCGGGCGGTCCCGGGCCCCGCCCCGGTGGGGCCGCGCCGTCCGCGCCGTCCGCACCGTCCGCGCCGGGTTTCCCGCCGGGGCCGAGCGGAGCCGTTGGGTCTGTGGGCGCAGCCCGGCCCGTCGATCCTCCTGCTCCTCCGGGTGCTCCGGGTGCTCCGGACACGCCGGGTGCCGGGCGGCGTCCGGACGGGCCGCCGCCGCTCGGCGACCTGTACGACGCGCCCACCATGGTCCGGCCCGTCGGACCGCCGCCCCGGTCCCCACGGCGTCCCGGCGACCCTCCGCGACCCGGCGACCCTCCGCGACCCGGGAACCCGCCGCGGCCCGGGGAGCGACCGGGGCCCGGGGAGCGACCGGCGCGGGACGCCGACGACGGACCGCCTCCGCCACCCCCGCCACCCCGGCGGCCCCCCTCGTCTCCCCCGCCCTCACCGCCGCACCCTCCGTCGGTTCCTCCCCCACCGCCTCCGGCAGCGCCCCCGCCCGACAGGCCGAAGCGGCCCCGCTGAGCCGTCCGAAGCGGCCCCGCTGAGCCGTTCGGCCGTAGGGCGGGACGTGTGGCGGCAGCCGTGGCCGCGTCGTCATGCGCGGGTCACCGGCACGCCACCCACTGTTCCGTGTCCGCTAGGCGGACCTGGGCGGCGGTCGGCACTGGGTGCCGGATACGGTGGGTACACCATGAGCGCTGAGCAGACCTCGCCGACCGACGTCCCCACCCTCCTTGTCAAGATCTTCGGCAAGGACAGGCCGGGCATCACGGCCGGCCTCTTCGACACCCTCGCCGCCTACTCCGTCGACGTGGTCGACATCGAGCAGGTCGTCACCCGTGGCCGTATGGTGCTGTGCGCGCTCGTGACCGAGCCGCCGCACGGGCTGGAGGGGGACCTCCGGGCGACCGTCCACAGCTGGGCGGAGTCGATGAAGATGCAGGCGGAGATCATCTCCGGCATCGGTGACAACCGGCCGCGCGGTCTCGGCCGCTCCCTCGTCACCGTGCTCGGCCACCCGCTGACCGCGGAGGCCACGGCCGCCGTCGCCGCCCAGATCACCAAGGTGGGCGGCAACATCGACCGCATCTTCCGGCTGGCCAAGTATCCGGTGACGGCCGTCGAGTTCGCGGTCTCCGGTGTGGAGACGGAGCCGCTGCGCACCGCCCTGGTCACGGACGCGGCCGCGCTGGGTGTCGACATCGCCGTCGTGGCGGCGGGCCTGCACCGGCGCGCCCAGCGGCTCGTGGTCATGGACGTCGACTCCACGCTCATCCAGGACGAGGTGATCGAGCTCTTCGCCGCGCACGCCGGCTGTGAGGAGCAGGTCGCCGAGGTGACGGCGGCGGCGATGCGGGGCGAGCTGGACTTCGAGCAGTCGCTGCACGCGCGCGTGGCGCTGCTGGAGGGGCTGGACGCGTCGGTCGTGGAGAAGGTGCGCGCGGAGGTGCGGCTGACGCCGGGTGCGCGCACCCTCATCCGGACGCTGAAACGACTCGGCTACCAGGTGGGGGTCGTCTCCGGCGGCTTCACCCAGGTCACCGACGACCTCAAGGAGCGGCTGGGGCTCGATTTCGCCCAGGCGAACACGCTGGAGATCGTCGACGGGAAGCTGACGGGCCGGGTCACCGGGGAGATCGTGGACCGCGCGGGCAAGGCGCGGCTGCTGCGCAGGTTCGCCGCCGAGGCCGGCGTACCGCTGTCGCAGACGGTGGCGATCGGCGACGGCGCCAACGACCTGGACATGCTCAACGCGGCCGGTCTCGGTGTCGCCTTCAACGCCAAGCCGGTCGTGCGGCAGGCCGCCCACACGGCGGTGAACGTGCCGTTCCTGGACACCGTCCTGTATCTGCTGGGCATCACCCGCGAAGAGGTCGAGGCGGCGGACACCCACGACGAGCGGTAGCCGTATCGGCCCGCAGCGGTCGAAGGCAGGGCCCGGCACCGTAGGGGTGCCGGGCCTCGCGCGTGCCGGTGCGTGCCACGTGCCGGTGCGTCTCGCGTGCGGGATGCTCCGGCACCGGACGCGGATCACTCCTGCCGCGGGCTCACTCGGACGGCGCCCAGTAGTCGGTCAGGGTGCCGACGGCAGGCTCCAGGGACTTCCAGGAGCCGTCGAAGGACACGACGGCGAAGGCGGCGGCCGGGAAGCCGCGGCGGTTCATGCGCTCGCGGGCGTCGTCCTCGGCGGTGCCCGAGAGGATGTCGGCGAGGCCGTGGATGCCCGGGTTGTGGCCGACGAGGAGGATGCTGCGCACGTCGTCGGGGGTTTCGTTGAGCAGGGCGATCAGCTCGCCCGGGGAGGCCTCGTAGATCCGCTCTTCGTAGACGGTTTTCGGCCGCTGCGGGAACTCCTGGACGGCGAGCTTCCACGTCTCGCGGGTGCGGGTGGCGGTGGAGCACAGCGCGAGATCGATGGCGATGTCGGTGTCGGTCAGCTTGCGTCCGGCGATGGCGGCGTCATGACGGCCCCGCTCGGAGAGCGGCCGCTCGTGGTCGGTCACCTGGGGCCAGTCGGCTTTCGCATGCCGGAAGAGGACGATCCTGCGGGGTTCTACGACGCTCATGGCTCCCAGCTTCGCATGAAACAGGCCATGCGGCGCAGGGAGTTGACATGCGCCTTCGCCGGTCGGCCGGGGGTGGAGGGCGTGCGGTGACGGGCGTGCCCGGGGCGTGATCGACACGGCTAGCGCGCGAGCAGGTGGCGCACGCGCTCGACGAGGTGCGGGATCGTCGGGTCGCCGGCGGCCGCCTGGGCGTCGGACGGGTTCAGTATCAGCGTGAGCAGGGCGACGAAGGCCAGGGCCGGGAGCGCCAGGGCCCACCAGGGCAGCCGGGTGGCGATACCGCCGCTCGGGGCGACCGGGTGGGGCCGGGTGTGCGTAGGGGCCGGCATGGGTGCCTCCGCGGGTCTTCGAGTCGTCCGTGGGCCGCGTCGCGCGGTCACTTCTCGAAGGTACGGATCCGGCGGGCCTCCCCCCATCCGGTGGTCCACCCACTTGACCCTGACCCTGGCCCCCTAGGGGACAGGGGGGTTAACCCCACCGCCCGAGGGGAGCAGGCGCGTCAGGGCGAGGCGATCGTCGCGACGACGGCGATGATCACGAAGATGAGGAGGAACGAGCCGAAGACGAGCAGCATCTTCTTCTGGCCGTTCTGGGGGTTCGGGTCGAGCACGGGCATGCGCCCAGTCTCGCACCCGCCGCGCGATGCGGTATCCCCGGGGTCGACGCGGTGCGCCCCGGGGGCGACGCGGTGCGCCCCGGGGTCGACGCGGTGCGCCCCGGGGGCGACCAGGGTCGACCCGGTACCCCCTGGGTCGACGCAGTGGGCACCGAGGTCAGCGGGCGGCGGCCTCGTCCTCCACGGTGCGGTCGCGGCCGGCGAGCACGCCCACCACCGTCTGCGGGACCATCAGCGCCGCCATCAGCGCGAGGGGCAGGCCCCAGCCTCCGCTGTGCTGGTAGAGGACGCCCACCAGGAGCGGGCCGGGGATCGAGATCAGATAGCCGGTGCTCTGGGCGAAGGCCGACAGCTGGGCCACGCCGGCGCCGGTCCTGGCCCGCATGCCGACCATGGTGAGGGCCAGCGGGAAGGCGCAGTTGGCGACGCCGAGCAGCACCGCCCAGGCCCAGGCGCCGCCGGCGGGCGCGAGGTAGAGGCCGGCGTATCCGGCGAGGCCGCAGACACCGAGCGCGAGCACGATCGGGCCTTGGTGCGGCAGCCGGGCCGCCACGCGCGGGATGACGAAGGCCAGGGGCACGCCCATCACCATCGTGACGGCGAGGAGCAGGCCCGCCGTGCTCGCGGCCACGCCCGCGTCCCGGAAGATCTGCGCCATCCAGCCCATGGTGATGTAGGCGGCGGTGGCCTGGAGCCCGAAGAAGACGGCGAGCGCCCAGGCGGTGCGGCTGCGGGTGACGCGCATCCCGGCCGGCGCCTCCGCGCGCGCGGTGGCCCGCGCGTCGGGCGCCGCCTCCCGCCTGCGCACCTGTGGCAGCCACGCCAGGACGGCGACCGCCGCCAGGCCGGCCCAGACCGCGAGCCCGGGCTGCCATCCGCCGCCCAGCGCGTCGGTCACGGGCACGGTGATCGCCGCGGCGGTCGAGGTGCCGAGGGCGAGGGCCATCGAGTACAGGCCGGTCATGGAGCCGACCCGGTCGGGGAACCAGCGCTTGACGATCACCGGCATCAGGACGTTGCTGACGGCGATGCCCATGAGGGCGAGGGCGCTGGCGGCCAGGAAACCGGGCGTGCTCCCGGCGTACGGCCGTATCAGCAGGCCCGCGGTGATCGCGGCCATGCCCGCGCAGACCACCGCGCCCGGTCCGAAGCGGCGGGCGAGGCGGGGGGCGGTGACGCCGAAGACGGCGAAGCAGAGCGGGGGCACGGAGGTCAGCAGGCCGGCCACGCTGCCGCTCATGCCGAGGCCGTCGCGGACCTCTTCGAGGAGGGCGCCGAGGCTCGTGATGGCCGGACGGAGGTTGAAGGCGGCCAGCACGATGCCGGCCACGAGCAGGCGTTGCGCCCACGCGCGCGTGTCCGTCCGCGGCTCTGGGGCAACCGCCGGAGCGGTCGGGGCGGGGGACGGCGTCGTCCGTGTTTCCTCACTGACCATGAGGCCCATCATAGAATCATAGGATGATTGGTTGTCCATCCCCGGGTGCCGTCACCCCGTCCCGCCCGTGCGAAGGTGTGCCATGCCCCTGAGCCATCCCCGTCGCTCGGCGCTGTCCGAGCAGGTCATCACCGCGCTGCGTACCCAGATCACCTCGGGTGAATGGCCGGTGGGCTCGCGCATCCCGACGGAGCCCGAGCTGGTCGAGCAGTTGGGCGTCGCCCGGAACACCGTCCGCGAGGCCGTCCGCGCCCTCGCGCACAACGGCCTGCTGGACATCCGGCAGGGCTCGGGCACGTACGTGGTGGCGACGAGCGAGCTGGCGGGCGTGATGCACCGCCGTTTCGCCGCCGCGGACCCGCGGCACATCGCCGAACTGCGCTCCACGCTGGAGTCCGGCGCGGCGAAACTGGCCGCCGAGCGGCGCACCGAGAAGGACCTCAAGCAGTTGGACGCGCTGCTGCTGCGGCGCGAGGAGACGTGGGAGTCGGGCGACGCCGAGGCGTTCGTCGCGGCGGACGCGACCTTCCACCTGGCCGTGGTGGCCGCCTCCCACAACGACGTCATGACCGCGATGTACGCGGACCTCGGCGAGGTGCTGCGGGACTGGCTGCGCGAGGACGTGGGCGAGGAGCTGACGCCGGAGACGTACATGGACCACACGCGGCTGGTGGACGCGATCCGCGCCGGGGACGCGGAGCGGGCGGCCACGGAGGCGGCGAGCTATCCGTTCCTGTGCCGGCCCGGGCGGTTCACGGCGTCCGGTGGCTGACCCAGGCCGTGGTGGGGCTCACGGCGTCCGATGGCTGCCCCAGGCCGTGGGGCTCACGGCCTGCGGTGGCTGACCCAGGCCGCGCCGACCTCCTTCCAGCACCGGCCGGTCAGCCGTACGGTCATGGCGGGTCCGGCGTCGGCGGGGGCTCCGTCGGTGTCCAGGTCCCACCAGCGGGCGCACTCGATGTGCAGGCGGACGCGGTCGACCTCGGCGTAGGGGTTGTGGCAGTAGGCGACGACGTGGGAGCCGCGGACCGTGACGCGGCACTCCGCGCCGAACGGTTCCGGCGGGGCGGAGGGCTTCGGTGCCCGCGCGGGCGACGCCTCCCCGCGCGCGTGGGGCAGGGCGTGGTACGGCAGGGAGAGGACGACGAAGACGGCGACGGTCACTGGGGCCACGCTGCGGGACAGGCGCACAAGGGGGACCTCCTCGGCCGTGCTGGGGAGGGAAGCGCGTGCGGAAGGCACACCTCATCATGGCTGGTGACGGCCCCTGCCCGCCCGGTCGAGTACGCCGGACGGGTGACGCCCCGCCCCCCGCGAGACGCGGGGGACGGGGCGTCGGTACTTCGGTGCTTCGGTGCTTCGGCGCTTCGGCGCTTCGGCGCTTCGGCCGGTGGTCAGGCGCCGATGGCGTGCAGACCGCCGTCCACGTGGATGATCTCGCCCGTGGTCTTCGGGAACCAGTCGCTGAGCAGGGCGACGACACCGCGGCCGGCCGGCTCGGGGTCCTTGAGGTCCCACTCCAGCGGGGAGCGGCTGTCCCACACGGCGGCCAGGTCGTTGAAGCCCGGGATGGACTTGGCGGCCATGGAGCCGATCGGGCCGGCGGAGATGAGGTTGCAGCGGATGTTCTGCTTGCCCAGGTCGCGGGCCATGTAGCGGCTGGTGGCCTCCAGCGCGGCCTTGGCCGGGCCCATCCAGTCGTACTGGGGCCAGGCGTACTGCGCGTCGAAGGTGAGGCCGACGACCGAGCCGCCGTTCTGCATCAGCGGCAGGCAGGCCATGGTGAGCGACTTCAGGGAGTACGCCGAGACGTGCATGGCCGTGGCGACCGACTCGAACGGCGTGTTGAGGAAGTTGCCGCCGAGGGCGTCCTGCGGCGCGAAGCCGATGGAGTGGACGACGCCGTCGAGGCCGCCCAGCTCCTCGCCGACGACGTCGGCCAGGCGGCCGAGGTGCTCGTCGTTGGTGACGTCGAGCTCGATGACCTTGGTGGGCTTCGGCAGCTTCTTGGCGATGCGCTCGGTCAGCGTGGGCCGCGGGAACGCGGTCAGGATGATCTCGGCGCCCTGCTCCTGGGCCAGCTTGGCGGCGTGGAAGGCGATGGAGGACTCCATCAGCACACCGGAGATCAGGACGCGCTTGCCCTCGAGAATTCCGCTCATGGTGATCAGTGACCCATTCCCAGTCCGCCGTCAACGGGGATGACGGCTCCAGTGATGTACGAGGCGTCGTCCGAGGCGAGGAACCGCACCGTCGCGGCGATCTCCTCCGGCTGCGCGTACCGGCCGAGCGGGACCTGCGAGACGATGCCCGCGCGCTGCTCGTCGGTGAGCACCTTGGTCATGTCGGTGTCGACGAAACCGGGCGCGACGACGTTGAAGGTGATGTTGCGCGAGCCCAGCTCACGGGCGAGGGATCGCGCGAAGCCGACCAGGGCGGCCTTGGAGGCGGCGTAGTTGGCCTGCCCCGCGGAGCCGAGGAGCCCGACGACCGAGGAGATCAGCACGACGCGGCCCTTCTTGGCGCGCAGCATGCCGCGGTTGGCGCGCTTGACGACCCGGAAGGTGCCGGTGAGGTTGGTGTCGACGACCGAGGTGAAGTCCTCCTCGGACATGCGCATCAGGAGCTGGTCCTTGGTGATGCCGGCGTTGGCGATCAGGACCTCGACCGGACCGTGCACGGCCTCGATCTCCTTGTAGGCCTGCTCCACCTGCTCGGCGTCGGTGATGTCGCACTTGACGGCGAGGCAGCCCAGTTCCGTCAGGGCGGCCGGCGGCTCACCCGAACGGTACGTGATCGCGACCTTGTCGCCGGCGTCGGCGAACGCGCGGGCGATGGCGAGGCCGATGCCCCGGTTTCCTCCGGTGACGAGAACCGAGCGGCTCAACGGATCACCCTTTCCCTAGGGGTCTGACACGACCGCCCGGACGCTGGGTGACAGGCGGCTTCCCCCGAACCTATCGGTCCGGTCGCGCTCGCGGACAAGGGGGCACCGACAGTGGCGCAGGGGGCTGACTGTCGGGTCCCTACAGTTTCGCCCCGCGCCGGGCGGCAGCCGGTCCCCGGCGTGGCCCACGAGGAGGCCGGGCTCCCGCGTAACGTGCCCACGGCGATTCCCCAACTCCCCCGGGCCGCCTCACGAACGGGCCGCCGCACGAAACACGGTGGACACGGCATGATCGGATGTGACGTGCTTGACTGCGGCCTTGTCCCTTCCACAGAGCACGCGCAGCGAACACCTTGAGAACACTTCGATAGGGGAGAGCCTCCTGTGGCCCACGGCATCGATCCGACCTTTCTCGCGCTACCCCTACGTGCCCTCGCCGACGCCGCGCTCGCCCGCGCGCGTGCGCTGGGGGCGGAGCACGCGGACTTCCGGTTCGAGCGGGTGCGCAGCGCGTCCTGGCGGCTGAGGGACGCGCGGCCCGCCGGGTCGTCCGACACCACGGACCTCGGGTACGCGGTGCGCGTGGTGCACGGCGGCACATGGGGGTTCGCCTCCGGCGTGGACCTGACGATGGACGCGGCGGCCAAGGTCGCCTCGCAGGCGGTGGCCATGGCCAAGCTCTCCGCCCGGGTGATCGAGGCGGCCGGGTCGCAGGAGCGCGTGGAGCTGGCCGACGAGCCGGTGCACGCGGAGAAGACGTGGGTGTCGTCGTACGCGATCGACCCGTTCACCGTGCCCGACGAGGAGAAGGCGGCGCTGCTGGCGGAGTGGAGCACGCGGCTGCTCGCGGGCAACGGCGTCAACCACGTCGACGCCTCGCTGCTCACCGTCCACGAGAACAAGTTCTACGCCGACACGGCGGGCACGGTGACCACGCAGCAGCGGGTGCGGCTGCACCCGTCGCTGACGGCGGTGTCGGTGGACGAGTCGAGCGGCGAGTTCGAGTCGATGCGGACGCTCGCCCCGCCGGTCGGGCGCGGCTGGGAGTACCTCACGGGCACCGGCTGGGACTGGGACGAGGAGCTGGAGCGCATCCCGGAGCTGCTCGCGGAGAAGATGCGGGCGCCGAGCGTCCAGCCGGGGCTGTACGACCTGGTCGTGGACCCGTCGAACCTGTGGCTGACCATCCACGAGTCCATCGGGCACGCCACCGAGCTGGACCGGGCCCTCGGCTACGAGGCCGCCTACGCCGGCACCTCCTTCGCCACGTTCGACCAGCTCGGCAAGCTCAGGTACGGCTCGGAGCTGATGAACGTCACCGGCGACCGCACCGCCGAGCACGGCCTCGCCACGATCGGCTACGACGACGAAGGAGTGCGGGCGCAGTCCTGGGACCTGGTGAAGGACGGCACCCTCGCCGGCTACCAGATGGACCGGCGGATCGCGAAGCTCACCGGCTTCGACCGCTCCAACGGGTGCGCGTACGCCGACTCCCCCGGCCATGTCCCGGTGCAGCGCATGGCGAACGTGTCGCTGAAGCCGGACCCCGCCGGCATGTCCACGGAGGACCTCATCGGGGGCGTCGACCGCGGCATCTACGTCGTCGGGGACCGGTCCTGGTCGATCGACATGCAGCGGTACAACTTCCAGTTCACCGGGCAGCGCTTCTTCCGCATCGAGAACGGGCGGATCACCGGGCAGGTGCGGGACGTGGCCTACCAGGCGACGACCACCGACTTCTGGGGGTCCATGGCCGCGGTCGGCGGTCCGCAGACGTACGTGCTCGGGGGTGCCTTCAACTGCGGCAAGGCCCAGCCGGGGCAGGTCGCGGCCGTCTCCCACGGCTGCCCGTCGGCCCTGTTCAAGGGCGTCAACATTCTGAACACCACGCAGGAGGCCGGCCGATGAGCGCGCGCACCAGCAAGGCGGTCCAGCCGCACGAGATCGTGGAGCGGGCCCTGGAGCTGTCGCGGGCCGACGGCTGTGTGGTGATCGCCGACGAGCAGTCGACGGCCAACCTGCGCTGGGCCGGCAACGCCCTCACCACCAACGGGGTGACGCGCTCGCGCACGCTCACGGTGGTCGCGACGGTGGACGGCAAGGAGGGCACCGCCTCCGGGGTGGTCTCGCGGGCCGCGGTCACCCCGGACGAGCTGGAGCCGCTGGTGCGGGCCGCCGAGGCCGCCGCGCGCGGCGCCGGGCCCGCCGAGGACGCGCAGCCGCTGGTCACGGGGGCGGCGCGGTCCCCCGAGTTCACGGAGGCGCCCGCCGAGACCTCGTCCGCCGTGTTCGCCGACTTCGCGCCGGCGCTCGGCGAGGCGTTCGCCCGCGCGCGGGCGGGCGGGCGGGAGCTGTACGGGTTCGCCAACCACGAGATGGTGTCGACGTACCTGGGCACGTCGACCGGGCTGCGGCTGCGGCACGACCAGCCGAACGGGACGCTGGAGCTGAACGCGAAGTCGCCGGACCGTACCCGGTCGGCGTGGGCGGGCCGGTCGACCCGGGACTTCAAGGACGTCGACCCGGCGGCGCTCGACGCCGAGCTCGCCGTACGCCTGGGCTGGGCCCGGCGGCGGATCGAGCTGCCCGCCGGGCGGTACGAGACGCTGCTGCCGCCGACCGCCGTGGCGGACCTGATGATCTACCAGCTGTGGTCGGCGTCGGGCCGGGACGCGGCCGAGGGGCGGACGGTGTTCTCCCGGCCGGGCGGGGGCACCCGCCTCGGCGAGAAGCTGACCGAGCTGCCGCTGTCGCTGCGCAGCGACCCGCACGCGCCGGGGCTGGAGTCGGCGCCGTTCGTCGTCGCGCACTCCTCCGGCGGCGACCAGTCGGTGTTCGACAACGGGCTGCCGATCCGGGCGACCGAGTGGATCGGCGGGGGCGAGGTGAGGCACCTCACGACCAGCCGGCACAGCGCGGGCCTGACCGGGCTGCCGGTGGCGCCCGCGGGCGACAACCTGATCCTGGACGGCGGCGACGACCGCTCCCTGGAGGAGATGGTCGCGGGCACCGCGCGCGGGCTGCTGCTGACCTGTCTGTGGTACATCCGCGAGGTGGACCCGGCGACGCTGCTGCTGACCGGCCTGACCAGGGACGGCGTGTACCTCGTCGAGGACGGCGAGGTCGTGGGCGAGGTGAACAACTTCCGCTTCAACGAGTCGCCGGTCGATCTGCTGGGCCGGGCGGCCGAGGCCGGGCGCACGGAGAAGACGCTGCCCAGGGAGTGGAGCGACTGGTTCACCCGGGCCGCGATGCCGCCCCTGCAGGTGCCGGATTTCAATATGAGCTCCGTCAGCCAGGGCGTATAACCTCGTAGCCGGTAGTCGTCCCGGCTACCCGAGGATCACCGAGGAGACACGAGAACCGTGACGGACATCGTCGACGAGCTGAAGTGGCGCGGGCTGTTCGCCCTGTCCACCGACGAGGACGCTTTGCGCAAGGCGCTCGCGGACGGTCCCGTCACGTTCTATTGCGGCTTCGACCCGACCGCGCCGTCCCTGCACGTCGGGCACCTGGTGCAGGTGCTCACCGTGCGCCGGCTCCAGCAGGCCGGGCACCGGCCGCTGGCCCTGGTGGGCGGGGCGACCGGCCTGATCGGCGACCCGCGCCCGACGGCGGAGCGCACGCTGAACGACCCGGAGACGGTCGCCGGCTGGGTCGACCGGCTGCGCGGCCAGATCGAGCCGTTCCTCTCCTTCGAGGGCGAGAACGCGGCCGTGATGGTCAACAACCTCGACTGGACGGCCGGACTGTCCGCGATCGAGTTCCTGCGCGACATCGGCAAGCACTTCCGCGTCAACAAGATGCTGACGAAAGACTCCGTGGCCCGCCGCCTGGAGTCCGACCAGGGCATCAGCTACACCGAGTTCAGCTACCAGCTGCTCCAGGGCATGGACTTCCTCCAGCTCTACCGGCGCCACGGCTGCACGCTCCAGCAGGGCGGCAGCGACCAGTGGGGCAACCTCACGGCCGGCCTGGACCTGATCCACCGGCTGGAGCCGGACGCCTCCGTGCACGCGCTGGCGACGCCGCTGATGACCAAGGCGGACGGCACCAAGTTCGGCAAGACCGAGGGCGGCGCCGTCTGGCTGGACCCGGAGATGACGACGCCGTACGCGTTCTACCAGTTCTGGCTGAACGTGGACGACCGGGACATCTCGCGGTACATGCGGATCCTGTCCTTCCGCTCCCGTGCGGAGCTGGAGGAGCTGGAGCGGCAGACGGAGGAGCGGCCGCAGGCGCGGGCCGCGCAGCGCGCGCTGGCGGAGGAGCTGACGACGCTGGTGCACGGCGCCGACCAGACGGCCGCCGTGATCGCCGCGTCCAGGGCGCTCTTCGGTCAGGGCGACCTGGCGGAGCTGGACGACCGGACGCTGGCTGCGGCCCTCTCCGAGGTGCCGCACGTGCGGGTCGCCGAGCTGGGGCCGGTCGTGGACCTGTTCGCCGAGGTCGGCCTGGTGGCGAGCAAGTCCGCCGCGCGGCGGACGGTGAAGGAGGGCGGCGCGTACGTGAACAACGTCAAGGTCACCGCGGAGGACGCCGTGCCCGCCGCCGGGGAGCTGCTGCACGGGCGGTGGCTGGTGCTGCGCCGGGGCAAGAAGAACCTGGCCGCCGTGGAGGTCACGGGAACGGGAGCCTGACCGGCCCTACCGGTTCGCCGGCCGGGCCCTACCGGTTCGCCTGCCGCCTGTCGCCGGCCCGGCCCGCCCGCCCCGCGCCCCTCGGAGCATGTGCTCCGGGGGGCGCTTCCCTTCTTGCGGCCGGTTCCACCGCCGCGGGCGGTGCGGGGCAGCGCTCAGGCGGTGCGGGGCAGCACTCCCCCTCAGGTGGTGCGGCGCTGCTTGCGTTTGCCCAGCGTCGCCGTGTACAGCATGTCGCCGAAGGCCACGATGACGATCGCGGCGATCAGCTGGAAGATGTGGCGGCTCCAGTCGATGCCGGGAGTCTCGTCGACGCCGAAGCCGCGCGCGACGGCGTTGCCCACGATGGCGCCCAGGATGCCGAAGATGGTGGTCAGCCAGAGCGGGCTGTGCTGTTTGCCCGGGATGACCGCCTTGGCGATCAGGCCCAGTACGAATCCCACGATGATCGCCCACAACCAGCCCATGGCTGCCTCCTCGTACGGCTCGACGTGAGCATTGCCCCCAGTCTGGGTTCGTACGCCGTACGGCGCATGTCGGGCACGGCCGTACGCGGTACGGCGCAGAAAGTCCGCGCGGGCGGGGAGCGCCCCGGCCTCGAAGGCGGTCGGGGCCGGGCGTACCGTGGGTGCCGGGGAGAGTTCGATGCGGTCGGATGGTGGAATGTGATGCGGAAGCAGAGCGGCGCCGGCAACGTCCAGGTGTTCCGGATCACCGGGGCCCGTCAGGGGCTCCAGGAGGACGTGCGGGGCCGGCAGCGACGTTATGTGATCTCGATGGCGATCCGCACCCTGTCCGTGATCCTGGCGGCGGTGCTGTGGAACGTGGAACGGCATGTGGCCGTGGTGGCGCTGATCCTGGGGGGCGTCCTGCCGTACGTCGCGGTGGTGATCGCCAACGCCGGGCGGGAGAACGCGCCGGGACTGCCGTCGACGTTCGTGGCCGCGCCGGGGCGGCCGATGCTGACGCCGCCGCCCGGGGAAGGCGGTTCGGGGGTGTCCGGGCCGGAAGAGGAGCCCTCCGCGGAATCCGCCCGGGAGCCCGCGGACGGCGGTCCGGCGGAGCGGCGGCCACGCGCCGCGCCATGAGCCGGCTGTGTGCCGAGCTCAAGAAAAGCTCAGATCAATCATGTTGTTCCGGTGCCGTGCGGCCGGTCACCCGTGACATACTGCGTACGCGCTCCGCATCCCCCGTCGGAGCGACGGACCGACGCCGGGCAGCTCCCCCCGTGGCTGCTCGGCGTCGCCTTGTTCACCGCACCTGTGAGACGAACCAGTGAGTGAAGAGACCCCCATCTGCTCCGCCAAGGGCTGTCGTGCCGACGCCGTGTGGGTCCTCGCCTGGAACAACCCGAAGCTGCACACGCCGGAGCGGCGCAAGACCTGGCTGGC
Source organism: Streptomyces sp. NPDC003248 (assembly GCF_055563235.1). Classification (NCBI taxonomy): domain Bacteria; kingdom Bacillati; phylum Actinomycetota; class Actinomycetes; order Kitasatosporales; family Streptomycetaceae; genus Streptomyces; species Streptomyces sp. NPDC003248. Next base: position 127,339 of record NZ_JBVHDT010000017.1, on the reverse strand, counting down.
CTGCGAGGAGCACCGGGAGCACCTGTCGCAGTTCCTCGGGGTGCGGGGGTTCCTCAAGGACGTCGTGAGGTTCGAGGAGTGGCGGGCGCCCGAGGAGGCCGACGGGGCCCCGGGCTCCTGAGGGGTGCTCGGTCAACCGCCGATCGCGGACATGGGGCGGTCCGGCTGGACGAACGACGGGTCGTCCAGGCCCGCGCCCGCCTTCTTGCCCCACATCGCCAGGCGCCAGATGCGGGCTATCTCCTCGTCGGGTGCGCCGGAGCGCAGGGCGGCCCGGAGGTCGGTCTCCTCGCGGGCGAAGAGGCAGGTGCGGACCTGGCCGTCGGCGGTGAGGCGGGTGCGGTCGCAGGCCGCGCAGAACGGGCGGGTGACCGAGGCGATGACGCCGACGCGGTGGGGGCCGCCGTCGACCAGCCAGCGTTCGGCCGGGGCGGAGCCGCGCGCGGACTCGCCCTCGGCGGTGAGGTCGAAGCGGGTGCGGAGCGAGGCGAGGATGTCGCCCGCCGTGACCATGCCGTCGCGCTTCCAGCCGTGCTGGGCGTCGAGGGGCATCTGCTCGATGAAGCGCAGTTCGTAGTCGTGGGCGACGGCCCAGGCCAGCAGGTCGGGGGCCTCGTCGTCGTTCAGCCCCGGCATCAGGACCGAGTTGACCTTCACCGGGGTCAGACCGGCCTCGCGGGCGGCGGCGAGTCCCTCCAGGACGTCCTTGTGGCGGTCGCGGCGGGTGAGGGTCTTGAAGACGTCGGGGCGTAGGGTGTCGAGGGAGACGTTGACCCGGTCCAGACCGGCCGCCTTCAGGGCGGTCGCCGTGCGCCTCAGGCCGATGCCGTTGGTCGTCAGCGACATCTGGGGGCGCGGGGTGAGGGCGGCGACCCGCTCGACGATGCCGACGAGGCCGGGGCGCAGCAGGGGCTCACCGCCGGTGAAGCGGACCTCGTCGACGCCCAGGGTGGTCACGGCGATGTCGATCAGGCGGACGATCTCGTCGTCCGTGAGCAGGTCCGGCTTGGCCAGCCACTGCAGTCCCTCCTCGGGCATGCAGTACGTGCAGCGCAGGTTGCACCGGTCGGTCAGCGAGACCCGCAGGTCGGTGGCCACGCGGCCGTAGGTGTCGATGAGCACGTGGGCCCCCTTCCCTCGTAGCGCTCGGAGCGGATCGCGTGTGGTCCGTCGTCTGCGAGCCTACGTGACCGGGCCGACAAGGTCAGCCGCCGATCCCACGACATAAGACGCGGCCGCGTCGTAGGGACCTCCAGGTGCCCTGCGAGGCGGCCGCTGCGGGGGGGGGGCGCCGGGTCAGTGGGCGCCGGTGCCGGTCAGGGACCGCACCTCCAGCTCCGCGTACTTGCCGGCGTCGGGTTCCTCCTTGGACAGGACGGTGCCGAGCCAGCCCATCAGGAAGCCGAACGGGATGGAGATGATGCCGGGGTTCTTCAGCGGGAACCAGGCGAAGTCGACGTCGGGGAACATCGCCTTGGGGTCGCCGGAGACGACGGGCGAGAACAGCACCAGGCCGACGGCGACGATCAGGCCGCCGTAGATCGACCAGAGGGCGCCCTGGGTGGTGAACCGCTTCCAGAACAGGCTGTAGAGGATGGTCGGCAGGTTGGCGGAGGCGGCGACCGCGAAGGCGAGGGCGACCAGGCCGGCCACGTTGAGGTCGCGGGCGAGGGCGCCCAGGCCGATGGAGACGACGCCGATGAAGAGGGTCGCCCAGCGGGCCGCCTTCATCTCCTCCTTCTCCGTCGCGTTCCCCTTGCGGATGACGTTGGCGTAGATGTCGTGGGCGAACGACGACGACGAGGCGAGGGTCAGGCCGGCGACCACCGCCAGGATCGTCGCGAAGGCCACCGCCGAGATGGTGGCCAGCAGGATGGCGCCCCAGGTGGAGTCCACGCCGCCCAGGTGGAGGGCGAGCAGCGGTGCGGCCGTGTTGCCGGACGGGTTGGAGGCGATGATCTCGTCCTGGGAGATCAGGGCGGCGGCCCCGAAGCCGAGCGCGATGGTCATCAGGTAGAAGCCGCCGATGATGCCGATCGCCCAGTTCACCGACTTCCGGGCGGCCTTGGCGTTGGGGACCGTGTAGAAGCGGATCAGGATGTGCGGCAGACCGGCCGTGCCCAGCACCAGGGCGATGCCCAGGGAGATGAAGTCCAGCTTGGAGGTGCCGGTCGCGCCGTACTGGAGGCCGGGCTCCAGGAAGGCGGCGCCCTTGCCGCTGTTCTCTGCGGCCTTGCCGAGCAGGTCGGAGATGTTGAAGTCGAACTTCAGCAGCACCAGGAAGGTGATCAGGAGGGTGCCGCCGATGAGCAGCACGGCCTTGACCATCTGGACCCAGGTGGTGCCCTTCATGCCGCCGATGGAGACGTACACGATCATCAGGACGCCGACGAGGGCGACGATGAGGATCTTGCCGGCGTCGGAGGTGATGCCGAGCAGCAGGGAGACGAGGACGCCGGCGCCCGCCATCTGGGCCAGCAGGTAGAAGATCGAGACGACGATCGTGGAGGTGCCGGCCGCCGTACGGACCGGGCGCTGGCGCATGCGGTACGCCAGCACGTCGCCCATGGTGTACCGGCCGGAGTTCCGGAGCGGCTCGGCCACCAGGAGCAGGGCCACCAGCCAGGCGACGAGGAAGCCGATCGAGTAGAGGAAGCCGTCGTAGCCGAAGAGGGCGATGGCGCCGGCGATGCCGAGGAACGACGCGGCGGACATGTAGTCGCCGGAGACCGCGAGGCCGTTCTGGAAGGCGCTGAACTGGCGGCCGCCCGCGTAGAAGTCGGCGGCGTCCTTGGTCTGGCGGCCCGCCCAGACGGTGATGACGAGGGTCGCGACGACGAAGAGGGCGAACAGGGTGATGATCAGCGGCCGGTGTTCGCTGGCCTCGTTGGCGGCGAGGAAGGTGTGCTGTGCGGGGCTCATGCGCCGCCCTCCATCCGGGACTTGATGGCCTCGGCCTGGGGGTCGAGCTTCGCGGCGGCGTGCCGCGAGTACCACCAGGCGATGAGGAAGGTGGTGACGAACTGGGCGACGCCGAGGACGAGGGCGACGTTGACGTTGCCGAACAGCTTGGTGCCCATGAAGCCGCCCGCGTAGTTGGACAGCAGGACGTACAGCAGGTACCAGGCGATGAAGGCCACGGTCAGCGGGAAGGCGAAGCTGCGGTGGGAGCGGCGCAGTTCACCGAACTCCGCGCTCTCCTGCACCGCGACGAACTCCTCGGTGGAGGGGAGTCGGGCTTGGGTTTTCGAGGGGGGCGGTGCATCGGTGGCCACGGAGTCTCCTCGCGTTGCGGACGGCGGGTGTACCGGGGGGGCTCGATCGTCCTCGGGCTCCCTGCCCAAGGTCACGGCGGCGCGCGAGCCGCGGTTCAACTCGATCGGGTTGTTTCGGAAGTCGTCGGGGGGTTGTTCCGGGGGCCGTCCCGGGATGTCGGCCGGGGCCGCGGGGAGGCTCCCCCGGAGAAGTCGTGGCCGTGGGTCATTGCTGGCCGGCGAGTCAGGAAGATAGCTTCGCCCCAGCACCATGCGTCATGTACCTGCCCAGACACGACCTGTGTCCGGGCGGTCCTGTTCCCGGATGATGTGGAGACCCCATGGCTCATCTGCCGTCCAGACGCCGTCTCGCCCTCGCGGTGCCCGTCGTGCTCTCGCTGACCGCCTCGCTCGGCTTCCTGCCGACAGCGGCCGCGGCGGCCCCGGTCACGGCCTCCGCCACGGAGGCGGCCGACGCCGGCACGTTGACGTACGTCGTCAACACGAAGGTCGACCACCGCACGATCGAGTCGGTGAAGGATGCGGTCACCGCGGCCGGCGGCACCGTCACCGTGGCGTACGACCGGATCGGCGTGCTCGTCGCGCGCTCGGCGGACCCCGGCTTCGGCGCGACGATACGCGCGGTGCGCGGGGTGGAGTCGGCGGGTGCGACCCGTACCGCGCCGCTGAGCCCGGCGGGGACCACCGACGAGGGCGCGGCGCAGCTGCTGTCGGAGGCGGACGCCGCCAGGACCGCGAGCGCGTCGGCGGCGGCGGGCGAGGGCGAGCCCCTGGAGGCCGACCAGTGGGACCTGCGCGCGATCGGCGCCGACAAGGCCGCCGAGATCGACCCGGGCAGCCGGAAGGTGACGGTCGCCGTGATCGACACCGGCGTCGACGACACCCACCCGGACCTCGCCCCGAACTTCTCCGCGTCCCAGTCGGCCAACTGCGTCGGCGGCGTCGCGGACACCTCCGAGGGCGCCTGGCGCCCGTACACCGCGCAGGACTACCACGGCACGCACGTCGCCGGTGAGATCGCGGCGGCCCGCAACGGCATCGGCGTGGCCGGGGTGGCGCCCGGGGTGAAGGTCGCGAGCATCAAGGTGAGCGACCCCGTGGACGGCCTCTTCTACCCGGAGAACGTCGTCTGCGCCTTCGTGTTCGCCGCCGACCACGGCGTCGAGATCACGAACAACAGCTACTACGTGGACCCGTGGCTGTACAACTGCCTGGACGACCCCGACCAGCGGGCCATCGTCGACGCGGTCAACAGGGCGCAGCTGTACGCCCAGAGGAAGGGCACGCTCAACATCGCCTCCGCGGGAAACTCCAACCACGACCTGGACGCGGACGAGGTCGTCGACTCCAGCAGCCCGGACGACTCCACGCCGGTGACGCGGACGGTCGACCCGCACACCTGCCTCGACGTGCCGACCCAGCTGCCGGGCGTGGTCACGGTGAGCGCGACGGGCGTCAAGGGCACCAAGTCGTACTACTCCAGCTACGGCCTGGGCGTCGTCGACGTCGCGGCTCCGGGCGGCGACCGGTACCAGATCCCGGACACCCCGTCGGCCAACGGCCGCATCCTGTCGACGATGCCGAACAACGCGTACGGCTTCCTCCAGGGCACCTCGATGGCGTCCCCGCACGTCGCCGGTGTGGCGGCGCTGCTGAAGTCGACGTACCCGTCCGCGTCCCCGGCGACGTTGCAGGCGCTGCTCAAGGCCCAGGCCGACAACCCCGGATGCCCGGCCGAGCCGTACGACGGCAACGGTGACGGCGTGGTGGACGCCACGTGCGCGGGCGGCACGCGGCTCAACGGGTTCTTCGGCTTCGGCGTCGTCAACGCGTTGCGCGCGGTGCGGTAGCCGGAGGGCCGGGGCTCTCCCGGGGCCGGGCGGGGGTCCCGTCCGGCCCCGTCCGGACCCGCCCGGACCCCGCCCGGCCCGGGTCCGGACGGACGGGTGGGCGGGTGGGCCGGTGGGGTCGGTGGGTCGGTGGGTCGGTGGGTGGCCGCGAGGGGGGTTCCTGTGGTGATCCGGTCGGCTCTGGTCGGCTCCGGCCGGTGATGCATAGTGCGGTCATGATGGATATCGCGTCCGCCTGGGCGGACCTGGGCGGCCGCCCCGCCCTCCTCGCGCGCGTGACGGCCCTCCCGCGGGAGGGCGTCCTCCCCTCCCGGCTTCCGGTACGGGAACTGGCGCGGGCCTGCGTCGGCGCGTGCGCGCTCGCCGGAGCCGAGCTCGCGGCGGTACGGGCCGGGCTCACCGAGGTGCCGCGGGTGCGGGTGGACGACGGGGCGGTGGCCACCGCGTTCGTCAGCGAGCGCCATCTGCTGGTCGACGGGCGGGCGCCCGTCTCCTTCGCGCCGCTGTCGCGGTTCTGGCGGACGGCCGACGGATGGGTGCGCACGCACGCCAACTACCCGCACCACCGTGAGCGGTTGCTGCGCGCGCTGGACCTGCCCGGCGGTGCGGGTCCGGCCGCCGTCGAGGCGGCCCTCGCCGAGCGCTCCGCCCTGGAGGTGGAGGAGACGGTGACCGCCGCCTCGGGCCTGGCCGTGGCGCTGCGCACGCCCGCGGAGTGGGCCGCGCACCCGCAGGCGGCGGAGGTCGCCCGCCGGCCGCTCGTCGAGAGCGAACCGCTGGACGGCGCGCCCGAGCGTGCGCTCCCGCGCCTCGACGGCACTCCCCTGCTGCCGGCCGCCGGGCTGCGCGTGCTGGACCTGACCCGGGTCATCGCCGGCCCGGTCGCCACCCGCACGCTGGCGCTGCTGGGCGCGGACGTCCTGCGCGTCGACGCACCCCACCTGCCCGAACTCCCCGACCAACACGCCGACACGGGGTTCGGGAAACGGTCGGCGGTCCTGGATCTCGGCGTCGACCGGCGGACGTTCGAGGAACTGCTCGCCACGGCGGACGTCGTCGTCACGGGGTACCGGCCCGCGGCCCTGGACCGGTTCGGCCTCTCGCCCGAGGCGCTGGCCGAGCGCCGGCCCGGGCTGGTCGTGGCGCAGTTGTCGGCGTGGGGGGCGTACGGGCCGTGGGGCGGGCGGCGTGGCTTCGACAGCCTCGTCCAGGCCGCGACGGGCATCGCTGCCGTCGAGGGGACGAACGGTCGGCCCGGCGCACTGCCCGCCCAGGCGCTCGACCACGGCACCGGGTACCTCCTGGCGGCGGCGGTCCTGCGCGCGCTGACCGACCGGTCGGCGCGGGGCGGCGGCCGGGTCCTGCGGCTGGCACTGGCGCGGACGGCGGCTTGGCTGACGGAGGGGGTACGGCCGGGCGGGGTGGGAGTCGGTGTCGCGTCGGCGGGCGGGGGCGACGCGGACTCGGCGGGTGGGGAAGGCGCTGACGCCGGCTTGGCGGGCGGGGGCAGGGCCGACGCCGCCTCGGCGGCCGAGGACGGGGCCGACGCCGGCCACGACGAAGTCACGCCCGGCCCCCTCAAGACCGGCCACGACGAATCCGCATCCCGGCTCCCCGAGACCACGCACGACGCACCCGCCCCTCGGTCCCCCGAACCCGCGCACAGCGAGTCCGCTCCCTGGCTCGCCGAGGCCGACAGTCGGCTCGGGCGGCTGCGGTACGCGCTCCCGCCGGTGTCCTTCGACGGCGGGCCGGTCGACTGGGCGGTGCCGCCGGGACCCTGGGGGGCGGATCCGGCACGCTGGGCGGGGTGAGCGGCCGGACCCGGCGGTAGCGCCCACGCCCAGGGCGGGGCGAGCGGCCCGGCGCCGCCGCCCGCGCCCACGGCGGGGTGAGCGGCCCGGCCCGGCGCCGCCGCCCACACCCACAGCGGGGTGAGCAGCCCAACACCGCGACACCGCCCACACCCACAGCAGGGTGAGCAGCCCGACCCCGCGACACCGCCCACACCCACAGCGGGGTGAGCAGCCCGACCCCGCGACACCGCCCACACCCACAGCGGGGTGAGCAGCCCGACCCCGCGACACCGCCCACACCCAGGGACGGGGCCCCTGTCCGGCGGAGGGCGGGGGCAGGGGCGGTGGCCCGCCGCCCCGGTCCGGTCTCACGCTCCAGCCGCCCCCAACAGGATCCCGGCCGCGTGCGTCACCCCCATCGCCACGGCCCCGCCCCCGACGTTCCGCACCACCGCGCGCCGCGGTCGCGCCGCGCCCAGCCGGGCGCTGGTCCATCCCGTGCAGGCGAGGGCGAGCAGCACCGAGACCACGGTCACCGGCAGCCGCCGGTCCGGCGGCGGCAGCACGATCGCCAGCAGGGGCAGCAGGGCGCCGACCGTGAAGGCGAGGAAGCTGGCCCAGGCCGCGTGCCAGGGGTTGGTGAGGTCGTCGGGATCGATGCCGAGCTCCACGCGCGCGTGGGCCCTCAGCGCGTCCCGCCGGGTCAACTGGACGGCCGCCTCCCGGGCCACCGGCCGGCTCAGGCCCCGCTCCTCCAGCAGTACGGTCAGCTCCTCCAGTTCCGCCTCCGGCTGTTCGCGCAGCTCCCGTTTCTCCTCGGCGAGGGCGGCCTTCTCGGAGTCCCGCTGCGTCGACACCGAGACGTACTCCCCCGCCGCCATGGACATCGACCCGGCCAGCAGTCCGGCCAGGCCGGCCGTGAGCAGGGTCGAGCGGTCGCCCGTCGCACCGGCCACGCCGACGACGAGACCGGCGGTGGAGACGATGCCGTCGTTGGCGCCGAGGACGGCGGCGCGCAGCCAGTTGAGGCGGGATCCGAGCGTGCTGTCGTGGGCCTTGCCCCCGGGAGGTTCCGGCGTGGGTTCCGTCACAGGTCGGAGGATCGCACCCCGGGCACCGCCCGCACCGCACCGACGCTCCACGCGCGCCTGACGGGGTGTGACACCCCGTCCGGGTGGGACCGGCCGAACTGCCGTGCGCAGCGGGCACCTTCCGTCCGGCTTCGTCCCGCACGCGCGTGTGGCGGCGGGCGGGGCCGGGCGGGGACACCTGCACGGGGTGTCAGTGGCGGCCCGTATCCTCAGGGACCATGCTCGAAGACCGCACGACCACAGCGCCCTCCGCCACGGAGTGGCCGGCCGCGTATCCCCAGGGGTACGCGGTCGTTGACGTGGAGACCACCGGCCTGGCCCGCGACGACCGGATCGTCTCCGCCGCCGTCTACCGGCTGGACGCGCGCGGTGAGGTCGAGGACCACTGGTACACGCTGGTCGATCCGGAGCGCGATCCCGGCCCGGTGTGGATCCACGGTCTGACGAGCGACGCCCTGGCCGGGGCGCCCGTGTTCCGGGACGTGGCCGAGGAGTTCGCGGCCCGGCTCGCGGGCCGGGTGCTCGTGGCGCACAACGCGGTCTTCGACTGGCAGATGATCGCGCGGGAGTACGCGCGCGCGGAGCGCGAGGCCCCGGTGAAGCAGCGGCTGTGCACCATCGCCCTCTCGAAGGAGCTGGGCCTGCCGCTGCCCAACCACAAGCTGGAGTCGTTGGCGGCCCACTTCGGCGTGGTCCAGCGCCGGGCGCACCACGCGCTCGACGACGCGCGCGTGCTGGCGGAGGCGTTCCGGCCGAGCCTGCGGGCCGCGGCGGCGGGCGGCCTACGGCTGCCGCTGCACGAGTGCCGCCCGCTGACGGAGTGGCAGGACCGGCCCGCGCCCCGGATCGGGCAGCAGCCGGGAGGTTCGGGGGGGTACGGCAGCTATCGGCCGACCAGTTGGCGTCCGTCCCGTAAACGTCCGGTATGCCCCTACCCCAACCCCGGTCGGTACGAAGAGGGCAAAAGGCTGAAGCAGGGCATGCGGGTGGCGTTCTCGGGCGACACGTCCGTCGACCGCGAGCTGCTGGAGGACCGTGCGGCGGAGGCGGGGCTGCACGTGGCGACGAGCCTGTCACGGCTGACCAGCCTGCTGGTCACCAACGACCCCGACTCGGGCACGTCGAAGGTGGTCAAGGCGCGCCAGTTCGGGACGCCGGTGATCGACGAGGCCGCCTTCGGGCAGCTGCTGCGGGACGTCGAACCCGCGGACGGATGACCCCCACGGCCGGGTGACCCCCACGGACGGATGACCCCCACGGACGGATGACCTCTGCCGGAAGGATGACCCCACGGACGGATGACCCCTGCAAGAAGGATCACTCCTGCCGGAAGGATCACCCCTGCGGACGGATGCCTCCTGCGGACGGGTGCCCCCGGGGCGCCCGACGGGCGGGGCCGCCGACCGCCTCGCCGCGACCCGTACGTACGGGTGATTGCCGCACGACTCGCCCGCCGCCCGCTCGCCCGCGCCACCGCGACCGCTCACCCTGTGGCCCATGGCGACCTGTGAAGTCTGCGGAAACAACTACGGCATGACCTTCGAGGTGCACGCGCAGGGCGCGGTGCACGTCTTCGACTGCTTCTCCTGTGCGATCCACCGCATGGCCCCCATCTGCGAGCACTGTCGTGTTCAGATCATCGGTCAGGGTGTCGAGGTCGAGGGCCACTGGTACTGCGGCGCGCACTGCGCGCGGGCGGAGGGGAAGGTGGGCATCGTCGACCGCGTCTGAGCGCCCCCTGCCCGAGGCACCCCACGGCCCGGGAGGTACGGTCGTGGGGTGTACCGCTTCCTGTTGTCCCGGCAGTGGGTGATCCTCACGCTGGTCGCCCTCCTCCTCATCCCCACGATGATCAGGCTGGGCTTCTGGCAGATGCACCGCTACGAGGAGCGCACCGCCCGCAACCAGCTGGTCTCCGACGCGCTCACCGCCGACCCGGTGCCCGTGGAGAAGCTGACCGCTCCGGGGCACACCGTCACCACCGGCGAGCGCTACCGCACCGTGACGGCCGAGGGCCGCTTCGACCCCGAGCGGGAGGTCGTGGTCCGGCGGCGCGTCAACGCGGACGAGGAGGTCGGCTTCCACGTCCTCACCCCGTTCGTCCTGACGGACGGCACGGTGCTGCTGGTCAACCGCGGCTGGATCCCCGCCGACGGAACGAGCCAGACCGAGTTCCCGAAGGTCCCGGCGCCCCCCTCCGGCACGATCACCGTCACCGGGCGGCTGATGCCCGACGAGACGACCGAGGCGAGCGGCATCAAGAACCTCGACGGGCTGCCGGACCGGCAGGTCATGCTGATCAACAGCGAGCAGGAGGCGGAGCGCCTCGGCGCCCGGGTGCTCGGCGGCTACGTCGTGCAGACCGCGCCCGAGCCCCGGGGCGGCACCCCGGAACTGATCGGCAAGCCCGGCAACGAGGACGCCGCGCTGAACTACGCCTACGCCATCCAGTGGTGGCTGTTCTCCGCGGGCGTGCCCGTCGGCTGGGTGATCCTGGTCCGCCGGGAGCGGCGGGACCGGACCCAGGCGGCCCGGCAGGAGACCGACCGGACGGAACCGGCGACGGTGTAGCCGGGGCCGGCGGCACGGCCGCCACGGACCGCTTCTCACTCCCCCGGCCGCAGCCCTGATTGCCCCCGGGGCGAGCCGGGAACCCGCACCCCGTGCACCCCCGCATCGAGGACTACGCCGTGATCGGCGACGAACAGACCGCCGCGCTGGTCGGCCTGGACGGCTCCGTCGACTGGCTCTGCCTGCCCCGCTTCGACTCCGGCGCCTGTTTCGCCCGGCTCCTCGGCGACGAGCGCAACGGCCACTGGCGCATCGCGCCCAAGGGCGTCGACGGGCCCTGCACCCGGCGCGCCTACCGCCCCGACACCCTCGTCCTGGACACCGAGTGGGAGACGGACGAGGGCGCGGTCCGCGTCACCGACCTGATGCCGCAGCGGGACCGCGCCCCCGACGTCGTACGCGTCGTGCAGGGCCTGCGCGGCCGGGTCACCGTCCGCTCCACGCTGCGGCTGCGCTTCGACTACGGCTGGGTCGTCCCCTGGATGCGCCGGGTCGACGGCCACCGGGTGGCGGTCGCCGGACCGGACGCGGTCTGGTTCCGCAGCGAACCCGCCGTGCGCACGTGGGGCGAGGACTTCGGCACGCACGCGGAGTTCACCGTCGCGGAGGGCGAGTCGGTGGCGTTCGTGCTGACCTGGCACGCCTCGCACCACGCGCGGCCGCCGCTCGTCGACCCGTACGAGGCGCTGCGGGCCAGCGTCGAGGACTGGCAGGCGTGGTCGGCCCGCTGCCGCTACGACGGACCGCACCGGGACGCCGTCGTGCGCTCCCTCATCACGCTGAAGGCCCTCACGTACGTGCCGACGGGCGGTATCGTCGCCGCGCTCACCACCTCCCTGCCGGAGGAGATCGGCGGGCTGCGCAACTGGGACTACCGCTACTGCTGGCTGCGCGACTCCACCCTCACCCTCGGCGCGCTGCTGGCGGCCGGGTACCAGGAGGAGGCCGAGGCCTGGCGCGACTGGCTGCTGCGCGCCGTCGCGGGCGACCCGGCGGACCTCCAGATCATGTACGGGCTGGGCGGCGAGCGCCGGCTGCCCGAGTGCGAACTGCCCTGGCTGCCCGGGTACCTGGACTCCCGGCCCGTACGCATCGGCAACGGGGCCGTGAACCAGCTGCAACTGGACGTCTACGGCGAGGTCATGGACTCCCTGTCCCTCGCCCGCAGCGCGGGCATGTCACCCAAACCGCACATATGGGCGTTGCAGTGCTCGCTGATGACCTGGCTGGGCGAGCACTGGCGGCAGCCGGACGAGGGGCTGTGGGAGGTGCGGGGCGGCCGCCGTCAGTTCGTGCACTCCAAGGTGATGGTGTGGGTGGCCGCCGACCGGGCCGTGACCGCGCTGGAACGCCACCCCGAGCTGAAGGGCGACCTGGAGGGCTGGCGGGCGTTGCGCGACGAGGTGCACCGCGAGGTGTGCGCGAAGGGCTACGACGCCGAGCGGAACACCTTCACCCAGTCCTACGGCTCGCGCGAGCTGGACGCCTCGCTGCTGCTGATCCCCCGCGTCGGCTTCCTGCCGCCCGACGACCCGCGCGTGGTCGGCACCGTCGACGCGGTCCGCGCGGAGCTCGGTCACGGCGGCCTGGTCCGCCGCTACAGCACCGACGGCACCACTGTCGACGGCCTCCCCGGCGACGAGGGCACCTTCCTGGCGTGCTCGTTCTGGCTCGCCGACGCGCTGCACCTGACGGGCCGTGCGCGGGAGGCCCGCGAGCTGTTCGAGCGGCTGGTGGGCCTGGCCAACGACGTGGGGCTGCTGGCCGAGGAGTACGACCCGGTGAGCGGCCGCCACCTCGGCAACTACCCGCAGGCGTTCAGCCACATCGGGCTGGTCAACACCGCCCTCACCCTGTTCGGCGGCGAGGAGGCAGGATAGGGCCATGGATCTTGGACTGAAGGACCGGGTGTACGTCGTCACCGGGGCCACGCGCGGCCTCGGCAACGCCGCCGCGCGCGAGCTGGTCGCGGACGGCGCGAAGGTGGTCGTCACCGGGCGGGACGCGCAGCGCGCCGCCGACGCGGCGCGGGAACTGGGGCCGAACGCGGTCGGGGTGGCCGTCGACAACGCCGACCCGCAGGCGCCCGCGCAGCTGATCGCGGCCGCCCGCGAGCACTTCGGCGGCTTCGACGGCGTGCTCGTCAGCGTCGGCGGCCCGCCGCCGGGGTTCGTCGCCGACAACACCGACGAGCAGTGGCAGGCGGCGTTCGAGTCGGTGTTCCTCGGCGCCGTCCGGCTGGCGCGGGCGGCCGCCGCCGAGCTGGAGGCCGGTGGTGTCATCGGGTTCGTGCTGTCCGGTTCGGTGCACGAGCCGATCCCCGGGCTGACGATCTCGAACGGGCTGCGGCCGGGGCTCGCGGGGTTCGCGAAGTCGCTGGCGGACGAGCTGGGGCCGCGGGGCGTCAGGGTCGTGGGCCTGCTGCCGGCGCGGATCGACACGGACCGGGTGCGCGAACTGGACGCCCTGTCGGCCGATCCGGAGGCCACGCGGGCCGCCCACGAGTCCCGCATCCCGCTGCGGCGGTACGGCAGGCCGGAGGAATTCGGCAAGACGGCGGCGTTCCTGCTGTCCCCGGGCGCCTCCTACCTCACCGGCATCATGCTGCCGGTCGACGGCGGCATGCGCCACGGCTTCTGACCACCGCCCGGCACACCGGCCCCGACCGGCAGAACGGCACAACGGCCCGGACCGGCGGGAGGGCACGACGGCCCGGACCGGCCGGACGGCACTTCGGCTCCCACCGGCAGGACAGCACACGGCCTCCGACCGACGGGACGCACGCGCCCCCGACCGGCGGGACGGCACAACGGCCCGGACCGGCAAGACGGCACACCGGCCCCGACCGGCCGGACGGCACAACGGCTCCCCCCGGCAGGACAGCGCACGGGCTCCGACCGACGGGACGCACACGCCCCCGACCGGCGGGACGGCACAACGGCTCCCGCAGGCAGGACGGCACGCGCCTTCCGGCCGGTGGGAGACGCAGGGGTTCCGCCGGGCGCGGCCCAGCGCGACCCCGGGCGCGCGCTGTGGGCCGGCGGAGCCGTGCGCCGGTACGCCCGCCGGCCCACCGGCCCACCGGCCCACCGGTTACCGATGACCGGCACCCGGCACCCGGCACCCGGCACCCGGCACCCGGCACCTGGGGCACCGTCCCCCGCGGCCGCTCAGCTCACCCGTTCGGCCTTGTGCCTGGCCGTCCGTAGGCGGACCTCCGCCGGGAGGGAGGCCAGCGCCGCGGAGTCCCGCGCGTGGGTGAGGGACTCGGCCGTCAGGTGGTGCAGGGCGTCCGCCGGGTCGACGTGCGGCTCCAGCAGGAGGCGGACGCGGACCGCGGGGGCGTCCCTGCGGCCCGTCAGGTGGGCGTGGGCGTGGGCCACGCCGTCCAGACGGGTCGCGTCGGCGGCCAGGACCCCCTCCAGGGCCCGGCCGCGCAGCAGGGCGCCCGCGCCGTCGCCGGTGTCGACGAGGACCTCGCCGAGCCGGTGGCGGCGCAGGACCGCGACCAGCCACCACAGGGCGAGCAGGACGAGGACCGTGAGGACGGCGAGCACGGCCGGCCACCACCAGGCCTCGCCACGCCAGTGGGTGCGCTCGGCGGTGCTGAGGAGCACGTCGTGCGGGCCGTCGTGGATCCACCAGGAGGGCGGGGAGACGCCGAGGCCGACGGCCAGCACCGCGCCGCCGAGGGCGAGCAGGACGAGGCCCACGAGCCCCAGCACCACCCGGTCGACCGTCCTGAGCACCGCCCTCACCCCTTCCCGCCGAGCCGGCGCACGTGCACCTTCAACGCGGGCGGACGGGCCAGGCCCAGACCGCGGACCGCGTCACCGAGCACGGCGTCGAGGTCGGCGCGTACGTCGTCCAGCTCCCGGAAGTGGGAGACCGCGCGGACGTCGGCCCTGCGGCGGCCGACGCGGACTCGCACCGACTGCACACCGGCCACCTCCATGGCCCGGTCGCGCAGCACCAGCGCGGCGGCGCCGCGGCTGAGACCGGCGCGGACCTCCGGCCGGCTGCGCCGCATGGGCAGCACGTCGCGCAGGCCCGGCGTCATCGCGAGAACGATCAGCCACAGGCCGAGGGCGACGGCGACGCCCGCGCCGACGAGCACCCAGGTGTCGTCCAGGGGCCGTTCGGCGAGCTGCCGGGCGAGTTCCCGGCGCGCCTGGAGGGCGGGCCGGCCGGCGCGGACGGCGGCGATGTCGTACAGGAAGGCGCCGGCGAGGCCCAGGAGCGCGAGGGCGACGACGGCCGCCGGGACGCGGCGCGCCGACCAGAAGCGGCCGCTGCTCGCCGCGGGAGCGGGCTCGGTCCCCGGTGTCTCCGGCGCGTCGTCGGGTGTCTTCTCCAGGACCGGTAGCCGCTGTGTGGTGCCCTCGGAGCCCCGGGGCTCGCTCATCGCGTCCTCCCGTGTGCCACGCCGTGTGCCGCCGTCGGATGCAGCCGTTCGACCCTGACGGCGACTTCCGGCACCTCCATTCCCACCAACGCGCCTACCCGCTCGGCGACATGACGACGCACCGCGTGACAGCGCGGGCCGATGTCGGCCGGATAGCCGAGTTCGAGGTGGACGCTGATGTGGGCGGCCTCGACGGGCGTCCCCCCGCTCGAACGGTGGGAGGAGTGGGGGCGTACGACGACGGTGGCGTGCGGGCGCGCGGCCTCCGGCGGCAGCGGGCCCACCGCCTCACGGGCGGCCTGGGCCGCCACCTTGGCGACGACCCGGTCGGCGATCCGCGTCGCGCCGCGCTCTCGCGGCGGCACGACGTCCGGACCCCGGCCGGGCGCGTCGTTCTTCCCCACGCTCACGGACGTCACCGGCGGCGGCCGTCACGCGTGCGGAAGAGCTCGCCGAGCTCCAGGTCCCCTTCCAGGAACCGGCCGACGACGAAGCCGACGGCGCCCAGCGCCGCCACCAGCAGAAAGGCCCCGAACCCGCCGAAGTACCCGGCGAAGCCCAACGCCATGCCGGCGATCAAGCCGACCACGGCCATGCTCAAGGTGGTCTCCCCTCACCGGTCGCCCGGATGGCTGTCACTGGATCCGGGTCTCCGGTTCCTCTTCTTCTTCCTCCGGCAGCTTGACGTCGCTCACCGCGATGTTGACCTCGACGACCTCGAGGCCGGTCATCCGCTCCACGGCCGCGACCACGTTCTCCCGTACGTCCCTGGCGACGTCCGCGATGGCGACGCCGTAGTCGACGACGATCTCCAGGTCGAGCGCGGTCTGCACCTCGCCGACCTCGGCCTTGACGCCCCGGGTCACGGACTTCGACCCGCCGGGCACCCGCTCCCGCACCGCGCCGAAGGTGCGGCTCAGACCGCTGCCCATGGCATGGACGCCGACGACGTCCCGTGCCGCCAGTCCGGCGATCTTCTCCACGACTCCGTCGGCGATGGTGGTACGGCCCCGGCTGCCCGGGGCGCCCCCGCCACGCCTGGTGGGCTTGCGGGTCTGCGCCGGATCGGTTCCCACGTCCGGGGTCTGCGTCCGGTTCTGCTCCGATGTCTCGCTCATCACCGTACGTCCTTTTCGGTCGTATTCCTTCGACCACGGTAAGCGCGGTTGCCCGGACGCGCGCCGGGATGGGGCAGGCTGGAGGAATGACGGCGGACAGATGGACGCGTGCGGTACGGGATCAGCTCGGCCTGGGCAGGCTGCTCCCTCTCGGTGGGCCGCGGGACGGTGCGTGGATCGCGGAGAGCGCGGCGGAGGCGGTGCTGCGCCGGGCGGTGGGGGGACTGCGGGGCGTACGCCTGGGGGTGCTGCGGATCGCGCCGGCCGATCCGGAGGGCGGGTACGAGCCTGCCGTCCCGGCGCCGCCGAGCGCGCTGCCGCCGGGTCCACTCCGGGTGACGGCGGACTTCGTCGCGGAGGCCGCCGACCCCCTGCCGGCCACCGCGGACCGGCTGCGGACGGCGCTGGCGACGGTCGCGGCGGAGCGGCTCGGCCTGGAGGTGGCGGAGGTGGACCTGCGGGTGACGGCTCTCCTCGACCGGGGCGAGGAGGACGCGGAGGGCCGGGAACCGGAGGGGGTGCCGGGCGGCCGGGTCGCCCTGCGGCTGTCGGGGGCGGCCGGGGAGGGGGACGAGGCGCGCGTCGCCGCGGCGGTCCTCGCCGTGCCGGGGGTGACGGGGCTGACGGCCGCGCTCGGACGGGCGGTGCGGATCGAGGCGCGGCGGGCCGGGACGGCCGCGGCGCTGCCGCGCTCCCACGCGCGCGTGGAGTTCGGGGTGGGGGCGGACCACCGGGCCCTGGACGTGGCCCGGGAGGTCCGCGGCGCGGTCACGGAGGTGCTGCGGGATCAGCAGCCGACGGTGGCGGTGCTGGTCACCGCGGTGAGCTGAGCCCACTCGAACACCGGCACACGCTCAACCACCAGTGCGCACTTGACCACCGGCGCACGCTCGATCACCGCCCGCTCGACCACCGGCGCGCCCCCCTTCACCGGCGCGCGCCCACGCACCGAACGCGCGCCCGTGCGCTGCCGCCCGTTCATTCGCCGGCGCCCGCCAGGTCCCGCAGCCGTCGGGCCTGGGCGGCGCGTTCGGCGGCCCGCTGTTCGTCGTAGGTGCGGTCGTCGGCGCCGCGCAGCAGTGCCTTGGTCTCGACGACCGCGTCCCTGGGGGCGGCCAGGATCGCCGCGGCCAGGTCGCGCACCGTCGTGTCCAGCTCGGCCACGGGCACCGCGACGGTGGCGAGGCCGCAGCCGACCGCCTCCTCCGCGTGCACGAAACGGCCGGTCAGGCACATCTCGACGGCCCGGCCGTAGCCGACCAGGCTGACGAGGGGGTGCGTGCCGGTGAGGTCGGGCACCAGCCCGAGGCTGGTCTCGCGCATCGCGAACTGCACGTCGTCGGCGACGACGCGCAGGTCACAGGCGAGCGCCAGCTGGAAGCCGGCGCCGATGGCGTGGCCCTGGACGGCGGCGATCGACACCAGGTCGTTCCGTCGCCACCAGGTGAAGCCCTCCTGGAACCCGGCGATGGCGGCGTCGAGTTCGGCGTCGCCACTGCGCGCGAGGTCGATGAAGGAGGGTTCGCCCTCGATCCCCTCGGGCGTGAACATCTGCCGGTCGAGCCCGGCGGAGAAGGACTTGCCCTCGCCGCGCAGCACGACCACCCGGACGGAGCCCGGCAGCCGGCGCCCGGCTTCGGCGAGCGCCCGCCACATGGCGGGGCTCTGCGCGTTGCGCTTGGCCGGGTTGGCCAGCGTCACCGTGGCGAGCGCGTCGTCGACGGTGAGCCGTACGCCGTCCTGGTCGAGCAGGGGAGCGAGTTCCTGGTCGGGCGAAGCCATGGGGCGCCTCCGATGGGTGCGGTCCGCGGAGCGATGCGGGCAGCATCGCTAAGTGACTGCACAGTAACCACCCGGCCGGTCCGCGGATCCCCCGGGCCCCTCACGGGCCCGGGGGGAGATCGACCGGGTGGCCACCATCGAAGCCGGTGGGCCGCCCGGGATCAGGACGAGGCGGCCTTCTTGCCCCGCGTCGCACCGCCACGCCCACGAAGCGTGACGCCCGACTCGCTGAGCATCCGGTGGACGAAGCCATACGAGCGGCCGGTCTCCTCGGCCAGCGCCCGGATGCTCGCACCGGAGTCGTACTTTTTCTTCAGGTCTGCCGCGAGCTTGTCGCGCGCGGCGCCGGTCACCCGGCTGCCCTTCTTCAGAGTCTCGGCCACCCGTGCCTCCTCATGGGAAGTGCGCTCTGGTCTCCTCATGATCACCCCTCCGGGGCGTGATGGCCACCCATTCGGCAAGGTCCGTGCGACAGGGTTGTGACGACAGGAGCACGTCCCCACGAACGGAATCCGCCATTCCGCACGACGGCGTTCGTGGGGCCGAACGGGTGCATCGGAGAAGTGCCAGGTCAGGGACGCACGACGGCCGATCCCTTGTCGACAAAGGGATCGGCCGCGAGATGGGTGTAGGACACACCTCGATACGAGGAGATCTCACACAGATGATGGATCACCGGTAGGCCGAATGATCCATACGCCGTGGATCACCCGTTCGATCACGCCAGGGCGACGAGATCCGCGTAGTCGGAGCCCCACAGGTCCTCGACGCCGTCGGGGAGCAGGATGATCCGCTCGGGCTGGAGGGCCTCGACGGCGCCCTCGTCGTGGGTGACGAGGACGACCGCGCCCTTGTAGGTGCGCAGCGCGCCGAGGATCTCCTCGCGGCTGGCCGGGTCGAGGTTGTTGGTGGGCTCGTCGAGCAGCAGCACGTTGGCGGAGGAGACCACGAGGGTGGCCAGGGCCAGACGGGTCTTCTCGCCGCCGGAGAGGACGCCGGCCGGCTTGTCGACGTCGTCGCCGGAGAACAGGAACGAGCCGAGCACCTTGCGGACCTCGACGAGGTCCATGTCGGGGGCGGCGGAGCGCATGTTCTCCAGGACCGTGCGCTCGGGGTCGAGGGTCTCGTGCTCCTGGGCGTAGTAGCCGAGCTTGAGGCCGTGGCCGGGGACGACCTTGCCGGTGTCGGGCTGCTCCACCCCGCCGAGCAGGCGCAGCAGGGTGGTCTTGCCGGCGCCGTTGAGGCCGAGGATGACGACCCGGGAGCCCTTGTCGATGGCGAGGTCGACGTCGGTGAAGATCTCCAGCGAGCCGTACGACTTCGACAGGCCCTCCGCCATCAGCGGCGTCCTGCCGCAGGGCGCGGGCTCGGGGAAGCGGAGCTTGGCGACCTTGTCGGACTGGCGGACGGCCTCCAGGCCGGAGAGCAGCTTGTCGGCGCGGCGGGCCATGTTCTGCGCGGCGACCGTCTTGGTGGCCTTGGCGCGCATCTTGTCGGCCTGCGAGTGCAGGGCGGCGGCCTTCTTCTCGGCGTTGGCGCGCTCGCGCTTGCGGCGCTTCTCGTCGGCCTCGCGCTGCTGCTGGTAGAGCTTCCAGCCCATGTTGTAGACGTCGATCTGGGAGCGGTTGGCGTCCAGGTAGAACACCTTGTTGACGACCGTCTCGACCAGGTCGACGTCGTGGGAGATGACGATGAAGCCGCCGCGGTAGGTCTTGAGGTAGTCCCGCAGCCAGACGATCGAGTCGGCGTCGAGGTGGTTGGTCGGCTCGTCGAGGAGCAGGGTGTCCGCGTCGGAGAACAGGATGCGGGCCAGCTCGACCCGGCGGCGCTGACCGCCGGAGAGCGTGTGCAGGGGCTGGCCGAGCACGCGGTCGGGCAGGTTGAGCGCGGCGGCGATGGTGGCGGCCTCGGCCTCGGCGGCGTACCCGCCCTTGGTGAGGAACTCGGTCTCCTGGCGCTCGTACTGCTTGAGGGCCTTCTCGCGGGTGGAGCCCTGGCCGTTGGCGATGCGCTGCTCGTTGTCGCGCATCTTGCGGATCAGGACGTCGAGGCCGCGCGCGGAGAGGATGCGGTCGCGGGCGAGGACGTCCAGGTCGCCGGTGCGGGGGTCCTGCGGGAGGTAGCCGACCTCGCCGGAGCGGGTGACCTGGCCGCCGGCGGGGATGCCCTCGCCCGCCAGGACCTTGGTCAGGGTCGTCTTGCCGGCGCCGTTGCGGCCGACCAGGCCGATGCGGTCGCCCTTGGCGACGCGGAAGGAGGCGTTCTCGATGAGGATGCGGGCACCGGCGCGCAGCTCGATGCCGGAGGCGGAGATCACGGTCAGACTCCTGTGCGGGGTCGTTGGCGGGATGGGCGGCTGAGGACGTTCCCGCCGTCTAATGCGCGAGGAGAATGGCCATGGGGGCCAGTCTAACGGGGTTGTGCAACCAGTTTTTCTGGTTCGGGTGTTCGATCTTGGCGGGGCGCCGTTCCGGGGCGTTGTCGGTGCCGGCTGCCACACTGGGCGGCGGACGAGGGATTCCGGCGGGATCACGAGGGAGTGATCGGCATGGCAGGGACGAACGGCGGGCGTCCGAGCATCTTCCCGACAGTGCTGTACCGGGACGCGAAGGCGGCGATCCGGCAGCTCACCGAGGCGTTCGGCTTCACCGAGCTGTCGGTGTACGAGGGGGAGGACGGCTCCGTGCTCCACGCCGAGCTGGTGCAGGGCAACGGCGCGGTGATGCTCGGCTCGAAGGGGCGCGGCGGTGTCTTCGACACCGCGATGAAGGACGCCGGCCCGGCGGGGGTGTACGTCGTGGTCGACGACGTCGACGCCCACCACCGGCGGGCCGTGGAGCACGGCGCGGAGATCCTGATGCCCCCGACGGACCAGGACTACGGCTCCCGGGACTACATGGCCCGGGACGCCGAGGGCAACATCTGGAGCTTCGGCACGTACGCGCCCGAGGTGCAGGGCTGACGGCCGCCCCCGAGCCGCCGAGGGGGCCGCCGAGGGGGCCGTCGGGAAGTCAGCCCCCGGTGTGGACCTGGAAGGCGGCCCGCCGGACGGCCTTGGCCAGCGCCGGGTCGGGGTGCGCGGCGGCGAGCGCGACCAGGACCTGCACGGTGCGCGGGTGTCCGACGGCGCGCACCTCGTTCAGGAGCGCGGGGACGGTCGGCTGCACCGCGGACTCCAGGTGCCGCACCAGCATCGGCGCCTCGCCGTGGTCGGCGACGGCGGCCGCGGTGTCGACCCACAGCCAGGTCGCCTCCTCGCGGGTGAGCACCTCGTGCGCGTCCTCGGGGTCGGCGCCGTCGTGCTCGGCGAGCCAGAGCAGGGCGTACGGCCGCAGGGCCGGCTCCTCGACGACGGCGCGGACGTCGGGTTCGGCGGGGGCGCCGACGACGCGCAGCGCCTCGAAGGCGAGGCCGCGCAGCAGGGCGTCCTCGCCGCGGGCGGCCGACAGCAGCTCGGTGACGGCGCTGCCGACGGGCCGGGCGGCGAGCCAGGCGCGGTACTCGGCGCGGGCCGCGTTCGGGCGGAGCTGGGCGCAGCCGCGGAGCATCTCCTCGGCGGCGACCTCGATGTTGCCCGCGGGGCTCTGCGCGGCGACGCAGATCTGCTCCAGCTTGACCCAGACCGCCCAGCTGCCGAGCGGGGTGAGCGTGGCCTGTCCGTCGCCGCAGGTGAGGGCACCGACGGAGGCGAGGGCGTCCAGGGCCCAGTCGAGGAGCGGGGCGAGTTCCGGGGCCCTGGCCTCCTCCGCCGGGTCGGCGTCGGCGGAGGAGGCCGGGGCCTCGGGTTTCGCGGTGGCGGCCTCGGGGCCGTAGGAGACCTCGCAGCGTTCGGTGCGCAGTTCGGTGACGCGCTGGCCGAGGAGGTCGAGGAGCTGGTCCACCGGGACGGGTCCGGCGGAGAGCTGGAGGAAGGAGAGGACCTGCGGCATGGCGGAGACGACCTCGGCGACGGCGCCGGGCTCCTGCTCCGGGGGCTCGGGGGTGGCGAGCGACCAGGCGTCGAACAGGGCCACCCAGCCGCGCAGCACCGCGCTGTCGTCGCGGTCCCAGGCGCGCAGGCGCCAGCCGGGGCGGGCGCTGTCGCCGTGCACCTCGACGAGGCCGGCGAGACGGGCGGTGTCCCAGTCGGCGCGCACCTGCGCCGGGGTGAGGGCGAGCTCGGCCGCCGCCCGTGCGGCGGTCGTGTCGGAGAAGGTGGCCTTGCCGTCGTCGGTCGCCCCGTTGCGGCCGGGGCCCAGGGCGGCGTCGGCCCAGCGGGCGACGCGGGCGGCGGCGGCGAGCCTTGAGCGCGCCATTCCGGCCAGCTCGGCCCGGGCCGGCGTGCCCTCCGGCGGACGGGGTGCGGGGCGGCGCGGGCGCCGCTGGTTCACAGCTGTGGGGGCGGCGGCCAGGGGTCGCGGGCGGACGAGTCGAAGCCTGGAGTCGCGCGGGATACGGGACGTCACGGGTGCAGTCTTCCGGTTGACGGTCCGAAAACCCAAACGGAATGCCCTGGCGGGGCGGGGACCCGGTCCCGGGACGGGGGCCGGAGGCGGGTGAGGAGACGTGATCAAGCCACTGGTACGGGGTTAAACGGAACCTTCGGGACGGGGTGCGCGGCCCGGTGCGCGCGGGAGCGCGGGGACGCCTGGTGCCGGTGAGCGGACGCAGGGCGGCGGCCCCTCGGGCGGGAGGGTGGCGGCCCCTCGGCGCTGGGGCTCGGACATGGGCATGGCGGCCCGCGGGCGGGGGGGGGTGGCGGCCCCTTGGCGGAGCGCCGCCGCGCTGCCCTCCGGCGGCGGTCACATCAGCGGGGTCAGGAAGCGGCGCAGGACTTCCTCGTAGGCGGCGGGGTCGGCGTTCCACATGGCGGCGTGGGGGGCCTGCCGGACGGGGTGGAGGGTGACGAGGTCGGGGCGCCGGGCGGCGAGCCGGCGGGTGGCCTCCCAGGGGGCGACCGGGTCGTCGGGGCCGTGGAAGACCAGGGCCGGGACGTGCAGGCGGGAGGGGTCCGCCGCCTCGTCGGGCTGGTGGGCGTCCAGGCCGGCGCGGCCCTGCGCGGCGCGGACGGCGAGGGGCAGCAGCGCGCCGGGGGTGTGGCGGGCGGCGGCGAGGGCGCGCAGGGTGGCCTGCCAGTCGAGCACCGGGGAGTCCAGCACCAGCCCCGCGACGAGGTCGCGCAGCCCGGAGCGGGCGGCGGCCCGCAGGGCCATGGTGGCGCCGGTGGACCAGCCGAGCAGGACGACGCGTTCGGCGCCGTACCGAGCGGCGTACCGCAGGGCCGCGTCGACGTCCCGCCACTCGGTGGCGCCGAGGTGGTTGAGGCCGTCCGGGGGGCGGGGCGCGCCGAGGTCGCCGCGGTAGGCGAGGGCGAGCACCGGGAAGCGCCGGCGGTGCAGGAAGCCGGCGAGGTTGAGCACGTGCTCCCGGGTGGCGCCCAGGCCGTGCACGGCGATCACCCAGGTGCGGCGGGCGCCGGGGACGAACCAGGCGGGCAGCGGTCCGAGCTCGCCGGGGACGTCGACGTCGGCGTGGTCGAGGCCGAGCGCGCCGCTCGGGGTGCCGACGTGCAGGTTGGGGGTGAGCCACACCGCGTCGCCGGGGCTCAGCGTGCCGTGGGTGACGCGTTCGAGGCGGCGGACGACGGTGTCGGCGGAGGGGGACGCGGTGGCCAGGACCGGGCCGACGACCGCGTGGGAGCCGTTCCCGCCGAGGCCGTAGGTGCCGGGCCGCAGGGCGGCCAGGTCGCGGGTGAGCACGATCTGGCCGGCGGCGGTGCCGTGCACGGTGAGCCGGGGTTCGGTGGGCAGGGGGCGGCCGGGCGGCGCCTTGAGCGCGGCGTCGCTGGCGAACCGGCCGGCGGCGACACTGGCGGCGCCGGCGGCCAGGGCTGCGGTGACGGCGGCGGCCGTCGCGGTGACAGTGCGCACCCGTCCAGTGTCCCGGCCGATCGTCCGCCCGGCCAGTGGTGGCACGGGGCGGAACGGAGCACGGCTTACCAGGGGCTGGAGCACGGCCGCACCAGGGGCCGGAGCGCGGGGCGCCACGGGCCGGAACACGGCCCTACCGAGGCCCGAGCACGGCGCGCCACAGGCCGGAACACGGCCAGTCAGAGGCCGGAGCACGGCGCGCCACAGGCCGGAACGCGGTCCTACCGAATCCCGAGCACGGGCGCGCCACAGGCCGGAACACGGCCAGTCAGAGGCCGGAGCACGGCGCCGTCACGGGCGGAGTAAGGCCGTCCCAGAGGCTGGAGCACGGCGTGCCGCGGGCCGGAGCGAAGGAGCACGGCGTGCCGCGGGCCGCGCGGTCAGGCGCGCTGCCCGTAGCCCCCCAGCCGCTCCGCCACCGCCGTCAGCTGCTCCGGTGTCAGGAGGGTCGGGGTGCGGCCGGGCACGGACGACGCGGTGAGCCACAGCCGGCACATCCACTCCAGCTGGGCGGTGCGGTCGTAGGCCTGGTCGAGGGTGGCGCCGTGGGTGAGGGTGCCGTGGTTCTGGAGGAGGCAGCCGGTGCGGCCGTCGAGGGCCCGGAGCATGTTGTCCGCCAGTTCCTGGGTGCCGTAGGTGGCGTAGGGGGCGACCCGGACGGAGCCGCCGAGGGCGCAGACCATGTAGTGGACGGGCGGGAGTTCGGTCACGAGGGTGGAGACGGCCGTGGCGTGCACGGCGTGGGTGTGGACGACGGCGCGGGCGTCGGTGGTGCGGTAGACGGCGAGGTGCATCGGCAGCTCGCTGGTGGGGACCAGGGTGCCGAGCACCTGCCGGCCGTCGAGGCGGACGCCGGTGATGTCGTCGGGCGTGAGGCGGTCGTAGGGCACCCCGGAGGGGGTGACGAGCACGGTGTCGCCGACCCGGACCGAGACGTTGCCGGAGGTGCCGACGACGAGCCCGTCGGCGGCGGTGCGGCGGGCCGTCGCCAGCAGGTCCGACCAGGCCCGGGTCTCCTCCGTCCCCGGTGTGCCGGCGGTGTCGTGGCGGGGGTCACGTCGCGGTTCAGCCATGCCCATGATCCTGCCAGGGGCGGCGCCCGGCCGGCCGGAATCCGGGACTCCGCAGACAGTCATCCCGAAGCCCGACTCAGTTCACCTTCCGTTCACCCAGGTTACCTACCTTCATCCAGCCAATGACCTCGAACGATTGCCTGGGTAAATGGAAAACTTCTCGCTGATCCTCGCGATTGTGGTGGTAACCGCACTCGCGTTCGATTTCACGAACGGTTTCCACGACACCGCCAACGCGATGGCCACGACCATCTCGACCGGCGCGCTCAAGCCCAAGGTCGCGGTGGCCATGTCCGCCGTGCTCAACCTTGTAGGCGCATTCCTCTCGGTGGAGGTCGCCAACACGATCTCCAAGGGTCTCGTCGACGAGACCGGCATCCGTCCCGAGGTCATCTTCGCCGCCCTGGTCGGCGCGATCCTCTGGAACCTCCTGACCTGGCTGGTCGGACTCCCCTCCAGTTCCTCGCACGCCCTCATGGGCGGTCTGGTCGGCGCCACCATCGCCTCGGCGGGCGTCGGCGCGGTCCACGGCGACGTGCTCGTCACCAAGGTGCTGCTCCCGGCGGTCGCCGCCCCGATCGTGGCCGGCGTCGCCGCGATGTTCGCCACCCGCCTGTCGTACACGCTCGGCCGGAAGGCCGACGGCAAGGCGGCCGAGAAGGGCTACCGGGCCGGCCAGATCGCCTCGGCGGGCCTGGTCTCCCTCGCCCACGGCACCAACGACGCGCAGAAGACGATGGGCATCATCACCCTCGCCCTGGTCGCCGGCGGCGCCGTCGCCCCCGACTCCGACCCGCCGCTGTGGGTCATCCTCTCCGCGGGCCTCGCCATCGCGCTCGGCACCTACCTGGGCGGCTGGCGCATCATCCGCACCATGGGCAAGGGCCTGACCGACCTCCAGCCGCAGCAGGGCTTCGCCGCCCAGACCAGCGCGGCCACCGTCATCCTCGCCTCCTCCCACCTCGGCTTCTCCCTCTCCACCACGCACTCGGTCTCCGGCGCGGTGATGGGCGCGGGGCTGGGCCGCAAGGGCGGCGTCGTCCGCTGGTCGACGGCCACCCGGATGTTCGTCGCCTGGGGCCTGACCCTGCCGGCCGCGGCCGTCGTCGGCGCGCTCGCCGAGTACGTCACCGGCTTCGGCGCCTGGGGCACGGGCCTCGTCGCGGTCTTCCTGGTCGCCTCCAGCGCCGCGATCTGGAAGAAGTCCCGGCACGAGGTCGTGGACGCGTCGAACGTCAACGGGTCCGACGAGCCGGCCGGCGTGGTCACCACGGCGATCGCGGCCGTCACCCCGCCCCCGGCGGGCACGGTCCCGGACGGGCCGGCCGCCGCCGTCCCGTCGCCGGCCGCACCGGCCATCGCCACCGAGCCGACGGCTCCCGCCGCCTGAGCCCGCCCACCCGGCACGAAGGAAGAGAAGCATCATGAAGATCGACTGGGCGGCCCTGGGCTCCGTCTTCGGCGTCAGCCTCGTGGTCACGGTGGCCCTGGTGGCGCTGTTCACCCTCGGCATCATGGGCCTGTCGCGGCGCGAGCGGGCCGCGGCGCAGGGCGGGACGGCCGCGCTCGCGGTCACCGGGGCGTACGCCTGCTTCGCGGCGTGTGCGGCCGCGGTGGCGTACGGCATCTCGCTGATCGTGGCCTGAGCCACACACCGAGGGTCTCCGGCCCTTCACGCACCACGGGCCCCCGCCCCTCCCCCGCCCCCTCTCCTCCCCCTTCCGTCCCTCCCACCCCCCGCCCTGTCGGCGGCCGTCCCACCGGCGGTCCGACGGGGCGGACGCACGTCCGCGACGGGCCGTCCCGGACCGCCGGTGTGGGGTTCTGCACACTCTCCCCGTGCAGGTCAACACCAAGTTGACGGCCGTTCCGGGCCCGTGGTGGACTGCCGGAGCCATGTACGGCGACAGGAAGAGGAAGCCGGTGTGAATCCGGCGCGGTCCCGCCACTGTCACCGGGGTAGACACCCCCGGGAGCCAGGAACTCTCGTCGCCGGTCTCGTCGAACCAGGGCGTGGACACCCTGAGTGAGGACATACGCCATGCTCGGCTGCCGTTCGAGGTCACGTACCCGGTCGTTGCCCGACCCCACGGCCGGCTGAGCCGATGGGTGCCGATCGCGTTCACGCGTACGGCGCCGCCGCCGGCCTCCTGGGGGACCTGCTCTTCGGCGATCCGCGCCGGGGACATCCGGTCGCCGTGTTCGGGCGGGCCGCGGCCGGCGTGGAGCGGGTGCTGTGGCACGACCACCGCGGGTGGGGCGCGCTGCACACCGCCGTGTGCGTCGGCGGGGCCGTGGCCCTGGGCGCCGGCGCCGCCCGCGCCGTCCGGTCGTCGGCCGCCGCCTCCGTCGCCCTGACCGCCACCGCCACCTGGGCCGTCGTCGGCGGGACCTCCCTCGTGCGCGAGGCCCGGACCATCGGGCGGTGTCTGGAGGCGGGGGACGTCGAGGGCGCGCGGGCCCGGCTGCCGCACCTGTGCGGGCGGGATCCGCAGGCCCTGGACGCCGACGGGATCGCCCGCGCCGTCGTCGAGTCCGTCGCCGAAAACACCTCCGACGCGGTGGTGGGGGCACTGGTGTGGGGCGCCGTGGGCGGCGTGCCCGGACTGCTCGGCTTCCGGGCCGTCAACACCCTCGACGCCATGGTCGGCCACCGGTCGCCGCGTCACCGCCGCTACGGCTGGGCCTCGGCGCGCCTGGACGACCTCGCCGGCTGGCCGGGGGCACGGCTGACGGCCGCCCTCGCCGCCGTCGCCGGGGACGACCCCCGCGGGGCCGTACGGGCCTGGCGGGCCGACGCGCGCAAGCACCCCAGCCCGAACGCCGGTCCGGTGGAGGCCTCCTTCGCCGGCGCCCTCGGGGTGCGGCTGGGCGGGACCCTGTCCTACGGCGGCCGGGTCGAGCACCGGCCCGTGCTCAACGGGGCGGCCGGGCGGCCCGTGGCCGCGCCGGACATCGAACGCGCCGCGCGGCTCTCCCGCCGCGTCGGCCTCCTCGCGCTCGGCGTCACCGTCGCCGCGCGCCTCGTCGCGAAGGGGCGTACGTCATGAGCGGGGGTCTCCTCGTCGCCGGCACCACCTCCGACGCCGGCAAGAGCGTCGTCACCGCCGGGATCTGCCGGTGGCTGGTGCGGCAGGGAGTGAAGGTCGCGCCCTTCAAGGCGCAGAACATGTCGCTGAACTCGTTCGTGACGCGGGAGGGCGCCGAGATCGGACGCGCGCAGGCCATGCAGGCCCAGGCGTGCCGGGTGGAGCCGACCGCGCTGATGAACCCCGTGCTGCTCAAGCCCGGCGGTGAGCAGAGCAGCCAGGTCGTGCTGCTCGGGAAGCCGGTCGGCGAGATGAGCGCCCGCGGGTACCACGGGGGGCGGCAGCGGCAGCTCCTCGGGACCGTGCTGGAGTGCCTCGACACGTTGCGGGGCACATATGACGCGGTGATCTGTGAGGGGGCCGGTTCTCCCGCCGAGATCAACCTGCGGCGGACGGACATCGTGAACATGGGGATCGCGCGGGGCGCCGGGCTGCCCGTGCTCGTCGTCGGCGACATCGACCGGGGCGGCGTCTTCGCCTCGTTCTTCGGGACCGTCGCCCTGCTCTCCCCCGAGGACCAGGCGCTCGTCGCCGGGTTCCTCGTCAACAAGTTCCGCGGCGACGTCTCGCTGCTGGATCCGGGCCTGGACATGCTGCACGGGCTGACCGGGCGGCGCACGTACGGGGTGCTGCCGTTCCGCCACGGGCTCGGCATCGACGAGGAGGACGGGCTGCGGGTGTCGCTGCGCGGCACGGTCCGGGAGTCGGCCGTCGCCCCTCCCGTGGGGGAGGACGTGCTGCGGGTCGCCGTCTGCGCGGTCCCGCTGATGTCCAACTTCACCGACGTCGACGCGCTGGCCGCCGAACCGGGCGTCGTGGTGCGGTTCGTCGACCGGCCGGAGGAGCTGGCGGACGCCGACCTCGTGATCGTGCCCGGCACCCGGGGGACCGTGCGGGCGCTGGAGTGGCTGCGGGAGCGGGGACTGGCCGACGCCCTGATCCGCAGGGCGGCCGAACAGCGGCCCGTCCTCGGCATCTGCGGCGGCTTCCAGCTCCTCGGCGAGCGCATCGACGACGAGGTCGAGAGCCGCAGGGGGCGGGTGGCCGGGCTCGGCGTCCTCCCCGTGCGCGTGCGCTTCGCCCGGGAGAAGACCCTCACCCGGCCCGTCGGGGAAGCCCTCGGGGAGCCGGTCGAGGGCTACGAGATCCACCACGGGGTCGCCGAGGTCCTGGGCGGGGAGCCCTTCCTCGACGGCTGCCGGGTCGGGCAGACCTGGGGCACGCACTGGCACGGTTCGCTGGAGTCGGACGGATTCCGGCGGGCCTTCCTGCGCGAGGTGGCGGCCGCCGCGGGCCGTCGTTTCGTGCCCGCCGCCGGCACCTCGTTCGCCGCGCTGCGCGAGGAGCAGCTCGACCGGCTCGGCGACCTGATCGAACAGCACGCGGACACCGACGCGCTCCGGCGGCTCATCGAGTCGGGCGCGCCGCAAGGACTGCCTTTCATTCCACCGGGAGCGCCCGCATGAGCACAGTGTTGTTGTTGTCGACCGCCGACACCGATCTGCTGGCGGCCCGGTCCGCCTCCGGCGCCTCCTACCG
Source organism: Streptomyces sp. NPDC003248 (assembly GCF_055563235.1). Taxonomy (NCBI): domain Bacteria; kingdom Bacillati; phylum Actinomycetota; class Actinomycetes; order Kitasatosporales; family Streptomycetaceae; genus Streptomyces; species Streptomyces sp. NPDC003248. The sequence goes on along the minus strand of NZ_JBVHDT010000017.1, from coordinate 97,841 downwards.
GATCGGCAACCCGACCCGGGTGGACGTCGAGCGGGACCTGCCCGCGCTGGTCGAGGGCGCCGACATCGCCGTCGTACGGCTGCTGGGCGGCAAGCGGGCCTGGGAGGACGGGCTGGCCGCGCTGCGGGCGTCCGGGATCCCGACCGTGCTGCTCGGCGGGGAGAGCGTGCCCGACGCCGAGCTGATGGCCGAGTCGTCGGTGCCCGCCGGGGTCGTCGCGGAGGCCCTGAGGTACCTCGTCGAGGGCGGGCCGGACAACCTGACCGAGCTGGCGCGGTTCCTGTCGGACACCGTGCTGCTGACCGGCGAGGGGTTCGACGAGCCGCGGAGGATGCCCGAGTTCGGGGTGCGCGGGGAGCGGGACCTCGTCGCGGGCCGGCCGACCGTCGGCGTGCTCTTCTACCGGGCCCACGAGCTGAGCGGCAACACCGCCTTCGTGGACACGCTGTGCGAGGCGATCGAGGCGCGGGGCGCCAACGCGCTGCCCGTGTACTGCGGTTCGCTGCGGGGCGCGGACCCCGGACTGTACGAGATCCTCGGCCGGGCCGACGCGCTCGTCGCCACCGTCCTCGCCGCCGGCGGCACCCACGCCTCGCAGGCGTCGGCGGGCGGCGACGAGGAGGCCTGGGACATCGGCGCCCTGGCCGACCTCGACGTACCCGTCCTCCAGGGGCTCTGCCTCACCTCCTCCCGCGCCGCCTGGGACGCCTCCGACGCCGCCCTGTCCCCCATGGACGCGGCGATGCAGGTCGCCATCCCGGAGTTCGACGGGCGGCTGATCACCGTGCCGTTCTCCTTCAAGGAACAGGGGCCCGACGACGTGCCGGTGTACGTCGCCGACCCCGAGCGGGCGGCCCGGGTCGCCGGGATCGCCGTCCGCCACGCCCGGCTGCGGCACAAGCCGAACGCCGAGAAGCGCATCGCGCTCGTCTTCACCGCCTACCCGACCAAGCACTCCCGCGTCGGCAACGCGGTCGGCCTCGACACGCCCGCGTCGGCGGTGCGGGTCCTGGACGCGCTGCGGGACGCGGGGTACGCGCTGACCGAGTACCCCTCCGGCGGCGACGAGCTGATCCACCGGCTCATCGAGGCCGGCGGGCACGACGTGGAGTGGCTGACGGAGGAACAGCTCGCCGCCGCGCCGGCCCGGGTGCCGCTCGCCGACTACCGGGCCTGGTTCGACACGCTCGACCCGCGGCTGCGGGAGGCGATGCTGGAGGCCTGGGGGGAGCCGCCGGGTTCCCTCTACGTGGACGGCGACGACATCGTGCTCGCGTCGCTCCGGTTCGGGAACGTCGTGGTGATGATCCAGCCGCCGCGCGGCTTCGGCGAGAACCCGATCGCGATCTACCACGACCCCGACATGCCGCCGTCCCACCACTACCTGGCCGCCTACCGGTGGCTGGAGAACAGCTTCGGCGCCGACGCGATCGTCCACATGGGCAAGCACGGCACGCTGGAGTGGCTGCCGGGCAAGGGGCTCGGGCTCGGCGGCGGCTGTGCCCCGGACGCCGTCCTCGGTGAACTCCCGCTGGTCTACCCCTTCATCGTCAACGACCCCGGCGAGGGCACCCAGGCCAAGCGGCGCGGGCACGCCACCGTCGTCGACCACCTGGTGCCGCCCATGGCGCGCGCCGACACCTACGGCGACCTGGCGAAGCTGGAGCAGCTCCTCGACGAGTACGCGCTCGTCTCCGACCTGGACCCGGTCAAGGCGCCGGCCGTGCGCGCCCAGATCTGGACGCTGGTCAAGGCGGCCGAGCTCCACCACGACCTGCACGTGGCCGAGCAGCCGGGCGACGACGACTTCGACGAGTTCGTCATGCACATCGACGGCTACCTGTGCGAGATCAAGGACGTGCAGATCCGGGACGGGCTGCACGTCCTGGGCGGCGGCCCGGTCGGTGAGCCGCGCGTGAACCTCGTGCTCGCGGTGGTGCGGGCCGCACAGGTGTGGGGCGGGCGGGCGAACGCGCTGCCGGGCCTGCGGGCCGCGCTGGCCGCGCACTTCGGGCTGGTGGAGAAGGAGCTGCTCGCCGAGCCGGGGGCGCCGGTGAAGGTGCCCGTCGAGCTGACGGACCTGGTGGCGGGGCCGGCGCGCTCCGCCGCCGACGCGATCGACCTGCTGGAGCAGCTGTGCCGGCGGCTCGCGGAGGGCCTGGAGTCCCGCGGGTGGGACACCGCGGCCGTCCCGGACCTGGTCCGTGAGGTGATCGGCGTCCAGCTCCCGGACGCCGTCGCCGTGCTGGAGTTCGCCTGCGCCGAGGTCGTGCCGCGGCTGGCGCGCACCACCGACGAGATCGGGAACGTCCTGCGCGCCCTGGACGGCGGTTACGTCCCGGCGGGCCCGTCCGGCTCGCCGACGCGCGGACTGGTCAACGTCCTTCCGACCGGCCGGAACTTCTACTCCGTCGACCCCAAGGCCATTCCCTCGCGGCTCAGCTGGGAGGTGGGGCAGTCGCTCGCCGACTCCCTCGTCCAGCGGTACCTCCAGGACACCGGCGCGTACCCGAAGTCCGTCGGCCTGACGGTCTGGGGCACGTCGGCGATGCGCACGCAGGGCGACGACATCGCCGAGATCCTGGCGCTGCTGGGCTGCCGCCCGGTGTGGGACGACGCCTCGCGCCGGGTGACCGGGTTCGAGGTCGTCCCGCTCGCGGAGCTCGGCCGGCCCCGCATCGACGTCACGGTCCGCATCTCCGGTTTCTTCCGGGACGCCTTCCCGCACGTCGTCGGGCTGATCGACGACGCGGTCCGGGCGGTGGCCGGGCTGGAGGAGCCCGCCGAGTCCAACTACGTGCGGGCGCACGTCGAGGAGGACACGGCCGCGCACGGCGACCGGCGGCGGGCGACCGCCCGGATCTTCGGCTCCAAGCCGGGCGCGTACGGCGCCGGTCTGCTGCCGCTGATCGACGCCCGGAACTGGCGCTCCGACGCGGACCTCGCCGAGGTGTACGCGGTGTGGGGCGGCTACGCCTACGGGCGCGGACTCGACGGGCGGGCCGCGCGTGGGGACATGGAGACGGCGTTCCGGCGGATCGCGGTGGCGGCGAAGAACGTCGACACCCGCGAGCACGACCTGGTCGACGCCGACGACTACTTCCAGTACCACGGCGGCATGGTCGCCATGGTCCGGCACCTGACGGGCGCCTCCCCCGAGGCGTACGTCGGCGACTCCGCCGTCCCCGACCAGGTCAGGACCCGGACGCTGGGCGAGGAGACGCACCGGGTGTTCCGGGCGCGGGTGGTCAACCCGCGCTGGATGGCGGCGATGCGCCGGCACGGCTACAAGGGCGCCTTCGAGATGGCGGCGACCGTGGACTACCTGTTCGGGTACGACGCCACGGCCGGGGTCGTGGACGACTGGATGTACGAGAAGCTCAGCGCCGAGTACGTCTTCGACGCGGAGAACCGGGACTTCATGAAGAAGTCCAACCCGTGGGCGCTGCGCGGGATCACCGAGCGGCTGCTTGAGGCGGCGGACCGCGGGCTCTGGGCGGAGCCGGACGCCGACACGATCGAGCGGCTGCGCGCCACCTACCTGGAGCTGGAAGGCGACTTGGAGGGCGACGACCAGTGAGTACCCCGTTCCCGTTCACGGCCGTCGTCGGCCAGGACGACCTGCGGCTCGCGCTGCTGCTGAACGCCGTCTCGCCGGCGGTCGGCGGGGTGCTGGTGCGCGGGGAGAAGGGCACCGCCAAGTCCACCGCCGTGCGCGCCCTGTCGGCGCTCATGCCGCTGGTGGACGTCGTCTCCGGGTGCCGTTTCTCCTGCGACCCCGGCTCCCCCGACCCCGGCTGCCCGGACGGCCCGCACGCGCCGGGGGCCTTCGAGTCCCGGCCGACGCGGATGGTCGAACTGCCCGTCGGCGCCTCCGAGGACCGGCTCGTCGGCGCGCTGGACATCGAGCGGGCCCTCGCCGAGGGCGTGAAGGCGTTCGAGCCGGGCCTGCTCGCCGACGCGCACCGCGGGATCCTCTACGTCGACGAGGTCAACCTCCTCCACGACCACCTGGTCGACCTGCTGCTGGACGCGGCGGCGATGGGCGCCTCGTACGTGGAGCGCGAGGGCGTCTCCGTGCGGCACGCCGCCCGCTTCCTGCTCGTCGGCACGATGAACCCCGAGGAGGGCGAGCTGCGGCCGCAGCTGCTCGACCGGTTCGGGCTGACCGTGGAGGTGGCGGCCTCGCGGGAACCCGAGCAGCGGGTGGAGGTCGTCCGGCGGCGGCTGGCGTACGACGACGACCCGGACGGTTTCGCCGCGCGCTGGGCGGACGAGGAGGCCGCCGTACGGGCGCGGATCACGGCGGCGCGGGGCCTGCTGCCGTCGGTGCGGCTCGGTGACGGGGCGCTGCGGCAGATCGCGGCGACCTGTGCGGCCTTCGAGGTGGACGGCATGCGCGCCGACATCGTGATGGCGCGCACGGCGACGGCGCTGGCGGCCTGGGCCGGGCGGACGGAGGTTCTGGCGGAGGACGTGCGGCAGGCCGCGCTGCTGGCGCTGCCGCACCGGCGGCGGCGCAACCCGTTCGACGCGCCGGGGCTGGACGAGGACAAGCTGGACGAGACGCTGGAGCGGTTCGGCGGGCAGGACGACTGCGAGGGCGACGACGACCCCGATCCCGACGGGCCGGGCGGCGGTGGCGGGCGCCCGCCGTCGGAGGGGCCCTCGGAGGGGCCTTCGGAGGGGCCCTCCGAGAGTCCTTCGGAGGGTTCCGAAGGGGGCGACGCCGCCGCGCGGCCGGAGGCCGGGGAGGGCGGGGAGCCTCAGCCGGCCGGGGCCGGGTCGGGTGAGCAGCGGCCCGCGCGGGCCGCGGAGCCGTTCCGCACGAAGGTGCTGAGCGTGCCGGGTCTCGGCGAGGGGGCCGCCGGGCGGCGGTCCCGGGCGCGGACCGAGCACGGGCGGACCACCGGGGCCCGGCGGCCGCGGGGTGCGCTGACCAAGCTGCACCTGGCGGCGACCGTGCTGGCCGCCGCCCCGCACCAGCGGGCGCGCGGCCGGTCGGGGCCGGGGCTGGTGATCCGCCGGGACGATCTGCGGCAGGCGACGCGGGAGGGGCGCGAGGGCAACCTGGTGCTGTTCGTCGTGGACGCCTCCGGGTCGATGGCGGCGCGGCAGCGGATGGGCGCCGTGAAGGGCGCCGTGCTGTCGCTGCTGCTCGACGCCTACCAGCGGCGGGACAAGGTGGGGCTGGTGACCTTCCGCGGGTCGGCGGCCGATGTCGCGCTGCCGCCGACCTCGTCGGTGGACGCGGCGGCGGTCCGGCTGGAGTCGCTGCCGACGGGCGGGCGGACGCCGCTCGCGGCGGGGCTGCTCAAGGCGCACGAGGTGCTGCGGGTGGAGCGGCTGCGGGACCCGGCGCGCCGGGCGCTGGTCGTGGTGGTGACCGACGGGCGGGCCACCGGTGGCCCCGAGCCGGTGGCGCTGGCCTCGCGCGCGGCGCGGCTGTTCGCGGCGGAGTCGGTCGCCTCGGTGGTCGTGGACTGCGAGTCGGGGCCGGTGCGGCTGGGGCTCGCCGGGCGGCTCGCGGGCGAGCTGGGCGGTACGGCGGTGACGCTGGACGAGCTGCGGGCGGACTCCATCGCCGGGCTGGTCAGGGATGTGCAGGGAACGTCGAGGAGGGCCGCGTAGTGCCGCAGGGACAGCCGAGTGTGATTCCGGACGACGGTCTGACGACCCGTCAGCGGCGCAACCGGCCGCTGGTCGTCGTGCACACGGGCATCGGCAAGGGCAAGTCCACCGCCGCCTTCGGGCTGGCGCTGCGCGCCTGGAACCAGGGCTGGCCCATCGGGGTGTTCCAGTTCGTCAAGTCGGCGAAGTGGAAGGTCGGCGAGGAGAACGCCCTGCGGGTCCTCGGCGCCTCCGGCGAGGGCGGCAGCGTCGACTGGCACAAGATGGGCGAGGGCTGGTCCTGGGTCCAGCGGGACGCGCAGATGGACAACGAGGAGAAGGCCCGCGAGGGCTGGGAGCAGGTCAAGCGCGACCTGGCCGCCGAGACGTACCGGCTGTACGTGCTCGACGAGTTCGCGTACCCGATGCACTGGGGCTGGGTCGACACCGACGAGGTCGTGGAGGTGCTGCGGGCCCGGCCGGGCACCCAGCACGTCGTGATCACCGGGCGGAACGCGCCCGCGAAGCTGGTGGACCTCGCCGACCTCGTGACCGACATGTCCAAGGTCAAGCACCCGATGGACGCCGGGCAGAAGGGCCAGAGGGGCATCGAGTGGTGAGGTCGGTGCCCCGGCTGGTCGTCGCCGCGCCCTCCTCGGGCAGCGGCAAGACCACCGTGGCCACGGGGCTGATGGCCGCGCTCGCCGCGCGGGGGCTCGCCGTGTCCGGGCACAAGGTCGGGCCGGACTACATCGACCCCGGCTACCACGCGCTCGCGACCGGGCGCGCGGGGCGCAACCTGGACGCCTACCTGTGCGGGCCGGAGCTGGTCGCCCCGCTGTTCCTGCACGGGGCCAGCGGGTGCGACATCGCCGTCGTCGAAGGGGTCATGGGGCTCTACGACGGGGCCGCGGGCGAGGGCGAACTGGCATCCACCGCCCAGGTGGCGAAGCTGCTGCGGGCGCCGGTGGTGCTGGTCGTGGACGCGTCGTCGCAGTCCCGGTCCGTCGCCGCGCTCGTGCACGGGTTCGTGACGTGGGACCCCGAGGTGCGGATCGGCGGCGTGATCCTGAACAAGGTGGGGTCCGACCGGCACGAGGAGCTGCTGCGGGAGGCGCTGGACTCGACGGGGGTGCCGGTGCTCGGTGCCCTCCGGCGGGTGCCGCAGGTGGACACGCCGTCGCGGCATCTCGGGCTGGTGCCGGTCGCCGAACGGCGGGCCGCGGCGGTCGAGGCGGTGGCCGCGATGGCCGCGCAGGTGAGTGCGGGCTGCGATCTGGACGGGCTGGTGGCGCTGGCCCGGGGGGCCGGCGCGCTGGCGTGCGCGGCCTGGGACGCGGCCGGGGCCGTGGCCGGGGCCGGTCCGACCCCTCCCCCCCGCCCCGCCCCCGGAGGCGAGGTGAGGGTCGCCGTCGCCGGCGGCCCCGCGTTCACCTTCTCCTACGCCGAGCACACCGAGCTGCTCACCGCCGCCGGTGCCGACGTCGTCCCCTTCGACCCCCTCCACGACGAGCGGCTGCCCGAGGGAACGGACGGCCTGGTGGTCGGTGGCGGCTTCCCCGAGGTGTACGCCGGCGAGCTGTCCGCCAACGAGCCGCTGCGGAAGGCGGTCGCCGGCCTCGCGCTGAGCGGCGCCCCGGTGGCCGCGGAGTGCGCGGGGCTGCTCTACCTGTGCCGGGAGCTGGACGGCCGGCCGATGTGCGGGGTGCTGGACGCCACCGCCCGGATGTCGGAGCGGCTCACGCTGGGGTACCGGGACGCGGTGGCGGTGAGCGACAGTGTGCTGGCCGCGGCGGGGACGCGGATGCGGGGGCACGAGTTCCACCGGACGGTCGTCGAGCCGGGTGCGGGGGCGGATCCCGCCTGGGGGCTGCGCGTCCCGCGGCGGCGGGTCGAAGGTTTTGTACAGCAGGGTGTGCACGCGAGTTATCTGCACACGCACTGGGCGGCCGAGCCCGGTGCGGCCCGTCGGTTCGTGGAGAGGTGCCGGACGTCATGAGCAGCAGGCTGATCGGAGTGGGGGTCGGTCCGGGCGATCCGGAGCTGGTGACCGTCAAGGGCGTCAACGCGCTGCGCGCGGCCGAGGTCGTGGTCGTGCCGGTCATGGACACCGGGGAGCGCGGCCGGGCCGAGGCGACCGTACTGCACTACGTGCCCGGCGAGAAGGTCGTCCGGGTGGTGTTCGCGCTGAACGAGCGCAGCGACCGGGCGCGCCGGGAGGCCGCCTGGGACGCCGCCGGGGAGCGGGTGGCCGCGCTGCTGCGCCGGCACGGCAGTGTCGCGTTCGCGACCATCGGGGACCCCAACGTGTACTCGACGTTCACGTATCTCGCCCAGACCGTCGCCGGGGCGGTGCCGGGACTGGTGGTGGAGACCGTTCCCGGGATCACCGCCATGCAGGACCTGGCGGCGCGGTCGGGGGCCGTGCTCACGGAGGGCACCGAGCCGCTGACGCTGGTGCCGGTGACCGCGGGGTCGGGCGTGCTGAAGGACGCGCTGGCCGGGCCGGGCACCGTCGTCGCCTACAAGTTCGGGCGGCAGGCCGCCGAGGTCGCCGAGGCGCTGCGGGAGACCGGGCGGCTGGCGGACGCCGTGTGGGGGGCCTCGCTGGGGCTGCCCGAGGAGTCCGTCCGGCCCGCCGCCGACCTCGGTGCGGAGCCCCTCCCCTACCTGTCCACGCTCATCGCGCCCGCACGGCGCGACGGCGGGCGGGGCGGCAAGCTGTGAGTCCGTCCCCGTCAGCCCGCCAGGCCCACCACCAGCCAGACGAACGCCACGCCCGCGACCGTGCACAGCACGGTCGAGCGGGCCGGGTGCGTGTGGTGGGCCTCGGGGAGGATCTCGGCGGCCGCGAGGTACAGCAGCGCGCCGCCGAAGAACCCCAGGTAGGCGCCGAGCAGCGGCTCGGGGATGGTGACGAACACGGTCGAGGCGGCGCCCAGCACCGGGGCCACCGCGTCCGCGCACAGCATGGCCAGGGCCCTGCGGCGGTCGTTCCCGTACACGCTGGTGATGGTGTACGTGTTGAAGCCGTCCGCGAAGTCGTGGGCGACGACGGCGAGCGCGACGGCCACACCCATGCCGCCGCCCACCTGGAAGGCGGCGCCGATCGCCACACCGTCCATGGCGCTGTGGCCGACCATGGCCGCGGCCGCCGTCAGGCCCACCTCGGGGCTGCGGCCGTCGCGGAGCCTTTGGCTGTCGCGCCCCGGAGACGGAGCGGAGGGAGCGGGAAGAGCACGCCCCGCCGCGCCGTGCTCCTTCGCGCCGTGCGCCGCCGCGCCGTGCTCCTTCGCGCCGTGCGCCGCCTGCCGGTGGGCCAGCAGACGTTCCACCAGATGGGCCAACAGGAACCCCGCGACGAAGAGCAGGAGCGCGGCCGGGACGCCGAGGACCTCGGTGCCGGCCGCCTCCAGGGCCTCGGGCAGCAGGTCCAGGCCGACCACGCCCAGCATCAGGCCGCCGGCCAGGCCCAGCACCAGATGGCGGCGGTCGGTCACCCGCTGTGCCGTCCAGCCGCCGGCCAACGTCATCAGGAACGCGCCGAGCGCGACGAACACCGCCATGCGCCCTTCGTATCCGATCACGCCCCGGCGGCGCACATCCGGCCTCCGCTCGCGGGCGCCGTCGGGCGGCCCCCGCAGGCGGCGCCCGCCTCGGCCGCTGCCCCCGGCACGGCCGGCCGTGCCCGCGCGCACGCCCCCGCCGGCGCACCGGCGTCCTCCCGCACCCCACGGCCGCGCACGACCGTCCGGACGTACGGCAACCCGGCCCGGACGGCCGCCCCCCACGCCGCACGCCCCCACGCGAACACCCGCGCGCACGGCACCCCGGCCCGGACAGCCGTCCCCCGCACCCCACGGCCGCGCACGACCGTCCGGACATACGGCACTCCGGCCCGGACAGCCGTCCCCCACGCCGCACACCCCCGCACGAACACCCGCGCGCACGACGCCCCCGTTCCGCTCGCCCGGTGCCGCACCGTACGGCCGCGCGCGGACACCCGTGCGCACGGAACCCCGGCCCCGCCGGCGCCCGCACGCCCCCCGCTGCCGGGTGCGCCCGGCTCCGCCGCCCTGTGCTGACGCGGCACCCCCGCTCCGTTCCGGCCCGGTCCACCGGGCCGGTCCCCCTTCCGTCATGAGAGGACCCGAACCCATGGCCGACGCCCCCGCCGGCAAGGTGACCTTCGTCGGTGCCGGCCCCGGCGCCGCCGACCTGCTGACGTTCCGTGCCGCGCGAGCCATCGCCGAGGCCGACGTCGTGATCTGGGCCGCGAGCCTGGTGCAGGCGGAGGTCCTCGACCACGCCCGTGACGGCGCCGAGATCCTCGACTCGGCGACCATGTCCCTGGAGGACGTCGTCGCCGTGTACGAGCGGGCCCGTGACACGGGGCTGCGCGTCGCCCGGATCCACTCCGGTGACCCCGCGCTGTGGGGCGGCACGCAGGAGCAGCTCGACCGGTGCCGGGAGATCGGCATCGAGACCGAGGTCGTGCCCGGCGTCTCCTCGTTCTCCGCCGTCGCCGCGCTCGCCCAGCGGGAGCTGACGATCCCGGAGGTGGCGCAGTCGGTGATCCTCACCCGGCTCGGCGGCGGCAAGACGCCGATGCCGCCCGGGGAGGAGGTCCGGGAGTTCGCCCGGCACGGCACCACCATGGCGGTCTTCCTGTCGGCCGCCCGCAGCGGGCAGCTCGTGCGGGAGCTGCTGGAGGGCGGCTATCCGACCGCCACGCCGGTCGTCGTCGCCTACCAGGCGACGTGGCCGGAGGAGCTGGTCGTGCGGTGCACGATCGGCACGCTGGAGGAGACCGTCAAGGAGCACAAGCTCTGGAAGCACACGCTGTTCCTGGTCGGCCCGGCCCTCGACGCGCACGGCACCCGCTCGCACCTGTACCACCCGGGCCACTTCCACGGCTACCGCAGGGCCGACCCGGCCGCCCGCAAGGCGCTGCGCGAGCGGGGTGCCGGTACGTGAGCCGTCCGATCACCGTCGTCGGCACGGGCACCGGGTCACCCCCGGACGACGGCGTCCTCGCGGGCGCCGGCCTCGTCGTCGGCGGACGCCGGCACCTGGACGCCGTACGGCTGCCCGAGGGCGCCGGGCGGATCGTGCTCGGGCCGCTGGCGCCCGCTCTCGACGCGATGGAGGAGTACGTCGCGGCGCGGCGGCGGGTGGTCGTGCTGGCCTCGGGCGACCCGGGGTTCTTCGGGATCGTACGGGCGCTCGCCGAGCGGTTCGGGCCGCACCGGCTGGAGGTGCGGCCCGGTGTCTCCTCCGTCGCCGCCGCCTTCGCCCGGCTCGGCCTGACCTGGGACGACGCCGTGGTCGTCAGCGCGCACGGGCGGGATCCGCGGACGGCGGTGAACCTGTGCCGGGCGTTTCCGAAGGTCGCGGTGCTGACCGGGCCCGGCGCGGGCCCGGCCGAACTGGGCGCGGCGCTCGCCCGGACCGCCCCCGGGCGGGTCCTGGTCGTGGCGTCCGCGCTGGGCGACCCGGCGGGCGAGCGCGTGGAGCGCGTCACCCCGGCCGAGGCCGCGGCCCGCGACTGGGGTGCGGCGGTGAGCGTCGTGCTGTGCCTGGACGAGGGGCGGCTGCTCGGTCCGGTGCGGACCGTCGCGGGACCGGCCGGCCGCCCCGCCGGGTGGGCGCTGGACGAGGACGGCTTCGCCCACCGCGACTCGATGATCACCAAGTTCGAGGTGCGGGCGCTGGCGCTGGCCCGGCTCGGGCCGCGCCCCGGTGACCTGGTGTGGGACGTGGGGTCCGGTTCCGGGTCGGTGGCCGTGGAGTGCGCGCGGCTCGGCGCCGCCGTGAGCGCCGTGGAGAAGGCCGCGGACGGGGTCGCCCGGATCCGCGCCAACGCCGCCGCGCACGAGGCCGACGTGCACGTCGTGCACGGGACCGCGCCGGACGCGCTGGCCGGGCTGGACGATCCCGACAGCGTGTTCGTCGGGGGCGGGGGGCGCGAGCTGGCGGAGATCGTCGGCGTGTGCGCGCGGCGGGCCCGGCGGAGCGTGGTCGTCGCGATGGCCGCGCTGGACCGGGTGCCGGCGGCGCGGGCCGCGCTCACGGACGCCGGTCTCGTCTGCGACGGCGTCCTGCTCCAGTCCTCGCGGCTCGCGCCGCTGCCTGGCGACGTGACCCGGCTGGCGGCCACCAATCCCGTTTTCCTGCTGTGGGGGACCAGAGCCCCCGTCCCTGAAGGACCTGAAGAAGGAGTTCCCCAGTGATCGGCCTCATTTCCGCCACCGCGGCGGGGGCGGCGGCGCGCGACCGGCTGGCCGCGGCGTGGCCGGACCGCACCCGCGTGTACGACGGTCCCGTCGGGGACGCCGTCCGGCGGGCGTTCGCGGAGTGCGAGCAGCTCGTGTGTTTCCTGGCGACGGGCGCCGTCGTACGGCTGATCGCGCCGCTGCTCGGCGACAAGGCGTCCGACCCGGGTGTGGTCTGCGTCGACGAGGCCGGGCGGTTCGCGGTCCCGGTCGTCGGCGGGCACGCGGGCGGCGCCAACGCGCTGGCCCTGCGGGTGGGCGAGCTGCTCGGGGCCCGGCCCGTGGTGACGACGGCGACGGACGCGGTCGGGATCCCCGGCCTGGACACCCTCGGGCTGCCCGTGGAGGGCGATGTCGCCGGGGTGACGCGGGCGCTGCTGGACGGGGAGCCGGTCGTGCTGGACGCGGAGGTGGCGTGGCCGCTGCCGCCGGTGCCGTTCGCCGCGGAGGGCGCGTACACCGTGCGGGTCACGGACCGGGCGGTCACGGCCGGCTCCGGCGAGGTCCTGCTGCGTCCGCCGTCCCTGGTGGTGGGGGTGGGTGCGTCCAGGGGCGCCCCGGTGGAGGAAGTGCTCGACGTGATCGAAGGTGCTCTGCGGGACGCGGGACTGTCCGCGCGCAGCGTCGCCGAGCTGGCCACCGTGGACGCCAAGCGCGAGGAGCCGGGCATCCTGGGGGCGGCCGAGCGGCTCGGCGTGCCGGTGGTGACGTACTCCGCCGAGGAGCTGGCCGCCGTGCCGGTGCCGAACCCGTCCGACGCGCCCCTGGCCGCCGTCGGCACGCCGTCCGTCGCGGAGGCGGCGGCGCTGGCGCGCGGGGGCGCCCTCCTGGTGCCGAAGCGGAAGTCGCGGCGCGGCGACGGCCGTCCCGCGATGGCGACCTGTGCCGTCGTACGGCGTCCGGGGCGCGGGCGGCTCGCGGTGGTCGGGCTCGGGCCCGGCGCCCGGGACCTGCTCACCCCGCGCGCGCGGGCGGAGCTGCGGCGGGCCTCGGTGCTCGTCGGCCTCGACCAGTACGTCGACCAGATCCGCGACCTGCTGCGGCCCGGCACCCGTGTCCTGGAGTCCGGGCTCGGCGCGGAGGAGGAGCGGGCCCGCACGGCCGTCGCGGAGGCCCGTCGCGGGCACGCCGTCGCGCTGATCGGCAGCGGGGACGCGGGCGTGTACGCCATGGCCTCGCCGGCGCTCGCCGAGGCGTCCGACGACATCGAGGTGGTCGGGGTGCCGGGGGTGACCGCGGCGCTGGCCGCCGCGGCGCTGCTGGGCGCGCCGCTGGGCCACGACCACGTGTCGATCAGCCTGTCCGACCTGCACACGCCGTGGGAGGTCATCGAGCGGCGGGTGCGGGCGGCGGCCGAGGCGGACCTCGTGGTCACCTTCTACAACCCCCGCTCCCGGGGCCGCGACTGGCAGCTGCCCAAGGCTCTCGCCCTCCTCGCCGGGCACCGGGAAGCCACGACGCCGGTGGGCGTCGTGCGCAACGCCTCCCGGCCGGACGGGACGAGCCGGGTGACGACGCTCGCCGCCCTCGACCCGGCGACGGTCGACATGATGACGGTCGTGACGGTGGGCAACACCGCGACCCGGACCGTCGCGGGGCGCATGGTGACGCCGCGCGGCTACCGCTGGCAGGAGAGTTCGCAGGAGGAGGCACGGTGACCGAGGTGACCCGGGTGGTCCACCCGATCGAGCAGGAGTCGTTCCGGCGGCTGCGCGCCCGCCTGGACACCTCGCACTTCCCGCCGCTGACCCGGGCGGTGGTGGAGCGGGTGATCCACTCCGCCGCCGACCTGGAGTACGCGGCCGATCTCGTCATGGACGAGGCGGACCTGGCCGGGGCGCACGCCGCGCTGCACGCCGGGGCGCCGGTGGTCGTGGACGTGGAGATGGTCGCGGCCGGGATCACCCGGCGGGAGACCGTCTGCCGGCTGAGGGAGGCCGTGTCCGGCCCCGGGCTGACCCGTTCGGCGCACGCCGTGCGGCTGGCGTACGAACAGGTCGGGCCGGGCGCGCTCTGGGTGATCGGCTGTGCGCCGACCGCCCTGGAGGAGCTGCTGACGCTGGACGCCTCCCCCGCGCTCGTCATCGGGCTGCCCGTCGGGTTCGTCGGGGCGGCCGAGTCGAAGGCCGCGCTGCGCGAGAGCGGGCTGCCCGCCGTGAGCAACGTGTCCGAGAAGGGCGGGTCGGCGGTCGCCGCCGCCGCGCTCAACGCCCTGCTGTACCACCCCGCTTCCCCTCCCGCTTCCCAGTCGGCTTCCCGCCCCGCCTCCCCTCCGGCTTCCCGCCCGGCTTCCCCCTCCGCTTCCCACTCCGAGGAGAAACAGTGACCACCCCGCCGCCCGCCCTGCTCATCGCCGGCCATGGCACCCGGGACGACGCCGGAGCCGAGGCGTTCCGCGCCTTCGTGCGGGAGCTGGGGCGCCGCCACCCCGAGCTGCCCGTCGCGGGCGGCTTCATCGAGCTGTCCCCGCCGCCGCTGGGCGAGGCCGTCGCCGAACTCGTGGAGCGGGGGGTACGGCGTTTCGCCGCGGTCCCGCTGATGCTGGTGTCCGCCGGGCACGCCAAGGGCGACATCCCGGCGGCGCTCGCCCGTGAGAAGGAGCGTCACCCGGGGATCTCGTACGCCTACGGGCGTCCGCTGGGCCCGCACCCGGCGCTGCTGAACGTGCTGGAGCGGCGCCTGGACGAGGCGCTCGGCACCTCCGGGCGCACGCCCGGGGACCGGGCGGACGTGACCGTGCTGCTGGTGGGGCGCGGGTCGACCGACCCGGACGCCAACGCCGAGGTGCACAAGGCGGCGCGGCTGCTGTGGGAGGGGCGCGGCTACGCGGGCGTGGAGACGGCGTTCGTGTCGCTGGCGGCGCCGGACGTGCCGAACGGCCTGGACCGGTGCGTGATGCTGGGCGCGCGGCGGATCGTGGTGCTCCCCTACTTCCTGTTCACCGGGATCCTGCCGGACCGGGTGCGGCAGCAGACCGAGGGCTGGGCGGCGGCGCACCCGGAGGTCGAGGTGCGGTCGGCGGACGTCATCGGGCCCGAGCCGGAGCTGCTGGACCTGGTGATGGAGCGGTACGCGGAGGCCGTCGAGGGCGATCTGCGGATGAACTGCGACTCGTGCGTGTACCGCATCGCGCTGCCGGGCTTCGAGGACAAGGTGGGGTTGCCGCAGCAGCCGCACTTCCACCCGGACGACGACGGCCACCACCACGGGCACGGCCACGGGCACCACCCGCACGGAGGGCACGCGCACTCCCATGCACACTGACGGGCACGACCTGCGCCACCACGGTGACGCGGAGGTCCGCGACGACGGCTCCGCGCTGGTCGACCTCGCGGTCAACGTCCGCGCGGACACGCCCCCGGCCTGGCTGCGGGAGCACGTCGCCGCGTCCCTGGCCGGGCTCGCGGCCTATCCGGACGGGCGGGCGGCGCGGGCCGCGGTGGCGGCGCGGCACGGGCTGCCGGCCGGGCGGGTGCTGCTGACGGCGGGCGCCGCGGAGGCGTTCGTACTGGTGGCGCGCGCTCTGAAGATCCGTCGGGCGGTGGTGGTGCATCCGCAGTTCACGGAGCCCGAGGCGGCGCTGCGGGACGCCGGGCACGCGGTGGAGCGGGTACTGCTGCGGGAGGAGGACGGCTTCCGGCTGGACGCCGCGGCCGTCCCCGAGGACGCCGACCTGGTGGTCGTCGGCAACCCGACGAACCCGACGTCGGTGCTGCACCCCGCGTCCGCGCTCGCCGGGCTGGCCCGGCCGGGACGGACGCTGGTGGTCGACGAGGCGTTCATGGACGCGGTGCCGGGCGAGCGGGAGGCGCTGGCCGGGCGGACGGACGTGCCCGGCCTGGTGGTGCTGCGCAGTCTGACGAAGACGTGGGGGCTGGCCGGGCTGCGCATCGGCTACGTCCTCGCCGCGCCGGACACGATCGCCGAACTGGAGCGGGCGCAGCCGCTGTGGCCGGTGTCGACGCCGGCGCTGGCGGCGGCGGAGGCGTGCGTGTCGCCGCGGGCGCTGGCCGAGGCCGCCCACGCGGCCCGTCGCGTCGCCGCGGACCGGGCCCACCTCGTCGCCGGGCTGGAGGAGTTCGCCGGGCACGGGGTGCGGGTGGCGGGCCCGGCGGAGGGCCCGTTCGTGCTGGTGCGGCTGGAGCACGCGGCGGCGGTACGGCAGCGTCTGCGCGGCCTGGGCTACGCCGTGCGGCGCGGGGACACCTTCCCCGGGCTCGGGGAGGAGTGGCTGCGGCTCGCGGTGCGGGACCGGGCGACGGTGAACGGGTTCCTGCGGGCGCTGGAACGGGCGTTGGCCACGACGTCGCCGTAAGGCGGGGCAGGGCGGGAGGGGCGGGGAAGGGCTGAGCCCGCTCCCCGCCCGACACGGGGGAACGGGGGCTCCCTCACCCCCTCCGCCGGTTCGATTCGCTCCGGGCTCACTCCGGCGATCCGGGCTCACTCCGGCGATCCGGGCTCACTCCGGCGGCCCGGACGCCCGTTCAGCCCACGACCCGCCCGTTCAGCACCACCCGCAGCGGGGCTCCCAGCACGCGTACGTCCGTGCGGGGGTCCCGTTCGTACACCACCAGGTCCGCCGCCTCGCCCTCGTCCAGGCCGGGGCGGCCGAGCCACGCGCGGGCGGCCCAGGTGGCCGCCGCGAGGGCCTGGACCGGCGGGATGCCGGCCGCCACCAGCTCCGCGACCTCCTCCGCCACCAGGCCGTGGGGCAGGGTGCCGCCCGCGTCGGTGCCGACGAAGACCGGGATGCCGGCGTCGTGGGCGTTGCGGACGGTGTCGTAGCGGCGCTCGTGGAGCCGGCGCATGTGGGCCGACCAGCGGGGGTACTTCGTCTCGCCGCCGGCGGCGAGCTTGGGGAAGGTGGCGATGTTGACCAGGGTCGGGACGATCGCCACCCGGCGCGAGGCGAAGAGCGGGACGAGGTCGTCCGTCAGGCCCGTCGCGTGTTCGACGCAGTCGATGCCCGCCTCGACCAGGTCCCGCAGACTGTCCTCGGCGAAGCAGTGGGCCGTGACGCGCGCGCCCAGCCGGTGGGCCTCGGCGATCGCGGCCTCGACGGCGCCGCGCGGCCAGCAGGCGGCCAGGTCGCCCGCGTCGCGGTCGATCCAGTCGCCGACGAGTTTCACCCAGCCGTCGCCCCGCCGGGCTTCCCGGGCGACGTACGCCACCAGGTCCTCCGGCTCCACCTCCCAGGCGTAGCCGCGGAGGTAGCGGCGGGTGCGGGCGATGTGCCGGCCCGCCCGGATGATCTTCGGGAGGTCCTCGCGGTCGTCGGTCCAGCGGGTGTCGGAGGGGGATCCCGCGTCGCGGATGAGGAGCGTCCCGGCGTCCCGGTCGGTCAGCGCCTGCCGTTCCGCCACGTCCCGGTCGACGGGCCCGTGCGCGCCGAGGCCGACGTGGCAGTGGGCGTCGACCAGGCCGGGCAGGGCCCAGCCCGTCACCGTGCGCACGTCCCGGGCGCCGGCGGGGCGGTCGTAGGAGATCCGTCCGCCGACGATCCACAGTTCGTCGCGGACGTCGTCGGGTCCGGCCAGGACCCGGCCCTTCACGTGCAGCACCGGCTCATCGCTCATGTACGGCACCTTAGTCAGGCACCGGCCGGGCGCCGTCGTCCCCGCCGGGCCGGGGCTTCCCCCGGGCCGGCGGGGCGGGCCCCCTCGGGCGGGCCGGTCCGCTCCGGGACGTGCCGGTTACCCTCGTCACGTCCACCCCGTGAGTGAAGAGAGCACCGCCGTGACACACCCGTTCCTGGACCTGGCCCCGCTGGGCGCCGGCCGCTTCGCGTCGATCGAGGACCGCGTGGCGCGCCTGCTGAGCACCGAGCAGGACGTCGTGATCATGCAGGGCGAGGCGCTGCTGCCGCTGGAGGGTGCGATCAGGGCGACGGCCGGGCCCGGCACGACCGCCCTGAACGTCATCACCGGCCCGTACGGGCAGACCTTCGGCGACTGGCTGCGGGACTGCGGCGCCACCGTGATCGACCTGGCGGTGCCGTTCCACACGGCGGTCGGCGCCGAGCAGATCCGCCGGGCCTTCGCCGAGCACCCGGAGATCGACTTCGTGTCCCTGGTGCACGCGGAGGCGGCCACCGGCAACACCAACCCGGTCGCGGAGATCGGCGAGGTGGTGAAGGAGCACGGTGCGCTGTTCTACCTGGACGCGGTCGCCTCCGTGGGGGCGGAGCCGGTGCTGCCGGACGCGTGGGGCGTGGACCTGTGCGTGATCGGCGCGCAGAAGGCGATGGGCGGCCCGGCGGGCGTGTCGGCGGTGTCGGTGAGCGAGCGGGCGTGGGCACGGATGGCCGCGAACCCGCGGGCGCCGCGCCGCTCGTACCTCTCCCTCCTCGACTGGAAGGAGCGCTGGGTCGACGGCGGCCGCAAGGCGCTGCTGCACGCTCCGGCGCAGCTGGAGATGCTGGCGCTGGAGGCGTGCGTGGCACGGATCGAGGCGGAGGGGCCGGAGCGGGTGATGGCCCGGCACGCGTCCGCCGCCGCGGCGACCCGTGCGGGCGCGGCGGCCCTGGGCGGCGGCCTGGAGCCGTACGTGCACGAGGCGGCGCACGCGGCGCCGGTCGCCACGACCCTGCGTTCCCCGTCGGGTGTCTCCGCCGCGAAGCTGGTGGCCCGGGCCCTGGCGAGCGACCCGGCGCTCGCGCTGGCGGCGGGCGGGGGCGCGCTGGCCGAGGAGATGATCCGCGTCAACCACTACGGCGCCGACGCCACGCCGGGCGCGGTCCGCGGCTCCCTGACGGCCCTGGCCGGGGCCCTCGCCGACGAGGGACGGGACGTGGACCTCCAGGGCGCGCTGCGGGCGGCGGACGCGGCCTGGCGGTAGGACGTCCCGCGGGTTCCGCGTCGACGGCGCCGGGGCGACCCGGCGCCGTTCGCGTACCCGGAAAAGGCCGGACGAGCCCCCGCATTCGGGCGGCCCACCGGATTAATAATTCGCGGTAATTCTGCAATCCACCCCAACCCAATTACTTGTCGATGGCTTTCCCGGGTTCCTCTGCCCGGAATCCCTGTAGCTAAACGCGGGAAGTTTTCGATGGGATTGCGAGCGCGTGACGCATCGCACAGCGCTACCTTTATGTACGTTTTTGCGCGGTACAAATCCGTACATACTCTACGGCGATCACACGGGCATCACACAACCAGCGCCCCCTCTCCATGCATTTTCTAATTCGCGTCGGTAAGTTCAATCCGCATGACTGCCACACAAGCAGACCTGCTGATCGACCGCCCGTCGGTGGCCGACGGGGCCGCGCTCTGGCGCATTGCCAAGGAATCCGGAAAGCTCGACCTGAACTCCTCCTACAGCTATCTGCTGTGGTGCCGTGACTTCGCCGCCACCTCGGCGGTGGCGCGGGCGGAGGACGGGCGGCCCGTCGGGTTCGTCACCGGATACGTCCGGCCCGAGGCCCCGCAGACCCTGCTGGTCTGGCAGGTGGCGGTCGACGCCGCGTACCGCGGCCGCGGACTGGCGGCCGCCCTGCTCGACGGACTGACCGCACGGATCACCGCCGAGCACCCCGTCACCACCGTCGAGACCACCATCACCCCGGGCAACACCGCCTCCGAGCGGCTGTTCACCTCCTTCGCCGCCCGGCACGGGGCCGGCGTCACCCGCGAGGTGCTGTTCGGCGCCGGCCTGTTCCCGGACGGCCCCCACGACCCGGAAGTCCTCTACCGCATCGGCCCGTTGACCGCCGCCTGAGCTCACCCCCCACACACCGAGGAGCGTTCCGCCGTGACCATCACCCAGCCCGACCTCAGCGTCTTCGAAACCCTCGAGTCCGAGGTGCGCAGCTACTGCCGCGGCTGGCCGGTCGTCTTCGACCGCGCCCGGGGCAGCCGTATGCAGGACGAGGACGGCCACCAGTACCTCGACTTCTTCGCCGGTGCCGGATCCCTCAACTACGGCCACAACAACCCCGTCCTCAAACGGGCGTTGATCGACTATCTGCTGCGCGACGGCGTCACCCACGGGCTCGACATGTCCACCGTCGCCAAGCGGTCCTTCCTCCAGACCTTCCAGGACCTGGTGCTGCGGCCGCGCGACCTGCCGTACAAGGTCATGTTCCCGGGCCCGACCGGCACCAACGCCGTGGAGTCCGCGCTGAAGCTGGCGCGCAAGGTGAAGGGGCGCGAGGCGATCGTGTCGTTCACCAACGCCTTCCACGGCATGTCGCTGGGGTCGCTCGCCGTCACCGGCAACGCGTTCAAGCGGGCGGGCGCGGGCGTCCCGCTCGTGCACGGCACGCCGATGCCGTTCGACAACTACTTCGACGGCACCGTCCCCGACTTCCTCTGGTTCGAGCGGCTGCTGGAGGACCAGGGGTCCGGGCTGAACAAGCCCGCCGCCGTGATCGTCGAGACCGTGCAGGGCGAGGGCGGCATCAACGTCGCCCGTCCCGAGTGGCTACGGGCGCTGGCGGAGCTGTGCGAACGGCAGGACATGCTGCTGATCGTCGACGACATCCAGATGGGCTGCGGCCGCACCGGGGCCTTCTTCTCCTTCGAGGAGGCCGGGGTCGTCCCGGACGTCGTCACCGTGTCCAAGTCCATCAGCGGCTACGGGCTGCCCATGTCGCTGTGCCTGTTCAAGCCCGAGCTGGACGTGTGGGAGCCGGGCGAGCACAACGGCACCTTCCGCGGCAACAACCCCGCGTTCGTCACCGCCACCGCCGCCCTGGAGACCTACTGGTCCGACGGCTCCGCCATGGAGAAGCAGACCCGTACGCGCGGCGAGCAGGTCGAGCGGGCGCTGATCTCCCTCACCGAGGAGAACCTCGCCGACGTCAAGGAGTACCGGGGCCGCGGACTGGTCTGGGGCCTGGAGTTCCACGACAAGGCGCGCGCCGAACGGGTGGCGCGGCGCGCCTTCGAGCTCGGGCTGCTGATCGAGACGTCCGGACCCGAGAGCGAGGTCGTCAAGCTGCTGCCCGCCCTCACCATCACCCCGGAGGAGCTGGACGAGGGCATGGGCATCCTCGCCCGCGCCGTCCGGGAAACCGCCTGAGACCCCAGGTCAGGAAGGAAGTCACACCGTGATCGTCCGCTCGTTCAAGGACATCGAAGGCACCGACCGGCATGTGAAGTCGGCCTCCGGGACGTGGGAGAGCAAGCGCATCGTCCTGGCCAGGGAGAGGGTCGGCTTCTCCCTCCACGAGACGGTCCTCTACGCGGGCACCGAGACGTCGATGTGGTACGCGAACCACATCGAGGCCGTCGTCTGCGTCGAGGGCGAGGCCGAACTGACCGACCACGAGACCGGGCGCACCCACACCATCACGCCCGGCACCATGTACCTCCTCGACGGGCACGAACGGCACACGCTGCGCGTCAAGGAGGACTTCCGCTGCATCTGCGTGTTCAACCCGCCCGTGACCGGACGGGAGGACCACGACGAGAACGGCGTCTACCCGCTGCTCACCGAGCCCGAGGAGGTGTGAGACACCCATGACCACTCACCTGACCCCCGCGACCGCCGCCCCCGCCGCGACCGGCTTCCCCGACCTCTACCCCAGCCGCGGCGCCACCGAGGTGACCGTCCCCCGCCAGGACCCGGTCGTCTGGGGCGCGCCCGACGCGCCCGGCCCGTTCGAGCCGCTCGACCTCCACGCCTTCGAGCGGGACGGCTTCGCCACCGTCGACGATCTCCTCACGGACGACGAGGTCGCCGTCTACCGGCGGGAACTGGACCGCCTGGTGGCCGACCCGGCGATCCGGGCCGACGACCGGTCGATCGTCGAGCCGGCGTCCCAGGAGATCCGGTCCGTCTTCGAGGTGCACCGGATCAGCGAGGTCTTCGCCCGCCTCGTGCGCGACGAGCGGGTCGTCGGCCGGGCCCGGCAGATCCTCGGCTCCGACGTGTACGTCCACCAGTCGCGGATCAACGTCAAGCCGGGCTTCGGCGCCTCCGGCTTCTACTGGCACTCCGACTTCGAGACGTGGCACGCCGAGGACGGCCTGCCCCGGATGCGGACGGTGTCCGTCTCGATCGCGCTGACCGAGAACCACGACACCAACGGCGGACTCATGATCATGCCGGGCTCGCACAAGACGTTCCTCGGCTGCGCCGGCGCCACGCCGAAGGACAACTACAAGAAGTCGCTCCAGATGCAGGACGCGGGCACGCCCTCCGACGCGGCGCTCACCACGATGGCCTCCGAGTACGGCATCAGGCTGTTCACGGGCCGGGCCGGTTCGGCGACCTGGTTCGACTGCAACTGCATGCACGGGTCCGGCGACAACATCACGCCGTTCCCGCGCAGCAACGTGTTCATCGTGTACAACAGCGTCGAGAACGCGGCGATGGAGCCGTTCGCGGCGCCGGTGCGGCGGCCCGAGTTCATCGGGGCGCGGGACTTCACCCCCGTCCGGTGAAGTGAGCCGGGGGCCGCCCGCCCGGCGCGCCGCGGGCTCAGCCCGACAGCGCGTCGAGCAGGCGGTCCACGTCCCGGGCCGTGTTGTACAGGTGGAAGGACGCGCGCAGGTTGCCCGCGCGGTCGGAGACCTCGATGCCCGCGCCGCTCAGCTCCCGCTGCCGGACGCCGAGGCCGGGCACCGAGACGATCGCCGAGCCGGGGGCGGGCACGGGCTCGTGGCCGAGGTCCGCGAGCCCGGCCCGGAACCGGTCGGCGAGGGCCACGTCGTGGGCGTGGACGGCTGCCGTGCCGAGTTCCTCCACGAGGTCCAGGGAGCGGCGCAGACCCGCGAACGTGAACAGGGCGGGACTGAGGTCGAACCGCCGCGCGGAGCGGGCGAGTTCGGCCACGGGGCCGTAGCAGCTGTCCCACGGCGCCTCGCCCGCGACCCAGCCCGCGAGCAGCGGCGTCAGCCCGCCGAGGTCCTCCGGGACCACGAGGAAGGCCGCGCCGTGCGGGCCGAGCAGCCACTTGAAGGAGACGGCCGCGCTGAAGTCGTCGGCGTCGGCGTGCATCGGCAGCCAGCCCGCGGACTGGGAGTGGTCGACGTAGGTGCGTGCGCCGTGCGTCCGGGCCGCCTCCCGCAGGGCGGACAGGTCGGCGAGCCGGCCGTCCGCGGACTGGGCGGCGCTGACCGCGACGAGCGCGGTGCCGGGCCGGACGGACTCCGCGATCCGCTCCAGCGGCACGGTGCGGACCTTGAGGTCGCCGCGGACGTGGAACGGGTTCAGCACCGAGGTGAAGTCGTCCTCGGCGGTGAGCACCTCGGCGCCCGCGGGCAGCGAGGCGGCGATGACCCCGGTGTGCGCGGCGACCGAGGAGCCGACCGCCACCCGGGTGGCGGGGACGCCGGCGAGCCGGGCGAACGCGGCCCGGCAGGCCTCCACGTCCTCGTACAGCGGGGTCAGCGGCCTGCCCTCGGCCCGCAGCAGCGCCGCCTCGTGCAGGGCGGTGACCGTACGGGCCGGGAGCAGGGCGTTGCTCGCGGTGTTGAGGTAGGTGCTCTTGGGGGCGAACTCGGCGCGGACGAGGGTGTCGAAGGTCTGCGGGCCCAGGCTGCTCCGCCCGGCCTGCGGGCGCCGCGCGGTCTGCGCGCTCCCGCTGCCGGTGGTCCCGCCGGTGTCGCTCCCGGTGCTCTCCGTGGTCTCCATGGCTCCACTCTGCGGCCCGCGGAAGTCCCCGTCCATCGCGTCTTCCTACGCCGTACTCCCAAGGAACGCTTAGGAGACGGCCGCCACCTGCGCCGTCCCGCTCAGGGCCGCGGCACCGCACACCCGTCCGGACCACAGGCCCCGGCGTCGCCCGCGTCGACGTGCGCCAGCGGTGAGCGCGCGTCCCAGGCCCGGGTCAGCGCCTGCGCGAAGACCTCGGCGGGCTGGGCGCCGGACACGCCGTAGGCGCGGTCGAGGACGAAGAACGGCACGCCGTTCGCCCCGAGCCGGGCGGCCTCCCGCTCGTCGGCACGGACGTCGGCGGCGTACGCGGCCGGGTCGGCGAGCACCCCGCGGGCGGCGCCGGCGTCGAGACCGGCCTCGGCGGCGAGCTCGACCAGCCGCTCGTCGCCCTCGGTGAACAGCGACCGCTCCTCGGCGAAGTTCGCCCGGTACAGGAGCTGGAGCAGCTCGTCCTGGCGGCCCCGCTCCTTGGCGAAGTGCAGGAGGCGGTGCAGGTCGAAGGTGTTGCCGTGGTCGCGGCCCCGGGTGCGGTACGCCAGTCCCTCGGCGGCGGCCTGCGCCCCGAGGTTCTCCTCACCGGCCTGTGCCTGCGCCTCGCTCATGCCGTACTTCCGGGTGAGCATCGTGAGCACCGGCTCGACGTCGCCCTGGGCGCGGCCGGGGTCCAGTTCGAAGGAGCGGTGCACCACCTCGACCTCGTCCCGGTGCGGGAAGGCCGCGAGCGCCTTCTCGAAGCGGGCCTTGCCCACGTAGCACCAGGGGCAGGCGATGTCGCTCCAGATCTCGACGCGCATGGATCGGCTCTCTTCGGGGTCGCTCGGACGTTCGGGTGCGGAGACTCCTCTCCGACGCGTGCGTGAACGTTCAAGTGTCCCTGGGCATTCCCGGCCGAGCTCAGCTCCCGTCGCGCAGGTCGTCCGGCCACGTCGGCCGGAAATCCAGGCGGTCGTAGGTGACCACGCAGCCCTGTCCCATCGGGGACTGCGTCATGAAGCCGACCAGGGCCGCGCCCGTCTCCTTCTCGTCGCCCAGGGTGAACAGCCGGACGAAGGTCCAGCGTTCGCCGTTCCGGGAGGCGTGGAAGGCGAGGGCCCGTCCGGTCCGGCTGACCCGCAGCCAGACCGTGCTGCCGTCCACCGTGAAGGAGTTGGCGTCGTCGGAGTGCCCCCGGGTGACCACCGTGCAGACGGTGGGCACGTCCGGGGAGTACTCCAGGCAGAGCTTGGCCCAGGCCCGTTCGCCGACGTGGACGTAGAGCACGCCGGCGTCGAAGGCACCGTTGAACCCGACGGTGACCCGGGCGACGAGCTGGAAGTCCCCTTCGGGCGCCCCGAGCAGCCGGGGCGCGTCGGTGGCGGGGTCCAGCGCCTCCCCGGTGGGCGGCACGAACCGGTCCTGCCGGGGACCGGCCCACCCGGTGAGGACTCCGTCCTCGTAGGACCAGTGCCCGTCAGGACCGTAGGTGCGGAGGGGGAAGGGCAGTTCGGGGAGTTCGACGTCCATCCTCAGAGTGTCCCGGTTCCCTCTCTCCGCATGCCGACGGGGTCGTCTCAGCGCTCGAGGCGGTTGTTGAAGCGCCGGGGCAGACCGAGCGGGTTGTCGTCGCGCAGCTCGGGCGGCAGCAGCGCCTCGGGGGCGTTCTGGTAGACGACCGGCCGCAGCCACCGCTCGATGGCCGTGCCGCCCACGGAGGTCGACGTGGACGTCGTGGCCGGGTACGGCCCCCCGTGGTGCTGGGCCGGGGCGACGGCGACGCCCGTCGGCCAGCCGTTGACCAGGACGCGTCCGGCGAGCGGGGTGAGGTCGGCGAGGATCTCGGAGCCGCGGCCCTCGCCCGCCGCCTCGCCCTCGGAGAGCTGGACCGTCGCCGTGAGGTTGCCCGGCAGCCGCGACAGGACCGCCTTGACCTCGGCGTCGGAGTCGTAGCGGGCCACGACGGTGACCGGCCCGAAGCACTCCTCCAGGAGCAGGTCGTACTCGCCCTCCTCGGCCAGCCGGGCCGCGGGGACGGTCAGGAACCCGGCGCTGACGGTGTGCTCCCCGCCGGCGCCCGGCGTCACCGGGGACTCCACGTCGGGCAGTTCGGTGCGCTCGGCGACCCCCGCGATGAAGTTGTCCCGCATCCGGTGGTCGAGCAGCACGCCGGCGTCCGTGTCGCCGACCGCGTCCGTCAGCGACTTGACCAGCCCGTCGCCGGCGGCGCCGGACGGCACCAGCACGAGGCCCGGCTTCACGCAGAACTGTCCGACGCCCAGCGTCATCGACCCGGCGAGGCCGGTGCCGATCGCCTCGGCGCGCTCGGCGGCGGCCGCCTCGGTCACGACGACGGGGTTCAGGGAGCCCAGCTCGCCGTGGAACGGGATCGGCACCGGCCGGGCCGCCGCCGCGTCGAACAGCGCGCGTCCGCCCCGGATGGAACCGGTGAAGCCGGCGGCGGCGACCAGCGGGTGGCGGATGAGCTCGACGCCCGCCTCGAAGCCGTGCACGAGACCGACGACGGCCGGGTCGACGCCGTGTTCGGCGGCGGCGTCCCGCAGCACCTGGGCGACCAGCTCGGACAGGGCCGGGTGGTCGGGGTGGGACTTGACGACGACCGGGCAGCCCGCGGCCAGCGCGCTCGCGGTGTCGCCGCCGGCGACGGAGAAGGCGAAGGGGAAGTTGGAGGCCGAGTAGACGGCGACGACGCCCAGGGACACCTTGTAGCGGCGCAGGTCCGGGACGGGCGGGGTGGCCGTGTCGTCGGGGTGGTTGATGACGACGTCGAGGAAGGCGCCCTCGTCGACGATGCCGGCGAACGCGCGCAACTGGTAGCAGGTGCGGGCGAGCTCACCGCCGAGGCGGACCGGACCGAGCGCGGTCTCCGCGTCGGCCACCTCGACCAGGCGGTCCTTGGCCGCCTCCAGCCGGTCGGCGGCGGTGCGCAGGAAGGCGGCGCGGACGGTGCGGTCGGTGAGCGCCTCACGGGTGGCGTGGGCGGCGCGGACGACGGAGTCCACCTCCTGGGCCGTCGCCTCCACCGCGACCTGCTCCCGCTGCTTCCCGGTTCGGGGGTCGACACTCCAGACTGGTGCTGCTGCCACCGCGGGTCCTCCACGCGCTCTGTCCCAGAGGCGTTCGATATACTGAACGCCGTCTCTGATGATGAATATGCTGTTGGAGACTATTTCCGTCGATGGAAGGGGTCAAGGGCGATGTCGGCTGGCGAGACGGGGGGCGGGGCGCAGGTCAAGTCCGCGGTACGGACGGTTGAACTGCTGGAATACTTCGCCGGTCGCCCCGGTATGCACTCCCTCGCGGCGGTCCAGGAGGCCGTCGGCTACCCCAAGTCGAGTCTGTACATGTTGCTGCGCACGCTCGTGGAGCTGGGCTGGGTGGAGACCGACGCCACGGGCACGCGCTACGGCATCGGCGTGCGGGCCCTGCTGGTGGGCACCTCCTACATCGACGGCGACGAGGTGGTCGCGGCCGCCCGGCCGACGCTGGACCGGCTCTCGGACGACACCACCGAGACCATCCACCTGGCCCGCCTGGACGGCACCAACGTCGTCTACCTCGCCACCCGCCAGTCCCAGCACTACCTGCGGCCCTTCACCCGGGTCGGCCGCCGCCTCCCGGCCCACTCGACCTCCCTCGGCAAGGCGCTGCTGAGCACGCACACCGACGAAGCGGTCCGCAAGATCCTCCCCGAGACGCTCCCGGCGCTCACCGAGCACACCATCACGGACCGGGAGAAGCTCATCGAGGAGCTGCACCAGATCCGCGAGCAGGGCTTCGCCGTGGACCGCGAGGAGAACACGCTGGGCCTGCGCTGCTTCGGCGTGGCGATCCCCTACCGCACCCCGGCGCGGGACGCGATCAGCTGCTCGGTGCCGGTGGCCCGGCTGACCCCCGCGCACGAGCAGATGGTGAAGGACGCGCTGTTCGACGCGCGCGACCGGCTGACCCTGGCGACCCGGAGGCTCTGAACGGTGCGGGTGGTGCTCCGCGAGGTCCACGACAGCGACCTGCCGGTCTTCTTCCGGCAGCTCAACGATCCCGAGGCCCTGCGCATGGCCGCGTTCACCCCGGAGGACCCGGCCGACCGGGCCGCCTTCGACGCGCGCTGGGAACGCCTCCGCGCCACCGCCGTGGTCCGCACGGTCCTGGCCGACGGGGACGTGATCGGGAACGCGGCGGTGTACGGGGAGCCCGGCGAGCGGGAGGTCACGTACTGGGTGGACCGCGCCTACTGGGGGCGGGGGGTGGCGACGGCCGCGCTGCGCGGGCTGCTGGCCGAGGTGACGGAACGGCCGCTGTACGCGCGGGCGGCGGCGGACAACGCCGGCTCACTGCGCGTGCTGGAGAAGTGCGGGTTCCGGGCGACGACGCGGGCCAGGGGGTACGCGCCCGCGCGGGGTGCGGAGATCGACGAGGTCGTGCTGCTGCTGGAGTGAGGCCGGCCCGCCGCCGCGGCCTCGCCGGGCGCAGGATGAACGGACGATGAGAAAACCGGGCGGACGGGAACGTTTCCCCTCCGCCCGTTCGTCTTCCGGACGCCATGAACAGAACGATCAGGCGCGCCTCGGTCTTCGCGCTGCTGCTGGTGTTCGCCCTGCTGGTCCGGGCGACCTGGGTGCAGTTCTACGAGGGCCAGGCGCTCGCGGACGACAACGACAACCGGCGGGGCGCGATCAAGACGTACGCCGCGCCGCTAGGGAACATCATCGTGGCCGGCCGGGCGGTCACCGGCTCGGCGGCCACGGCCGGCAGCGACCTGGAGTACAGACGCACGTACACGGACGGCGAGCTGTACGCGGCGGTCACCGGCTACGCCTCGCAGAGCTACGCCCCGACGCAGCTGGAGGGCATCTACGCCGACCTGCTCAACGGCACGGACAGCCGGCTGACGACCGCGATGGACACGGTCACCGGCCGGCGGGCCGACCCGGGCAACGTGATCACCACGATCGACCCGGACGTGCAGAAGGCGGCCTACGACGCGCTCGGCGACACCAAGGGCGCGGCGGTCGCGATCGACCCGTCGACCGGCCGGATCCTCGCGGTCGTGTCGACGCCGTCGTACGACCCGTCGTCCCTCACCGACGCCGACTCCGCCGGCGCGGCCTGGAAGAAGCTCACCTCGGACGAGGACAAGCCGCTCACCAACCGCGCGCTGCGGCAGCCGCTGCCGCCGGGCTCGACGTTCAAGCTGGTGGTCGCGGCGGCCGCGCTGGAGGACGGGCTGTACGCGTCGGTGGACGAGAAGACGGACAGCCCGGACCCCTACACCCTGCCGGGCACGACGACGGTCCTGAAGAACGAGAACACGTCCGCGCCCTGCGAGGACGCCTCCATCCGGGTCGCCCTCCAGTACTCGTGCAACAACGTCTTCGCGCACATGGCGGTCCAGCTCGGACAGGACACGGTGAAGGCGATGGCCGAGAAGTTCGGCTTCAACGACGAGACGCAGGACGTGCCGGTGCGGGCGTACCCGAGCGTGTACCCGTCCGGCATGGACGCGTCGTCGACCGCCCTGACCGGTATCGGCCAGTACGACGTGACGGCGACCCCGCTCCAGATGGCCATGGTGTCCGCCGCCATCTCCAACGGCGGAGAGCTGGTCTCGCCGCATATGGTCGCGCAGATCACCGACGGCGGCGGCGATGTGCTGGAGGACTACGACGACGAGGCCTCGACCACGCGGATCGTCAGCTCCGGCACGGCCGAGCAGCTGCGGTCGGCGATGCGGACGGTCGTCGAGCAGGGCACGGGCACGAACGCGCTGATCGACGGGGTCACCGTCGGCGGCAAGACCGGCACCGCCCAGCACGGTGAGAACAACAGCAAGACCCCGTACGCCTGGTTCACGTCGTACGGCGAGGCCGGCGGCGAGCAGGTCGCCGTGGCGGTGGTCGTGGAGCAGTCGGACGCGGCGCGGTCGGAGGTCAGCGGCAACGGACTGGCCGCGCCGGTCGCCAAGGCCATGATGCAGGCGGCGCTGAAAGGCTGAGGTGGGCCGCGCGACCGGCGTGCGGGTCCGCCGTGGCCGGTCGCGCGGTTCCCCCCGCCCCTCAGGGCGCGCCCGTCGCCGGAGTCACCGCCCGACGCCGAGCAGCTGCTCGACGGGGTCGATCGCGAAGTACACGACGAACAGGGCCGAGGCCCCCCACAGCAGCCAGTGGACCTCCTTCGCCCGGCCCAGCACCGTCTTGATCACCACGTGGGCGAGGAAGCCCGCGCCGATGCCGTTGGTGATGGAGTAGGTGAACGGCATCACGGCGATCGTCAGGAACGCGGGGACGGCGATCTCGTACCGGTCCCAGTCGATGTTCTTGACCTGGGTCATCATCAGGAAGCCGACCACGACCAGCGCGGGCGCGGCCGCCTGGAGCGGGACGATGGTGAGCAGCGGGGTCAGGAACAGGGCGAGGGCGAAGAGGCCGCCGGTGACCAGGTTGGAGAAACCGGTGCGGGAGCCCTCGCCGACGCCGGCGGCGGACTCGATGTAGGAGGTCGCGGAGGAGGACGAGGCCGCGCCGCCCGCGACCGCCGCCGCGCCGTCGATGAGCAGCACCCGGCCGAGGTGGGGCACCTTGCCGTCCTCGTCGAGCAGGTTCGCCTCGGCGCTGATGCCGACGACCGTGCCCATGGTGTCGAAGAAGTCCGACAGGAGCAGGGTGAACACCAGCAGGACGACGGTGACGGCGGTGGTCTCGGCGAACGCGCCGAACAGGCTGAAGTGACCGATCAGCCCGAAGTCGGGGGTGGAGACGGCCTCGTCGGGCCAGGACGGGGTGGTCAGCCCCCAGGACTCGACGTCGGCGACCGAGTCGATGACGATCGCGAGCACCGTCATGGTCACGATGCCGATCAGGATGGCGCCCCTGACCTTGCGGGCGAGCAGCGCGACGGTCAGCAGCACGCCGAGGCAGAAGACCAGGACCGGCCAGCCGGAGAGGCTGCCGGCACCGCCGAGCTGGACCGGGACCGTGGTGTTCGCGGCGTCCGGGACGCGGCTGACGAAGCCGGCGTCGACGAAGCCGATGAAGGCGATGAACAGGCCGATGCCGACGCTGATCGCGTGCTTCAGCGGCTGCGGGACGGCGTGCATGACGGCCTCGCGCAGACCGGTCACCACCAGGACGCAGATCAGCAGGCCTTCCAGCACGATCAGGCCCATCGCGTCGTCCCAGCTCATCAGCGGGGCGATCTGGAAGGCGACCACCGCGTTCAGGCCGAGGCCGGCGGCGAGCGCGAGCGGCAGATTGCCGACGGCCCCCATGACGATCGTCATCACGGCGGCCACCAGGGCGGTGGCGGTGGTGAGTTGGACGACGTCGAGGGAGTGCCCGAACTTGTCCTTCGCGCTTCCCAGGATGATGGGATTCAGGACAAGGATGTAGGCCATCGTGAAGAACGTGGCGAAGCCGCCGCGTATCTCCCGGCCGAACGTCGATCCCCGTGCGGAGATTCTGAAGAACCGGTCGACGCTGTTCACCGCCGGGGGCGGGACGGTTGACCGGTCGGCCGCCTTCCGTACGTCGGACATGAAGGGCCCTCCTCGTGACCTGGTGGATCAGTGTGCGGACGCTGGCTGGATTGTTCCCGCGTCGAACCCGCTCCGGGTTTTCGCCGTGTTACGGAATCGGGGTGGGACGACGTTCGGACCGTCATACGGCGTTCGAACCCCCGATCAGGGACCGACAGAGACCGCTGCTACGCTTCCGGCTCTCGTCCCGGCACCCTCTCGGGACATCCCCATGTCATTCACATGACACGCACGGCAGGCGCCCCGCCGGGTGCCGGTAGTCACCGAGAAGAGGTCACCCGTGGGCACAGTCGTCGACGACGCAGCCTCCGTGGAGTTCCATGCCTTCTTCGAACGCCACTACGCCGAACTGTCCCGCCTGGCCTTCCTGTTGACCGGCGAGGCGGACACGGCCGACGATCTGGCGGCGGACGCGCTGCTGGCGCTGTGGCACCGCTGGGACCGGGTGCGCGCGGCCGACCATCCGGTGGCCTACGCGCGGGGCGTCGTCGCCAACCTGGCCCGCACCCGTATCCGCAGCGCCGTCCGCGAACGCCGCAGGATCTCCCTCTTCTGGTCGCACCGCGAGGAGAAGACGGAGAACCCCGACGTCGCGGGCGTGGTGGACGTGCAGTCGGCGCTGCGTAGACTCCCCTTCCGCAAACGGGCCTGCGTGGTGCTGCGGCACGCCTTCGACCTCTCGGAGAAGGACACCGCCCTCGCCCTGGGGGTCTCGGTGGGTACGGTGAAGAGCCAGACCTCGAAGGGAATGGCCGAGTTGCAAAGACTGCTCGGCGCTCAAGGAGCTCCGCGGAAGGTGCACGCCGTGATGGCGGCGCGCACCGGTGAGGCCGGAGGAAGGAACCGATGACGATGCGGCAGGACGTGCACGACGAGCTGCGCGCCCGGCTGCACGAGGCGGCCGAGGCGCACGAGCCCGACCGCGCGCGCATCCTGGCCCGGATCGAGCGCGGCATGGCGGGGCAGGACCGGGCCGCCGGCCACCGGGCGAGCCGGCCGCCCCTGTGGGGCTGGGCGCGGATCGTCGGCGCGACGGCCGCGGTCGCGGGCATGCTCGCGGTCGGCGGTTACGCGGTGGCGTCCGCGGTGAAGGACGTTCCCCCGCGGCCGCAGACGGTGGCCGTCTCGCCGCCGCCGGTGGAGTCCCCCAGCGCCACGAGCCGCCCGCCGGCCTCCCCGTCGGCGACGCCCGGCGGCTCCGGGGGCGCGGAGCAGGAACCGGCCGAACCGAGCAGCTCCCCGCCGAGCACCGCGGACCCGACGCCCTCGGCACCGCCCGCCGTCACGCTGCTGCCGCCCAACGATGACGACGACGACGGGCCGCTGTGGTCCGACGGTTCCATCGACCCCCACAGCAACGACTTCTGGGCGCAGAGCAACGTCACGGTGAAGGCGAAGAAGGAAGTCACCGCGCTCACCGTGCAGTTGAAGATCGCTCAGACCGGTGGTGTCTCCTCGACCGGCGCCTGGCGCTCGCTGCCGGAGGACGACTTCACCCTGACCGTCACCGAGCAGGACGGCTTCCTGGTCTACACCTGGGTGCTCAAGGAGGGCCGTACGCTCGCCGCGGGCGAGTGGGTGTTCGCCGGGCAGTACGACCACGACCGCGGCGGCCGCGACGCCAAGGACGACAGCTATGTGATCGCCGGCGAGGCCGACGGCGAGGACCGCTCCCTGGGCGGGGACTTCGCCGTCCACGACGACTAGGGCGACGCGTAGGAGGAGAACCCGGAGACCGCGGCAACCCTTTCCCGGCCGGTGGCGACCACACGGCACAAGAGTCACCACCACCTGAGGAATGGGCACATGACTGCACCAGCACGACCGCGCGCCCGGCACCGCCGCCAGGCCACCCGGCGGCGGACGCTGATCGCCGGCTCCGCCGCCCTCGCGCTCTCCGGCGCGGCGCTCGTCACCACCACGACGCTGACCTCCGCGGGCGCCGCGACCGCCTGGCCGACGGCCACCGGCAGCAAGGCCGTCACCTCGACGATCTCGGTCTCCGGTACCTACGACGGCGGGCTCAAGAAGTTCTACGGCTCCGGCAGCCTGGGCGGCGACAGCCAGGACGAGGACCAGGACCCGGTCTTCGAGCTCGCCGACGGAGCCGTGCTGAAGAACGTCATCATCGGGTCCCCGGCCGCGGACGGCGTCCACTGCAAGGGCTCCTGCACGCTCCAGAACGTGTGGTGGCTGGACGTCGGCGAGGACGCCGCCAGCTTCAAGGGCACCTCGTCGTCGGCCGTGTACACGGTCTACGGCGGCGGCGCGAAGAACGCCGACGACAAGGTCTTCCAGTTCAACGGCGCCGGCAAGCTGGTGGTCACCAAGTTCCAGGTCGAGAACTTCGGCAAGCTGGTGCGCTCCTGCGGCAACTGCTCGAAGCAGTACCGGCGGACGGTCATCATCAACGACGTGGACGTGACCGCGCCGGGCAACGCGATCGTCGGCGTCAACGCCAACTACGGCGACACGGCCGCACTGCGCAAGGTCCGCATCCACGGCGACAGCGGCAAGAAGATCAAGACCTGCGTCCGCTTCACGGGCAACACCACCGGTGCCGAGCCGACCGAGATCGGCACCGGCCCCTCCGGGACGACCTGCGACTTCACGTCGTCCGACCTCACCTACGACTGAGCCGGCCGGGCCTCAGTCCATGGCGGCGCCGATCGCCGTCGAGCCGGTGGTCAGGAACGTCGTCGAGGGCAGCGAGCCGTCGGACGCGCGCGGGCCGTACGCCGTCGTCGCGTCCGTCGACCTGAACGACGGGGTGCTCACGCCGCTGTCCCAGCTGTTGGCCGCGGACACCGTCGACGAGCCGCGTACCACCGGACCGCCCCGGTTGCCCACGGAGAGGTTCCGGGCCAGGCGGGCCGTACCGGTCGCGAAGGAGAAGCCGGCCCCCGCGTTGGCGTAGGCCGTGTTGCGGTCGAGGGCGACGGCCCCGGTGTTGGAGTTCTCGGTGAACCCGTCGAGCGCGTTGTCCCAGGCCGCGTTGGAGCGGACGACGTGTCCGACCGCGACGCCCCCGCCGCCCAGCTCGAAGCCGTTGCCGTTGCCGGAGGCCCAGGAGTGCTCGACGGTCACCGGTGTGGAGAACTGCCACAGGTCGAGCCCGTCGTCCGCGTTGTCGTGGAGACGGGCTCCGGTGATCCGGTTGCCGCTTCCCGAGCCGAACGTGACCGCGATGCCGTCCGCGTTCCGGCCGTGCCCGGCGACGTCGTGGTTGCCGTGGCTGTCCAGGTTCCGCACGAGGTTGCCGACGGTTCCGTCGCCGCGCAGGGTGAACCCGGAGCCGCCGTTGTCGGCGGTGACCAGGTTCTCGAAGACGCCGCCGGTCGACGAGGTCACCACGAGTCCCTGCGCGGGCGCCTTCCGGAAGGTCAGGTTCTCCACGGTCCAGTAGCTGCCGTGGATCGCGGCGAGCCAGGAGCCGTCGGGCAGCTCGGAGCCGTCGATCCGCACCTGCTCGCCGCCGCGGGCCCGCAGGGTGATCCGGTGCGCGGGGGTGCCGCCGGCCGTCGACCTCAGGGTGGCCGTCGGGTGGTAGGTGCCGCCGCGGACCTCGATGACCGTGCCGGCGACCGCGTTCCGCACGGCCGACTCCAGCTGCGCGGTGGTGGAGACGGTGACCGTCGTCGACGCGGCCCGCGCGCCGCCCTGGGTCAGACCGAGGTGGACACCGCCCGCCCCCGCCGCGAGCGCCACCGCGGCGGCGATCGAGAGGGTGCGCGTCCTGCGGTGGCGTCCGGTGCTCAAACGCACGGGGCGTTCCTTTCCTGGAAGGGACGGGGGTGGGGGGGGGGGGGGGGGGGGGGGGGGGGGGGGGGGGGGGCCCCCCCCCCCCCCCCCCCCCACCCCAGTCGCCGCCCCGGCCGGAGAGGTTGCCGGGTCCGCGCGAAAAAGATCGAAACTTTCGCTCCCCGCCCGCCGCCGCTCCCCCGATTGACGCCCCGGACCACGGCTGGTGAGACTCCCCAGGACACCGCACCCAACAGAATCCCCCACACTCACACAGGATGTGTCATGCGTCCTGGCCTCCCCTCCCCGCACCGCGACCACCGGAGCACCCCCCGTGACACACCCGCAGTACGCCGGCTACCTCTTCGTCTACTTCACCGGGGAGGACACCGCCGACGGTGAGCAGATCCGCTACGCCCTCAGCCGCGGCGACGACCCGCTGCACTGGCGGGAACTGAACGGCGGACGGCCCGTCCTGACCTCCACCATCGGAGAACGGGGTCTGCGCGACCCCTTCGTGGTCCGCTCCCCCGAGGGCGACGGGTTCCACCTGATCGCCACCGACCTGCGCATGTACCGGGGCAGCAGCGGCAGCTGGGACGAGGTCCAGCGCCACGGCAGCAAGTCGGTCATGGTGTGGGACTCCACCGACCTGGTCCACTGGACCGACCAGCGCCTGGTGAGGGTCGCCCCCGACACCGCCGGCAACACCTGGGCGCCGGAGGCCCACTGGGACGCGGCCCTGGGCGAGTACGTCGTCTTCTGGGCGTCGAAGCTGTACGCCGACGACGACCCGGCGCACACCGGCCGGACGTACAACCGGATGCTGTACGCGACGACGAAGGACTTCCGCTCCTTCGGCGAGCCGAAGGTCTGGCACGACCCCGGCCACTCGGTGATCGACTCGACGGTCGTCGAGCACGAGGGCGTCTACTACCGCTACACCAAGGACGAACGGGACCCCTCCTCCGGCTCCCCCGGCTCGAAGTTCATCACCGTGGAGAAGTCGACGAGCCTGACGGACGCTGCGTACGGCTTCGTCGCCGACCGCGTCGGCAGCGGCTCGGTCGACCGCGGCGAGGGGCCCACGGTGTTCAAGTCGAACACCGAGGACAGGTGGTACCTGTTCATCGACGAGTACGGCGGCCGCGGCTACGTCCCGTTCGAGACCACCGACCTCGACTCCGGCCGCTGGACGGCGTGCGCCGGCCACCGGCTCCCGGCGAGCCCCCGGCACGGCACGGTCCTGCCGGTGACGCGGGAGGAGTACGACCGGCTGCTGGCCGCCTACCCGGCCACGCCCGCCTCCCTGGTGGACGTGACCGCGAAGGACCAGAAGGGGTACGCGATCGTCACCGAGGCCTCCTCCAAGGTCGTCCTGCCGATGGAGCCCGACGCCGACCTGCGGCACCTCGCGCCGACGCTGTGGGCGGCCGAGGGCGCGTCCGTCTTCCCGGAGCCGGGCACGCCGCGTGACTTCCGCACGCCGCGGACGTACACCGTGACCGCCGCCGACGGGACGGCCCGCACCTGGACCGTGGAGGCCGTCCGCACCCGCAGCCCGCTCCTGCCGGGCCTCACCGCCGACCCGGACGTGCGGTACCTGGACGGCGCGTACTGGATCTACCCGACGACGGACGGCTTCCCGGGCTGGGGCGGGACGCGCTTCTCGGCGTACTCCTCCGAGGACCTGGCGCACTGGACGGACCACGGCGTCGTCCTGGACCTGGAGTCGGACGTGTCCTGGGCGGACGCCCACGCCTGGGCGCCGGCGATCGCCGAGCGCGACGGCCGGTACTACCTCTACTTCTGCGCCGAGCAGCAGATCGGCGTGGCCGTGGCGGACTCGCCCGCCGGTCCCTTCACGGACGCGCTGGGCAAGCCGCTGGTGGCGAAGGACGGTCCCTGGTCCGGCCAGATGATCGACCCGGCGGTCTTCACGGACGACGACGGCCGGTCGTACCTCTACTGGGGCAACAGCCACGCGTACGTGGTGCCGCTGGACGACGACATGGTGTCCTTCGACCCGGCCCAGGTGCGGGACATCACCCCGTCGAACTTCCGGGAGGGTTCCTTCGTGGTGAAGCGTCAGGGCACGTACTACTTCATGTGGTCCGAGGACGACACCCGCAGCGAGGACTACCACGTGGCCTACGCGACGGGACCGTCCCCGCTCGGCCCGTGGACCGAGCGGGGGACGATCCTGTCCAAGCGTCCGGAGTACGGCATCCTCGCCACCGGCCACCACTCCGTGGTGAACGTGCCCGGCACCGACGACTGGTACGCCGTCTACCACCGGTTCGCCCTCGACGGCCCCGGCCGGCCGGGCGGCGACGGCATGCACCGGGAGACCACCGCCGACCGGCTGGAGTTCGCCGCCGACGGCACGATCGAGCCGGTCGTGCCGACGCTGGAGTCGATCGGGCCGGTGCGCACCGGCTGACCCGGTCAGTCCATCGTCGCGCCGATCGTGGTGCTGCCCGTGGTCAGGAAGGTGGTCACGGGCAGACTTCCGTCCGACTGGCGGGCGTTGTACGTGGTGGACGCGTTCGTGGAGACGAAGGCGGGCGTGGCGATGCCGGAGTCCCAGTTGTTGCCGGCGGAGACGACGGAGGAGCCCTTGCTGACCAGGCCGCTGCCGTTGCCCACGGCGAGGTTCTTGCCGAGCCGGGCGGCGCCGGTGGCGAAGTAGTAGCCCCACTTGCCGTTGGCGTAGGCGGTGGTGCGGTTGATGACGATGGCGCCGGTGTTGGAGTTCTCGGTGAAGCCGTTGCCGGCGTTGTCCCAGGCGGCGGAGTTGTTGACGACGTGGGCGACGACCTCGCCGTCGCCGCCGAGCTTGTAGCCGTTGCCGTCGCCCGCGAAGGCGGAGTCGCTCCAGCGGTTCTGGCCGTTGCCGAAGGCCCAGGTGTGCTCGACGGTGACGGGCGAGGAGAACGACCAGAAGTCGATCCCGTCGTCCGAGTTGTTGTAGAGGCGGGCGCCGGTGATGAGATTGCCGGTGCCGGAGCCGTACTTGACGGCGATGCCGTCGGCGTTCTCGCCGTGGTTGGCGGCGTCGTAGTGGCCGTAGCTGTCGATGTTCCTCACCGTGTTGTTCACCGTGCCGTCGCCGGTGAGGGTGAAGCCGGAGTCACCGCCGTTGATGGTCTTGATGTTGCTCCAGGTGGTGCCGGTGCAGGACTGGCAGACGACCGCGCTGTCCGGGGAGTTCTGGAAGGTGATGTTCGAGACGTTCCAGTAGTCGGCGGTCAGCTTGAAGATCCAGTCGCCGTCGGGGAGCGACGAGCCGTCGATCTTCACCGTCTCCGAGCCGTACGCGGTGAGGGTGACCGGTGAGGAGGAGGTGCCGTTGGTGGTCGACTGGAGGGTGGCGGTCGGGTAGTAGGTGCCGCCGCGGACCTGGATGACCGTGCCCGCGGTGGCGCCGGAGATCGCGCTGGTCAGCTCGGCCGTGGTGTCGACGACGACGGTCGCGGCCTGCGCCGGGGCGGGCAGGACGGCGAGGCCGGCGCCCAGGGACAGGGCGGCGAGGGCGGTGAGGGCGGTACGACGAGACAGACGAAACATGGAGTGCGGGTCCTTTCCGTCGTGGTGCGGGGGGATGGGGTGGATTACAGGACGCGGTCCAGCCAGGCGAAGACCTCGTCCTGCATGCGGTCGACGAAGACATGGCCGAGGTCGGGCCAGGTCTTCAGGTGCAGCCGCTCCTCGGCGTGGCGGGAGCGCCAGACGGCGCGCAGCTTGGCGTGGGCCGCGCGGACGCCGTCGGCGGGGAACAGCGGATCGAGACCGCCGTGGAAGAACAGCATCGGCCGGGGGGCGGCGATGCTCGCCACGTCGGGGAAGTCGAGGTGGCGGGGCAGTCCGGGGTGGAGCATGTAGTAGGAGGACTGACCGCGCAGGGTGTTGTTGCCGGGGACCATCATCTCCTTCAGGCCGGTCATCCAGCAGACGGCGGCCGTCGCGGCGACGTCGTCGGTGAGGGCCGCCGTCTGCCAGGCGCGGAAGGCGCCCATGGAGAAGCCGACGGCCGCGATCCGCCGCCGGTCCACGCGGTCGAGGCGGGCGAGGAAGCCGGCGGCGCGGGCGTCCTCGCGGGCCATGAGACCGGCCAGGGAGGAGCCCAGGTTGAAGAAGTTGCTCGCCAGCGCCTGCTGCTGGTCGTAGGCGAGGGGGCCGCGGTCGCCCCAGCCGAGGGCGTCGGCGGCCAGCACCACGTACCCCCGCCGGGCCAGTTCGTCGCCGACGAACCGGCCGCTGAAGTACTTCTCCGTCCACGCCTCGGCGGAGGCGAGCCGGGTGGTGTCGTACCAGGGCCGGACCAGTTTCTCCTTGCCGATGTCGAACTTGGCCCCGTGGTCGTGCAGGAGCAGCACGGCGGGGAAGGGGCCGGGGCCGTCCGGGGTGAGCAGCGCGGCGCGGACGCGTTCGTGCCGGGTGAGGGAGAGGGTGACCAGTTCCCTCGTGTACCCGTCGCCCGGGACGGGCGGGCCGGACTGCGGGGCGTACGGGGTGCCGTCCTCCCGGTCGACGACCAGCGCCTCCTCGACCCGGGCGCGGGCCGCCCGGCGCCAGGCGCGGACGTCGCGGATCGGGGAGTTCCCCCAGGCGAGCGGGAAGGTGAGGGCGTCCTTGAGGGCGGGGTGGAAGTCGGGCAGCGGCCCGTCGACGACGGCGGCCTCGGCCCCGGTCGCGGCCGTACCGGCCAGCAGCGCGGCCCCCGTGCCGACCACGAACGCCCGCCGTCCCACCGCGTCACGGGCGCTCATACGGCCTCCAGTCCCCGAGGTAGGTCCGCCGGGTGTGCGCGGCCGCCTCGGCCGCCGTCAGCTGCGGCCGCGTCTCCGGTGCCGTGACGGCTGCGCCCGGACCGGAGTTGGCGTACTCGGCGAAGCGCATGGTCTGCCAGGGGTAGGCGTCCCGCATGTTGGTGTAGGGGGCGGCGGCGTCGATGCCGGGGCCGATCCAGGTGTCCCGCACGACCAGCGACGGCCAGGCGGTCGTCTCGTACGTCGGCACCCAGGGGCGGGCCAGCTTGTACGCGCCGTCCTCGGCGCCGGAGGTGATCTCGCACCGGACGGCGAGGAACCCGTAGGGGTTGGCGCGGGCGGTGGAGGGGGCGAAGACCATGCCCTTGGGGGTGAAGTCCACGTCCCGGGCGAGGGTGTGGAAGCGGCAGGTGTCGAAGACGGCCCGGGCCCGCCCGAAGACGAAGTCGACGTCTCCTTCGACGTGGCAGTGGCGGTAGTAGTGCCGGTCGAAGGCGTCCAGGGCGGTGGTGTCCGCGAAGAGGGTGTCCTGGTGGCCCAGGAAGCGGACGTTGTCGAAGCGGGAGCGGTCGCCGGTGACGTACGCGGCCACCGCCTGGGTGCCGGTGATGTCGGGGTGGTCGGCGCGCAGCCAGTCGTTGGCGAGGGTGAGGTCGCGGACGGTGAGGCCGGGGGCGGCGGAGGTGAAGGTGGCGGAGCCGGCCGTGCCGTAGGTGGTGCCGTCGGGTCTCGTCGTGCCGTTGGCGTGGTCGAAGACGACGACGGCGGCGCGGGCGTCGCGGGAGGCGCCCCGCAGGGTGAGGTCCGCCGCGTCCGCCGGGACGCTGACGACCTCGCGGTACGTGCCGGGGTGCACGACGATCGTCCGGCCGGGTCCGTCGACGGCGTCCACGGCGGCCTGGAGGGAGTCGCCGGGGCGGACGTGCAGGACGCGGCCCGAGTGCGCGTGGGCGGGGGCCGCCGCCGTCAGGGCGCCGGCGGTGAGACCGGCCAGGAGGGTGCGCCTGCGCATGTCAGCAGGTCTCCTTCCACGGCGTCCAGTCGCCCAGGTAGGTCTCGCGGGTCGCGGAGGCGGCCTGTTCGGCGGTGAGCTGGGGCCGGTTCTCCGGGACGGTGACGCGGGCGCCCGGCCCGGTGTTGCGGTACTCGGCGAACCGCTGGTCCTGCCACGGGTAGGAGGCCGACATGTTCGTGTAGGGGGCGACCGCGTCGAGGCCGGCGCCGAGGTGGGTGTCGCGGACGGTGAGCATGGGGCGGGCGGTGGTGTCGGAGCTGGGCACCCAGGGGCGGGCCAGCTTGTAGAAGGCGTCCGGGGCCTCGCTGGTGATCCGGCTCCGCGTCACCAGGTAGCCGCGCGGGTTGGCGCCGGCGGTGGAGGGCGCGAAGACGAAGCCGTAGGGGGCGGCGGCCAGGTCGGTGCGGTCCAGGGTGCGGAAGTGGCACTGCTCGAAGACGGCGGTCCCCCGGCCGAAGACGAAGTCGACGTCCCCCTCGGCGTAGCAGTGGGAGAAGTACTGGCGGGCGAAGGTGGAGAGGGCCAGGGAGTCGGCGTAGAGGGTGTCCTGGTGGCCCAGGAAGCGGCAGTGGTGGAAGGCGGACCGGTCGCCCTGGACCTTGATCGCGACGGCCTGGGTGCCGGTGATGTCGGGGTGGTCGGCGCGCAGCCAGTCGTTGGCGAAGGTGATCCAGCGGGCGGTGAAGCCGTCGGCCTGCACGGTGGTGGTGGCCGAGCCGGTGGTGCCGTAGGTGCCGGATCCGTCGGGCTTGGCGGTGCCGGCCGCGTTGTCGTACACGATCACCACGTCGCGCGGGTCCTCGGCGGCGCCGATCCAGGTGGCCTCGGTGCGGGTGGTGCCGACGGCGACCGTCTCGCGGTAGGTGCCGGGGGCGAGGACGAGGGTCCAGCCGCTGCCGGCGGCGGCGGTGACGGCGTCCCGGACGGTGGTGTGGTCGCCGCGTCCCCGCGGGTCGACGTAGAGCGTCTGCGGGGTGAGGCGGGCGGCCGGGGAGCCGAAGCGGCCGAAGGGCCGGCGGGCGGCCGCGCGGGCGGGGTCCGCCGGGAGTGCGAGGGCGGCTCCCGCGCCCGCGCTCGCCAGGAGGAAGCCCCTGCGGTGCAGAGGGAGTCGGTTGTGGGGCGAGGACATGTCGGTGCTCCTTGCGATGCGGCTCGTGAGATGGGGGTCCTCGGGGTGGGGGTCGACGGGCCGGGGCGGCGGGCCCCGGCCCGTCGTGCACCGGGGGTGTCAGCAGATGTCGCCGGCGCCGGCGTGGGCGCGGACGAGGCCGGGGACGGCCTTGGCCGGGTCGACGTCGGCGCGCAGGGTGGGCGTCCAGCCCGCGCCGGACTGGAGGGTCTCGGCGGGGATCTCCGCGTTGTGCACGGCGATCAGGTCGACGGCCGTGCCGTTGACGAGGTTGCCGTCGGCGGTGACCGGCGCCTCGCTCCACTTCTTGAGCACCTTGGCCGCGCTGATGCCCGTCGGCAGCGTGAACGCGTTGTCCTCGGCGACGAGCTGGGACTCCTTGCCGACGCCGAGGCTGTAGGAGTAGGAGTCGTCGGCGACGAAGTGGTTGTTGTAGACGTCGACCTGGCCGAAGCGGACCCGGGGCGCGCGCTCGACCAGGTTCGAGAACAGGTTGTGGTGGAAGGTCACCTTGAGCTTGCCGCGGTCGCCGACGGCGGTGGACTCGCTGTCGCTGTTGCCGATCAGGATCGTCTTGTCGTGCTCGGTGAAGACGTTCCAGGAGGCGGTGACGTAGTTCGCGCCGCGGACGATGTCCAGCTCGCCGTCGTGCTGCTGGTACAGCATGCCGAAGTAGGTGGGCGCCGCGCTGTCGGGGTGGCTGCCGTCGGTGAAGGTGTTGTGGTCCAGCCAGACGTGGGTGGAGCCGTAGACGACGGCGGTGTCGTACTCGGAGTTCCAGTTGCCCGTGTCCCCGTCGGTGGGGTCCCACTGCGGGAAGCAGTCGACGGGGCTCTCGAAGGCCAGGTTGCGGATGATCACGTTGTCGACGGCCTTGATCTGGAGGCTGGCGCCCTTGAAGCCGGCGTTCTTCCCCACCCCGACGACGGTGGTGTTGGCGGGGATGTTCGCCTTGATGGCCTGGTCCTGGTTGGCGGCGGAGAGGCGGCGCAGCCCTTCGGGGCTGTCGTCGGGCTCGGCACTGAGGTCGGTGTCGAGCCCCCAGGTCTCCGGCGCGTACGCCGCGAGGTAGGCGTCGAAGTCGTAGCCGGGCGCGGCGAGGGCGTCGCACCCGTCGGCGACGGCGTCGATGACCCCCTTCACCTTGATGATCTTCGGTGCGTCGCCCCCGGCGGCGAGGGCGGCCTTGAACTCGGCCCAGGTGGTGACGGTGTACACGTGCTCGGCGTCGGCGGCGGCCCCGCCGGTGGTGCCGGTCCCGTAGGAGGCCCAGCCGTCGTTCGCCGGGAGGGTCTGCCGGGCGGCGTCCCGCGGCTGGGCCTGGGCCGTGGTGCCGGTGACCGTCAGCGCGAGGGCGGTGCAGCCCACCACCACGGCACTTGTGACGTGCCCATGCCATTTCTGTGCGTGCATTGTGCGGCTCTCTTCCGGTTGCCGAAGGGGTGGTTACGCGGTGGCCGGCGGCCAGGTGATCCAGGAGTCGGGGATCTCCTCGTCGAGCCGGCGCACGTCCCGGGGCCGCAGCACCCGGCGGTGCAGCAGCCCGGAGGCGACGAGCCGGGCCACGGCGATCGCGCCCGGCGGGTTGAAGTGCGTGTTGTCCTGCTCGGTCTCGGTCCAGTTGAAGTACGTCTTCGTCCCCTCGACCCCGAGCTCCTGCCACAGCGCGAGCGACAGCGCCTGGACGTCGATCAGCGCGACGCCCTCCTCCTCGGCCAGCGCGCGCATCGCCGCCGGGTACTCGCCGTGGCTCGGCACGGCGTTCCCCTCCGCGTCGAACCGCCGCCGCTCGACCGGCGTCAGCAGCACGGGCCGCGCCCCGCGGGCACGGGCCCCGTCCACGTACAGCCGCAGGTACTCCTGGTACGTCGTCCAGGGCTCGGTGTACCGCGTGGGGTCGGTGGTCTTCTCGTCGTTGTGCGCGAACTGCACGAGCAGGAAGTCACCCGGCCGGATCGACCCGAGGACGACATCGAGCCGTCCCTCGTCCACGAAACTCTTCGAACTGCGCCCGTTGACCGCGTGGTTGGCGACGGGCAGGTCCTCGTGGAGGAAGAAGGGCAGCGCCATGCCCCACCCGGTCTCGGGCGCGGCATCGGCGAACTTCTGCGCGGCGGTGGAGTCACCGGCGATGTAGAGCGTGCGCGGCCGCCGCCCGGAGGCGTGCGC
This sequence comes from Streptomyces sp. NPDC003248, assembly GCF_055563235.1. Taxonomy (NCBI): domain Bacteria; kingdom Bacillati; phylum Actinomycetota; class Actinomycetes; order Kitasatosporales; family Streptomycetaceae; genus Streptomyces; species Streptomyces sp. NPDC003248. The sequence goes on along the minus strand of NZ_JBVHDT010000017.1, from coordinate 53,998 downwards.
GGGGGCAGCCACGGCAGCACCGAGAGGGAGGGCGGCAAGAGCGGCGGAGGCTACCTGCCTACGGGTAAGGGACACGGACGTGCACCTCTCAACGGGGGGGTGAGTGTCTCGACCTGAGGGGCGCGGGGCCATATCGATATGCGGCTTCCGCCGCGTGGGCGCGCCCAGCCGGGGACGGCCCGCAGCCCGCGGCGAAACGGACCGCCCCACGGCGAAACCCGGCACTGTCAGCCGGCCTGCTTGCTCCACTCGGCCTGAGCCGCGTTCAACTGCTCGGCCAACGTGTCCAGGAACTCCTTGGCACTGAGCTTGCCCAGCAGCACCTTCTGGAAGTTCGGCTCGTTGTCGGCCTTGGAGATCGTGTTCCAGTCCGGCAGGTAGTACGGCAGCTGCACGATCGTCGTCGACCCGTCCGACAGCGCCTGCGCCGCCAGCTTCGTCGGCTCCGACTCGGTCACCCAGGTGTCCGACGCGGCCTCGGTGTTGGCCGGCACCTGCCCGGCGGACTCGTTGAACTTGGAGTTCTCCGCCTTCGAGACGGCGAACTCGATGAACTTCCAGGCGGCTTCCTTGTTCTTGGAGCTCTTGAACAGCCCGAGCCCGTCGACCGGGTTGGACACCTGGACGCGCTTGCCGTCGGCGCCCGTCGGCTGCGGGATGCCGCGGAACTTGTCGGCGCCGAGCGCCTTCACGTGGTCCTGGTAGGAGCCCAGGTTGTGGTTGAGCATGCCGATGGTGCCCGAGTCCCACTGGGCGACCATCTTGGTGAAGTCGTTGTTGAGGTCGGCCGCCGGGGTGACCTTCTTGTAGAGGGCGGCGTACTTCTCCAGCGCCGCGACGTTCTTCGGGTCGTTGACCGTGGTCGTGTCGCCGTTCCAGAACGAGGTGATCCCGCTCTGCCCGTACATCGCGTCCAGCGCCTGCGCGATGGAGCCGGCGCCGCCGCGGATGGTGTAGCCGAACTCGTTCTTCTTGGAGTCCGTGAGCTTCTCCGCCGCCGCGTAGAACGCGTCCCAGGTGGCCGGCTCCGCCAGGCCCGCGGCCTCGAACAGGTCGGTGCGGTAGTACAGGACGCCGTTGTTGGCGGAGGTCGGGACCGAGTAGAGGGTGCCGTCGCCGCCGCCGGCCGCCTTCAGCGACTCCACCATGTCCTCGTTCAGCTTGCCCTTGAGGGAGGACGAGCCGAGCCGGTCGTCGAGCGGGTCGAGCGCGCCCTGCGCGGCGAACCCGGCGAGCATCGCCGCGCCGACACCGCCGACGTCGGGCAGGCCGCCGCCCTGGATGGCGGTGTCGACCTTGGACTGGTACTCGGTGGAGGCGATGCCGACGTACTCGACGTCGATGTCGGGGTTGGCCTTCTCGAAGTCGGCGATGATCTCCTTCCAGATGTCGGTGCGCACACCGCCGTTGTTGTCCCAGAAGACGATCTTGCCCTTGCCGCTGCCCTCGGAGCCCTTGTCGCCGCCGGCGCCGCTGCCGTCGTCACCGCAGGCGGTGGCGGTCAGGGCGAGCACGGCACCCAGGGCGACGGCCGTGGCGGCGCGCCTGCTTCTGCGGATGCTGATCTTCATTGGTCGGCTCTCTTCTTCTGGATCCAACGAACTTCTGTGAGGTTGTGGGGGTCAGTGGTGGCGGGCGTACGGAGCCCAGTCGTCCGTGCCCGCGAGGTAGCGCGCGACGGTGCGGGTCCGCGCCTCCTCGTCGCTCAGCTGCGGCCGGTCCGCGGTCACGGCCGCCCCCGGTCCGGTGTTGCGGTACTCGGCGAACCGGGCGTCCCGCCAGGAGAAGCCGCTCATGTCGGTCCAGGGGGCGGACTTGACCGCGGCGGGCAGTTCGGTGTCCCGGATCAGCACCTGGGCGACCGCCGCCGGCTCCCCGCCCGGGTGCCAGGGCCGGCCGAGGTGGAAGGTGCCGTCCGGCGCGTCGCTCACGATCCTCGACCGGGTGATCAGGAACCCGTACGGGTTGCCCGCCCAGGTGGAGGCGGCCGTGATGTAGCCGTTGTTGTCGGCGGAGCCCCGGCTCAGCGCCCGGATCACGGAGCGCTCGATGACGGTGGTCGCCCGCCCGTAGACGAAGTCGACATCGCCCTCGACGTAGGAGTCGCGGATGTAGACCCGGCTGATCACGTCCAGCTTGGGGCTGTCGGTCATCAGGGTGTCCTGGTTGCCCAGGAAGGCGGTGTCCTCGAAGACGATCCGGTCGCCGGTCGTCTTCACCGCCAGCGCCTGCTCGCCGTTCAGCTCGTGCGCGGCCTCGTCGAAGTCGTTGCTGAAGGTGAGATGGCGGGCGGTGACGTCGTGGGCCGCGATCCGTACCGTGGCGCTGCCCGTCGAACCGCCGTACGCCGCGGGCGTGTCGTAGACGATGACGGTGTCGGAGCGGTCCTGTCCAGTCCCCTGCAACGTGATGTCCGGCTTGGTCGCCGGGACGAACACCTTCTCGCGGTAGGTGCCGGGCGCGATCGCGATGGTCACGGGCAGGGTGTTGCCCTCGGGCACGGCGTCCACGGCGGCCTGGACCGTCGGGTGGTCCGCCGGGACGTGCAGCGTCACCGAGGCGCCGATCCGCCGCTGCGGCCCGGACCAGCGCGTCACCAGCGCGGGCACGGCCGCCGCCGGGTCCAGCCGGTAGGCGTAGAAGTCCCGCGGGTCGAACGCTTCACCCCACTCGTCGTGCCGGCCGGTGGTGTTCTTCAGGATCGACCCGCGCTCCACCAGCTCCGCGGTGGCGTCGGCCTGGTAGGGGTGCTGGACGTCTTGGTAGTAGCTGTTCTCGATGACCATCTTCGTCCGGCCGCGCGACCAGTTCCCGTAGGTCCACACGGGGTCGTCCGGATCGGCCTGGGCGGTCAGGTAGTTGTTGTAGAGGTGCGCGTAGGCGGCGTTGTCGACGGACGGGTTGCGCTGCTTGGTGTGCGCGAACAGGTTGTGGTCGACGGTGATCTGCGTCCGGACGTCACTGGTCCAGCCCAGGCCGAAGGTCTTGTTGTTGTCCTCGAAGCGGTTGTAGGAGACGGTGACGTACTCGCTGTCCTTGCGGATGTCGAGCTGGCCGTCGCAGATCCGCGAGAAGCGGTTGTGGTCGACCCACACGTGGTGGGCGGTGTCCATCTGGATGCCGTCGAAGTCGGTGTCCTTGCAGTCCCAGTTCCCCTCGATCGCCGAGTCGCGGATCGTCAGGTTGCGGATGACCACGTTGTGCGTGCCCGGGCTCAGGTGCAGCTCCCCGTGCACGATCTCGCCGGTGTCGCCGACGCCGAGGACGGTCTTGTCCGAGGCGACGGCGATCTCCGCGCCGAACGGCTCCACGGCGATGGAGCCGGCCACCCGGATGACGTACGGCTCCTCGGCGGCCGCGTACCGCTCCAGCGAGGCCTGGTCGGTCACCGTGACGACCTTGCCGCCGGCGCCGCCGGTGGTGCCGCCGGCCAGGGAGGCGAAGCCGTGGGCCCGGTCGGACCACCGCGGGGCGGCGGCGGCCGGCTCCGGCTCCGGCGCCGCGTGCGCCTCGCCGACCACGCCGAGGCCCAGCGCGGCGATCAGGCCCGCCACGGCGGCCATCACCGCACCCGGTCTCGGCAAGCGCTTGTTACGGAAGTGCGTCATTGCGGCTCCCCACAGGCGTACGGACGAAAAGGGGTCAGAGGGGTCTGATCCGGAACTCGGTGAACGTGGCCGCCCCGGCGTGCCCCGCTCCGTCGGGGGCGACGGCGAACAGGCCGAGCAGGGCGCCCACCCAGCGCCACGGCGCGGCGGCGAAGACGGGACCGGAGGAACGGAAGCCCTCGCCCAGGTCGTAGGCGAAGCGGCAGCGGGCACCGGCGCCGATCTCCACGCGCAGCCGGGCCCGTCCGGCGGGGGCGAGCCGCGGACGGCCGGCGTCCCGCTCGTGCTCGGCCACCGCCTCGGCGAACCGGTGCACGAGGTGGACCGTGCCGTCGGCGCCGCGTTGCAGTCCGATCCAGCCGAAGGAGTCCCCGAGGACCGCGAGTCCGGCCCGCGCGCCCGGTTCCCCGGCGTGCAGTTCCAGCGCGACCTCGGCGACGGACGGGATGCCGGGCAGCCGCTGGGTGAGCACGTTCGGCAGCTGGCGCAGGTCGTGCGCGTCGGCCGTGCGGACGCAGCTCAGCCGCAGCCCGTCCCCCGAGTGGTGGGTGGCCCGGCCGTCCTGGGGGTTGGCCGTCCACTGCCACTGCCGGCCGAACCGGCCGCCGGGGAAGTCGTCGTCGGTGGCGGGGGCGGCGGGCGGCTGCGGCGGCAGCGCGGGGCGCCGGTGCGCGGCGACGGGGGCGCCGTCGTCCCCGATCACCGGCCAGCCGTCCGCGCCCCACCGCATCGGCTGGAGGTGGACGACCCTGCCGTACGCGCCGCGCTGCTGGAAGTGCAGGAACCAGTCCTCGCCGGACGGGGTGCGCACCCAGCCGCCCTGGTGGGGGCCGTTGACGGGGGTGTCCTTCTGCTCCAGGACGATCCGCTCCTCGTAGGGGCCGAAGAAGTCCCGGGCGCGGAAGGCGCCCTGCCAGCCGGTCTCCACTCCCCCGGCGGGCGCCAGGATCCAGAACCGGCCGTCGTGCCGGTAGAGCTTCGGGCCTTCGAGGGTGAACCAGCCGGGGATGCGGTCGCCGTCGACGATCACCTTGCCCTCGTCGAGCAGCGAGGTGCCGTCGGGGTGCATACGGTGCCCGGTGAGGCGGTTCTTGATCCCGGAGCGGGACCTGGCCCAGGCGTGCACCAGGTAGGCCTCGCCGGTCTCCTCGTCCCACAGGGGGCAGGGGTCGATCAGGCCCTTGCCCTCCTTGAGCAGGTGCGGCTCGGTCCACGGTCCCCTGATCGCGGGCGCGTTGACCTGGAAAATGCCCTGGTCGGGGTCGCCCCAGAAGATCCAGAAACGGTCGTCGTGGTGGCGGAGCGAGGGGGCCCAGACCCCGCAGTCGTGCCGGGGCCGCGCGAACTCGGCCGCCGGCCTCAGGCGTTCGAGGGCGTGGCCGACCAGGGTCCAGTTGACCAGGTCGCGCGAGTGCAGCAGCGGCAGTCCGGGGGCGCGGCCGAAGCTGGACGCGGTGAGGTAGAAGTCGTCGCCGACGCGTACGACGTCCGGGTCGGACCAGTCGGCGTTCAGGACGGGGTTGGTGTAGGTCTCCTGGGTGGGAGGCGTTCCGCGGGTCACTGGCTGACCGCCTTCCGGGCGAGGGCCGCCGCGTCGTCGTGGCCGAGGCGGCCGTCGGCGACGACGGTGACGATCCGGCGGACGGCGGTGTCGCCGGGCGCGATCGCGAGCCGTTCGGCGGAGGCGAGGGAGGAGCCGACGCCCGGGTACTCGGCGGTCCGCACGAACCAGGGGTCGCGGCGGGTGGCGTCGGTGGCGCCCGCGAAGACCAGCGTCCAGCCTCCCCCGCTCTCGGCTTCGCTCGAGCGGGGGGACCCCCATCCCGCGAGGGCGAGCCAGTCGGCGCGGTGGCCGTGCACCCCGGCCTCGCCCTCGGCGGCGGCGGTGAAGACGTCCGGCGCCGAGGCCTCCTTGCGGGCCCGCCAGAAGAAGCCGCCGTAGGCCGCTCCGGGCCGTCCGTTGGTGGCGGGGCTTCCGATGGTCACCGGCTCGGGGGTGACGTTGGTGAGCGAGAAGGTGAAGTCCAGCGCCCAGGCGGTGTCGGTGAGTCCGGTGGCCGCGACGGTACGGCGCTCGCGCAGCAGCTCGGCCCCGCCGGCGACCCAGCGCAGCTCCTCCACGAAGCCGTCGGGGTCGCGCAGCTGGAAGCCGGTGTGCCGCTGGGCGCCGTGGTTGTCGAGCTCGGTCGGGCCCCGGTCGCGGACGTAGGTGCGCCCGCCCCAGAAGTTGTGCCCCTCGACGTCGGGAACGGCGACACCGACGCCGAGGTGGTGGGTGTGGTCGGCGGGGCTCAGCTCGGTGACCGCCGTGCCGGCCAGGGTGGTGACGGGGTGCAGGTAGGGGCGCGGGGAGAGCCGGGCGGGCAGCTCGGGCCGGGTGACGTAGCGGGCGACCGGGCGGCCCGCGACCAGCAGGACGACCGGTGCGTCGGGTGCCGTCATCAGGTCCTCACCTCGTTCGCGAGCGCGGTCGGGGACGCCCAGGCGGCGCCCAGTTCGGAGAAGAGGGCGAGGGAGTCGGCGGCGGCCGCGACCAGGCCGTCGACGCCGGGGACCACCCGGCGGTCCTCGCCGGGCAGCCGGTGCCAGGCGTCCTCGGGGAGCTGGAGCGGGTCGGGGGCGAGCCGGATCGCCTCGACGACCCGCATGAACGACTCGGTCGCGGCCGGCGGGACCAGCAGCGGAACACCGTCGGTGAGGTGGTCGACGAGGTTCTCCAGCAGGTCGGTGCGGCCGTGCTCGAACTCCTCGGGGCCGTGGCCGGCGCGCTGGAGCAGGACGCGGTCCTGCTTGTACCAGAAGGTGATCCGGCCGCGGCTGCCGTGGACGAGGACGTACGGGTCGTCCGGGTCCTCGGCGCACAGCGTGGCCGCCACGACGACCGGGCGGCCGTCGGCGGTGGTGACCCGGACGCAGGAGGTGTCGTCGGCCTCGATGGCGTTGGCGTGCGCCAGCTCGGTCTCGATGCCGGTGACGTCGTCGGCGCGGGTGGCGCCGGCCAGCGCGAGGGCGGTGGCGACGGCGTGCGCGAGCGGGTTGGTGAGGGCGCCGTCGATCACGTCGACGCCGTTCAGGCGCCGCCTGCCCGCCCAGGGCGCCCGCCGGTAGTACGACTCGGCGCGGGCCCAGGCGCCGGCCCCGCCGACCCCGGTCACCTCGCCGATCACCCCGTCGGCGATCAGCTCGCGGATCGCGGGCAGGGCGTGCGAGCCCAGCGACTGGAAGCCGATCTGGCAGGCCACGCCCGCCTCGGCGACCCCGTCGGCCATCCGGCGGAAGGCGGCGTACGACGGCGCGGGCGGCTTCTCCAGCAGCAGGTGCACGCCCCTGCGGGCCGCGGTCAGGGCCAGGTCGGTGTGGGTGGGGATCGGGGTGCAGATCACGGCGATCCGCGCGCCGGTGGAGTCGAGCAGCGCGCCGAAGTCGGCGGACTGCTCGGGCGCGCCCAGCCCCTCCGGGATCTCGTCCGGGGTGAGCGGGGTCAGCTCGCAGACGCCCGCGAGGCGGACGATGCCCTTGTCCTGGAGCCGGCGGAGGTTGTCCAGGTGCCAGCGTCCGTGGCCGCGGGCGCCCGCGAGGACGACGGGGACGGCCGGGCTTTGCTGTTCGGCGGTGCTCATGACAGCCTCCCCGCGCCCGCGCCGCGGGCCACCGCGCGGTCGGCCACCGCGGCGCTGTCGACGGTGGTGTGCAGGGTGGGCGTCCAGCCGACGTCCGCGGTGAGGTCGCGCTCGCTGCCGGAGTTGTAGGCGTTGTGGATGGCGAGCAGGTCGACGGGATAGCCGTCGAAGAGGGTGCCGCTCTGGTGCAGGGCGGTGCCGTTCCAGCTCTTGACCAGGTCGGCGACCTCGATGTGGCCGGGGGCGTGGAAGGCGTTGTTCTCGGCGTACACCGCGGACTCGGTGCCGGCGCCGAGGGAGTAGCGGTGGCCGTCGGTGACCTCGTACCGGTTGTTGTAGAGGTGCACCTGGCCGAAGCGGACGCGTGGCGCGCGCTGGACCACGGACGTGAAGGCGTTGTGGTGCAGGGTCACCCGCAGCTTGCCCCGGTCGCCGGTGGCGGTGTCGCCGTTGCCGATGAGGATCGCCTTGTCGTGGTCGGCGAACCGGCTCCAGGAGACGGTGACCAGGTCGGAGCCGTTCGTGATGTCCAGCAGGCCGTCGTGGCGGAGGTAGTTGCGGCCGAACCAGGTGGGCTCGGCGGCGTCCGGGTGGCCCTGGTCGGAGGCGGTGACGTGGTCGATCCACACATGGGTGGCGCCGGTGAGCCAGATGGTGTCGTAGGCCGTCTTCCAGTCGCCGAGGCCGCCGGTGTTGGGCTGCCAGACGGGGAAGCAGTCGTAGGCGTCGCGCAGGTCGAGGTTGCGCACGATGACGTTGTCCGCGTTCTTGACCTGGAGGCTGGCGCCCTTCAGGACGGCCTGGGAGCCGAGGCCGACGATGGTGGTGTTCGACCCGACGGGCAGCACGATCCGCTCGGCCTGCCGGGCCGCCGACGCCTGCCGGGCCTCCTCCTGCGGGCCGGACGGCTTGGCGGAGCCCCAGGTGCGGGGGTCGTAGGCGGCCAGGTACTTCTTCGTGGTGTAGCCGTCGGTGGCGTGGTCGGCGCAGTCGAGGGGGGTGCCGTCGTCGGCGGTGTCGGCGTCGATCGTCCCCGCGATCTTGATGATCTTCGGGGTGTCGCTGCCGTGGTCGAGGGCGCGGACCAGGCCGGCCCGGTCGGTGACGGTGTACACGTGGGCGTCGTCGGCGGCGGCGCCGCCCGTGGTGCCGGTGCCGTACGAGGCCCAGCCGTCGTTCGCGGCGAGGGTGTCCCGGGAGATGTCGCGGGCCTCGGCGTGGGCGGGGACGCACAGCAGCCCGAGCAGTCCGGCGGCGACGGCGATGTGACGGGTTCTCATCCCTTGACCGCCCCCGCGCTGAAGCCGGTGATCAGCCACTTCTGGATGAAGGCGAAGACGATCACGACGGGGACGGCGGCGATGATGCCGCCCGCGGCGAGCGCGCCGAGGTCGACGCTGTCCGAGCTCATCAGGGTGTTGAGGCCGACCGGGATGGTCTGCTTGGCCTGGTTGTTCAGGAACATCAGGGCGAACAGGAAGTGGTTCCAGGAGTGGACGAAGGCGAAGGAGCCGACGGCGATCAGACCGGGCCGCAGCAGCGGCAGGACCACGATCCGGAAGGCCGTCAGACGGTTGCAGCCGTCGACCCAGGCCGCCTCCTCCAGCGAGTACGGCACGTTCTTGATGAAGTTGCTGATCAGGATCATCGACAGCGGCAGCTGGAAGACGGTCTCCGCGATGATGACGCTGCCCAGCGAGTTGATCATCCGGAGCTCGGCGAAGATCTCGAACAGCGGGACCAGGAGCAGCGCGCCCGGGACGAACTGCGAGCAGAGCAGCGCCAGCATGAACGCCTGCTTGACCTTGAAGTCGAAACGGGCGAGCGCGTAGCCGCCGGCGAGCGCGATCACCGTCGTCATCACCAGCGTGGCCAGGCCGACGAGCAGGCTGTTCTGGAAGTAGGTGCCGAAGCTCCGCTCGGTCCACACCTTGTCGAAGTGGTCGAAGGTCATCGGCCAGGGCACGAGCGAGGTCGAGCCGGCCGGGCGCAGGGCGAAGAGCAGGATCCAGTAGAAGGGGATCAGGGTGAAGACGAGGTAGACCGACAGGGGCAGGTAGATCTGCCAGCGCGGGACCTCGTCCCAGGAGCGGTTCCGCCCGCGCGGCCGCCGCTCGGGCGCGGCGGGGGCGCTCACGGGCGGGGGCGCCACCTCGGTGGCCTCCTTGGTGATCACTTGGCCTCCCTTCCGAACTTGCTCAGCCGCAGGTAGACCATCGAGCAGAAGAGCAGGATCACGAACGCGACCGTCGTCAGGGCGGACGCGTAACCGAAGTTGTGGGCGTCGACCGAGGTGTTGGCGATGTAGAGCGGGAGGGTCGTGGTCTCGCCCGCCGGACCGCCGCCGGTCAGGGTGTAGAGCAGGTCGACGTTGTTGAACTCCCACACCGCGCGCAGCAGCGTGGACAGGATGATGGCGTCCTTCAGGTGGGGCAGGGTGATGTGCCAGAACTGCTTGAGCTGGCTGGCCCCGTCGACCTCGGCGGCCTCGTACAGGTCCTTGGAGACGGACTGGAGGTCGGCGAGGATGAGGATCGCGAAGAAGGGCACGCCGCGCCACAGGTCGGCGACGACCGCCGCCGGGAACACGGTGGAGGTGTCCGACAGCCAGCTGGTGCCGTAGGAGCCGATGCCCATGTCCGCGAGGTAACGGGTGATGCCGGTCTGGGAGTTGTAGAGCAGGACCCAGATCGCGGAGGTCAGCACGCCGGAGACGGCCCACGGGGAGAAGACCAGGGCGCGTCCCAGCGCCCGGCCCACGAAGGTCTGGTTGACGATGAGCGCCAGCGCCAGACCGAACAGCAGTTGCAGCCCGACCTCGACGACGACCCACTGGGCGCTGAAGGTCAGCGTGTCCCAGAAGACCGGGTCGTCGGTGAAGGCGTGGACGAAGTTGTCGAAGCCCGCGTAGCCGTTCCGCCACGGCTTGGTGGGGTTGTAGTTCTGAAGGCTGTAGTAGAAGACGCTGATGACCGGGTAGGCGATGAACCCGAGCATCAGCAGGGCCGCCGGGGCGATCAGCAGGTACGGCAGCCTGCGCGGCGTGGCGGAGGCACGGCGCCGCCGGGGTGGCGCGGGCGGTTTCGCCACGACTGCGGCTTGGGCCATGACTGTTCTCCGTTCTGGTGCGTCGTGCGTGCGTCCAGCGTGCGTGCTTTCGTGGTGCGTGCTGCGGTGGTGCTTGCTTTGGTGGTGCTTGCTTTCGTGGAGCGTGCTTTCGTGGAGCGCGCTGAGCTGCGTGCTGTCGTGCCCCGCGCCCAGCGCAGGAAGCGCTTTCTCCATATACAGGGGTGTGTGCGGTGGTGCTGCTCCGGCTCAGCCGGCGTACGGGTCCTGCACGGTGCCCGGGCGGGCCAGGAAGGCGAAGTCGCAGCCGGTGTCGGCCTGGGTGATCTGTTCGTTGTAGAGCGCGCCGTAGCCGCGCTCGTAGCGGGTGGGCGGCGGCGTCCACCGCGCCCGGCGCCGTTCGAGTTCCTCGTCGTCCACGTTGAGCTGGAGCAGACGGGCCTCGACGTCGAGGGTGACCGAGTCCCCGGTGCGCACGAGGGCGAGGGGTCCGCCGACGTACGACTCGGGCGCCACGTGCAGCACGCACGCGCCGTAGCTGGTGCCGCTCATCCGGGCGTCGGAGATGCGGACCATGTCCCGCACGCCCTGCTTGAGCAGGTGGTCGGGGATCGGGAGCATGCCGTACTCGGGCATGCCCGGGCCGCCCTTGGGGCCGGCGTTGCGCAGCACCAGGACGCTGTCCGCGGTGATGCCGAGCGACGGGTCGTTGATGGTGCGCTGCATGGTCCTGTAGTCGTCGAAGACGACCGCGGGACCGGTGTGCTTGAGCAGGTGCGGCTCGGCGGCGATGTGCTTGATGACCGCGCCGTCCGGGCAGAGGTTGCCGCGCAGCACGGCCACCCCGCCCTCGTCCGCGACCGGGTTGTCCCGGGGCCGGATGACGTCGTCGTGGTGCACCCGCGCGCCGGCGAGCTGCTCGCGCAGGGTGTCGTGGGCGACCGTCGGCCGGTCGAGGTGGAGCAGATCCGGGATCCGGGAGAGGAAGCCGGGCAGACCGCCGGCGAAGTGGAAGTCCTCCATGAGGTACGTCCGGCCGCCGGGGCGGACGTTGGCGAGGACGGGGACGGTGCGGGCGATGCGGTCGAAGTCGTCGAGGGTGAGCTCGACGCCGGCCCGGCCCGCCATGGCGATCAGGTGGATCACCGCGTTGGTGGAGCCGCCGAGGCCGAGCACGGTGGTGACGGCGTCCTCGAAGGCGTCGCGGGTGAGGATCTCGCTCAGCTTCCGGTCCCGGTGGACCAGTTCGACGACGGCCAGACCGGCCCGGGCGGCCATCCGGTCGTGCCCGGAGTCGACGGCCGGGATGCTGGACGCCCCCGGGACGGTCACGCCGAGGGCTTCCGCGGCGGCCGTGAGCGTGGACGCCGTCCCCATCGTCATGCAGTGGCCGGGCGAGCGGGCGAGGCCGTTCTCCAGCTCGGCCATCTCGCAGTCGCCGATGAGCCCGGCCCGCTTGTCGTCCCAGTACTTCCACATGTCGGTGCCGGAACCGAGGACCTCGTTGCGCCAGTGGCCCGGCAGCATGGGCCCGGCCGGCACGAAGACGGCCGGCAGGTCGGCGCTCGCCGCCCCCATGAGCAGGGCGGGGGTCGTCTTGTCGCAGCCGCCCATCAGGACCGCCCCGTCGACCGGGTACGAGCGCAGGAGTTCCTCGGTCTCCATGGCGAGCAGGTTGCGGTAGAGCATCGGGGTCGGCTTCTGGAAGGTCTCGCTCAGGGTGGCGACCGGGAACTCCAGCGGGAAGCCGCCCGCCTGCCACACCCCCCGCTTCACGGCCTGGGCGCGGTCGCGCAGGTGGACGTGGCAGGGGTTGATGTCGGACCAGGTGTTGAGGATCGCGATGACGGGCTTGCCGAGGTGCTCCTCGGGCAGGTAGCCGAGCTGGCGGGTGCGGGCCCGGTGGCTGAAGGACCGCAGCCCCTCGGTGCCGTACCACTGGTGGCTGCGGAGCTCTTCGGGGCGCTTGCGCTGCGGCTCGGTCATATGGACCACCCGGCGGCGATGGCGGCGACCTCGGCGCGCTCGTCCTCCGGCAGCGGCCGGCTGGGCGGGCGGACGTCGCGGCGGCACAGCCCGAGGGAGGCGAGGGCCTCCTTGACGACGGTGACGTTGTTGGCGGAGCCGTTGGCGGCGCGCAGTTCCTCGAAGCGGCGGATCTGCTCCCAGACCTTCATCGCGGCCGGGTAGTCGCCGGATCGAAGCGCTTCGATCATGTTCAGCGAAACGGCCGGGGCGACGTTCACCAGGCCGGAGGTGAAGCCGGTGGCGCCCGCGGAGAAGTAGGAGGGGGCGTACGGCTCGGCGAGGCCCGCGACCCAGACGAACCGTTCCAGCCCGGCGTCGCGGGCGAAGGCGGCGAAGCGGGCGGCGTCCGGCACCGCGTACTTCACGCCGATCACGTTCGGGCAGGCGTCGGCGAGTTCGGCGAGGCGGGCGCCGGCGAGCTGCGCGTTGCGGATGTAGGGGACCACGCCCAGTTCGGGCACGGCCTCGGCGACGGCGCGGTGGTAGTCGACCCAGCCGCTCTGCGAGACGTAGGGGTGGACGGGCTGGTGGACCATCACCATCTGGGCGCCCAGCTCGCGGGCGTGCCGGGCGGAGGCGACGGCGGTGGGCACGTCGTGGCCGACCCCCACCAGGATCACGGCCCGGTCGCCGGCCTCGTCCACGGTCAGCTCGGTGACCGTGCGGCGCTCGTCGGGGGTGAGGGCGTAGAACTCGCCGGTGTTGCCGTTGGGCGTGAGGGTGGTGACCCCGCCGTCGAGCAGCCTGCGCAGCAGGGCCCGGTGGACGTCCCGGTCGACGGAGCCGTCCTCGGCGAACGGGGTCACCGGGATGGCCACCACATCGGCCAGGGCCGCACGTTGGGTCTCGAACGCCACGCTGCTCATTCCTGACCTTCCTCTGCCTGGGCCGCTGCCTGGGCCTCGGGGAACGCTCGCTGTACGAACGACGCGATGTGGGCGTGCAGGGCGCGGGCCGCGCCGTCGGCGTCGCCGTCCAGGGCGAGCCGCAGGATCTCGCGGTGCTCGCCGGCCTCCCGCTCCCAGGAGGGCGAGGCCGCCCAGGCGACGGCGGAGACCAGGGCCGCCTGGTCGCGGACCTCGTCGAGCAGCCGGCCGAGCAGCGGGTTGCCGCACGGCAGGTAGAGGGCGCGGTGGAACTCCCGGTTGGCCAGCGACCGTTCGGCGGTGTCGGTGGCCTGGTCGGCCCTGGTCAGCGCCTCGCGTGCGGCGTCCAGGGAGGCACCGCGCCGCACCGCGCGCCCCAGCGCCTCGGGTTCCAGGAGCAGCCGCACGTCGTAGACCTCGCGCGCCATGTCCGCGTCCACCATGCGCACCGTGACGCCCTTGTACTGGCTCATCACGACCAGTCCGGTGCCGGCGAGCGTCTTGAGCGCCTCGCGCACGGGGGTCTTGGACACCCCGAACTGTGCGGCGAGCTCGGTCTCGACCAGCGCCTGGCCGGGCGTCAGCTGCCCGGTGAGGATGCGGCGTTTGATCTCCTCCAGCACGTACTGCGTGCGGGACGGGATCGGCGTGGGCACAGAGGTCATGCGCGCCTCTCGGATGTCGCGTATCTGATGTCGCGTATCGGATCTCGCGTATCGCGTCTCATATATGACGTACGAAGTACGACGCGTTGAAACTAGGAGGGGCCCTGTGTTTCGTCAATGCTTCTGACAGAGGAAGTTGCTGTTGCGCCGGAACCGGGCCGGGCGGGCGTGAGAGGGAGAGGGTGGCACCCTCGACCGCCGCCCGGGTCGGGCCGCCGAACGCGGCACCGGCCCGCGCGGTCGCGGACTCCCTGGTCAGCGTGGGTCCGACAGGGATGACGGCCGGCTCCCGCACCCCGGCCGCACGGGCGGCGTCCCCGGCGTCCTCGGGCGTCGGATGGACCCGTTCGCCCTCGCGATGCCGGTCGATGTCCGCCCCGCACAGGAACAGGTCGGCGCCCGAGGCGAGTTCGGTGAGCGCGGCGCACGGCCCGCTGTCCCCCGAGTAGGCGAGGACGCCGCCCTGGCACTCGGCGCGCAGCCCGTACGCCTCGGTGTCGTGGGCCACCGCGCGCGAGGTGAGCCGGAGGTTCCAGTGCCGGACGGCATGGCCGTCGTGCAGCGGCCGGAAGTCGAGCACGCCGCTCAGGAACCGCAGGTCCGGGTGCCCGAGGAACACGGCGACCCGCCGGGCGCAGTCCCGCGGGGCGTACACCGGGACGGGCGCCGGCGGGGTGAGGCCGCCGAAGGCGAGGGCGTAGGCGGCGGCCAGGAGGTCGGCGGTGGGGGCACCACCCGGTCGAGCGCAGCCGAGACTCGGGGAGGTCGGCGTGCAGATGGGAGATTCAGATCGCGGTGAGCCGCCGCGGATCCGTGTGCCGCTGCGACTCGGCGAACGCCCCCGCCCCCGCGTCCACCCACACCTCGGCGCCCCCCGCCCCGCAGCAGGTAACCGGAGCAGGGGCGGCCGGGCCCGGGATGCGGGGAGGCGGTGCCGAGGACGGTGAGGCCGAGGGGCATGGTGAGGAGGGTACGTTTCGGCATGGCCCGACCGCGCCCGTTCCACCGCGTCTACGGCTCGCCGGGAGGACCGTCCATCCCGGCCGGCCGCCGTCGTAGCCGGCTCTACGACGGCCGGCGTACTGCCGGCGACCGGCGTACTGCACAGCCCGCACAGCCCGCACCGCCCGCTCGGAGCACGCCGCCCGCTCAGAGCGCCCCGCCCGCTCAGACCGCCCCGCCCGCTCAGAGCGCGCCGAGCCCCCGGCGGACGGCTTCCAGGTCGGCGTCCGACGCCAGCCCTGCGTGATAGAGCCGGAGCTCCGTGGCGCCCAGTTCCCGCGCGCGGGCCGCGTCCGCCGCGAGGGTGCCGGGGCTGCCGCCCATGCCGGCGACGACGGTGAGGTTGGCGGCGATCACGGCGCCCGCGCGGTTCTGCTCGGCGAAGGGCGCGAGCAGGCCGGGGCCGCCCGCGCAGGGCACGACCACGCCGTCCGCGACGGACAGGATGTGCGCCGGGTCGACGCCCGCGTTGGCGCCGACGTGGTAGGCCACGGGGTCGGCGTGCAGGAGGACCTGGAAGCCCTCCGGGGCCGCCGTACGGACGGCGGCGACCGCGGCCTCCTGGAGGGTGCGGGCGGTGTCGTCGCGCCACGCGCGCGTGGCGGCGGCCGTCCCCTCCCCGAGGAGCTTCTCGACGCCCGCCCACCCTCCCCCGGGCTCGGCCTCGCCCGAGGGGGCGCCGTCGGGCGCCCCCCGCCACAGCGGCTCCAGCGCGGCCCGTACGGCCGCCGCCAGTTCGTCCGCGTCCAGGCCCCGCGCGCCGTAGCCCTCCCGGCAGGCCGGGCAGAAGCAGAGCGCCATCAGGTAGTGCCCGGCGTCCCCGAGTCCGACCCCGCCGGTCTTGTCGTGGGCGTGCAGGTGCTGGAAGCCGTACCAGCCGAGGGACTCCAGCTCGGTTCCGGCCGCGCCGGGCCGTACCGCGGCCTCGGCGGCCAGGTCGACGAGGTACGCGCGCGTGGCGGGCTGCGCGATGCAGGGGGCCCACGGGTAGCGGTCGCCGTAGGCGTTGACGACCGAGGTGTCCGGATGCTCGGCGCCCAGGCGGGAGTTGTGCGCGAGGACGACCCAGCTGTGCACCTCCAGACCGGCGCGCGCGAGGGCGTCGGCGGCCTCCCCGTAGGCGTCGCCGGGGGCCCAGTCGCCGGCCGGGTACGGGCGCAGCGCGCGGCCGGTCCAGCGGCCGGGGTCGCCGGGGTACAGCACGGCCGCGTGCTCGGCGGTGACGACGCGGTGGCGGGGGTGGCGGGGGGTGAGGGCGCGGGTGGAGTGGTAGGCGGCGGCGAGCGTCACCTGGTCCACGCCGAGCGCGGCGATGCGGTCCGGTGCCGCCGGGTCCCCGTTGACGTCCCAGGGGTAGACGAATGTCGACGCCTTCACTCAGTCCTCCGTCGTGTCCCGCGCCAGCAGCGCGTATCCGCGCTCGATCAGCTGAGCGAGCTGCTTGAGATGATCCTCGCCCGGCTCGTGCAGCGGGGGGCGTACTTCGCCGACGTCGAGGCCGCGCAGCCGTACGCCGGCCTTGACGAGGGAGACGGCGTAGCCGCGGCCGCGGGCGCGCAGTTCGACGAACGGCCGGTAGAAGCCGTCCAGCAGGCGGTGCGCGGTGGCCCGGTCGCCGGTGGTGAGCGCCCGGTGGAAGGCGAGGGCGATCTCGGGGGCGAAGCAGAAGACGGCGGACGAGTAGAGGGTGACGCCGATGGCGTCGTAGGCGAGCTGGGTCTGTTCGGCGGTCGGCAGCCCGTTGAAGTAGAGGAAGTCGCCGGGGACCTCGGTGCGGACGGCGCTGACGATGCGCTGCATGAGGTCCAGGTCGCCGAGCCCGTCCTTCAGCCCGACGACGCCCTCGGTGCGGGCCAGTCCGACGACGGTCTCCGGGGTGAAGACCGCGTTGTCCCGCTGGTAGACGATCACCGGCAGGGGGGTGGCGGCCGCGATCTCCCGGTAGTGGCGCAGCAGTCCCTCCTGGCCGGCGACGACGAGGTAGGGCGGCATCGCGAGCAGCCCGTCGGCGCCGGCGTCGTGCGCGAGCCGCGCGTACCGCACCGCGAGGGCGGTCCCGTAGCCGGCGCCCGCGACGACCGGCACCCGGCCGCCGGTCTCCGCCACGGCCGCCCGCACGCACCGCTCGAACTCCTCCGGCGAGAGGGCGTGGAACTCCCCCGTGCCGCAGCACGCGAAGACGGCCGCCGCACCGGCCTCCACGCCGGCGCGGACGTGCGCCCGGTAGGTGTCGAGGTCGACGGAGCCGTCGGGACCGAAGGCGGTGACGGGGAAGAACAGCGGTCCGCTGGGGACGCGCAGGCGTGCGGCGAGCGGGGCTGGCGTCACGGGTTCTCCCTAGGACGACGCGTGCATTCTTATGACTGGTGTCCACATTTCTGAACACGGCCACCCTAAGGAGCCGTTTCCGGCCCGGTCAAGCGCACGGACGGCAGGTGAGGGGTGAAGTACGCGCTTTCGCACCCCACTTGACGGAGCGCGCGCGAGATCCTTAGCGTGTCCATGAATGTGAATCAGGTCCACGCATACGGCCGCCGGGTCGCTCGTCCGCCGCCCCGCCGATCCAAGGAGACCCGAGGATGCCCGCTCCGCGCACCGTCCTGCTCACCGGCGCCGCAGGCGGCCTCGGCACCC
This sequence comes from Streptomyces sp. NPDC003248, assembly GCF_055563235.1. Taxonomy (NCBI): domain Bacteria; kingdom Bacillati; phylum Actinomycetota; class Actinomycetes; order Kitasatosporales; family Streptomycetaceae; genus Streptomyces; species Streptomyces sp. NPDC003248. Next base: position 36,509 of record NZ_JBVHDT010000017.1, on the reverse strand, counting down.
TGATGCGGGGCCTGCTGCCCGACTACGGCTACGAGCTGCGCCTGCTCGACCTGCGCCCCGTCGAGGGCGAACCGGACGCCGTCGTCGCCGACCTCGCCGACAAGGACGCCGTACGGGAGGCCGTACGGGGCGTCGACGCGATCATGCACCTCGCGGGCATCTCCCTGGAAGCCCCCTTCGAGAAGATCCTCAAGGCGAACATCGAGGGGACGTACAACGTCTACGAGGCCGCCCGCGAGGAGGGCGTCGGCCGGATCGTCTTCGCCTCCTCCAACCACGCGGTCGGCTTCACCCCCCGCCCGCGGGGCGACGACCCGCTGATCCCCATCGGCACCCCGCGCCGCCCGGACACCTTCTACGGCCTGTCCAAGTCCTTCGGCGAGGACCTCGCCCAGTTCTACTGGGACAAGCACGGCCTGGAGACCGTGTCGGTGCGCATCGGCTCCTGCTTCCCCGAGCCGACCAGCGTGCGCATGCTGTCGGTGTGGATGAGCCCCGCCGACGGCGCCCGCCTGTTCCACGCGGCGCTCACCGCCGAGAACGTCGGCCACACCGTCGTCCACGGCTCGTCCGCCAACACCCGCCTGTGGTGGGACCTCACCAGCGCGCGGGCCCTCGGCTACGAGCCGCGGGACGACTCCGAGCCCTACGCCGAGAAGCTCATCGCCGAGCAGGGCGAACTGGACCCGGACAACGTCGCGCACGCCTACCTGGGCGGACACTTCGTCAACGACCCGCCGATCTGGCCGTACTGACACCACGGGAACAACGCCGGCACGCCAACTGAACGGCGCCGGCACGGCACCGGCACGGCGGAAAACCATCGTTCGCGGGAGCGGGCGGGCACCGAACGGGCCCGCCCGCCGCCGCGTTCGGGCATCCGCGCCGCCCGGTCCCACGCCCCGCGCCGCGGCCGCGCAGGTCCGCGGCGGGCACGGCCCCCGCGGAACGGGCACGAACGGGCGGCATCGGGCCCGGAACAGACCTGGTCAGTGCCGCGACCCCGCTGTACAACTTCCCCCATGGGCCGCACCGGGCCCGAACGGGCAGGGGAGAGCGAGGTGCGGGGATGACCGCGAGGACGGCGGAGGAGCGCCAGCGGGAGATCGTACGGGTCGCGCGCGCCACCGGATCGGTCGACGTCACCGCGCTCGCCGCCCGGCTGGGCGTGGCCAAGGAGACCGTACGGCGGGATCTGCGCGCCCTGGAGGACCACGGTCTGGTGCGCCGCACGCACGGCGGCGCCTACCCCGTGGAGAGCGCCGGTTTCGAGACGACCCTCGCCTTCCGCGCCACCAGCCACGTGCCCGAGAAGCGCCGGATCGCCGCCGCCGCGGCGGGGCTCCTCGGGGACGCCGAGACGGTCTTCGTCGACGAGGGCTTCACCCCGCAGCTCATCGCCGAGGCGCTGCCCCGGGACCGGCCGCTCACCGTGGTCACCGCGTCCCTGCCGGTCGCCGGAGCCCTCGCCGAGGCCGGCACCGTCTCCGTCCTGCTGCTCGGCGGCCGGGTCCGGGCCGGCACCCTGGCGACCGTCGACCACTGGACGACGAAGATGCTGGCCGGCTTCGTCATCGACCTCGCGTACATCGGCGCCAACGGCATCACCCGCGACCACGGGCTGACCACGCCCGACCCGGCCGTCGGCGAGGTCAAGGCACAGGCCGTGCGGGCGGCGCGCCGCACGGTGTTCGCGGGCGTGCACACCAAGTTCGGCGCGGTCGGCTTCTGCCGGTTCGCCGAGGTCGGCACCTTGGAGGCGATCGTGACGAGCACCCTGCTGCCGGCCTCGGAGGCCCACCGCTACTCGCTGCTGGGGCCCCAGGTCATCAGGGTCTGAGGAACCCGCCCGCCAGCCCCCCCCCGACCGTCAGCCCCCGACCGCCGGCCCCACCCCGTCCGTCCCGGGCATCCCTCTCCCCGGCCGCACCCCATATCTCCCGTTTCATCACCCCACGTCCCCTACCAGATGGAGCGATCCATGCGAACCCAGAGCCGACGACGGCCACCGCGAGCCCCGCTCGCCCTGGCCGTCGCAGGGACGCTGCTCGCCCCGCTGCTCTCCGGCTGCTGGGCCGGTGCGGGCGGAGCCGGATCGGGCGGCGACTCGATCAACGTCCTGATGGTCAACAACCCCCAGATGACGGAGCTCCAGAAACTCACCGCCGACCACTTCACCCGGCAGACCGGCATCAAGGTCAACTTCACGGTGCTGCCCGAGAACGACGTCCGCGACAAGATCAGCCAGGACTTCGCCAACCAGGCGGGCCAGTACGACGTGGCCACCCTCTCCAACTACGAGATCCCCATCTACGCCCGCAACGGCTGGCTGCACGAGATGGACTCCTACGCCGGCGAGGACCCGGACTACGACGAGCAGGACGTCCTCGAACCGATGCGCGAGTCCCTCACCGGCGACGACGGCAAGCTCTACGGCCAGCCCTTCTACGGCGAGTCGTCCTTCCTGATGTACCGCAAGGACGTGTTCGCCGAGCAGGGGCTGACCATGCCCGCCCACCCCACCTGGACCCAGGTCGCCGACCTCGCGGCGAAGGTGGACGGCGCCGAACCCGGTATGAAGGGCATCTGCCTGCGCGGCCTGCCCGGCTGGGGCGAGGTCATGGCCCCGCTCACGACCGTGGTGAACACCTTCGGCGGCACCTGGTTCGACAAGGACTGGAAGGCCCGGCTGGACTCCCCCGAGTTCGAGGAGGCGACGGAGTTCTACGTCGGCCTCGTCCGCGAGCACGGCGAGTCCGGCGCCGCCCAGTCCGGCTTCGCCGAGTGCCTGAACAACATGACCCAGGGCAAGGTCGCCATGTGGTACGACGCCACCTCCGCCGCCGGCTCCCTGGAAGCGGCCAAGTCTCCGGTCAAGGACAAGGTGGGCTACGTGCCCGCCCCCGTGGAGAAGACCGACTCCTCCGGCTGGCTCTACACCTGGGCCTGGGGCATCCAGAAGGCCTCCCGCAACACCGACAAGGCCTGGCAGTTCGTCTCCTGGGCGTCGAGCAAGGAGTACGAGGAACTCGTCGGCGAGGAGATCGGCTGGGCGAACGTCCCGGCGGGCAAACGGGCGTCGACGTACGAGAACGCCGCCTACGCCGCGGAGGCCGCCGCCTTCCAGGAGATGACCAGGGCGGCCATCGAGGCGGCCCGGCCGAACGACCCCGGCGTCCAGCCGCGGCCCGCGCCGGGCATCCAGTTCGTCGGCATCCCCGAGTTCACCGACCTCGGCACCAAGGTCTCCCAGGAGATCAGCGCGGCCATCGCCGGACGCCAGTCCGTCGCGTCGGCCCTGAAGAAGTCCCAGCAGCTCGCCGAGCGGATCTCCGAGGAGTACGAGGGACGATGACCGCCACCACGACGGCCCCCGCGGCCACCACCGCGCCGCCCGCCGCACGGCAGCCCTCCGCCCGGCTGCGCGCCTGGGCCACCCGCGCCCCCCTGCTGCCCGCCCTGATCTTCATGATCGCCGTGACCCAGCTGCCGTTCGTGGCCACGCTGGTGATCTCCTTCTTCGACTGGAACGCCCTCTACCCCGACGCCCGCCGCTTCACCGGCCTCGACAACTACCGGCAGGTCCTCACCGACGCCGACCTGCGCCACTCGGTGTGGACGACGCTGCTCCTCACGGTGGCGGTGGTGCTGGCCAGTCTCGTCCTCGGCCTGCTCCTCGCCCTCCTGCTGGACCGCAGGTTCCGGGGCAGGGGCGTGGTCCGCACCCTGCTGATCGCCCCGTTCCTCGTGGTCCCGGTGGCGGCGGCCCTGCTCTGGAAGCACGTGCTGTACAACCCCGAGTACGGCCTGCTCAACGGCCTGCTCCACTACGTCGGCGGCCCGCAGCCCGACTGGATCTCCTCGACCCCGCTGCTCGCGGTGGAGGCCTCGCTGGTGTGGCAGTGGACGCCGTTCATGATGCTCATCCTGCTGGCCGGCCTCCAGAGCCGGGACCAGCAGCAGATCGAGGCCGCCCGGGTGGACGGCGCGAGCGACTGGCAGGTCTTCCGCCACCTGACGCTCCCGCACCTGCGCCGCTACCTGGAACTCGGCGCCCTCCTCGGCTCGATCTACATCGTCCAGAACTTCGACGCCGTCTTCACCCTCACCTCCGGCGGCCTGGGCACGGCGAACCTGCCCTACACCGTCTACCAGAGCTTCTACCAGGCCCACGAGAACGGCCTCGCCTCCGCCGCGGGCGTCCTGGTCGTCATCGGCTCGATCGTCATCGCGACCTTCGCCCTGCGGGTCGTCTCGTCCCTGTTCCGCGAGGAGGGGTCCCGCCCATGAGCGCAACCACCGCACGCGTCCGCCGCAAGGGCGCCGGCCTGGGCCTGGTCGCCTGGCTGGCGGGGATCGTGTTCTTCCTGCCCATCGCGTGGATGGCGCTGACGTCCCTGCACTCGGAGACGGACGCGGCGACCAACCCGCCCTCCTTCGCCGCGGCGCTGACACTGGACGGCTACCGCGAGTTCTTCGGCGCGGGCGGCGGGGCGAGCCCCTGGCCGGCGCTGATCAACTCGACGGTGGCGTCGGTCGCCTCGACGCTGCTGGTCCTGCTGCTGGCGCTGCCCGCCGCGTACGCGCTGTCGATCCGCCGGGTGCGCAAGTGGACGGACGTGCTGTTCTTCTTCCTGTCGACGAAGATGCTGCCGGCCGTCGCGGGCCTGCTGCCGGTCTACCTGTTCGCGAAGAACGCGGGCCTGCTCGACAACATCTGGCTGCTGGTCGTCCTCTACACCTCCATGAACCTGCCGATCGCGGTGTGGATGATGCAGTCCTTCCTCGCCGAGGTCCCGGTGGCGGTCATCGAGGCGGCCCGGGTGGACGGCGCGCGCCTGCCGACCGTCCTCGCGCGCGTGGTCGCCCCGATCGCCCTGCCGGGCATCGCCGCGACAGCCCTGATCTGCTTCATCTTCAGCTGGAACGAGCTGCTGTTCGCCCGGGTGCTGACCGGCGTGGTCGCCGGGACCGCCCCCGTCTTCCTGACCGGTTTCATCACCAGCCAGGGCCTGTTCCTGGCCAAGGTGTGCGCCGCGTCGCTCGTCGTCTCCCTGCCGGTGCTCGCCGCGGGGTTCGCCGCCCAGGACAAGCTGGTCCAGGGCCTGTCGTTGGGAGCCGTGAAATGAAGGCCGCCGTCATCGAGTCCGTGGGCCGGGCCGTCGTCGCCGAGGTGCCCGACCCGACGCCCGGGCCGCGCGAGGTCGTCGTCGAGGTCGCCGCCTGCGGCCTGTGCGGCACGGACCTGCACATCCTCCAGGGCGAGTTCGCGCCGAAGCTGCCGATCGTGCCGGGGCACGAGTTCGCCGGCGCGGTCGTCGGGGTCGGCACCCAGGTCACGGAGGTGTCGGTGGGCGACCGCGTCGCCGTGGACCCGTCGCTGTACTGCCACGAGTGCCGCTACTGCCGCACCGGCCACAACAACCTCTGCGAGCGGTGGGCGGCGATCGGCGTGACGACGGCCGGGGGCGCCGCCCAGTACGCGGTGGCCCCGGTGGCGAACTGCGTGAAACTGCCGGAGCACGTGCGCACCCAGGACGCGGCCCTGGTGGAGCCGCTGTCGTGCGCGGTACGCGGCTACGACGTCCTGCGCTCGCGCCTCGGCGCCCACGTCCTGATCTACGGCTCCGGGACGATGGGCCTGATGATGCTGGAGCTCGCCAAGCGGACCGGCGCGGCGAGCGTCGACGTGGTGGACGTGAACCCGGCGCGGCTGGAGACGGCGCGCCGGCTGGGCGTGTCGGGGTCGGCGGCGGACGCGGACGAGCTGGAGCGGCCGCAGGGCTGGGACGTGGTGGTCGACGCGACGGGCAACGCGGCGGCGATCCAGGACGGCCTGGGCAGGGTGGCCAAGGCGGGGACGTTCCTCCAGTTCGGGGTGGCGGACTACGCGACGCGCGTCACCATCGACCCGTACCGCATCTACAACCAGGAGATCACCATCACCGGCTCGATGGCCGTCCTGCACAGCTTCGAACGCGCGGCGGAGCTCTTCGCGGGCGGCGTGCTGGACCCGGACGTCTTCATCAGCGACCGTCTGCCGCTGGAGCGCTACCCGGCGGCGCTGGAGCAGTTCGCGGCGGGGGTGGGGCGCAAGATCGTCGTGGTGCCGTGAGGAACCCGGCCGGGGCTGCGGACCGCGCGGCCCCGGCCCGGCCCGCCGAACGGGGAGAGCCCGGTCCCGCCGAACGGGCAGAGCGCAGTCCCGCCGAACGGGCAGAGCGCGGTCCCGCCGAACGGGCAGAGCGCGGTCCCGCCGAACGGGGAAAGTAAGGGAACGGCAAAACGGCCTCGCTCGTTCATCCGGCATGACAGCTATGACCCCCGGCTCGAACATCCCGCTCCCCGCCGTCCGTGTGACGGTGGACGTCGCGGCCCCCGTGCGGCTCGACGTTTCGGGCCTGCTGCTCACCGCCGACGGCAAGGTGCGCTCCGACGACGACTTCATCTTCTACAACCAGCCGAGCGGGCCGGGCGTGGCGTACCGCTCGGGCGGCGGCGCCGCCCCCGACGCGATCACCGTCGACACCTCCGCCCTCCCCCCGGGCATCGAGAAGATCGTCGTCACCGCGAGCCCGGACGCCGCGGGCCAGACCTTCCAGGGCATCGAACCGACGGCCACGATCCGCAACGCGGACGACAACGGCGTCCTGGCCACGTTCACGCCCCCGCGGCTCGGCACCGAGACGGCGCTGGTCGTCGTGGAGATCTACCGGCGCAACGGCGCCTGGAAGGCCCGCGCGGTCGGCCAGGGCTACGCCGACGGCCTGGCCGGCATCGCCACCGACTTCGGCGTCACGGTGGAGGAACCCGCCCCGGCTCCGGTCCCGCCGGCCGCCCCGCCCCTGCCCGCCGCACCGCCGCCGGCGCCCGCGGCGTCCGCCCCGGCCGCACCGCCCGCGCCGCCCGCTCCCCCGGCCCCGCCCGCCCCCGGCGCCGGGAAGATCAACCTCGACAAGGGCCGCGTCAGCCTCCAGAAGAACCAGACGGTCTCCCTCGTGAAGGGCGGCCGCCCGCTGCTCGCCCAGGTCAGGATGGGCCTCGGCTGGGAGCCCGCCTTCCGCGGCCGGGACATCGACCTGGACGCCTCGGTCATCGCCTACGGCCCCCAGCGCAACCACATCGACAGCTGCTACTTCGGCAAGCTGACCATCGTCAACGGCGCGATCAAGCACTCCGGTGACAACCTCACCGGCGAGGGCGGCGGCGACGACGAGGTGATCACCGTCGACCTCGGCCGTCTCCCGCAGGAGGTCACGGGCCTGGTCTTCACCGTCAACTCGTTCACCGGCCAGAAGTTCACCGAGGTCGCCAAGGCCTACTGCCGCCTCGTGGACGCCACCACCGATGAGGAACTCGTCCGCTTCGACCTCACCGGCGCCGAGCCGCAGACGGGCGTGATGATGGCGAAGCTGATCCGCCAGTTCTCCGGCGAGTGGGAGATGACGGCCCTGGGCGAGTTCGTGAAGGCCCGGACGGTCCGCAACATGGTGAAGCCGGCCGCCCAGGCCCTCTGACACGGCGGTGACGACGGGCGGTGGGCGCCCTGGACGACAGGGTCCAGGCGGCGCCCACCGCCCGGAGCACGGTCAGCCGCGCTTCTGCCGCTTCCACGGCCCCGTGATCGCCAGCATGATGCCGGGCTCCTGGATGTTGGCGTACAGGGTCCGGCCGTCGGGCGAGAAGGTCACGCCGGTGAACTCGCTGTACTCCGGCTCGTCCTCGGTGCCGATGTTCAGCTCGTTGCGGGCGATGGGGTAGGTGCGGCCGCTGTCGGTGGCGCCGAAGAGGTGCTGGACGCCCTCGCCGTCCTCGGCGATGACGAGGCCGCCGTAGGGGGAGACGGTGATGTTGTCGGGGCCGTCGAAGGCGCCGTCGGCCGACGGGTCGGGGTTGACGCCGAGGAGCACCTTCAGGGTGAGGGTGCGGCGCCGGGGGTCGTAGAACCAGACCTGGCCGTCATGCGGGGTGCCGGGGCTCTCCGAGCGGGCGTAGGAGGAGACGACGTAGGCGCCGCCGTCGGCCCACCACATGCCCTCCAGCTTGCGGGCGCGGGTGATCTCCCCGTCGGCGAACTGCTTGCGCACGGCGACGGTCGTGGCGTCGCGGTCGGGGACGTCGACCCAGTCGACGCCGTACACCGTGCCGATCCTGGTGGCCCGGGACAGGTCGTCGACGAACGTGCCGCCGGAGTCGAAGCACCGGGGGGCCTGGAGGACGCCGGCGTCGTCGGCGAGGGTGCGGAACCTGCCGCGGCCGTGCTCGAAGCCCTGCGGCGGGGTCCAGCGGAAGAGCAGGCCGTTGGGGCCGGAGGCGTCCTCGGTGAGATAGGCGTGGCCGCGCTTGGGGTCGATGACGACCGCCTCGTGGTCGTAGCGGCCGAAGAACTTCAGCGGCTTGGGGTCCTGGTTGGCGCGGCGGTCGCGCGGGTCGACCTCGAAGACGTAGCCGTGGTCCTTGGTCATGCCGTTGGTGCCGGCCCGGTCGGAGTTCTCCTCGCAGGTCAGCCAGGTGCCCCAGGAGGTGCGGCCGCCCGCGCAGTTGGTGGAGGTGCCGGCGATGCCGACCCACTCGGCGACCTGTCCGTCGGGGCGCACCTCGACGACCGTGCAGCCGCCGGCCGCAGCCGGGTCGTAGACCAGGCCCTCGGTGAGCGGCACGGGGTGGGCCCAGCCGGCACGCGGGCCCTTCAGCTCGTGGTTGTTGACGAGGAGGGTGGTGCCGCGCGGGCCGTCGAAGGTGGCCGTCCCGTCGTGGTTGGAGGGCGTGAACTCGCCCGACTCCAGCCTGGTCCTCCCGCTGTGGGTGAGGACGCGGTAGGTGAAGCCGGCGGGCAGCGCGAGGATGCCGTCCGGGTCGGGCAGCAGCGGCCCGTAGCCGACCCCGCCGTGCCCGGCCGCCGACGCCCCCTCCGCGCTGTCCGTGTCCGTCGACGCGAGCGCGTTGGGCGCGCTGGCCAGGGCCCCGACGCTGCCCGCCAGCGCGACCCCCGCACCGGTGGCCGCTGATGTCCTGGCGAAGTCCCTGCGAGTGAGCGACATGGTGTCTCCTGAGACGGTGGGAGTGCCGTGGAGGCCGGCGGTCCTCGGGTCGGCGACACCGTCCCGCCCAGGCCTGAACGGGAGTTGAACGGCGGACGGCCGTCGCGGGCCCGCTCGCGTGAACCCGCGCCACCACCGGCTCCCTCACCGGCTCCCCACCGGCTCCTCACCGGGAGGGGTCGCTCATCCGCCCTGCTGCGACCGCGCCTTGAACGCGGCCTTGCGCGCCTCCTTGGCGATCCGCTTGTCCGGGTGCAGCCGGCCCATCGCCTCCAGGACGTCGGCGGTGGCCGGGTGGTCCACCCGCCAGGCCGCCGCGAAGAAGCCGCCGTGCTGCTGGGCGAGCCCCTCGACGAGGCCCTGGAGTTCCTCCGAGTTGCCCTCGGCGGCCAGTTGGGCGGCCACGGTGTCGATGGTGAGCCAGAAGACCATCGCCTCGGACGGGGCCGGTACGTCGCCGGCGCCCAGCTCGCTCAGCCAGACCCGGGCGAGGCCGCCCAGTTCGGGGTCGTCGAGCACCTCGCGCACCGCGGGTTCGGCCTGGCCTCCGACGAGGGAGAGGGCCTGCTGGCAGCGCAGCCGGCGCAGCGGCGCGCCCTCGTCCGAGCCGCGGGCGGCGGCCAGCAGCTCCCGCGCGGCGTCGACGGGTTCCCGCAGGTGCAGCCACTGCTCGGTCTCGGCGCGCGCGGCGCGCGGCCCGTAGCCGGCGCTGCCGTCGAGCAGGACGTCGGCCCCCTTGTCGGCGAGGTCGCCGACGGCGGGCGCCTGGAAGCCGGCCTCCTGGAGCCGGGCCCGCAGGCCGTAGAGGCCGAGCGGGGTGAGGCGGACCATGCCGTAGCGGGAGACGTCGGTCTCGTCGACCGGGGTGGCGGGCTCCTCGTCGGGGTCGCCCATCAGGGCCTCGTCGACCGGCTGGTAGGCGACCAGGCCGATCGGCTCCAGCAGCCGGAACTGGTCGTCGAGGCGCATCATCGCGTCGGAGACCTGTTCCAGCACGTCGTTGGTGGGTTCGGCCATGTCGCCGGGGACGAGCACGGAGGCGGCGAGCGCGGGCAGCGGCACGGGGCCGTCGCCGGGACCGTCCTCCCCCACCGTGAGCAGGTAGAGGTTGCCGAGGACACCGTCGAGGAAGGCGGCCTCGGCCTCGGGGTCCCAGTCGAGCCGGGAGAAGTCGACCTCACCGCCCTCGTCCATGACCTCCATCAGCTCGTCGAGGTCGGGCACGGTCGCGTCGGCGAGCACCGTCTCCAGGGCGCCGAGCCAGACGGCGAGCACGTCGTGCGGGGAACCGCCGGTCAGCAGGGCCAGGTCCGCGCCGGCGGTGACGGTGCCGGCCTCCTCGTCGGTGACCTCCACGAGCCCGGCGTCCACGGCGATCCGCCAGGCCTCGCTCGCGTACGCGGCGGCCTCGTCGCCGGTCAGCCCGAGCACCTCGGCGGCGGCCGGCAACTGCTCGTCGACGAGTCCGCCCCCGGCGTCGACGCGGGTGTCGGGGCCGGCCCAGCGGGCGAGACGGGCGGCCCGGGAGAGCAACGGGGTCGACAGCGCGTCGCGCGCCAGCTCCGCTTCGGGGTGCAGCCGCACGGGCGGCAGGGGGGAGCTGTCTGACATCGGCTGGGTTCTCCTCGGACGGGTGGTACCACTCGACCGCTCAGCCTAGACGGATATGAACCCATGCCGCCCGGTTCATCTCCCGGTCAGCCCCCGTACATGGCCGAAACCTTGACAACCGGCGTTGCCAGGCGCGAGATTGACGCGCGTAGAAGTTGGGGCGACAGGTGTTCACCGTCTGTGTCCGCGCGTCGCCGCGCCCCATGCAGCACCCTCGTCCCGGCGCTCTCGTACGTCCCCGGAGGGAACCCGTTGCCCAGCAGGTCTTCCGCGCGGCTCGCCGCGCTCACCGTCGCCGCCGTGTGCTCCGCGGCGTCCACCGTCGTCGTCGCCGCGCCCGCGCAGGCCGACTCCGTGCGCATCCACGACATCCAGGGCACCACACGCGTCTCGCCGTACGCCGGCCAACAGGTCACGGACGTGACCGGAATCGTCACCGGCGTGCGCACCTACGGCTCCTCCAGAGGCTTCTGGATCCAGGACCCGGACCCGGACGCCGACCCGGCCACCAGTGAGGGCGTCTTCGTCTTCACCAGCTCCACCCCGAAGGTCGCCGTCGGTGACGCGGTCACCGTCACCGGCACGGTCTCGGAGTACGTGCCGGGCGGCACCTCGTCCGGCAACCAGGCGCTGACGGAGATCGTCCGCCCGACCGTGACCGTCGTCTCCAGCGGCAACACGGTCCCCGCCGCGACCGTCGTGAGCGCGCGGTCGGTCCCGGCGGCGTACGCCCCGGCGGGCGACCCGGCCGCGAACAACTCCGTCAACGGCCTCACCCTGCGGCCCGACACGTACGCCCTGGACTACTACGAGTCCCTGGAGGGCATGAACGTCCAGGTGGCCGACGTCCGCGTGGTCGGCGCCACCGACCCGTACACCGAGCTGTGGGTCACGGTGAAGCCGGGCGAGAACCGCACCCGCCGCGGCGGCACGCTCTACGGCTCCTACGACTCCCAGAACACCGGCCGGCTCCAGATCCAGTCGCTCGGCGCGGTCGCCGACTTCCCGGTGGCGAACGTCGGCGACACCCTCACCGGCACCACCGCCGGCCCGCTGGACTACAACCAGTACGGCGGTTACACCCTCGTCGCCAACGGGATCGGCACGCTGGTCAGCGCCGGCCTGGAGCGCGAGACGACGGCCAAGCAGAAGAGCGGCGAGCTCGCGGTCGCGACGTACAACGTCGAGAACCTCGACCCGTCCGACGCCACGTTCGAGGAGCACGCCTCCGCGATCGTGAACAACCTGCGGTCGCCCGACATCGTGTCCCTGGAGGAGATCCAGGACAACAACGGCGCCACGGACGACGGCACGGTCGCCGCCGACCTGACGGTGGGCAAGCTGATCGACGCGATCGTCGCCGCGGGCGGCCCGCGGTACGACTGGCGCTCGGTCGACCCGACGGACGGCACCGACGGCGGCGAGCCCGGCGGCAACATCCGCCAGGTGTTCCTGTTCGACCCGGAGCGGGTGTCCTTCACCGACCGCGCGGGCGGGGACGCCACGACCGCCGTCGGCGTCACGGAGGAGCGGGGCAAGGCCGCGCTGACGGTCTCCCCCGGCCGCATCGCCCCGGCGGACACCGCCTGGGACTCCAGCCGCAAGCCGCTGGTCGGCGAGTTCGTCTTCCGCGGCCGGACGGTCTTCGTGATCGCCAACCACTTCAACTCCAAGGGCGGCGACCAGGGTCTGACCGCGCAGTACCAGCCGGTGGTGCGCAGCTCCGAGACCCAGCGCCAGCAGCAGGCGGCGCTCGTCAACTCCTTCGTCAAGGACGTCCTCGCCGTCCAGAAGAACGCGGACGTCGTCGCCCTCGGCGACATCAACGACTTCGAGTTCTCCGGCACGGCCCGGATCCTTGAGGACGACGGCGCGCTGTGGTCGGCCGTCAAGTCCCTGCCGAAGAGCGAGCGGTACTCGTACGTCTACCAGGGCAACAGCCAGGTCCTCGACCAGATCCTGGTCAGCCCGTCGATCCGGCGCGGCTCCTTCGAGTACGACAGCGTGCACCTCAACGCCGAGTTCAACGACCAGATCAGCGACCACGACCCGCAGGTGCTGCGCTTCAGGCCGTGACCGGGGAACGGTGAACGCGCGGGGCCGGACCGGACCGGCGTCCGGCCCGGCCCCGCCGCGGACGGGGGCCCGGCATCCGCCCCACGGATGCCGGGCCCGCCCGTCGCCCCTCCGGCGCCCGACGGCGTCCGGGAGCGGGCCGGTGACGGTCCGTCAGTGACGGGCGCCGCGCCACGCCAGCACGCCCGCCGCGACGAGCGTCGCGCCCGCCGCCACGAGCACGACCGACCCCGGGTGCCGCGCCACGAACCGCACCGGCGGGCGCAGCCGCTCGGGGACGCGCTGTTCCACGGTCTGCCCGGCGTGCACGCTCCGGTCCTGGAGCGCGTGACCGGTTTCCTTCGCCCGGTCCTGGAGGGCATGTCCGGTCTCCCGCGCCCGGTCCTGGAGCGCGTGACCGGACTCCCGCGCCCGGTCCTGGACGGTGTGCCCCGCGCCCTTCGCCCGGTCCTGGAGCACGTGACCGGTTTCCTTCGCCCGGTCCTGGAGCGCGTGGCCGGTCCCCTTCGCCTTCCCCTGGAGGGCGTGGCCGGTTCCCTTCGCCCTGTCCTGGACGGCGTGGCCCGCCTGGGCCGCCGTGCTGCGGAGCTGGACCGTCATGGCGCCGGCGCGGTCGCGCAGATCGGCCGCCCGGGCCCGGGCCCGGCCGCGGATGTCCGTCTTCGCCGCCAGTTCCTCCACGGTGTGCCCCAGCTGGCTCCTGGTCTGCGCTATCTGCCGGCGCAGCTCCGCGGCGCCGTCCGCGCCGGCCGCCGTGCCGTCCGCCCCTGTCCTGTCCGTCATCGGTGCGCCCTTTCCCTGATCTCCTCGACATCGGCCCTGACGCTGCCGAGAGCCTCCTCGGGGGTGGGGGGCGTCGCCCGGCGCAGCTGGCCGCGGCCGGTCGCGGCCAGGACGGCGGCGATCACGAACAGCACCGCCGTGACGATGAGCGCCGCGGCCCACACGGGCAGCGCCAGCGAGAGGGCGGCGACGCCCGTGCCGGCGAGGGCGAGCAGGCCGGCGTAGGCGAACGCGCCCGCCGCCCCCAGCAGGCCCCCGCCGCGGCCGGCGCGACGGCCCTTCTCGGTCAGTTCCTCCTTGGCGAGGGCGATCTCCTGCCGTACGAGCCGGGAGAGCTGCTCGCTGGCCTGGCCGACGAGTTCGCCGACCGTGCGGTGCCCGTCGTGGACGGGCCGGGTGTCCATGGTCCCGGTCACGGTGTTCCGCCTCCTCTCGGTTCGGAGACACCCGGGTACCCCGACAGCCCGCCACTACCCCTGCGGCGCCCCGCCGCACCGCGCCCTCGCCCTCGCCCTCGCCCGCCATCACGCCGAAGCGCCGGCCGGCCCGGTCCGGGCCCCCTCGCGCGAGGCGGTCCCGGAGGCGCTCGGCACCCTGCGGGAGGCCTGCGAACGGTTCACGACCGAGTCCATGCCGTAAGTCCGGGCGCGGCTGCGCCGTCCGGCCTACGGTGGCCTCATGCGCCGGCCGTTGCTCTACCTCGACGTCGACGGACCGCTCAACCCGTACGCGGCCCAGCCGGAGCGCCGGCCGCAGGGCTACACGACGATCAGGGCCACCGTGCGGCCCGGCCGCCCCCTGCGGGTATGGCTCCACCCCGGGCACGGGGCCGCCCTGCTGGCGCTGCCCTACGAGCTGTGCTGGGCGACCACGTGGATGGGCGAGGCCAACCGCTGGATCGCCCCGGTCGTCGGCCTGCCCGAGCTGCCGTACATCGACTTCGGGCGCGGGCTGTTCGCCGAGCGGCCCGACGGGGTGCACTGGAAGACGGAGGCGCTCGTCGCCCACGCCGCGGGGCGCCCCTTCGCCTGGGTGGACGACGAGCAGTCGGCCGCCGACGCGGCGTACGTCGCACGCCACCACCCCGCACCGGCCCTGCTGCACCACGTGGATCCCCGGGTCGGGCTGCGCGCGGAGGACTTCGAGGCGCTGGGCCGGTTCGCCGCGGGCCTGGCCGCGCCCTGACCTCACGACGAAGCGCCCTCCCGGCGGGCGGGAGGGCGCTTCGGGCGGGCGGGTCAGGTCAGTTGTGGCTGTGCAGGACCTCGTTCAGTCCGCCCCACACCGCGTTGTTCGGGCGGGCCTCGACCGTGCCGGTGACCGAGTTGCGGCGGAAGAGGATGTTTGAGGCGCCGGAGAGCTCGCGGGCCTTGACGATCTCGCCGTCGGGCATCGTCACCCGGGTGCCCGCGGTGACGTACAGGCCGGCCTCGACCACGCACTCGTCGCCGAGGGCGATGCCGACGCCCGCCTCGGCGCCGACCAGGCAGCGCTCGCCGATGGTGATCCGGACGTTGCCGCCGCCCGACAGGGTGCCCATGGTGGACGCGCCGCCGCCGATGTCCGAGCCGTCGCCGACCACGACACCGGCGGAGATACGGCCCTCCACCATCGACGTGCCGAGGGTGCCGGCGTTGAAGTTGACGAAGCCCTCGTGCATGACGGTCGTGCCCGCGGCGAGGTGCGCGCCGAGGCGGACCCGGTCGGCGTCGGCGATGCGGACGCCCTTGGGCGCCACGTAGTCCGTCATGCGCGGGAACTTGTCGACCGACGTCACCTGGAGGTGCAGGCCCTCGGCGCGCGCGTTCAGGCGGACCTTCTCGAGGTCCTCGACCGCGACCGGGCCGAGGGAGGTCCAGGCGACGTTGGCGAGCAGGCCGAAGATGCCGTCCAGGCTCTGGCCGTGCGGCTCGACCAGGCGGTGGGAGAGCAGGTGCAGACGCAGGTAGGTGTCGTGCGTGTCGATCGGCTTGTCGTCGAGCGAGGCGATGACCGTGCGGACCGCGACCACCTCGACGCCCCGGCGGGCGTCCGGGCCGATCGCCTTGGCGGCGCCCTCACCGAGCAGCTCCACGGCCTTCTCGGCGGACAGGCGCTCGGTGCCGGACGGGCCGGGCTCGGTGACGAGCTCGGGCGCGGGGAACCAGGTGTCGAGAACCGTGCCGTCGGCGGCGATGGTGGCGAGGCCGGCGGCCGCGGCGCCGGTGGTGCGAGGAGCAGTCGTGTCGGTCATGAGGGCAACCTAACCGGCGGGAGGCCGTGGAGGCCAACCAGCCGGGCGGCGTCTCAGGTGGCGGGCGGGGGGGCCGGCGGCCCGCGGCCTCAGTGGGCGCCGCCGACGTTCAGCACCACCACTCCCGCGACGATCAGCAGGATCCCGGCGGCCTTGGTGAGGGTGAGGGCCTCGCCGAAGAGCAGCAGCCCGAGGACGGCCATCGCCGCGGTGCCGACGCCGGACCATATGGCGTACGCCGTGCCGATGCCGACGCTCTTCAGGGTCTGGGAGAGCAGGGAGAAGGAGACGACGTACCCGAGGGCCGTCACCAGGGAGGGCCACAGGCGGGTGAAACCGTGGCTGTACTTCATGGCGGTCGTCGCGGCCACCTCGGCGGCGATGGCTCCGGCGAGCGTCACGTATCCCATGCGCGGGAGCGTACTCAACGCGCCGCGCGCCCCGGACAGCCGGGAGCGGCGGCACCCGGGCCGGGTGCCGCCGCTCCCGCGCGGCCGGTCGGGCGGCCTCAGACGTTGAAGCCGAGCGCCCGGAGCTGCTCGCGCCCGTCGTCCGTGATCTTGTCGGGGCCCCACGGCGGCATCCAGACCCAGTTGATCCGCAGTTCGCTGACCAGACCGTCCGTGGCGGACTTGGCCTGGTCCTCGATGACGTCCGTCAGCGGGCACGCCGCGGAGGTCAGGGTCATGTCGACGGTCGCCACATTGGAGTCGTCGACGTGGATGCCGTAGATCAGGCCGAGGTTGACGACGTCGATGCCCAGTTCGGGGTCGACGACGTCCATCAGGGCCTCGCGGAGTTCCTCCTCCGAGGCCGGCTTCATCTCCACGGTCTCGCTCATGCCGTCTTCCTTTCGGCGTCGGCGCCCAGCGCCTGGGCCGTCGCGTCCTTCCACGCCATCCAGCTCAGGAGGGCGCACTTGACCCGGGCGGGGTACTTGGAGACACCGGCGAACGCGACGGCGTCCTCCAGCACCTCCTCCATCGCGTCGTCCGGCTCGATCCTGCCCTTGGACTGCATCAGCTCCAGGAACGTCTCCTGGATGCGCTGCGCCTCGGACAGGTCCTTGCCGACGAGCAGGTCGTTCAGTACGGAGGCCGAGGCCTGGCTGATGGAACAGCCCTGGCCCTCGTACGAGACGTCCTCGACCGTGGTCCCGTCGTACTTGACACGGAGGGTGATCTCGTCGCCGCACGTCGGGTTGACGTGGTGCACCTCGGCGTCGCCATCCCGCAAGCCCCGCCCGTGCGGGTGCTTGTAGTGGTCCAGGATGACTTCCTGGTACATGGAGTCCAGCTTCATGCGATCGCTCGTCCCGTCAGCCGAAGAAGTTCCGTACGTGCTCCAGCCCCTCGACCAGCGCGTCGATCTCGGCGGGCGTGGAGTACAGATAGAACGACGCTCGCGTGGTCGCCGGAATTCCGTAGCGCAGGCACACGGGGCGGGCGCAGTGGTGGCCCACCCGGACCGCGATGCCCTGCTCGTCCAGCACCTGGCCCACGTCGTGCGGGTGGATGTCACCCAGCGTGAAGGAGATCGCGGCGCCGCGGTCCTCGGCCGTGGTGGGGCCGATGATGCGCAGGTCCGGGACCTCCGCCAGCCGCCGCACCGCGTACTCGGTGATCGCGTGCTCGTGCGCGAGGATCTTGTCCATGCCGATGGAGGACAGGTAGTCGATCGCCGCGCCCAGGCCGACCGCCTGCGCGATCGGCGGCGTGCCCGCCTCGAACTTGTGCGGCGCGGGGGCGTAGGTCGAGGAGTGCATCGACACCGTCTCGATCATCTCGCCGCCGCCGAGGAACGGGGGCAGGTCCTCCAGGAGTTCCTGGCGGCCCCAGAGGACGCCGATGCCCGTCGGGCCGCACATCTTGTGACCGGTGAAGGCCACGAAGTCGGCCTGGAGGGCCTGCACGTCGAGGGGCATGTGCGGCGCCGCCTGCGACGCGTCGATCAGGACCAGGGCCCCGACCTCCTGCGCGCGGCGGACTATCGCCTCGACCGGGTTGACGGTGCCGAGGATGTTCGACACCAGCACGAAGGAGACGATCTTCGTCTTCTCGGTGATGACCTCGTCGATGTTCGACAGGTCGAGCCGGCCGTCGTCGGTCAGGCCGAACCACTTCAGCTTCGCGCCCGTGCGCTGCGACAGCAGCTGCCACGGCACGATGTTGGAGTGGTGCTCCATCTCCGTGATGACGATCTCGGTCTCGGAGTCCACGCGGTAGGGCTCGTCGGCCCAGCCCAGCATGTTCGCCACGAGGTTCAGCGACTCCGAGGCGTTCTTGGTGAAGATCACCTCGTCGCGGCTGGGCGCGTTGACGAACGCGGCGACCTTGTCGCGCGCGCCCTCGTACAGCGCCGTGGCCTCCTCGGCGAGCACATGCACACCGCGGTGGACGTTGGCGTTGTACCGCTCGTAGTACTCGCTCAGGGCGTCCAGCACCTGGCGCGGCTTCTGCGAGGTCGCCGCGTTGTCCAGGTACACGAGCTTCCGGTCGCCGTGGACCAGACGGTCCAGGATCGGGAAGTCCTTGCGGATCGCCTCGGTGTCGAGGAGGCCCGGCAACTGTGTCACGCGGATGCGCCACCCTTCGAGTAGGCCTCGTAGCCCTCGTTCTCCAGCTTGTCGGCGAGCTCGGCACCGCCGGACTCGACGATCCGGCCGCCGGAGAAGACGTGCACGTGGTCGGGCTTGATGTAGCGCAGGATGCGCGTGTAGTGCGTGATCAGCAGGGTGCCGACCTCGCCGGTCTCGCGGACGCGGTTGACGCCCTCGGAGACGATGCGCAGGGCGTCGACGTCGAGACCGGAGTCGGTCTCGTCGAGGATCGCGACCTTCGGCTTGAGCAGCTCCAGCTGGAGGATCTCGTGGCGCTTCTTCTCACCGCCGGAGAAGCCCTCGTTGACGTTGCGCTCGGCGAAGGAGGGGTCCATGTTGAGGCGCTCCATGGCCTCCTTGACCTCCTTGACCCAGGTGCGCAGCTTGGGGGCCTCGCCGCGGATGGCGGTGGCGGAGGTGCGCAGGAAGTTGGAGACCGAGACGCCGGGGACCTCGACGGGGTACTGCATCGCCAGGAACAGGCCGGCGCGGGCGCGCTCGTCGACGGACATCTCCAGGACGTCCTCGCCGTCGAGGGTGACGGTGCCGCCGGTGATCGTGTACTTCGGGTGACCCGCGAGCGAGTAGGCGAGGGTCGACTTGCCGGAGCCGTTGGGGCCCATGATGGCGTGCGTCTCGCCCTGCTTCACGGTGAGGTCGACGCCCTTGAGGATCTCCTTCGTGGCGTTGTCTGCCTCGACGGTGACGTGCAGGTCTCGGATTTCAAGCGTTGCCATGGGTGCCTCAGGACTCCTGGGTGAGGGAGACGAGCACGTCGTCCCCTTCGATCTTTACGGGGTATACGGGGACGGGGCGCGTCGCGGGGAGGCCGGACGGCTTGCCGGTGCGGAGGTCGAACGCGGAGCCGTGCAGCCAGCACTCGATCTGGCAGTCCTCCACCTCGCCCTCGGAGAGCGAGACGTTCGCGTGGGAGCAGATGTCGTGGATGGCGAACACCTCCCCCTCGGTACGGACGACCGAGACCGGCGTGCCGTCGAGTTCCACCCGTTTGGGGGTGTCCTCCTCCAGCTCGCTCAGCCCACAGGCGCGTACGAACGACGTCATGCGACCGACGCCTCCAGCTCCTCTTCGATCTTGGCGATGAGGCGCTCCTCGATGTCCTGGACACCGATCTGCTGGACCAGCTCGGCGAAGAAGCCGCGGACCACGAGGCGGCGGGCGTCGTGCTCCGGGATGCCGCGGGCCATCAGGTAGAAGAGCTGCTCGTCGTCGAAGCGGCCGGTGGCGGAGGCGTGGCCCGCGCCGACGATCTCGCCCGTCTCGATCTCCAGGTTGGGGACCGAGTCGACGCGCGCGCCGTCCGTGAGGACCAGGTTGCGGTTCATCTCGTACGTGTCGGTGCCCTCGGCCTTGGCCTCGATCAGCACGTCGCCGATCCACACCGCGTGCGCGTCCTCGCCCTGGAGCGCGCCCTTGTAGACGACGTTCGAGGTGCAGTGCGGGGTGTTGTGGGTGACCAGGAGGCGGTGCTCCTGGTGCTGGCCGGCGTCGGTGAAGTACAGGCCGAAGAGCTCGGCCGAGCCGCCGGTGCCGGCGTACTCGACGCGCGGGTGCAGGCGGACGACGTCGCCGCCGAAGGTGACGACGACGGACTTGAAGGAGGCGTCGCGGCCGATGAGGGCGTTGTGCTGGGCGACGTGGACGGCCTTGTCGTCCCAGTCCTGGACCGAGACGACGGTCAGCTTGGCGCCGTCGCCCAGGATGTAGTCGACGTTGGCGGCGAGCACGGCGTCACCGGTGTGGTCGATGACGACGACGGCCTCGGCGAAGGCGCCCAGCTCGATGATCTGGTGGCCGAAGGCGGTGCCGCCCTCGCCGTGCACGGCGATGCGGACCGGCTCGGTGAGCACCGTCTCCTTGGGGACGGTGACCACGCCGGCCTGCTCGAAGGCGGAGTAGGCCTGCGCCGCGATCCGGTCGACGGGCGTGCCGGCCCGGCCGAGGCGGGCGTCGTCGCGGCCGACGGTCTCGACGGTGACGCCCTCGGGGGCCTCGACCGTGACCTTCACGCCTTCGCCGGAGGCGACGGCGGTGCCGTCGTGCAGACCGCGCAGGCGCTCCAGCGGGGTGAACCGCCACTCCTCCTCACGGCCGTGCGGGACGGGGAAGTCCGCCACGTCGAAGGACGGGGGGGCGCTCATGCGCGAGACGACGGTCGACTCCGCGGCGACCGCGATCGCGCCGGCGGTGGTGGACCCCACGGGTGGGGTTCCCCCCGCCGGAGCGGAGCCGGAGGTGGGGGAGTTCTGGGCCTCAGCCATGGCTGTCGTTGTGCTCTCTTTCCTACGTCAGTGGGTGATCCTCGGCCCGCCCGGAGGGGGCGGGCCGGTGCTGCCGGAAGGGCTGTGCGGTCGTCAGCCGACCGCGCCCTCCATCTGCAGCTCGATCAGCCGGTTGAGCTCCAGCGCGTACTCCATCGGCAGCTCCTTGGCGATGGGCTCGACGAAGCCGCGCACGATCATCGCCATCGCCTCGAACTCGCTCAGACCACGGCTCATCAGGTAGAAGAGCTGGTCCTCGGAGACCTTGGAGACGGTCGCCTCGTGCCCCATGGACACGTCGTCCTCGCGGACGTCCACGTAGGGGTAGGTGTCGGAGCGGGAGATGGTGTCGACGAGCAGCGCGTCGCACAGCACGTTCGACTTGGATCCGGCCGCGCCCTCGCCGATCTCGACGAGACCCCGGTAGGAGGTACGGCCGCCGCCGCGCGCCACCGACTTGGAGACGATGTTGGAGGAGGTGTTCGGCGCCATGTGGACCATCTTGGAGCCGGCGTCCTGGTGCTGCCCCTCGCCCGCGAAGGCGATGGAGAGGGTCTCGCCCTTGGCGTGCTCGCCCATCAGGTAGACGGCCGGGTACTTCATCGTCACCTTGGAGCCGATGTTGCCGTCGATCCACTCCATGGTCGCGCCCTCGTAGGCGACGGCGCGCTTGGTGACCAGGTTGTAGACGTTGTTCGACCAGTTCTGGATGGTCGTGTAGCGGCAGCGGGCGTTCTTCTTGACGATGATCTCGACCACGGCGCTGTGCAGCGAGTCCGACTTGTAGATCGGGGCCGTGCAACCCTCGACGTAGTGCACGTAGGCACCCTCGTCGACGATGATCAGGGTCCGCTCGAACTGGCCCATGTTCTCCGTGTTGATACGGAAGTAGGCCTGGAGCGGGATCTCGACGTGCACGCCCGGCGGCACGTAGATGAAGGAGCCGCCCGACCACACGGCGGTGTTCAGCGAGGCGAACTTGTTGTCACCGACCGGGATGACGGTCCCGAAGTACTCCTTGAAGAGCTCCGGGTGCTCCTTGAGGGCGGTGTCGGTGTCGAGGAAGATGACGCCCTGCTCCTCCAGGTCCTCGCGGATCTGGTGGTAGACGACCTCGGACTCGTACTGGGCGGCGACACCGGCGACGAGGCGCTGCTTCTCCGCCTCCGGGATGCCGAGCTTGTCGTACGTGTTCTTGATGTCCTCGGGCAGGTCCTCCCAGGACTCCGCCTGCTTCTCGGTGGAGCGCACGAAGTACTTGATGTTGTCGAAGTCGATGCCCGACAGGTCCGAGCCCCAGGTGGGCATGGGCTTCTTCTCGAAGAGCCGCAGACCCTTGAGGCGGAGCTTCGTCATCCACTCCGGCTCGGACTTCTTCGCCGAGATGTCCTTGACGACGTCCTCGTTCAGACCGCGCTTCGCAGAGGCGCCGGCCACGTCGGAGTCGGCCCAGCCGTATTCGTACTTGCCCAGGCCCTCGAGTTCGGGGTGGGCAGTCTCCGTGGGGAGAGTCATGCGGGGTTCCTCCCGGCCGTGCTTGCAGATGCGTTGTGGGAAATCTTGGGGATGAACGTCGTGCAGACGCCGTCGCCGTGCGCGATGGTCGCCAGCCGCTGGACATGTGTTCCGAGCAACTGGGAGAAGATCTCGGTCTCCGCCTCGCACAGCTGCGGGAACTGCTCCGCGACGTGGGCCACCGGGCAGTGGTGCTGGCACAACTGCTCGCCCTTTTGCGGGAGGGGCGCGCTGCGCGCCGTAGCAGCGTACCCGTCCACGCTCAGGGCCTTGGCCAGCGCTTCGGTGCGCTCCTCGGGCGCGGCGGCCTCGACCGCCTCGCGGTAGGCGGCGGCCTGCTCGGCGATCCTCGCGCGCGCGAAGGCGACGACGGCCTCGTCCCCGCCGAACCGCTGCTGGATCCACCGCAGCGCGTCCGCGGCGAGCTTGTCGTACGACTGGTCGAAGGCGTCCCGGCCGCAGTCGGTGAGGGCGAAGACCTTGGCGGGGCGTCCGCGGGTCCGCGCTCCGTACACCCGCTGCTCACGGGCCTCCACGACGTCGTCGGCGGCCAGCGCGTCGAGGTGCCGGCGTACGGCCGCCTGGGTGAGTCCCAGCCGTCCGGCCAGCTCGGCGACGGTCGACGGCCCGTGGTCCAGGATGGACCGCGCGACCCGGTTGCGCGTGGAGCGCTCACCGGTCGCTAGCTCCTCCTGAGGGGCCCCCGTGGGGGTCTCCCGAGCCTCGCCGACGTTTTTCACAACGCCATTGTTGCGTAATTCATCGGAGCCAGGCAAGCCGCGTCCGGACGGGTGGACGGTGCCCTGCGTCACTTAGGTATACCTAATCTGACCTGCGGAAACGATCTTTGATCGATCAAACCCGCACCTGCCCCACCCCTCCCCGAGCACCTCCGCGAAGGCCCTCCCGGACCCCGCCCACACCCCCTCCGACCGGCCCACTTGCCACCCGCGGCACCCTCTCCGCACGGCTCGGCACAGGCAGGATGAAAAAGGGAGAAATCACCTGCGTCCGTGCGGGGCGCCCGGCGCCCCGGCCCCGCGGGAAGGGGAGCGGGCACCCGCCCGTCCGGGCGCCCGCCCGCGAACCTAGACTCTGGGGCCATGCGAACTGAGCCTGTCGTCGAGGTACGGGCCCTGGTGAAGCGGTACGGCACGAAGACCGCGGTGGACGGCCTGGACCTCACGGCCCGGCCCGGTGTCACCGCCGTCCTCGGCCCGAACGGCGCCGGCAAGACGACGACGATCGAGACCTGCGAGGGGTACCGCGCGCCGGACTCCGGCACCGTGCGCGTCCTCGGGCTCGACCCGGTGGGACAGGCCCGCGCGCTGCGGCCCCGGATCGGCGTGATGCTCCAGTCGGGGGGTGTGTACTCGGGCGCGCGGGCCGACGAGATGCTCCGGCACGTGGCCCGGCTGCACGCCCGCCCGCTGGACGTGGACGCCCTCGTCGAGCGGCTCGGCCTCGGCGGCTGCGGCCGGACCGCCTACCGGCGGCTGTCCGGCGGACAGCAGCAGCGGCTCGCGCTGGCGATGGCCGTGGTCGGCCGCCCGGAGCTGGTGTTCCTGGACGAGCCGACCGCCGGCCTCGACCCGCAGGCCCGCCGCGCCACCTGGGACCTGGTCCGCGACCTGCGCGCCGACGGCGTCTCGGTCATCCTGACCACCCACTACATGGACGAGGCCGAGCAGCTCGCCGACGACGTCGCGATCATCGACGCCGGCCGGGTCATCGCCCAGGGCTCCCCCGACGAGCTGTGCCGCGGCGGCGCCGAGAACACGCTCCGCTTCACCGGCCGCCCCGGACTGGACGTCGGCTCGCTGCTCAAGGCCCTGCCCGCGGACTCCACCGCCGCCGAGCCGACGCCGGGCTCGTACCGGGTGACCGGCAAGATCGACCCGCAGCTGCTGGCGACCGTGACCTCGTGGTGTGCGCAGCACGGCGTGCTGCCGGACCGGATCTCGGTGGAGCGGCACACCCTGGAGGACGTGTTCTTGGAGCTCACAGGCAAGGAGCTGCGCTCGTGACCACCGCCGGCACCTACACCCCCGCCCCCGGGGCGGCCCCTCTCCCGCGCATGATCGCCGCCCAGGCGGCGCTGGAGACGAAGATGCTCCTGCGCAACGGCGAGCAGTTGCTGCTCACCGTCGTGATCCCGACCCTGCTGCTGGTGCTGTTCAGCTCGGTGGACATCGTCGACACGGGCGAGGGCGAGGCGGTGGACTTCCTCGCCCCCGGCATCCTCGCGCTCGCCGTGATGTCGACCGCGTTCACCGGCCAGGCGATCGCCACCGGCTTCGAACGCCGGTACGGCGTGCTGAAGCGGCTGGCGTCCTCCCCGCTGCCCCGCTGGGGCCTGATGACCGCGAAGACGCTGTCCGTGCTGGGCACGGAGGTCCTCCAGGTCGCCCTGCTGACGGTGATCGCCTTCGCGCTGGGCTGGTCCCCGCACGGCAACCCGTTCGCCGTGCTGCTCCTGCTGGTGCTGGGCACGGGCGCCTTCTCCGGGCTCGGCCTGCTGATGGCGGGCACGCTGCGGGCGGAGGCGACGCTGGCCGCCGCCAACCTGGTCTTCCTGCTGCTCCTGGTCGGGGGCGGGGTCGTCGTGCCGCTGGACAAGTTCCCGCCGGCCGCGCAGGACGTCCTGGGCCTGCTGCCCATCTCCGCCCTCTCCGGCGGACTGCGCGACGTGCTCCAGCACGGGGCCGGCATGCCGTGGGGCGACCTCGGTGTGCTGGCGGTGTGGGCGGTGGCGGGCCTGGCGGCCGCCGGGCGGTTCTTCCGCTGGGAGTAGCCCGCCCCGCGGCGGAGCGGCCCGCTCCGAACACCACCGGGGCCCCTCGTGAACGCGTGCACAAGCGGCCCCCTACGATGGAGGCGTGCCGAACGTGACCCGTGCAGACGCCGCAGCGGCCGTCCGCAACCCCCTCGCCTTCATCGCCGAACGCTGGACCCCCGCCCCCCGGACGGTCCGGCGAGCGGCCCTCGCCGCGCTCGTGATGTCGGTGATCATCGTGGTCACCGGCGGTGCCGTGCGGCTCACCGGGTCCGGGCTCGGCTGCCCGACCTGGCCCAAGTGCACCGCCGACTCCCTCACCGCGACCAGCGAGATGGGCCTGCACGGCGCCATCGAGTTCGGCAACCGCATGCTCACCTACGTGCTGTGCGCCGCGGTCGGCTGGGCGATCGTCGCCGCCCGCGCGCGGAAGCCGCGCCGGCGCGGTCTGACCCGGCTGGGCTGGGCGCAGTTCTGGGTCGTGATGAGCAACGCGGTCCTGGGCGGGATCGTGGTCCTCGTCGGCCTCAACCCGTACACCGTCGCCGCGCACTTCGTGGCGACGTCGGCCCTGATCGCGATCGCCACCGTGATGTGGCACCGCGCCGGGGAGGGCGACGCGGCACCCCGCCCGCTGGTCGGCGGGGCGGTGCGGCAGCTGGTGTGGTTCCTGGTGGCGGCCTCGGTGCTGCTGATCCTGGTCGGCACGGTCGTCACCGGCGCGGGCCCGCACGCGGGCGACTCCAGCGAGGTCGCGCGGATGCCGGTCGACTGGGAGACGGTCACCAAGATGCACGCCGTGCTGGCCTGGATCGTGGTGTCGCTGACGTTCGCCCTGTGGTTCGTCCTCAAGGCGGTCGACGCTCCGAAGGCCACGCTGCATCGCACCCGCGAGCTGTTCGTCATCCTGCTGTGCCAGGGTGCGGTGGGCTACATCCAGTACTTCACGGACCTTCCCGAAGCCCTGGTGGGCCTCCACATGCTGGGCTCCGCCATGATGTGGATCTGGGTGGTGCGGGTGCTCCTGTCGTTGCGCGAACGCTCGCACACCGGCCCTGACATTCCGGCTGACGCCCCCGGAGACCGGCTGGAGCCCGCTTCGGGCTGACGGGAGCGTGCGCCGCGCGAGGCGGGACGAACGCGCCCGAGGCGTGATCGGGTCCGTCCGGTACGGACCGTCCCCGCAGGCGGCACACGCCTGCCGTCTCGGCGATCGGACTGTTCTTCAGTCGCCCAGCGCATACACCCGCCGCGCGTTCCCCGCCGCCACCAGCCCCGCGACCCGGTGCGCGTCCGCCGGCGACCAGGAGCCCTCCGCGACCCAGGTGCCCAGCACCCGGCCGAGGGCCTCGCGGAAGAGCCGGGCGCCGACCACGTGCAGTTCGGGCAGGCCCTGGGCGCCCGTGGAGAAGAGGATCTTCCCGAAGGGCGCCAGTTCCAGGGTCTCGGCCAGGATCGCCGCCGCGCGGGCACCGGTGCGCACGAGCGCCGCGCCGGAGTCGGCGTAGACGTGCGGGAAGACGCCGGCGAGGTGGGCGGCGTGGCGGTGGTAGGGGTAGCCGTGCAGCAGCACCAGGTCCGTGCCCAGTCCGGCCGTCGCACGGACGAAGTCCGTCAGGAGGACGGGGTCGGTGCGGTCGACGCGCAGGCCCGGCGCGCCGAGCCCCGCGTGCAGTTGCAGCGGCAGCCCCGAGGCGACGGCGATCCACAGCAGGTGCCGCAGCAGCACCGGGTCGCTCAGCTCCCCGCCGACCCGGCGTGCGGCCAGCCAGCGTCCCGCCGCGCCCCGCACCTCCCCCGCCCCGGGCGGCTCCGGCGCGAGCGCCAGGCCGTGCCGGACGCCGGCCACGGAGGTGAAGGCGACGGCGTGCGCGGCGGCGGCGTGCACGGCCTCGGCGAGGTTGGCGAGGAAGGACTCGACGCTGCCGGAGGTGTCGGCCACCTGCTCGGCGAGGAGTTCCAGGCGCACGATCTCGCGGGCCTGCGCGGCGCCCGCGGAGGCGATCTCGTCGGGGCCCGTGAGGTCGCCGGGCAGCCCGGTGTCGACCAGGTAGGTCGTGATGCCGCTGCCGCGCAGCAGCCGGCGGCCCGCCTCCAGTACGCCGATCTCACGACGCCGGGCGAGGTAGCGGGCGGGCGGGCAGTGCGGCTCCAGGCCGAGGAGCGGGGGACACCAGCGGCGTACCGCGAAGCCCGTCTGGGTGTCGAAGAGGGTGGTGCCCGGGGCGGGCGGGCCCGCGGTGCGCGCCAGCTGGGCCTCGAAGGTGCCGAGGCCCAGCTCCGTTCTCAGGACGCCGTGGCAGTACTGGTCCACCAGGGACGGCGTTTCGATCATCCGGGACTCCCCGACGGCTGGACCGTGTGTTCGGCGTGCTCCTCACACGGCCTAACGGGTGAACCCGGCGTCAGGTGTTGGCCGGAGGGTGCTCAGGTGTTGGACGGGCCGCCGATCTGGATCCCGGCCATGCGCGTCCACTCGTACGGCCCGGTGCGCACCTTGGCCGCGAACTCGCCGTCGAACGTCTCGTGCACGGTGATCCCGGCCTTCTCGACGGCCTTGCGGGCGGTCTCGACCGAGGTCGCCACCAGGTCGCCCCAGCCGCCGTCCTCGCCGACCAGCACGATCCGGGCGCCGCGCTCCCCGAGGTAGGCGATCTGGCCCTCGGCCCCGCCGTGCGCCGTGGAGAAGGCGCCGATCCGCTTGGCGAGCCGGGCGACCTCGCGGCCGTCCTTCGCCTCAACCTGCTTGGTGTCTGCCATGGCCAGGATGCTACCGACGGGTAGACCGAACGGCGACGGCCGGGGTGGGTGGCCTTGGCCACGCGCCCCGGCCGTCCGGCCGTACATGCTTTCGAGGGGTCAGTGCAGGAACGGGTCGACCGCCACCGCCACGAACAGCAGCGAGACGTAGGTGATGGACCAGTGGAAGAGACGCATCTCCTTCAGCTTCGCGCCCGTGGCCTGCGCCCGGGCGCGGTTCTGCAGGGCGTGCGCCTCCCACAGCCACCAGCCGCCGGCCGCGAGCGCGACCGCCGTGTAGAACCAGCCGGTGTAGCCGAGCGGGGTGAGCAGCAGCGACACGCCGACCATGACCCAGCTGTAGATCACGATCTGCCGGGCGACCACCTTGTTGGAGGCGATGACCGGCAGCATCGGCACGCCCACGCGCGCGTAGTCCTCCTTCACCTTCATGGACAGCGGCCAGTAGTGCGGCGGGGTCCAGAAGAAGATGACCGCGAAGAGGACGACCGGGGCCCACGACAGCGAGTTCGTCACGGACGACCAGCCGATCAGCACCGGCATGCAGCCCGCGATGCCGCCCCACACGATGTTCTGCGAGGTACGGCGCTTGAGGAGCATCGTGTAGACGACGACGTAGAAGAGGAGCGCCCCGAGGGCGAGCCAGGCGGACAGCCAGTTGACGGTGAGGCCGAACAGGAGCGTCGAGACGACCGCGAGGGTGATGCCGAAGGCGAGGCACTCGCGCGGGCTGACCATGCCGGTCACCAGCGGACGCTGGGAGGTGCGGTCCATGAGCGCGTCGATGTCACGGTCGATGTACATGTTGAGCGCGTTGGCGCCGCCCGCGGACAGGTAGCCGCCGATGGAGGTGAGCAGGACCAGCTTCAGGTCCGGCACACCCCGCTGCGCCAGGAACATCACCGGAACGGTGGTGATCAGCAGCAGCTCGATGATCCGTGGCTTGGTCAGCGCCACGAACGCCTTGACCCGGGCCCCGACCGGCCGCCGACTCGGGCTCTGGCTCGTCCCGATAACCCCCGCTGGACGGGATTCAACGGCCGTCACGCACACCCCTGACAGAGACATCCCAGCAAGCCCCCCGTGTGAAGTCCCGGTAAAGCTCGCGCGTACCACGCCACTGTAGACGTTGCCCATACCCCGCTCTTCGCGGGGGTGGGGTCGTGTTGGGAGAGGCCACCCGGGGGTGTGGTCACAGGGGTCCCCGGGGCCGCCCGGAGCGGGGTCGCGGGGATCCCCGGGGCCGCCCGGGGGTACGGCGGGGCCGGCCGGGGGTGCGCCGGGACCGCGTACGCGGGGGCCGCGGGCCGTCCGTCCGGAGGTCCGCCGGCACCTCGGACGGGGGTGTCACCGAGCGTGTGCGCCGGGTGTCCGCGGGGGCGCGCGACCGGCCCGCTCATCGGTCGCCCGGAAGCTCGATTGAGCAGTCAGATGAGCGGCTCCGTATTCATGTGCCGAATGCGGTTCCGGCCGGTCGGGAGGCGGATCGCGATGCGGCCCGGCAGTCTTGAATGACTCGAAAAAACGCACGTCCTCACGGGGGTAGGCTCGACAGCGGCCGGTGGGCACCCAGTGCACCGGCAGCCGGTGGGCGCGCGCCCGAAGCAGCCGGTATTCGACATGTGGAGAGGAGCCCTGACCCAGGGTGAGCACCAAGCCGACCACCACAGACCTCGAGTGGACCGAGTTGGACCAGCGGGCCGTCGACACCGCGCGTGTCCTGGCCGCCGATGCCGTACAGAAGGTCGGCAACGGCCATCCCGGTACGGCGATGAGCCTGGCGCCGGCCGCGTACACGCTCTTCCAGAAGGTGATGCGGCACGACCCGGCGGACGCCGACTGGGTCGGCCGCGACCGTTTCGTGCTGTCCGCGGGCCACTCGTCCCTGACCCTCTACACCCAGCTGTACCTGGCCGGTTTCGGCCTGGAGCTGGACGACCTGAAGTCGTTCCGCACCTGGGGCTCCAAGACCCCGGGCCACCCGGAGTACGGGCACACCACGGGTGTGGAGACGACGACCGGCCCGCTGGGCCAGGGTGTCGCCAACGCCGTCGGCATGGCGATGGCCGCCCGCTACGAGCGCGGTCTGTTCGACCCGGAGGCCGCCGAGGGCGAGTCCCCGTTCGACCACTTCATCTACTGCATCGCCGGTGACGGCTGCCTCCAGGAGGGCATCTCCGCCGAGGCGTCGTCCCTCGCCGGCCACCAGAAGCTCGGCAACCTGGTCCTGCTGTGGGACGACAACCACATCTCGATCGAGGGCGACACCGAGACGGCCGTCTCCGAGGACACCGTCAAGCGCTACGAGGCCTACGGCTGGCACGTCCAGCGCGTCGCGCCGAAGCCGGACGGCGACCTCGACCCGCACGCCCTCTACGACGCGATCGAGGCCGCCAAGGCGGTCACCGACCGGCCGTCGTTCATCGCGATGCGCTCCATCATCGCCTGGCCTGCCCCGAACGCGCAGAACACCGAGGCCGCCCACGGCTCCGCCCTGGGCGACGACGAGGTCGCCGCCACCAAGCGCGTCCTGGGCTTCGACCCGGAGCGGACCTTCGAGGTCACCGACGAGGTCATCACCCACACCCGCAAGGCCCTGGAGCGCGGCCAGGCGGCCCGCGCGGTCTGGGAGAAGTCCTTCCAGCAGTGGCGCGACAACAACCCCGAGCGCGCCGCCGACTTCGAGCGGATCGCCGCGGGCGAGCTGCCGGCCGGCTGGGAGGAGAAGCTCCCGGTCTTCGAGCCCGGCAAGGCCGTCGCCACCCGCGCCGCCTCCGGCAAGGTCCTCCAGGCGCTCGGCGCGGTCATCCCCGAGCTGTGGGGCGGCTCCGCCGACCTCGCGGGCTCCAACAACACCACGATCGACAAGACGTCGTCGTTCCTCCCGGCCGGCAACCCGCTGCCCGAGGCGAACCCGTACGGCCGCACGGTCCACTACGGCATCCGCGAGCACTCCATGGCCGCGGAGATGAACGGCATCGCCCTGCACGGCAACACCCGCATCTACGGCGGCACCTTCCTGGTGTTCTCCGACTACATGCGCAACGCCGTGCGCCTGTCGGCGCTGATGCACCTGCCGGTGACGTACGTGTGGACGCACGACTCCATCGGCCTCGGCGAGGACGGCCCGACCCACCAGCCGGTGGAGCACCTGGCCTCCCTGCGCGCCATCCCGGGCCTGAACGTGGTCCGCCCGGCCGACGCCAACGAGACCGCCATCGCCTGGCGCGAGATCCTGCGCCGCTGGACCAAGGAGTTCGGCAAGGGCGCCCCGCACGGCCTCGCGCTGACCCGCCAGGGCGTGCCGGTCTACGAGCCGAACGAGGACGCCGCGCGCGGCGGGTACGTGCTGTTCGAGGCGTCCACCGGGACCCCCGAGGTGGTCCTGATCGCGACCGGCTCCGAGGTGCACGTCGCCGTCGAGGCGCGCGAGCGGCTGGAGGCCGACGGGGTGCCGACGCGGGTCGTGTCGATGCCGTCCGTGGAGTGGTTCGAGGAGCAGGACCAGGGGTACCGGGACAGCGTGCTGCCGCCGTCCGTGAAGGCCCGTGTCGCCGTCGAGGCGGGCATCGGACTGACCTGGCACAAGTACACCGGGGACGCCGGCCGCATCGTCTCCCTGGAGCACTTCGGTGCCTCGGCCGACGGCAAGGTCCTCTTCCGCGAGTACGGCTTCACCGCCGAGAACGTGGCCGCCCAGGCCCGGGAATCGCTCGCGGCCGCCCAGCGCTGACGCTCACACACGACCTGTAGGAGATGTAATTCCATGACAGACGCACTCAAGCGCCTCTCCGAGGAAGGCGTCGCGATCTGGCTGGACGACCTGTCGCGCAAGCGGATCACGTCCGGCAACCTCGCCGAGCTGATCGACCAGCAGCACGTCGTGGGCGTCACCACCAACCCGTCGATCTTCCAGAAGGCGATCTCCCAGGGCGACGGCTACGACCAGCAGCTGTCGGACCTCGCCGCCCGCAAGGTCACCGTCGAAGAGGCCATCCGCATGATCACGACGGCGGACGTCCGCGACGCCGCCGACATCCTGCGCCCGGTCTTCGACGCCACCGGCGGCCAGGACGGCCGGGTGTCGATCGAGGTCGACCCGCGCCTGGCCCACCACACCCAGCCGACCGTCGCCGAGGCCAAGCAGCTGGCCTGGCTGGTCGACCGGCCCAACACGCTGATCAAGATCCCGGCGACCCTGGGCGGCCTGCCGGCCATCACCGAGGTCATCGGCCTCGGCATCAGCGTCAACGTCACGCTGATCTTCTCCCTGGAGCGCTACCGCCAGGTCATGGACGCCTACCTGGCCGGCCTGGAGAAGGCCAAGGAGCGCGGCCTGGACCTGTCGAAGATCCACTCCGTGGCGTCCTTCTTCGTGTCCCGCGTGGACACCGAGATCGACAAGCGCCTCGACGCGCTCGGCACCGACGAGGCCAAGGCCGCCCGCGGCAAGGCCGGCGTCGCCAACGCCCGGCTCGCCTACCAGGCCTACGAGGAGGTCTTCGCCTCCGACCGCTGGAGCGCGCTGGAGCAGGCGGGCGCCAACAAGCAGCGCCCGCTGTGGGCCTCCACCGGCGTGAAGGACCCGGCGTACAAGGACACGCTGTACGTGGACGAGCTGGTGGCGCCGAACACGGTGAACACCATGCCGGAGGCGACGCTGGCCGCCACCGAGGACCACGGCGAGATCACCGGCAACACCATCGCCGGCACCTACGAGCAGGCCCGCGCCGACCTCGACGCGGTGGAGAAGCTCGGCATCTCCTACGACGAGGTCGTGCAGCTGCTCGAGGACGAGGGCGTCGACAAGTTCGAGGCGTCCTGGAACGACCTGCTCAAGTCGACCGAGGCGGAGCTGGAGCGCCTCGCCCCTTCGGAGGGCTGAGGATTTGTCCCCTCATTCCGGTTCCGGGGCGAACCCGCTCCGTGACCCCGCGGACCGACGGCTCCCGCGCATCGCGGGGCCGTCGGGCCTGGTCATCTTCGGCGTCACGGGGGACCTCTCCCGCAAGAAGCTGATGCCGGCCGTGTACGACCTCGCCAACCGGGGTCTGCTGCCGCCGGGCTTCTCCCTGGTGGGCTTCGCCCGCCGCGAGTGGGAGCACGAGGACTTCGCGGCCGAGGTGCACGACGCCGTCAAGGCGCACGCCCGCACGCCGTTCCGCGAGGAGGTCTGGCAGCAGCTCATCCAGGGCATGCGCTTCGTGCAGGGCACCTTCGACGACGACGACGCCTTCGAGCGGCTGCGCGCCACCATCGAGGAGCTCGACAAGGCGCAGGGCACGGGAGGCAACTTCGCCTTCTACCTGTCCGTGCCGCCGCGGTCCTTCCCGGTGGTCATCCAGCAGCTGAAGAAGCACGGCCTCGCCGACCAGAAGGACGGTTCCTGGCGGCGCGCGGTCATCGAGAAGCCGTTCGGCCACGACCTGGAGTCGGCCGAGGAGCTCAACGCGATCGTGCACGAGGTCTTCGCCCCGGACCAGGTCTTCCGCATCGACCACTACCTGGGCAAGGAGACCGTCCAGAACATCCTGGCGCTGCGCTTCGCCAACACGATGTTCGAACCGATCTGGAACCGGTCCTTCGTGGACCACGTGCAGATCACCATGGCCGAGGACATCGGCATCGGCGGCCGGGCAGGGTACTACGACGGCATCGGCGCCGCCCGTGACGTCATCCAGAACCACCTGCTCCAGCTGATGGCGCTCACCGCGATGGAGGAGCCCGCCTCCTTCGACGCGGACGCGCTCGCCGCGGAGAAGACCAAGGTGCTCGGCGCGGTCAAGCTGCCCAGGGACCTCGGTGCGGACACCGTGCGCGGCCAGTACGCGGCCGGCTGGCAGGGCGGCGAGAAGGTCATCGGCTACCTCCAGGAGGAGGGCATCGACGCCAAGTCGAAGACCGACACCTACGCCGCGATCAAGCTGAACGTCGACAACCGCCGCTGGGCGGGCGTCCCGTTCTACCTGCGCACCGGCAAGCGCCTGGGCCGCCGGGTCACCGAGATCGCGGTCGTCTTCCAGCGGGCGCCGCACTCCCCGTTCGACACGACGGCCACCGAGGAACTCGGGTCGAACGCGATCGTCATCCGCGTCCAGCCCGACGAGGGCGTCACCGTCCGCTTCGGCTCCAAGGTGCCGGGCACCTCGATGGAGATCCGGGACGTGTCGATGGACTTCGCCTACGGCGAGTCGTTCACCGAGTCCTCGCCCGAGGCGTACGAGCGGCTGATCCTCGACGTGCTCCTCGGCGACTCCAACCTCTTCCCGCGCACGGAGGAGGTCGAGCTGTCCTGGAAGATCCTCGACCCGATCGAGGAGTACTGGGACGCCAACGGCACGCCGGCCCAGTACCAGGCCGGCACCTGGGGACCCGTCGAGGCGGACGAGATGCTCGAACGAGACGGACGGAGCTGGCGCCGGCCATGAAGATAGACCTCACGGACACCACGGCCAGCAAGATCAACAAGGCGCTGGTGAAGGGCCGCCGGGCGATCGGCACACCGGCCGTGGGCATGGTGCTCACGCTGGTCATCGTCACGGACGAGGAGAACGCCTACGACGCGCTCAAGGCCGCCAACGACGCCTCGCGCGAACACCCCTCGCGCACACTGGTGGTCATCAAGCGGGTCTCCCGCTCGCCCCGCGACCGCACGAAGTCCCGGCTCGACGCCGAGGTGCGGGTGGGTGCCGACGCGGGCACCGGCGAGACGGTCGTGCTGCGGCTGTACGGCGAGGTGGCCGACCACGCGCAGTCGGTGGTGCTGCCCCTGCTGCTGCCCGACGCGCCCGTCGTCGTCTGGTGGCCGGTGAACGCGCCCCTCGACCCGGCCCAGGACCCCCTCGGCGCACTGGCCCAGCGCCGTGTCACCGACACCTACGCCGCCGAGCAGCCGGTACGGGACCTGGTGGCCCGCGCCGAGCGCTACACCCCGGGCGACACCGACCTGTCGTGGACCCGCATCACGCCCTGGCGCTCGATGCTGGCCGCGGCCCTGGACCAGGTCACCTGCACGGTGGAGGCGGTCGAGGTGGAGGGCGAGGAGTTCAACCCGAGCTGCGAGCTGCTCGCGATGTGGCTCGGTGACCGGCTGGGCGTCCCCGTCCAGCGCTCGCTGTCCGGCGGGCCGGGCCTCACGGCGGTGCGCATGGCCACCGACTGCGGCCCGATCGCGCTGGACCGGGCCGACGGCTCGCTGGCCACGCTGTCCATCGAGGGCCAGCCGGACCGTGCGGTGGCGCTCAAGCGCCGGGACACGGCCGAGCTGATCGCGGAGGAACTGCGCCGGCTCGACCCGGACGACACCTACGCCGCCACGCTGCGGTTCGGGGTGGAACGGCTGAACGCGGGAGCGTCCGCGCCGGACGCCGTGGCCGAGGAGCCGGCGGCGCCGGCCGCCGAGCCCGCCTCCGCCGGCGAGGAGCCTGCCGCCTCGGATGGGGAGCCTGCCGCCTCGGGCGGAGAACCGGTGGCGTCGGACGAGCCGGTCGCCGTCGGGACTCCCGTCGAGGAGGCCGCGAAGGCGCCCGCCAAGCAGGCGGCGAAGAAGACCGCCCGCAAGGCGCCGACGAAGAGGGCGGCGGCGAAGTGAGCGTTCCTCAGCTCGTCGTGCACCACGACAAGGAACTGATGGCACAGGCCGCCGCGGCCCGCCTGATCACGAAGATCGTGGACGCGCAGGCCTCCCAGGGCCACGCGTCCGTGGTCCTCACCGGTGGCCGCAACGGCAACGGCCTGCTGGCCGCGCTGGCGTCCGCTCCGGCCCGGGACGCCGTCGACTGGGCCCGGCTCGACCTGTGGTGGGGTGACGAGCGCTTCCTGCCCGAGGGCGACCCGGAGCGCAACGTCACACAGGCCCGCAAGGCGCTGCTGGACTCCGTGCCGGTGGACCCCGAGCGCGTGCACGCCATGCCCGCGTCCGACGGTCCCCACGGCGCCGACGTGGAGGCGGCCGCGGCCGCCTACGCCGACGAACTGGCCCGGGCGGCCGGTCCCGAGAACCACGGCGCCGTCCCCACCTTCGACGTCCTGATGCTGGGCGTCGGCCCGGACACCCATGTGGCCTCGCTCTTCCCGGAGCTGCCCGCCGTACGGGAGACCGAGCGCACGGTGGTCGGCGTGCGCGGCGCGCCGAAGCCCCCGCCGAACCGCGTCACCCTCACCCTCCCGGCGATCCGGGCGGCCCGTGAGGTGTGGCTGCTCGCGGCCGGCGAGGACAAGGCGCAGGCGGTCGCCATCGCCCTGTCCGGCGCGGGCGAGATCCAGGCCCCGGCGGCGGGAGCCCGCGGCCGGTCCCGCACCCTGTGGCTCCTGGACTCGGCGGCGGCCTCCCAGCTCCCGAAGGCGCTGTATCCCCCGGCGTCCCCCTGACGGAAACCCGCCCCTCTCCCGGAACCCGTACGGTCGACCGCCGTACGGGTTCCGCCCGTTGTGGGGACCGGAGGCGCGGCCCTCGACGAAGGAGTGGACGCCGAGGAGGAAGGAGCCGGCGGTCAGGCCGCCGGCGGTCCGGCTCCCCCGCGCACGCGCCACGTCGCACTCCCCGGCGATCGTCTCCAGGACCTCCGGGGAGTCTGCCGGAGTCCCGCTCAGCTACGCCCGCGCAGCTCGCGGTACGTGGCGACCAGGGCCTGGGTCGAGGGGTCCAGGCCGGGCACGTCCGCGCCCTCGGTCAGCGCGGGCTCGACGCGCTTGGCGAGGACCTTCCCCAGCTCCACTCCCCACTGGTCGAAGGAGTCGATGTTCCAGACGGCGCCCTGCACGAACACCTTGTGCTCGTAGAGGGCGACGAGCTGGCCGAGGACCGAGGGGGTCAGCTCGGTGGCGAGGACGG